>CAYTUQ010000010.1:0-79447 GCA_964441235.1 uncultured bacterium | reverse complement strand
TCAACATTCATGCACGGTTATTAATCTAATTTACTATGGTGATAAAATTGCTGACGTGTCGGGACAATCAATGGTGAAATACGTCCAAAATTGGAAGATGTAGTGAAGCTTTGATACCATAATAGTGGAATAGTGTAAAAATACAGAAAAGGAAAATTTATTCTTTTGCACTTTTTAACCCGGCAGGGCAAAATCAATATGAATTATTCGTAAAACATTACTTTTCGGTCAGACACTAATTACCATTTACTGAATTATATTCATAATATTTTTACTGAACTTAGAATAATACAAAAATCCATTTTATTTCTTCTTCCCAGAGGGATGTCTTTCCAGGGGAATCCTATGGATCGACACACCCCCTAAAGGTTATATTATCACACCCCCTTAGGAGATTCAATGAAGCCTTCAGGAGTAATTCTACCTAATATTTTCCCTGTTATCTTCTGAGCACGTTTCTTCTTAGGATTCCATTTACTGGTCACTTCATAAAGATAATAGTGCCCATTAATAAGCCTTAATTCAGTACCTTTTCTTTTGTGTTTTGTAGCCCATTCAGGATGCTTCATAGTATTACATACCATACATAATACTGATATAGCAAATAATTTTAAAAAAGCAAGAAAATATTGAGGAATTATTCTAATGCTTGAAAAATATATTACGTATTTTTTACCGAGTTTGTGTTTAAAAGGGTTTTACCAACTCATTTTGCGAAAGAACCTATTTTATTTTCTTCTTTTAACCAAAACCCGTTTAGCCCTGCGGGCGCGTTAGGGACGTCTCTTCGAGAGAAACGGTTTTGTTTCGAGAGGCGTTAATAAATAAACCTTCCGAAGAGCTTTTCTATTCTTAAACCTGTCAGGTTACGTCCGATTGAAAATCACTTTGGAAAGTACTCCTGTCGGAAAAACCTGAGAGGTTTAACTCATCTGCATGATACGAGCTCCTCACCAGCGGTCCCGACATCACCGCATGAAATCCCATTCTCATCCCTTCAGTTTTATAAAATTCGAATTCATCAGGATGAACATAGCGATCAATTGGTAAGTGATTTTTGGTTGGCTGCAGATATTGCCCAACAGTAAATATGTCACATCCGGCATCAATTGCATCTTGCATCAGTTCAAGAACCTGTTTCTTAGTTTCACCAAGTCCTACCATAATACCGGTTTTCGTGATAGCACCTCTATTTTTAGATTCTTTTAGAACCCAAAGAGATTGCTCATAATTCGCTTGCGGTCTGGCAACGGGGTATAAGTCTTTTATCGTTTCAAGATTATGTCCAAGAATATCCGGTTTTGCACTTAAAGCAGTTTCTAATGCGTCAATATTTCCCTGAAAATCGGGTGTAAGCACTTCAACTTTGCAGTCGGGATTTTGCCTTTTAATCTCACTAATCGTTTCTACCCAAATTTCAGCACCACCATCATTAAGATCATCTCTCGTTACTGAAGTAATCACGCAATATTTCAATCCCATTAATTTTACAGCACGACCAACATTCTTGGGTTCGTCTTTATCTAAAGGATTTGGATTCCCTGAATTTACTGCACAGAATCGGCAGTTGCGGGAACAGGTATCACCGAGTATCATAAAAGTTGCAGTTCTTAGCTGCCAGCATTCACTCTGGTTTGGGCAGTGTGCCTCCTCGCAAACCGTGTGAAGATTATGTTTATGAACTATGTCGCGAATATCTCTGAAATTTTCACCAACAGTGAATTTGACTTTCAGCCATTCTGGTTTCCTTCTTAAATACACTATCTCCTCAAGAGTTAATTCCCATTACACTCTATCCTTCCGCGGGCTTTCTCCGTAGGAGTTCTTCTGGAAAATCCTTCGGCAGGATATCTAAAACTAAACACTTCTACAAATTTATCAATAACTTTTAATTTTACATCTCTCCATTGTACATTTTTATTCAAATCCGCCATTCTTGTTACTCCCTTTGTTGTGATACCGCACGGAATAATTCCATCGTAAAGTGAAAGGTCTGTAAAAACATTAAGTGCAAAGCCATGCATTGTTACCCAATGTGAAACTCTCATACCGATAGCAGCTATTTTTTTATTTTCAACCCAGACTCCGGTAAATCCTTTTTCACGATGTGCTTCAATATTGAACTCCGAAAGCATTCTGATTAAAACTTCCTCAACGTAGTACACATACCACGAAATACTTTCTCGATGCTCTTTAAGATTAAAGATCGGATAGCCTACTAGTTGTCCGGGTCCATGATAAGTAATGTCACCACCGCGGTCAACTTTGAAAATCTCAATTTCCCTTGATTTAAGATAATCCTGAGTTGCTATTAAATGCTGAGTATTTGCATTCTTCCCAAGTGTGTAAACGTGCGGATGTTCGACAAGTATCAGAGTATCCGGTATTTCTCTCTTTACTCTTTTTGCATGAAGTTCTTTCTGTATATCCCATGCTTTCGCATAAGAACATCTGCCGAGATCAATTACATTTAGTTTTTTCATATTCAAACCTTACGAAGGTTTATACCAATAACGGCCCTCTTTGAGAACCTTCGAAAGGGTATCCTATTTATGGATTGCTTTACCATACGCATCAAGAACAGCTTCCATAACCGCCTCTGATAATGTCGGGTGCGCGTGAATGGAATTTTTTACTTCATCAAAAGTCATTTTATTCGTAATGGCAAGCGTGAGCTCCGGAATGAGTTCCGTGGCTTCGCTGCCTATAATGTGCGCTCCGACCAACTGGTCTGTCGTTGAATCAAAAATAACTTTAACAAACCCGTCAATTTCTCCGAAAGCAAGACCTTTCCCATTTGCTCTGAAGTGAAATTTGCCGACTGCAATTTCAAGCCCCTTCTCCACCGCCTTTTCCTCCGTCAAACCTACACTTGCAACTTGAGGTTTGCAGTACGTACAAGCAGGAATTGCTTCGTAGTTTACGGGCTGAGGATTCTGACCGGCAATCTTTTCGACAGTATGTATCCCTTCTGCTGATGCAACATGAGCAAGGCATGGATTCCCAATCACATCACCAATAGCGTACACTCCAGAGACATTTGTCTCATAATCATCATTGACCTTTATCCAACCACTGTCTAATTCCATACCAATTTTCTTTAAACCGATATTCTCAACATTAGCACGAACACCTATTGCCATCAAAGTAAAATCAGCGTAAAGAGTTTTTTGGACGCTATTTTTGTTTATAAAAACTTCAACCGAACTTTCTTTTGTAATAATGTTTTCAACTTTTGTGTCAGTAAATATTCCAATTCCTTGCTTCTTGAAAGACCTTGTAAGTTCTCTTGAAATATCCTCATCTTCAATAGATAAAATCTGAGGTAACAATTCAACGATATTTACCTCTGAACCAAAAGATCGGAAAATGTAAGCAAACTCAACGCCTATTGTTCCCGCTCCAATAACTATAATTGACTTAGGCACTTCTGGCAAAATCATGGCTTCGTGACTACTTATTACTCGTTCCCCATCAATTTCAACTCCGTGTATAGAGCGTGTTCTTGCACCCGTAGCAATGATAATTGAATCAGCAGCAATTTCTGATAATATATTATTTTCGGAATCCAGTACTTCAACAGTATTTTTGTCTCTGAAACGACCGAAACCATTAAAAACCGTTATTTGGTTTTTATTAAATAAGAATTCAACTCCTTTAGAAAGTCGATCAGAGACCTGACGACTTCTCTGGATAACTTTAGAAAAATCTAACTGGGGATTTTCACAACTAATGCCAAATCTATCCAGGGACTGTAAATTCCTCCATACATCAGCATTCTTAATTAGTGATTTTGTAGGGATACATCCCCAGTTCAGGCAGATACCTCCCAATTCGGACTTTTCTATGCAGGCAACTTTCATTCCGAGCTGTGCTGCTCGAATCGCTGCAACATATCCACCGGGGCCACTCCCTATTACGGCAAGATTAAACTTATTTTTCATTGTTAATCAACCTTTTTCTATTACTTTTCTTAACTCTTTAATCTCTTTCACAAAAACTTCAATTCCACCCGGAGTCTCCAATATCATAGGGAGCTCAGTAAATTGTTTATCATTAACAAGCCGGTGGAAAAATTCCCAGCCGATTAATCCCTCTCCCAAGCATGCATGCCTGTCAATTCTCGAGCCAAGCTCTCTTTTGGAATCATTAATGTGAAATACACGGAGATAGTCAAGACCGATTATATCATCGAATTCCTTGAAGGTTTTATTATAAGCATCTTCCGTTACTAAATCATAACCGGCAGCAAATGCATGGCAGGTATCAAAGCAGACTCCAAGTCGTTCCGGGTAGCTGCATTTATCAATTATGCTTCTTAGCTGCTCAAATTTATATCCGACATTCGACCCCTGTCCGGCAGTATTTTCCAGAAGTAAAATGGATTTATAATTTGCCCTGGACTCTATCGCATAATCCAGACTTTCGGCAATTGTTTTGAGTGCATAATCATCGCCTCTACCCATGTGTGAACCGGGATGGAAAATGATATACTGTATATTCAAGAATTCTGATCTGACCATTTCATCAATAAAAGCTTTTCTTGACTTTGCCAATTTTGCATGGTCGGGACTTCCGAGGTTGATTAAATACGAATCGTGTGTAACAACCTGCCTTATTCCTTGGCCCTTCAATCCTTCCATGAATTTGCTTCTACTCTCTTCGGAAATTGGACTCCCTCTCCACTGCATCTGGTTTGCAGTAAAAATCTGTATAGCTTCGCAACCTAATTCTCCACCATGAATAGGTGCATTTTCAACTCCACCCGCAATTGATACATGGCATCCGATTAATGGCATAATAACCTCATTTAAACACAGAGAACGCTGAAAGCGCAGAGAATATTTTTATAATCTCGTTTTTTGATGTAATCGTAAAAAGTATCAAAACTGTCATTCCCTCATAGAGGTCTCTTTGAGATGAACGAGGTACGAGTGCTTCGTAGAAGTCCCCCTGGGAAAGAATCTCTACTGGTTCTCGTCGGAGATTCTTCTTCTCCCGACAAGTCGGGATCATCAGAATGACACATATAATCACTTTTTATCTCAAAGAGATCCCTTTGGGACAAAACCATCCTTTTTATTCACTTCTATAATTTCAAAAAAGAAAATCATTAATACTGCTTTTATATCTGGAACCTTAGAGTACTCGGCGTTCTCAGTGGTAAGTAATCTCTCATATCCTTGAAAGTCCAATAAGTTGTAAAAATTCATTCCTCGCCTGATCTTCTGAGTGAAATTCACCCAACATCGTACTTGTCGTTACTAAGGAATTTTGTTTTTCAATACCTCTCATCTGCATACAGAGATGACGAGCTTCTATCACTACAGCCACGCCTTTTGGTTTCAAAGCTTTTTCAAGGGATTCAGCTATCTGGTTTGTCATTCTCTCCTGAATTTGTAAGCGTCGGGCAAAAGCATCCACGATACGCGGTATTTTACTAAGCCCAACAATTTTCCCATCAGGGATATAGGCAACATGTGCTTTTCCAAAAAACGGCACAAGATGATGTTCGCAAATACTGTAATAATCAATATCCTTCACTACTATCATTTGATCATATTTATCGTCACAGATTGATTCTTTCAGCAAATCTTCAACATCGACATTATACCCTTTTGTAATATACTCCCACATTTTTGCCACTCTATATGGCGTTTTTTGAATACCAGCACGTTCAGGATCCTCACCAATATTTATTAAAAGCTCTCGAATTAATTCCTCTGTTTTCATTGATAACCTCAAAATTAATTTATATCAGAAACGGAACTTATCATAACTCAACCGAGGGACATATATCATTTAAGAAACATTTAGAACATTTCGGCTTCCTCGCAGTACAAACTGAACGCCCATGATATATCATAAGATGCCCAAGAAGAATCCAGTTTTTCTTTGGTAAAACTTCCATCAAGTCATATTCTATTTTTACCGGATCTGCATTTTTTGTCAATCCGAGTCTAACAGACAGCCGCTTGACATGTGTATCTACGACGATCCCTGGAATTCCAAATGCATCACCAAGCACAACATTTGCCGTTTTTCGCCCAACGCCTTCAAATTTCAATAAATCTTCAATATTATCCGGAATTTCACCATTGAATTTTTCGACAATTGATTTCATCGCTTCTTTAATGGATTTTGCTTTATGATTATAAAATCCAGTAGAACGTATATCATCCTTTAATTCTTCAATTGATGCTTCTGCAAACGCTTTTGCTGTTGGATATTTTGCGAAAAGAGCTGGTGTTACCTGATTCACACGCTTATCCGTACATTGGGCAGAAAGAATAGTAGAAACAAGCAACTCTCTCGGATTGACAAATTCTAGTGAGCACTGTGCTTCCGGATATGCTTCCTTAAGCCGAGAAAAAATTCCCTTTGCATGTTTTTTCTCATCAAGAGATCCCGTTGGGATAAGTGAATTATTCAATAATCATCTCCTGAGGGCAAATATAGCGAAAATCGAAAGTTTTATCTCGCATTAATTTACTTCCACATAATTACATTTCTTTTCCAAATAATCCTGAACAGCCTTATAAATTTCAAGCACTTTCTCTGATTTAGGCAGCGCATTGTAGATTTTCTCAATATATTTTCTTTCACAAACGAGTTGTAAAGACCTTGGAAAATTCACATCGTAAACCCATCCGATTTGAAGCAATTTGAAATCATTCAAATTTTTCAAGTGCTTGGCTTTTACTACATTTCTCTTCATCAAATCATCGTAAACACCCTCTGAAATTCCCGGTGTGTCGGGTAAATTTAGCTCTAAAGCACCATTCCGTTTTCCGTTATTATTATGGTAGTACTCCGTGACAACACGCCAGATGTCCAGTTTGTCAGCATCACGAAGTAACTTTGTGAAAAATAATAATCTTTCCGATTCATTATCAGGTAGATATGCACGATTATGATTAGAAATTGCATAGAAAATCAATTTCTTCGTTTCTTCATCCATTGCATCCAATATATGATTTGTTTGGAGAATTCTTACACCAAGCAGAGCATGATTTTCGGTTTTCATATCTAAAAATGAACCGTAACGGGCATATTGTTCAAATCTGCCTACATCATGGAAAAGTGCGGTTACTTCTGCCAATCGAAGATCATCTTCGCTTAAAGCAAGACTTTCCCCAATATCTATAATTCCTTCGCAGACCAACCGTGTATGTTTCTCTTTCAAATCGATATTCAACTGGTAATCGGGATCATTTGATCGGAACGTTTTCACATAAACAGCGAACCACTTTTTAAAACCTAACAGTGCTTCTTGGTCAATCAATATAGTCTCTTTTTTATTACTAATAATTCCTTTAGCCGCAGAAAACGTCCAAAATTTAGCCCCTTTATTAGAGAAAAGAAATAGAACAATAAAGGTAATATCTCAGTTTTCGTCTAATAATTTTTAAAACCCTCTTTTGTCACTCCTTTGAAAAAAAAATCCCCATCTAATAAGAAGGGTACGACTTTGCTAATGGAATCTTACAGATAGCTGGAGATTATGTTATTTATTGTGTTGGGAGTAAGCTCCTGACGCAACTGAAAAACACTATATATAACATCTCAGTTTTATTGGAAGAAAGAAAAGACCTTCGGGAGGCTGAAACAGAAATATTTCATTTTACGGAAGATGATCCAGGGTTAAGCCTTTAGAAAGTTAATACAGTAGTGGATAAAAACTTGAGTTAAGTCCGCTCTCTGATGTAAAACTCTATATTACATCGAGACTTCATCAAGATGAATTAATCGAAACTTGAGTAAAATCATCGAGGCGAACTTAACTTAAGTTGTTTGATTAGGGAAAAAACAGTTCTACAATTAAACAATTAATATTTTTATGAATAACAAATTATTACTGTAAATTTCGTCATGGAAATTGAGATTTTAGGTACTGAGTCTTTAGGCGTACGAGGTCTTTGCTGTTTTGTAAAAACTAAAAATCAGAATATCTTAATCGATCCCGGAATAGCTTTAGGTTACAAAAGAAGTAAATTGCTTCCCCATCCCTTTCAAGTTGCAGTAGATGAAAGAATACAAAAAAATATCATAAAAAGATGGTCTGAGGCTACGGATATAGTGATAAGCCATTTTCATGGTGATCATGTACCTCTAACTGACGCAAATCCTTATCAATTGGATATTGAAAAAATAGCAGGATTGAACTCAGAAGTTAAAATATGGGCTAAGTCTTATAACCTCTCCAAAACTGAAGATAGAAGAGCAATTTCCATTTCATTTACCCTTAATAAAGAGCTAATTGTAGCAGAAGGAAAAGAATCCGGGGCTATGAGTTTTTCCATACCGGTACCACATGGAGAAACAAACAACAATTTATATACAGTTATGATGACCAGAATCGAAGAAGATTACGTATTTGTGCACGCTTCTGATATTCAACTCCTCAACGACGAATCCATCTCTCAAATATTATCATGGAACCCTGATATTGTGTTAGCTAGCGGGCCTCCTATTTATCTATCTCAACTTAATGAAGAACAGGTCAAAGCAGCATGGGACAGAGCTATAAAGCTCTCACAACAAGTTGATATATTAATTCTCGATCATCACTTATTGAGAAATTGCAGTGGGCTTAAATGGCTTGACGAATTAGCAAATAAGACAAAAAAGAATATCATATGTGCTGCTGACTTCATGAAAAAGCCGAGATTGCTTCTTGAAGCACAACGTAAAAGTTTATATAAAAATATGCCCGTTCCTGAAAGATGGCATGAATCTTATGCTGAAAACAAAGTAAGTACAAAACGATATTGGAATCTGGGAAGAAAATTCTATAAAATATAAATTGACAATAAGATGGGGATAAAAATGTCTATTACAGAAAATTATCAAAAAATTAGAGAATCAATCCCTGAATACGTAACAATTGTCGTGGCAGCAAAACAGAGAACCACTAACGAAGTAATAGAGGTTATAAAAGCAGGTGCTACAGATATTGGCGAAAATTATGTTCAGGAGGGAGAAAAAATCTGCAATACTCTGTTCAAAGAAAGAGAAAAAGTCAGGTAGCACATGATTGGTCATCTGCAAACAAACAAAATAAATAAAGCACTAAAAATTTTCGATATTATTCAGACTGTTGATTCTTTGGAAATGGCACAAGCTATCGATAAAAGAGTTGAGCATGCCGAGAAAAAAGTGATTCCTATTTATATTGAAATAAATATAGGCAGCGAAATTTCAAAATCAGGTATTAAACCAGATTACAAAATCATAGAGAAATTGGCTAAAAGCATTTCGGAACTTGAACATCTAAGATTGGAAGGATTGATGACAATCGGACCGATTGGAGGAGATCCTGAACAGAGTAGGCCTTATTTCCGAAAGGTGAGAGGATTTTCCAGAAAAATTAGAGGACTTAATTTGCCGGGTGTCGAGATGAAAACTCTTTCAATGGGAATGACAAATTCATATAAAGTTGCCATAGAGGAAGGCGCTAATATGGTGAGAATAGGAACGGCAATATTCGGGCCGAGAAAATGTAAATTATAGGAGTATAAAATATGACAAATACCGAAAAACATTCATCTTCTTATCAGGTTTCTTCTTATAGGTGGGTTGTACTGGTACTTTTTATGTTAGTAGGACTTATGACTCAGATAATCTGGATTACATTCGCACCTATTACAACTGAAGTAGCCACTCAATATGGAGTAAGCACGAATGCAATAATTATGCTTGCCATGGTTTTTATGATCGCTTATATCCCTGTCAATTTCCCGGCATGCTGGTGTATTGATAAATACGGTCTGAAATGGGGTACAGGTATTGGTGTAATTCTCACCGGGCTTTTTGGTCTCCTTCGTTCATTTTCTCCAAATTATACACTGATCCTCATCTGTCAAACAGGATGTGCAATTGGTCAGCCCTTCGTTTTGAACTCCTTTACGAAACTGGCTACAAATTGGTTTCCGGAAAAAGAAAAAACTCTTGCTACGGGTTTAGGAACCATGTCTATACTACTCGGCGCAATCATTGGTATGGTAGCAACTCCATTTCTTTTTGATACTTATAATATCCACACAGCACTCCTTATCTATGGTATTGTATCGTTGATATTTATGGCTCTATATATAATATTCGTCAAAGATAAACCGGCTGAAGCACCTAATGCTTATTGGTTAAAAAGCAAAACATTAATGGTGGAAGGATTAAAAGATATCTTCAAGAACCGTGATTTTATCTTCCTTTTTATTTTATTATTCTTTGGGATAGGTGCTTTTAATGCGATTAGCTCTGAAATTGATCTGGTGTTTGATACTACTCGTGTTATTGATATTCCGCCATCTCTTGAGGTTCAGGCTTCAGGAATAATCGGAGGATTACTGGTTTTTGGAGGAATATTGGGAGCTGTTATTCTATCTGCTCTTTCGGATAAATATCACAAACGCCGTATCTTTTTAAGTATTGCTGTAGGATCCGGAGTGCCTCTAACATTACTATTAGCATACATTCCCTATTTTATTCCTCTCTGCATTATCTCATTTTTATACGGGTTTCTATTAGTATCCGCATTACCAATTGGGCTGACATACGCCGCTGAAATCACCTATCCTGTGCCTGAGGCAACGTCAAATGGTGTATTAATGCTTATAGGACAAATTGGGGGAATCATACTTATATTAGGATTCAATATGGTTCTAATCGCCATCCTCTTCGGTATAGGTACTATCTTGAGCCTATTTATGCGGGATATTGATGCTTATAAAATATAAATCCTCCCTGTAGGATTTTGTTTTTATTTCTCTTTAAATACTGGAAGTATTACAAAAATAGGTCACAATTCGATACCAAGACCTTTCTTGAATGCCATAATTAAGTCAATGAGTTCTAAGGGCTTCTGATTTGATTTTCTTGCAATTTCGTATAAAATAGTATTATCAGGATCATCGATGAAATTAAAGAAACCCAGAATACTCTTGAACATTTGTGGTGAAAGCACCTTCTTCAAATCCACTCCTACCAAGTACGCTCCACTATTTTCATAATAGATACCTTCAATCTCAAATAGATCAAATCGCCGATTGCTTACACTTACTTCTTCATAATGATTGAGCATATAAAAAATATCCATCAAATCGTTCTGCGAATGCCTATCCAAAAGTGCGATCATCTTTGTATAAACAGATAAAAATATAGGAATCGTCGAAATTGTTAGGGTTTCGCTGACTTTCAGTTGCTGAGCATGCTGGAAAACGATATCAAAGCCTACCATATTCATTTGATGTCCAGATTTAGGCCAAACCAGTATATTATGTTCAAGCAAATTATCCCCATATGGGATTATATCAACTGCTACATCATTAAAAAATAAACGATGCTCCGGCTCACTTTTCTTTGCCTTAAAACCTCTTGCAATCAATTCCTGTTTAATACGCCTATATTCGCTCCAACTATTTACCAGAGCAGAGTAGTCAATATCGTACGTAGGTCTAATACCATAGCCAACACCATTCTTCTCTTTAAAATCTATCATGAATAACGGAACTAATGCCCCGATAAGCACAAAAGAGATGTTATTTTTCTTAAAGTAATCATCTAAGATTTTAATCACTTGACCAATTTCAGGCTTCAGATCCATCAAAATCCTGCTTTAGATATTCGTTGTATATACGTTTAGCAGTATTTATCTCCCTACCGCCACCGTTGTATAAAAGTTCAGCATAAATAAATAAAGGATGAACGACAGGGTAATTTATTTTTACTTTACCGTAAATCAATTTAGGGGAAAAAAGATTAAATAAGGTCAGGTTAGTCTCCCGGGCAGGAAGCAATTTAAGAGTCATTCTCACCTTTTCCAATATATCCGGCTTAATAAATATTTCGGCGCTCGAACCACGATAATAATCCGTTAAAATATCGGCACCGATACTACCCCCAAAGGCGTATGTTTTTACCTGTTCACCAAAGGCAACATTCAATTCATCTTCTAAACTGTCAATTAATACTGGACTCACTTTGTAGGCTCCCAGAAATAGTTTGGGTCTCAGCCGATCACCATAATTTATCAGCCACTTCTCAAGTAAGGATTTTATATTGATAAGTCGGTTCTCTCTCTTGCCAGTTTCCAAGATAAATCCTTTCTCTTTCAGCTCATTCATTACTGCAAAGGCTCGATCATTGGATATATTTGCTTTCTTAGCTAAGGTACGTATAGTATCATTTACAGCCTCTTTATCGGTAAGTAATATAAAAAGTAGTTGCATGCCTTTAGGCTGAAACAGTGCTGTTGTCCGCTTTTCTCTTCGCTTTTCCGGTTTCTTACCCTGAATATCCGTATAAATTGACCCCAGGATATGGATATAAGCATTTCCTAGAGAATCAATAAAATATATTTGATTTCTCTTCAAATCGTTAGCAATTGACGCATTTATATATTCAGCCATTAGAAGAATCGGCACTTTACTCTTCTTTTTTAGAACAAACAGGTGATCAGGAATAGGTCTTTTCAATATACTTTTTACTTCAACACCAAAATGTAAATGCTCCATTTCTGTATCAACATCCAGAAAAACGTCAAATTGTCTTTCTCCGTTTACATTACTTTTTTCAATCTGTTTCACCCCTTTAACCAGCGGCAAATGCCGAAGCTGCTCTATACACTCATCTAAGATATGTTCTTTTTGCATTCAGATTCCTCCAAAATGTTCGATATATTCAAATGTTCGGTCTGACCGAACATTTGAATATATCGAACAAATAATTAAAAATCAAGTAAAAGGATTTTTATAAATTGAAACTCTTAACTTACCAGGTGTTGAGATGAAAACACTGTCAATGGGAATGACAAATTAGTATAAAGTTGCAATAGAAGAAGGCGCTAATATGGTGAGAATTGGAACTGCAATATTTGGGGCAAGAGGATGTAAAATATTTAAATGATTATGAGCAAATATCTTCTAGCTGGACATATACCTTATAATTACTTAATAGTCAGCATTATTTTTTATTAAGAATCGCATCATTAATTGAGAGCTCTATTGCGCCATACCAGTCTATGTAATCACCTATTTTGTTCTCGACTAATTTCAACTCTTTATCTGTCAGCTCTCTATCAAGTTCCTGTTTCGCTACCTTTTGAACATCTTCAATGTTGATAGAATAGATTATTTTATTGTTATCGTTCATAGTTGTTTGTCTTACCTAAATTTTTTAAAATATTGATCAATTTCTGTACGTAACTCAATTCCAGCTCTTTCAAAACAATCTAATATTTCATTAAATACACCAACACCACCGAGAAAATCCCAAAATTCATCAGCGACAAATAACTCTTCATTTAAATCAAGCATTCCTTTTACTGTCCACCTTTCATAGGGTTTTGGCTCATATGGATTATACGGAATTGCAATTGCTGTCATAACTTTAGTTTCCGGGTTTTGAGCTAATACAATCGCAACCTATTCAAGAAGAGACCTTTTAAATTCTTTGAAATTTCCAATATTTGGTTTTGCAGTCTTAATATCAAATAAATATTTATTCCCATTATAGTCTTCCAAAAATACATCAGCTTTTACAGGTTTAACGTCATTCATATTTCCCGAACGACAAACCGCTCTAATCATTTCTATTTCTTTTCTCTTATTAGGCTCTTCTCTGCCAGTTGTCAAACCATCTAATATTCTTTGAATAACTATATGTGCTTCTTCACTAATCTGATGTCCTACAGAAGCTTGCTTTACAGCATTTTTAAATTTCTCTTTGGTAAGTGCAATAGCAACAGGTTCAAAAATCGAAGTACCAAAACTTGTATTAAGAGAATGAATAAATGAGTATAAAGCCATTCTATCCTTACCAAGAAGTCTATAATGAAATGGCATATTACTAGTCTCAGGTCTGTATTTTTTAAATTTTACTCGAATACAATTTTTGATTACATCTTCAATATATGTTGATTGTAAATTTGAAAGTCCCATTACTAATCCTTTACCTTTAGATGGAAAATAGTCTCCGAATATGCAGCTTTGTCTTTCTCTGTTCTATTCAAGACAGGTCTTTTATATTTATTTACTATATTCATTCCCGCCTTTTCCGCTATAATTGGGTACAAGTTGCATTTATCATTCGCAACAAGAAGAATATTATAGTCCCTTACTAAATATTTTTTGCATTTATTCAAGACCTTTGAAATTCCTTGAATATAGGATTCCTGAGCTTCTCTACCTCGTCCTTTATATAGAGGCCCAATTTCTAAATCGTCATTTCTTTTGAACCCAAATAATTCATAGGCATAGGCGTGTTGCTCGTGATAATCAATTAGACCTACATACGGAGGGCTAGAAAAAATCCCCTTTATTTTCTGCTTCTTTATAAGATTTACAAAATCACAACTTTTCTTTTCTAATTTTTCATAAATATCTATCGTTCTTGAATCGCCGGTCAAACAATACTGAAAAGTACCGGTCCTTAAATTATTGAATTTTGATAGTCTTTCAATAGTATCCTTACTATATCGTTCCCACCAGCGTAACATTGAAAACAAAGGTTTGCAGATTTTACCATGTTTAGCACAATAATAAGTTTTTGATATTGGCTTCTTTAAAGTAGCTAAATCTGCATGTGTAGTAGCTCGACATGAACGAATAGTCCTACTTAGAATTATTCCTATTACTTTTTTTGTATTTATGTTCTCAATTTTCTTTACAAGACTAAAAACAAAGTCAATCTCATCACGTACTGTTTTTAAATACCATTTATCTAAAAAGTTATCGGAAGTTTCTTGTTTTAATTTAACATTGTATTTCTTGACTAAATTAAAATATATATGTAAAAATTCATGTTCTTTTTTATCGCTATATTCTTTCTCATTTATTTCTTTATTTCTTACCTTATATTTGAAATTAGGTGAAGGGAAATATTGATCATTAAATTTAGCAAGCTCCTCTGCAAGCTCTGTTCCAAACTGAATAATATTTTTTCTTCCGTTGAACTTTTTTAGGGCATTAGTAATTTTATTAATTTCACTATATAAATCGGCAAAATCATATTTTCCAATCTTCACATTAGCAATAAGGGCATTAAAAGCAGAAACATCAATACCTAATGCATGAATTCCTAATTCATTAGCTTGGACCAATGTTGTTCCGCTTCCGCAAAATGGATCGAGGACAATATCGCCTTTTTTAAAAAACGATTCTTTTTTAAACTCATCGGTATGGTCATCAAGAAAATATTCTACCAACTGTGGAATAAATTTACCCTTATATGGGTGAAGTCTATGCACATGTTTTGTTGTATCTGCTTCCTTAAGGTAATCAAAAGATAAATGCCAATCTAAATCATTCCCTAATTGATTTTTCCAATTTATTTCTCTTTTTCCATAAAACGAATTATAGTATCTTCTTAATTCTGACTTGCTAATTAGGACTTTACCATTTTTTTGTATTTTCTTTATTCTACCATAATTAGTTAAATATGAAATATTTGATTCAGTGACATTTTTTTTCAAATATTCTGTCGCCCATAAACTTGCTTCTTTCAAAGTCAGTAGGTCACTTTTTTCTAATTCAAATAGACTTTCCATAAGAGTTTTCTTCTACTTTTTACATTTCATCTACTCAGCTAATTTCACATTTTATCAATCTTCAATCAAGACTTTCCCAATAAAATTTACACAATTTCCATCATGATTTAAAGAACTCAATAAGTTTATCTACTGTCCATGTATTTAAAATATTTTCCTTCGGAATTCCAGCCTTTCTTGCTATAAATACACCGTAAATAATGTCATTAAGTCCATTTAAACTATGAGCATCAGGATTGATTGCAACTTTCAGATTAACCTCTCTGGCAAGTTTCCCCCAGCGCCAATCCAGATCAAGCCTATGTGGATTTGAATTAATTTCAATAGTAATATTTAATTTCGCAGCTTCACGAATCAGTCTCTCCATATCCACTTTATAACTATCCCGTGAAAGAAGCAGTCTACCGGTAGGATGACCCAAAATCTTTACTGAAGGATGATTTATTGCCTTTAAAATTCGAGCTGTCTGTTCCTCTAAAGAGAGTTTAAAATGTGAATGAACTGAAGCAACTACAAAATCGAATTCTTTCAATATATCATCTGGATAGTCAAGGCTTCCATCCACAAGAATGTCGGATTCTACACTCTCGAAAATTGTAAAATTATCCAGTTTTTCATTCAATTCATTAATCTCATGCCACTGCTCCCGAATTCGCTCAATAGATAAACCATTAGCGTAGAAAGCGCTCTGACTGTGGTCTGAAATACCAAGATATTCAAAGCCCAACTCCTGAGATTTTTTTACCATTTCACTGATTGTTGCACTTCCATCGCTGTAAACCGTATGATTGTGGAAGCATCCCTTTAAATCTTTTTCGGTAATTAAATCCCGAATCTGATTCTTTTCTGCAAGTTCAATTTCATCACCATTTTCCCTCAGCTCAGGTGGTATGTAAGATAATCCCAGAGTGGAATAAATTTCTTCTTCAAAGGAGCATAAAATTTCATCATTACCATGAAAAAGATTTTTTTCGGTTAGGATAAAACCCTCTTCTTCAGCAAACTTTTGTAATACCTGATTGTGCTCTTTGCTTCCGGTATAGTATCTAAAAATGAAAGGATACTCTTCACTACTTGCAAAATAAATATCCACATTCATTCCAATTTCTGATTTGATACTCGTATGATTTTGGTTAACTGTTAAGGGAACTTTTGTAGAGAAAAGTGTAGAATCTGTATAAGTGCTTTCAGAGAGGAATTGAAGAACTTCGGTGCGGTCTTTTAAATCAACATCAGCAACTATATCAATATTTTTTATTATTTCTCTTTTTCTCCTCACTGAGCCAGCTACCGAGATTCTTTTCACTTCCGGGTGAGATTCAAGAATAGAAACGATTTTGTTCGCTTCATCGAGAGCATAATTGAGAAGGAATCTATTGGCATATTTTTTAAGAAAATTGATTCCTTCAAGAACCTTCTCTTGAGTTTTTAAACCAAATCCCTCCAATGTAACAAGTCGGTTTTCATTACAGGCATACTCAAGTTCGCCAAGTGTTATTATATCGAGGTCTTGCCAGAGCTTGCGAACTTTCTTAGCCCCAAGTCCCGGTATCCGTAAAATATCTCTAAGACCTGAAGGAATGCTGGCTTTTAAATCCTCGTAATATTGGAGACTGCCAGTAGTAACTAATTTTTCTATCTTCTTGGTTAATGCTTGTCCAATTCCTTTAATTTTTTCAAGCTCTCCAGATTTTATAAGGTTTTTCAAATCTACCGATATTCTACTAATTGTTCTTGCACCGTTATAATATGCACGGATTTTGAATGGATTATCTCCCTTAAGCTCTAAAAATGTGCCAATTTCATTCAATATTATTGCAACATCTTTATTACTAAGTTTTTGTACCATAATTTTCCTAAACAAATTTTAATAAAATTGCAATCGAAATATCTATTTTCGTAGCAATAAACGCATCGTCAAGCACGAATCTTCCGGTTTCTAAGGCGTGAACAGTATATTTTTCTACCTTTACCATAGCCAATACACCCATTTTATTTAATTTTTACACCTACTCAATTATCAATTTTCAATTGTCAATGGTCAATTGTCAATGGTCAATCCTTTGAGATTAAAGCCCTGATAACTCCCGCGCCTCTCCAATTCTCTTTGTATTCCCTGAATAACCTCACTTTTACTCAACTTCCATAAAGGTGCTATGAGTGTTCCCTGCTTTGCTTCACCACAAAGACGTTGAATACTAATACTGGGACATAATCGCTCCAGGAAGTCACAAACCAGTGTAATCCATTCTAATTCACTAAAAACATGAAACGGTTTTTCTTTATATAGTTTTGCCAATTGAGTGTTCTTTACAATGTGAAGATGATGGATTTTTATCGCATCTATTCCAAGGTTATTTATGGTTTCCGCAGATTCAAGTATTTCCTCCGATGACTCTGTCGGAAATCCAAAAATCAGGTGTCCGGCTGTATGTAATCCATACTCCCTGGCTTTATTAACTGCCCACTTTGTTTTAGAAAAATCGTGTCCTCTCTTAATCCAGTTCAGCGTTTTATCGTAAACTGATTCTATCCCGAATTCTATCGATACATAAGATTCTCTATTTAAATCTTGCAGTAATTTGAATATCTTATCATCAACACAGTCAGGTCTGGTTCCAATACACAAACCCACAATATCAGGAAAAGATAGAGCCAGATTGTATAGTTTTTCCAATTCCTCTACGGGAGCGTAAGTATTTGTAAATGCCTGAAAATAAGCCAGAAACTTTTTTGCCTTCCGGTATTTTTTTAGCCTCTCGATACCTTCAGCTATTTGTTGAGAAATAGGTGGAATAGATTCTTTACGTTTCAGTGCAAAACTATTATTATTACAGTACAGACATCCACCGTAACTAATAGTGCCGTTGCGGGTTGGGCAAGTAAAACCCGCGTCAAGAGATATTTTATACACTCGTGAATTAAATCGCTCACGAAGATAGCGGCTGTAGTGGTAATATCTTTCTTCTATGGGAAAAGGATAAAACATTTGATTCATTAATATACAAACACAGTTTTTACTTCCAACAATCAATCTAAAGCATTTAATATAATGGTTAGCAATATCGCAAAATGCAAAATCGTCATCAGATTTAAACTATATATAATATTGTTCGCTATATAAAACGTAATAAAGATTTGATTTTATTGCTTAATATATTTCGCCACTTCTTCAGCAGCATTTTCCAAAGATATTTTACATTGACTTCCATCTGACATATTCTTCAAAATAATAATGCCCTGTTGGATCTCATTTTCCCCTAATATCAGAACCCAATTAGCAGATTTCTTACCAGCTTCCCTCATTTGAGCCTTTAGAGATCTCCGTAAAAAATCCATTTCTGCCGTTACACCTAATTTGCGGAGTCTGGCAATAAATTTAAATCCAACTTTTCTTGCCTTATCACCAAGAGCTGCAAAATAAAGCAAATTGGTTTTCTTTTTTGGAATTGCATCTGCTTCTCTTAGAATCATCAGGAGACGTTCCATTCCCGACGCTACTCCCACAGCTGGTGTAGGTTTACCTCCAAGGTCCTCAATGAGATAATCATAGCGACCACCACCGCAAATCGCATCTTGAGACCCTAAAAGCGGATTAGTGATCTCAAAAGTCGTTCTGGTGTAGTAATCTAAACCGCGAACCAATTTCTTATCAACACTATATGGAACCGCTGTCAAATCAAGCAGATTCTTTACTTCTTTAAAATGATACTGATCTTCCTTACTTAAATATTCTAAAATAGACGGTGCAAACTCATCTAAAATATTCTGGCATGATTCAGATTTGCAATCAAAGAGCCTGAGAATATTTTTCTGAAAGCGCACCTGACAGGTTGGACAAAAGTCTTTGTAATACGGTTTCAGTGATGAGCGTAGAACGTTTAGATAGTTCTTCCTGCTGTCACGACTGCCGATACTATTCAATCTCACATTTAATTCTTCAATACCCAGCTGTGAAAAAATCTCATAGACCGTCTGGATAACTTCAGCATCTGCCTCAGGATACTCAGTGCCAATAATTTCAAATCCAAACTGGTGAAACTGGCGGAGTCTACCCTTCTGAGGACGCTCCTGGCGAAATGAAGAATCAATATAATACAATTTAGTTATTTGAGAAATTTGTCCAAGATGATTCTGTATATACGCTCTGACGACTGGTGCTGTAAGTTCGGGTTTCAAGGTCAAGCTTGTCTTACCTTTATCAAGAAATGTGTACATCTCTTTTGAAACGACATCTGTATCGCTTCCTATACTTCTGGTAAATAATTCAGTGACTTCAAAAACAGGTGTACGGATTTCCTGATAATTATTTCTTTCTAATGAATCGGAGATAAATTTTTCAAGGTACTGCCATTGATATGATTCAGATGGAAGTATATCCTTAGTTCCCTTTATTCTTTGATACACATTAAGCCTCTAACTTCTTTTTCAAAATAACTCCCATGGCTTTTCGGACACAACGAAGCATGTTTCAAAGAGATGTTTTTCCATACAAATCTCTATAAGTCGTCTGACCTTCGTGATCGACAAAAGTTGATATTTTTAAAATACATATAATTGTATATTGTTGATTGCATACGGCTCGTAGAGATAATTGTTTATTGATCATTGGTCGCATTTGTCAAAGACATCTCTTTCCCAGAGGGACTCCTTCGGAGCGAGACAACTTTAGGCACTTTAGACACTTTTCCGTCAGTAGCCGAATGCCTTTTGGCAAGTTCACTTTAGACACTTTAGGCACTTTCATATAAATATTGGCATAATTAACAACGCTTATTTGTTGTCGCTTATACTCTTTAAAATCTCTTCAGCAGATTTTTTGTCTTCTTCAGGAACAAATATTTTTGCAAACGAGCCTGCAGTAGAGGTCCCTTTCGCTAAGAAGGCGGCATTTAGAACATCCGTCTTTATGAAAGAACGAATGCCATGATTTTCAAGTGTTTCCTTGACCATCTCAGCCATTATCGGTGAAGATAATGTCGAAAGCAGTACCCATTTGATACTTACTTCATGTTCTTCCGGAATCTTGTCAACTAATTTTGCATTACAGTCCGGGCATATATCTAAACCTTCAGCAAACTCGTACTTGCATCTGGGGCAAAAAGGCATTTCACCTCCTAAACTTGATTATCATACTTTCACAGACGTGTCTTCTGATAAATTATTCCAGCAATTTCCTCAGCAGAAGTGGCTTCTAAAATCTCCTCACGACATTTTGCTTTATTCAACATACGAGAAAATTTGCTAAGTAATTTTAAATGTTTATTGGTGAACCGCTCAGGAGTAAGCAGCAACACGAAGATATGAACGGGCTGACCATCTACGGCATCAAAATCAATCCCCTTGATTGATATGCCCACCGAAATGACAACATCATCTATATCGCCATATTTCCCATGAGGAAGTGCCACTCCTTTCCCCACACCTGTACTCATCAGCCTCTCGCGTTCAAGAACCACTTCTCTAGCAGCATCAGAATTTGCGATTTTCTTCAATTTGTATAATCTATCTACTAAAACCGAAATCACTTCCTCTTTAGAATTAGCTTCTAAAGGAAAAATAATAAGCTCTGGAGTTAATATTTCCGATAGTTCCATATTTGTAATCCTTAAATTCAAATCACAAACTTGAATTTAAGAGAATATATATTTTTAGCCAACTTCAAATTCTATACTATATATATTTAATAGGTTCATAAAGTAGATTAGGTTAAAAAAAAAGAATTTATCATTTTCAATATTAGTTGCAAGTAACTCGAAATTTACTTCAGGGGGCAGCGATAGTATTCAAATGTATATCCGGTATTATTCCAGTCATTAAATTTACAAACAACATGACTTTTTTTTGTAAAATGTAAAGAAACTCCTTCCATAACATGCCCTGTAATATATGTATACCCTTTTCTTCGCAAAGCATTCTGATAAACTCTCTTTAGCATTTTTGCAAGGCCTATGTAACGGAAATCTTTTTTAACAACATAAGCGTATGTGTACATCGTATTGCCTTTCCCCAAATTCTCATCACAATGCACCCAACTCTCTTTCGCAAAATGCTCTAATGGAACCCCAATAATAAAACCCTCGATATCATCCTTGAACCTGATAATAAAAGGTTGTGTTTTAGGATAGTTAAAATATTTTCTTATTGAATTGCGGTTGAACTTCATTTTTTCACCAAAGCGGTCAGCAAGAGTTTCAGAAATTTTAACAATTTTACCGTATTCAGCTTCTCCCAAACGCTCTACAAGTTCAATAGAAATTCCCGTAGGTGTGGAAGCCAGTACTCTGCTTTGTGTCTCTGATAAACTTACTTCAAATAGATTTTGTGTGCTTTTATCCATTTCCAGTTTATAATATAGAAACTTTTTATGATTATTGAGAAAAGATTTTTTTAATTATCATTGCGGGGGTTTGCTCCGTAGAAGTTCCATTGGAAAAACCTCCAAAAGGTTCATCCCAAGCCATTCAGGAAGTGCATAGAGTTTTTCTCGATCTACCGCATGATACGTTTTTATTCCTAATTTTGTTGCTGGAATTATATCCGAAACCTCAGAATCGCCAACCATCAGAGCCTTTTCAGGCATAATACCAAAATGATTTAAAATAAATTCAAAGCCCCTAAGGCCAGGCTTGATATATTCCAGTTTTTCCTTTTTGGGCATGTCTAATTTTTCCACAGAGCCTAATGAAAAACGCCTGCTGATTGGAAATATTTGGTCAAGTCTTAGCGTTTTCAAAATTCTATTGCTTAATACCTCGTTATTCGTAGTGTAAAGAAATAATGAATATTGCCGATTTACCTTTTCAATTGCTTTAATCGCTGTAGGATCTGGTTTCAGAATGGATTCCACGTTCAGTAATTTATTAACTTCCTCTTCGAATTCCTTGAATTCCACATCATAATAATAGAACAGTGTTAGTGTGCTTGTTGGTTTACCATTAATGAGATGGGCTAATTCATCTTTTTTCCGCATGAATTCAACTTGCATTTCCTCTTCACTTTTCCCGGCGCTCTTTGCAGCAAGGTTAATTGATACCATAGGAAATACAGCATCAATCTCCGAACATCTCTGATACAGAGTACCATCAAGATCAAAAATTATAAGGTCAAAATCTTTCATTTATTTAAATCCTGCTAAAAATACATAAAGAGAGCTTATTAATCAGGATGTAAATTATCATTTTAATCTCTAGTTATCAATTAATTATTCTGACATTACCTGAGATCACGCTGATATTATGAGTAATTTTACTCAGGATATTGAGCAAAATGTAACAATGTGGAAAAAATACTGACCTTTTCTATTGGAGAGAACGGGGAAAAGAGGTTGACTTTATACTTAGATTCGGAAATAAATTAGTTGCCATCGAGGTGAAAAGCGGTAGAAGAAAGGGAGTTTTGCCCGGGATTAAGGTGTTCTCAAACGCATTGCCAGTCAGAAAAAATTTATTAATTGGTATTCAGGGAATTCCTGTAGAAGAATTTCTTGCGATACCAATAGAAAGGTGGTTTGAATAAATTGATTGCAGGGCAACTGACTGCGATATACATCGATATAGTTGTGGATTTACTTTACTAAAATATTTTTCTTTGAAAGCGAACCAGTTAAGGTCCATTCGCCCGCCTCAGCAGGTAAACCCATTAAAATAGAAATAGAGAAAACAATCATTACTGATAAAATTTTTATACTTCTCACTTTATTTACACTTGCCTTTGGATTAATATAACTATGCCATTGCAAAACTATAAGATTGATGAAATTCATAAATTTCGGTATTTATACATATTAGAGACTGTTACGAAAAAAAGTTGAATACATCACTTTTTACAAAGTTTCGATTGTGATAAAATTGAGTACATGGTTAAACTTTACTATATATTTTATTCTATTCTGTTTCTCCAGTAATCAGGCTCTCTATTAATCTGCATTACCGCAATTATTAAAATTTCATTCTTAATAATTTGGTAAATTATTCCAAATGGAAAACGATTAGTCAGACATCTTCTTGTATTCTTTGATAGTTTCGACCACGCTTTTGGAAATTTTAGAATATTCTGAATAGCTGCATAAACTTCTCTGGCAAATTTAAGTCCAAGACCTTTCTGAAATTCCTCATAATAGTCAATTGCTTTAAGCATTTCATTCTTTGCAGAGGGGTGAAAGGAGAATTTCATTTTAAAAATCGTTGTTGAACTTCCTTAAGAACCTGTTCTCCTGGAATTGTCTTTACCTTTCCTAACTTAATTTCTTCAACTCTTCTTTCCGCTTCTCTTGACCATAATTCATCAATTTCTTTACGACCCGGATTTAGACTATTGAGAATTTTATCAACAATCTGAGTTTTTTGATCAATCGGAAGTGATTCTATTTCAGAAATTAGTTTACTTGTTTTTACCATTTTCCCCTCCTGTTTTAAAATATGCTGTTTTAAAATACAAAACAGTATAAAGAAAAGAAAGTAGTTTTTGGATTCAATTTTACGGAAATCTAAATGTATTGCTACAGTTATATATTCATCTGAGTCATTTCTATATTCATTGTAATTAATAAAAATCAGAAAATCAACGCAAAATAGATACCCAATACGTTTTTTTCTAAAAGCATCTCTCACTTTAGGGGGTGGAATAAAATATGTTTTACATTTTGGTCTGTTGTTTTATTGATCGTAGGTTAGTTACATAAATAATATATATAGGTTAATTTGTTCCACCCCCTTAATAAAAATTCTGAATCATTTTTCACTTAATAGAAACTTGATCAGATTTTGCCTGATAATTCCCTTTCTATCAGGAATATAAATCTTATCCATGGACAGCACCATCTTGGGGTAATTATCTTCTATCTTTTCGAGTGGGACGAATTCGCGTTCGATCGTACTGCTGTCTGCAAGCAGGTAACATACCTGTATATAAATTCGTTCGTCACTCTTTTCAGCAACGAAATCTATCTCTCTGCCATTAAGTCTTCCGATAAAAATTCGATAGCCACGTCGCAGTAGTTCTAAGAAGACAATATTCTCCAGAAGACCGGAAATATCGCGGTTTTTATAACCTAAAATGCTATGTCGCAGACCGATATCACCAAGGTAATATTTATCGTTAAATTCAAGGTGTCTTAATCCCTTCAGGTCATAATGCCCGGTTTTATGGATTAGAAACGCACTTCGTAGATAAGACAAATAATTAAGTACAGTATCAGTTGAAATTCTCATTTTCTTATTCTTAAGGTAGTCTGGTATCCGCTTAGCCGTCGTAACATTCCCGCAATTATCGAAGATGAAACGAGCAACGTTCTCCAGGACTCCAACATCTCGAATCTTATGCCGTCTGATAACATCCTTAATTAAGATTGTATTGTAGAGGGAGTCAAGGTATTGAAAAACCGTTTTATCTTCAAACTCCAGTGCGTGGATTCCCGGAAAACCACCATACTTCAGAAATAGGCTAAATTCATCATCAGTATTGAGAGCGGTATAAGACTTTTCTCTGAATTGGAGGAATTCGCTGAAACTTAAAGTAAACATCGGAATTTCTATATAACGTCCCGATAAGCCGACCGCAGGCGGTCGGCTTATCGGCACGGGAGTTGTTGGCTCACTCCATGAAAGTCCGCCTGCGGCGGCCTATCAATGTCGTTCGAGCCGACCCCGCCTACGGCGGCTACGTCCTGTACTCGCATCTGAGAGAAATCCTTTCTCTCCTTGCTGCGTACAGGATGCGGCTCAACTCCCGTGCCGCTAGCAGAGTTGATAGCTCCGAAGAATATATACGTGCATTAGAACCAGTGATGTAAATATCAGCCATTTGATTGGCTAAAAATGAAGCTACTGCTTTTTCCCAGTCTTCGATATCCTGTACCTCGTCAATAAACAGATAGTTATTTTTTGATTTTGTCTTAAAATAATCCCTGACATACTGGTAAAGATCAAGGTAATTACGAATAGAGTCAAATTCTACCAATTCCTTGTTGATCCAGAGAATCTGACTATCAACAGCACCTTTTTCACGAATCTGCTGTATGAGCATTTGTAAAAATGTACTTTTCCCAGTTCGCCGCATACCTGTAATGACTTTTGTCAGCGGCTTGTCAATAAAAGGCTCGATTTTTTTTAAATAAGAATTTCTGATAATCATCTAATACCTTCGATTATAGTCGAAACAATCGAAATATATTTACATTATCTCTACTATACAAGAAACTTTTTGGTTGGTTTTTCTCCTCATGTTGATGATTGCGCATTGACACGGTAATCAGTTAAACCGTTATTATACCACTTCTCAGCGATTTTTCGATAAACATCTTGTGGTTTAGAATACCGGGAGTTTTTCCTCTTAAACCAGTCGGCTTTCACCAATAATTTTACTTTCTCTTAAAAGTTAAACAATCCCTAATTGAGGAGCTATAGGATGATTCTGAGGCTCTTATTTATTCTCTTTACACAAAAACCCTGAACTTCAGACAGTGAATTTTAATCACAAACTCGACATTATTCCCATCAACTTATTTTCCATCCTTTGAGTATGTCCACCATGCCAGTATATTCTTGAGCAGGATGGACACTGTCTGAATTCTTTAAAGTTGATATAAACACTTTCTGGAACTTTTTCTTTTACTTCTTCTTTAGATACTTGAAATAAATGCTCATTGCAAATCATACAGAGCGTGAAAAAATTGTCAGTGTTGATTTCAAGATTGAATTTTTTTATCACCTGAATCATCTGCTCAGAAAAATGTTGAGACTCTATGAATAAATAATTTTCAGGCTTGAAGTCTCGAATAAATATTGAATTTCGTGTCAGTATCACTCTATCTTCACTTTTAGATAAAACAATTAAACCGTTTGCATCACTTGGAGGAGGATAAACCGTATCGTATCCCATCATCCTGAGATATTTTGCAAGTTTACCCAGCATATTATCTGCAATAAATTTCATCCTACCCCAAACCTTGTATTAAGTCCATATTAAATTATACCCAATAAAAAAGATAAATCAAAGGACTTGACACAAGATATTAGCAATATAGTCTCCAACTCAGTTGTTTAATATCCCAGAAAAACGTATTTTTTCTCTGGAATGAAGTACTATGAATATTTTAGAAATTGTTTAAAGGAAAAGAGCACATTTCTATGTGTAGGAATTGACCCTGATCAGGAAAAACTCCCAACACAATTTAAAAAAAATCCTGACGGGATTTACCACTTTGTACAGGAAGTTATAGATGTTACAAAAGACATTACGCCAGCCTATAAATTTAATTTAGCATTTTTTGAATTATGGGGATGGAAAGGCTGGCAAATCCTTGAAAAGATTATCTCTGAAATGCCAAATGATGTACTTATTATTGGTGATGCTAAACGGGGCGATATTGGAAATAGCTCAAGGTTTTATGCCAAAGCACTATTTGAAACCCTCAAATTTGATGCAGTTACCTTAAGCCCCTATCTTGGTTCAGACAGTATCCAACCATTCATCGAAAATGAATCAAAAGGTGCATTTGTACTCTGTGTGACATCTAATCCATCCGGGCGTGAATTGCAAGAATATGGCGGTGACAAACCACTTTATCTTAAAACTGCGGATATTGTCGAAAACCTGAATAAGAAGAAGAATCTGGGCTTAGTAATTGGAGCTACTAAACCAAAACAACTCATTAATGTCAGAAAACAGTATCCGGATTTACCATTTTTAATTCCCGGTGTTGGTAAACAGGGCGGCGTTATAGAATCGGCAGTCGAAGTTTGTCGAACTTGCGGACTTGGTCTGATTAATGTATCAAGAAGTGTGATCTTTCCGGGCATAGGCAAATTCCCAGATAATGTTAGAGATGCAGCTGAATATTATAGTAGATTATTAAAGATTTAGTAAGCGTTCACAGAACATTGAAATTGGAAATTAAAAATTAAACGAGAAAAATTAAATCCAAAATGAGCAATAATAACTTCCAGAATCATTGTTATTTCTGTGCTATTGGTCGCATAAATAAGATTATAAAGAGGTACCTCAATGCTAACTCAAGATCAGATAAGAAAAATTGTTCATAAGATTGTAAAGAACTTCAAACCTAAAAAGGTGATTCTTTTTGGTTCATACGCTAATGGAATACCTACGGAAGAGAGCGATATAGATTTATTGATTATTAAGGATAGTGATTTACCATCTCATTTACAGAATCGAAAGGTGAGGAAAATTCTCTCTGGTTTTAAGGTTCCGATTGATGTTATTGTAAAACCATCCAAAGAATTTGAGACATATAAAGATATTATTGGTACTATTATGTATCCTGCAAATAAATTTGGGAAAGTCGTTTATGAATCGAGATAAAATCATCAAGGATCTAGTCAATAAATGGATAAATAAGGCAGAAAGGGACCTTTTAACTGCAGAAAGGGAATTATCCTTTGAAGACCCAATTACAGATACCGTATGTTTTCACTGCCAGCAGGGTACAGAGAAGTATCTAAAAGCCTTCTTAGTATACCATCAGATTTATTTTCCAAAGACTCACAGTATAATGGATTTGTTGGAATTATGTGCTACAATAGATTCTTCTTTTAAGGACGAGTTGGAATATGCGGATAACCTCACTGATTACGCTGTGGAGATCCGTTATCCGGATGTTTTGATAGAACCAGGAATAGAAGATGCTAAAGAAGCCTTTGAAATAGATAGGAAAGTAAGAGAATTTGTCGTTAGTAAGATTAACCCTACATACAATGAGTAAAAGAGGAAGCAACCGGCATCGTATAACAATTTGCTATCGGTTGGAGGAGTTCATAACACAGGAAATTGGGCTTATTAAAGTTCCGAATATATCAGAATCTCGCAAGCACCCAAAACTCAACTGCCAAAGTCTTACCTCCCAACAAAATTACATTTCTTCTCTTACTAATTACAAAAATCCTGGCAAATTCGTGTATCATGATTTAATAGTTACAAAATAGAGGAATAGCAATGAAAACAGAATCTTATTTAGATATTTTAAGAGAATGTGGAGCTATTTTAAAGGGACATTTCCTTCTCACTTCAGGTCGTCACAGTGATACGTATGTTGAAAAATTTAAAGTACTCCAATATCCCTTACTTACCGATAAACTGTGTAAAGATATTGCGGAACATTTTAGGAAGACCAGGCCTCATGTCATCATCGGCGTTGCTACTGGAGGTATTATAATAAGCCACAGTATCGGAAGATTCTTAAGTACACGGAGTATTTTTGCTGAGCGTGAAAACAAGAATCTAGTCCTGCGAAGAGGATTTGATATTAATCCCGGTGAACGAGTAGTGATTGTTGATGATGTTGTCACTACAGGCGGTTCTATTTATGAATTAATGGAGCTTGTGACAAAAAAAGGTGGCATTCTAATGGGTATTGGTGTTTTCATCGATCGCAGTGGAGACAAAATCGATTTCGGAGATTCATATTTTCCGCTGATCACGATGGAGATTCCGACCTACAAACCTGAAGAATGTCCACTCTGTGCTTCTAATATCCCTTTGACTACCAGAGGTAGAACCGGAAAGAAATGATATTTTGTAATCTTGGCAGCGGAAGCAAAGGAAACTGCACATATATTCAAAACAACGGTAAAGCCCTCCTCATTGATCAGGGTTTCAGTTTAAAAAACCTTACCTCGCGGATGGATGAAGTTAATCTCTCTCCTGCGAATGTTTCAGCAATAATACTAACACACGAACACTCAGATCACATAAAAGGTGCAGGCATATTTGCAAGGCGCCATAAAATTCCTATTTACATGACTAAAAAAACTTTCCAAGCGATTGATCCAAAAAAACTAACAAAAGTAAAAGTCGAATTCTTCACATCAGGAGATACTCTCTCTCTACAAAATATCAAAATAAAAACTTTCCATTTACCCCATGATGCCGCAGACCCAATCGGTATAGTTGCTTCCTCAGGAGGTAGGAGGTTGGGAATTGTCACAGATTTGGGTGCTGTAACACAATCGGTATTACACTATATCTCCGACCTTGATCTTCTTTTTCTTGAAGCAAATCACGATATGTTTATGCTATTAAACGGTCCCTACCCTCTTCAGGTAATACAGAGAATAAAGAGCAGGGTTGGGCATTTATCAAATGAACAGTCCTTAGATTTATTCAATCGTATTTCGCATAATGGAAGGTTAAAATATCTTGTTCTTGGGCATTTAAGCGAAATTAATAATGATGCACAAATTGTTAGAGAACTCTTCGAAAATACAAAAACAGAAAATACAATCTCATATAAAATAGAAATAGCTTCACAAAATTCTCCTGGAGCAGTAATTAACATATAGGGTAAAAATGACTGCATCAGGGTACCTTTTTCCGTCGGACAATTCGTATGAAATGTAATTCCTCCGGGAGCGGTATATGAATTATTCAGGCTGTAATAAATTGGCGGATGATAGATTATTAATTAATAATGCCCATTTTTGTAAAAATATCTTTGGGGAACAAATCCGGTGAGGAATTATCTCATATTGTATGATACTAAAAAGTTAACAGAAATTATAGAAATTTGGTTTAAAAAGGATTTCCTATGAAATCTTCTAAATTATCACCAAGAAAGTTAATTTAATTATTAAGATCAACCCCAAAACTATGAAAGAACCATCCTTATCATATAAACAGTTCGATTTTGAAGGGAACATTCAATATATCAGTCCGGAATTGAAGGCTCTGTGTAGAAGATACAGGAAAAATCCTACCGATGCAGAGGAGATTATGTGGCAATGTCTCCGTAACAGAAATTTGGGAGGATATAAATTTCTACGACAGCATCCCATTGGAGGATATATAGTCGATTTTTACTGTCATGCAAAGCGATTAATAGTTGAAATAGATGGCGGAATTCATAAAAGACAGGACGCTTGGGGGGTGGAATAGATTAACATGCTTAAAAATCATCTTACAATGTTTTTATCTATAATAAAATTATGAATAGTAACACAAAATATGTTTTATTCCACCCCCTAAAGAAAAAGATGGATACCGTCAGAAGTTTCTGGAAAATAATGAGTATAAAGTGATACGATATAAAAACTCCGAAGTGAAAAAATCTTTGGAGGATGTGCTTGAGAGATTATTGAAAGAATTGGAGAAATAGAACTCATCCTCCGACCCATTTTTTGGAAGAGGATCGTGGAAGGGAAGAGATGATGAACTCAACCCCCTGCCCCTTCTCTTGATAAGAGAAGGGGAGAGCGAAGACCTAATGTTATTGAGGAAAAATACAATGAGGTGTTGAGTTATAGAACGGACCAACAATATAGGATGTTTTTATGAAAACTCTTTTTTTGCTGTATGAGAAAAACCTAACTTCTAATAGAAAAAATTGCCCCTGTGGGACACTTTGGGCACACGGCAGGATCTGGGAGTTAGATAGTTACCCTCTTTTTACTTTAAGATAGGAGATGAACACATGTCTATTCGACAACTTTTCATGTATTTTCTAATTCTTTGCATTAGCGTGACGATCCGGGCTGATTCGTTATCCGGCAGGCAGATTGAACAAATTCGGAATAGAGTTAAATCACTGCCCGATGAAGTTGTATCTCCATCGGAAGTTGCTGTTATTGAAACAGAATACGGTAATATAACTATCGAATTTTTCTCTTACGCTGCGCCACTTCACGCAATGAATTTTAAGAAGCTGGCAAATGCGGGCTACTTTAATGGTACAACTTTTCACCGCATAATTCCCAATTTTGTTATTCAAGGCGGAGATATATTAAGTAGAGATAACAACCCATATAATGATGGCACAGGTGGTCCTGGCTATACAATTCCCGCAGAACTTGGTCAAAAGCATCTAAGGGGAGCAGTTGCATCGGCAAGGCTACCCGATAATATTAATCCGCAAAAGAGCTCAAACGGCAGCCAATTTTATATCTGCTTGAAAGACTTACCGTTTTTAGATAAGGCTGGATACACAGTATTTGGTAAGGTTATTCAGGGAGTGAAAACTGTTGATAAAATTGCAAAAGTTCACTGTAATAAAAAAGATCGTCCACTTAAAGATGTTATTATGAACAAAGTATATGTAACGGATCGAAAAAAGCTAAATCTAAATGTGAGAAAATGAATACGAAGATCGGATTAGCATTAGGTGGCGGCGGAGCCAGAGGTTTAGCACATTTAGGAGTTCTAAAAGTACTCGAAGAGAATGGCATTCATACTGATTTTATAACAGGAACATCAATGGGTGCTGTCGTGGGTGCAATGTATGCCCAGAATCCTGATTCAGAAGCAGTCATTAAACGATTTGAAAATTTCTTAGCCAGCCAGAACTATAATTCACTTGGGTTAAAATATATCATTCCTCAAAACGAGCAGAATCCTTCTTTCATGAGCCATTTAGCTCGGATTGTTGCTAAAAGAATTGTCGTAAACTTTGCACAGTCCAGAACAGGAATTATTAAAGACGAGAGGCTTTCCGATGCCATTTCCTTTCTTATAGACGATGGAGATTTCCATAATGCAAAAATACCTTTCGGTGTAGTATCAACTGACCTTAACTCTGGAAAAACTGTCGTTTTTAAAGAGGGAAATATAAGAAAAGCGGTAAAACTAAGTTCGTCTATTCCTGGTTTTATTTCTCCTGAACAAATAAATGGACAATTGCTTACAGACGGTGGCGTGACTGCACCTGTACCTGTTGATGAAGCAAGAGAAATGGGTGCTGATCTTGTGATAGGAGTTTGTGTTTGCATTAATCAAATTAAAGAACTTAAAAATCCAAACATTATTGATATAATTTCTCGAACAGAATCGATAAGAGGATTCTATCTATCCAAACTCCAGCTGGCGAATGCAGATGTCTCTTTGCATCCGGATGTTAAAGACGCGCACTGGAGCGAATTTTTGAGATATAAAGAATTTATAAATGCAGGAATTGTCGAAGCGGAGAAAAAGTTGCCCGAAATACATAATGCAATCAGAAAGGAAAAGAAATTTTTAAGGAAGATATTTCGCTTTTGAATAAATAAATGATAAAAACTATGCCCAAAACAAGACTACCAATTATTTTAACTCTTTTCATTTTATTCGCTCTACCGTCTTTCGGTAAAAACACCAATTCAATTCTAAAAATTGAAACTTATCTATCCACAAATGGAGTCTATAAAGGTCAAGATTTCCATGCCGCTATTGTTGTAAAATTAAAGGAACCCTGGCACATCAATTCTTCAAAGCCACTGGACGAATTTGTCGTTCCTACTGAAATTCGCTTTGAAGAATCGGAATATCTAACTATTACTAATATCCATTTCCCACCACACGAAATTAAAAACCTCTCATTTTCCGATGAACCGCTTGCAGTATATGAGGGTAACATTATCATTAGAGTTTCTGGAAAAATCCTCGAAAGTGCACAAGAGAAAGTAATCTTAGAAGGACATCTGCTCTATCAAGGTTGCAATGATCAAGTATGCATTGCACCTCAGGAAACTCTCTTCTCGATCTCTATACCTATTTTAAATCCGAAAGACCCAATTATATTTCAAAATTCAGAATATTTTATAAACGAAGGATCATTAGATAATAATTCACAATCCTCAATTTTTGATGTTAAAGCATCTATTGCCAGAAAAGGAATATTCCTGACATTTATCCTTATCTTCTTGGGTGGACTTGGACTAAACCTAACGCCTTGTGTGTACCCACTTATCCCTATTACTGTAAGTTATTTTGGTGGACAGGCATCCGAGAAACATGGTAAAAAAATCATTATGGCAATTCTTTATGTGCTCGGCATTGCCATCATAAATTCTACAATAGGTACACTCGCCGCACTGTCCGGCAAACTACTCGGTACATTTATGACAAATCCAATTGTACTTCTGACTATTGCCGGGATTTTAACCGCACTTTCACTCAGCATGTTCGGTTTATACGAGTTCAGGCTTCCCTCATTTATGACAAATCTGGGCGGTGGGAGCCGCACGGGATATTTTGGTTCCCTGATTATGGGTTTAACTATGGGAATTGTAGCAGCACCATGTATTGGTCCTTTCATAATTGGACTTCTGACTTACGTTGCAAGCATAGGAAATCCATTCCTGGGTTTTGCAATGTTTTTTACTCTTTCGCTTGGTCTGGGTTTACCGTTCATTTTTCTGGCATTTTTCTCCAGCAAAATTAACAGTTTACCCCGTTCGGGTGAGTGGATGGTAGGTGTTAGAATTATTTTTGGTCTTATTCTAGTTGGAATAGCATTATATTTTATAAATCCCTTGATCCCTAAAAACATCTATAACATACTATTTCCGGTGTACATTATAGGTTCAGGTATTTATTTACTTCTTTTCAACAAATCCGGTAGAAATGCGCCTGCATTTATATTTATCAAACAAATCATTGCAATAGTGTCTATTATAATAGGGACATGGTTCCTTAAACCAGAAGAGAAAGCATTGTCAAGTATGAATTGGAAACCATACAACAAAAAGGCATACATAACAGCATTAGAAACAGAAAAGCCAATTATCCTTGATTTCTCTGCCGACTGGTGCATACCCTGCAAAGAGATGGATAAATTTACATTTAGTAATTCCGAAGTTGTAAAACTAAGCGGTCAATTTTCTCTTTTTAAAATAGATTTAACTTCCGGTACTTCTTCTGAAACAATATCAATAAAAGAAAAGTACAACATCAAAGGAGTTCCAACTACTGTCTTTATAGACAAAAAAGGGAGTGAAATTACAGACCTCAGAATTTTTGGTTTTGAAAAACCGGAAGATTTTATAAAGAAAATGAATATAATACTTTATTAGTGCTCAGAAATGCAGTATCTTGAATTATTAATAAAGAGGAGATAACACAATGAAATTGAAAAGTGCGGTAACAATGGTAATATTATTTTCAACTTTTATGCTTATCAGTTTTGGAGTAGGCTGTGCCCAAAAAGAGCAAAAACCTAACACTACCAGTGGAAAAAATACAGGCGAAGTCAAACAATCACAAATTATGCGAATTCCCGGTTCTATCGGAAGTATAGCACCCGATTTTTCATTAATTACTCTTGATGGCAAAGAAGTAACACTTAAGCAATTCAAAGACAAAGTCGTAATTCTGAATTTTTGGGCATCATGGTGCGGTCCATGTCTTTACGAGATTCCGGACTTTATTAAAATGTATGATAAACACAAAAAAGACGGACTGGAAATTGTCGGTATTACATTATCTTCAGGTAATGCAGCAAAAATCCAATCCTTTGTAAATAATAATTCTATAAACTATACAATCCTGACAGGCGATGAAAAATATCTCAAAGATCTAACAGTTAAGTATGGGGGCATTCGAGGTATTCCTACAACTTTCCTTATTGATAAAAAAGGTATTATACGTCAAAAATGGGTCGGCGCAAGGACAGAGGAGATATTTATGAAAGAAATTGATAAATATATTTCTGATTAGATAAAAGGTGATAAAATCAGTATGAATAAATTTTCAAAAGATAAAAATGACAAAGCAGAAAGAGTAGATAAAATTAAAGAAATGATACATTCTTTTTGTGAGGAGTATTTGACGCCTGAATTGGAAGGGTATGCTATCAAGTTATGTGGGAAACTCGGTAGAAAAAGGATAATAAATATTATTCGAGGGAAAAAGGAAATTTGGGCCGCATCTATTATTTATGTTATAGCTCGCCTGAATTTTTTATTTGATAAGCAAAATGAAAATTATATTACTGTTGACTCGCTTTGTAAATATTTTGGAACAAAGAAGTCAACTATTGGCACTAAAGCAACTCAAATCGAAAAAGCCTGTAACCTGAGCATCGGCGAAGAAGGATATTGTAGTAAAGAAATATCTGATTCTTTTACTTTTTATCAAACGCCGGAAGGTTTTATTATCCCCAAAAGTATGGTGGACAATCAAAAATATATTATTGAATTTGCCGATGATGAAGAAGCCAGAGAATTACAGGAATTCGTTGATGAAAATAGAAGAATCGAGGAGGAAAAAATAAAAAAGAGAAAAAAAAGAAGAGCTGAAATTAACAGGAAGATTGCCGAAAAGAAAAAAGAGAATAATAAGGATCAATTGGGTCTTTTTGGTGATTAAGCCTACAAAGTAACTCACAAAAATTAGCGCTATATGTCGCTATAAGCCGCAAATTGCGGCATGAGAATAGTTTTTGCAGAATTCGGTATTCCTTGGGTATCGGACCGGTTTTCATCAAGATATCCGATAAAAAACAACGTTTATGATTAACATTGCTGCAATAAACTGAATATTTTACCTGTTCACCACTGATTATCAGCATAACTCAAAGCCGTGCAAATTCCAGATAGATGGCTTTGTTCCCGCCTGCGTCGGGCAGGCAACCCCTGCTTGTCACATTGAGACGCCTTTGGTGCACGCTGACGCCGAATAAAAGATTTTCAGCTATCGTTATTTTATTTATATGGCGTCAGGTGCCTCGCCAGAGACTTCCGTTGAGGCGAAGCAGATTCATTAGCACATTACTTGCTTACCAAACTCGATCTATTTCGTATTTATCAAGTTCACTATCTGAACTAATAATCGGGATATTTTCTTCAATAGATTGGGATATTATTAAACGATCAAAAGGGTCTCTATGGTAATATTTTAAGGTTTCCAGTCGGTATATATGTGACAATGCTATATTTAAAATCCGAATGTTATTTCCAATGATATGTTCTTTTACAAAATCCGATAAACGACATGGAATTATCAATTTCTTTAAACTTATTTTTATTGCTATTTCCCATATACTAGCGATACTTAATAATATTTCATTATTTTCATCGAGATATATTTCCTTAGCAGTACGAGTCAATTGCGAATTATTATCAACTATCCAAAGTAGTGTAAGAGTATCAATTATATACTTCAATTCATATACTCCGCAAAATCATCCAATGGCTCATTAAAATCATCAGATATATGTATTTTCCCCTGAGCAGATCCCAGTTTCCTAATCTGTGGTACATTTAGAATTTGCGTTAATTTAACTATCGGTTTATTTCCTTTTGCTATAACCACTTCTTCACCTTCAATTGCTTTTTGAATTAATCTTGAAAGGTGAGTCTTTGCATGGTGTATATTTACTTGTATCATTTTTTTACCCCTTTTATTACTTAGTCATACAACATAACTAAGATAATCAATGCTATGGTTAATTAAAAGGATTTTATATTATTTCGTTGTTCTATTGTTACGTGCTAACGGTCAACGTATGAGATACGCCGGATTTCGAAGTGATTTACTTTTAACATTCGTAAATCTTTGGTAAAATCGCCAAAACCTAATTTTGTCGAGCAGCTCACCTCGTTAATTCCATGGGATGGTTTCAACCACTGCTTGTCACATTGAGACGCCTTTGGTGCACGCTGACACTGAATAAAAGATTTTCTCGGCTATCGTTATTTTATTTATATGGCGTCAGGTGTCTCACCAGAGACTTCCGTTGAGGCAAAACTGATCGGTTAGAAATCCCTGTTATATAAGTATGGTTTTTCAAACTGGAAATATCCTCTATGAAAACAGGCAGTGCGACATTAGTAAAATTTCAACCGTCTTTATGGCGCCCTAAAAGTTAAAAACTAGGGGTTACGGTGAATTATGTTCTTGACTTTACTTTCTATAAAAGATTCGTTAGGATATGCTAATTGAAATTTATTCTCTCAAGATATATCCTGCACCCGAAATTATTGTGTTACTTGTATCGATTTTTATTTTATTAGTTAAAGCAGCTTCTTTATTCACGAAAAGTTCTAACGTAGACTTAGTTCTTGCTTCATCAAGCATGGGACCAAATTTAATTGTGCGAAGCGGAAAAGTGGATTCCCCTTCTAAATCTTCCACTATATATGTTTCAAGATATGGGACAAGACCTTCATTGGTTTCTCTAAATTTTATAAGTTCAGGTCTATGTTCAGCTTCCATTCCTTTAATTAGACGCCATTCATTTTCTTCTCTAAATACCGGGTTTTTAAATGATAGCATTAAATCAAATAATATATTAACAGACTCCATAGCAGCAATTGATGCCCAAGCTTGTGGAACACCACCATGTTCTCTAAAATATTTTATAGCATCACTTGAACTAGTAACTATAGATGAAATATAGTTTGATACTAATTCTCTTTGCTCATCAATATCATATATCATTTTGCGTAAAATTATATAACTCTCCTTTTCGGAGTCGTCTAAAGCATGATAAAATTTTGTACTAGACTGAAATCTTAAGCCAAGGTTATATCCACCACCTTGAGCTGCATAACTTCGCCATTGACTTAATAAATTTTCTGATTTGCAGAAACAGGCTACATAAGTTTGATATGATATTGTATCAAATACATTTATAAAGGTTGACAAGTCCTTCAATAGATTTTTAATATTATCTTCATTCTCATTATTAATTGTATCACTTAATATATCTAAAATTAACTGTTTTCCGTATTTTAATTCTGATGGGTCGTTTAATGTACTTGTGTGGGTAAACCGTATTGAACGACTATTTATTATTCCTTTTAAACCTTCTAATGTCGTGTAATGATATAATTTTAAATCTTCCGAATAACTATGCTTTGGTAACCAATATTTGAAAAATGAATCCATAGCTGCTTTTATCTGAGGGGTACTCATAGCAGGTTTATAAAAAATGATTGGTTTCGCATCATAGCTCATATTTTATCCTCGTAAAAGTAATAACCTAACGAAAAAATTCACCTGCCGCTATGGAGCGTAGCGGAATAGCGGTCTGGTGCAGCGTTTTGTTATCTGCCGGTATTATTCTTTTTATTATTTTTTGATATTTCATCGAGTGCCCATGAAGCTCTCTTGCGAACTTTCCAATCAGGGTCTTTTGATACCTTTTGTAAAGCTGAGAAAGCAGCTTTAGCATCTGAACCTATCATTCCCAGTATTTCAACGGCATAATACCTAATCCGCCAATCATCATTCTCTAAGTACCGTATAAGGTCTGGAATTATTTCCTTTGCCTTTGGCCCCAGCCTTTCTAATTCCAATATTGCTTTCCATCTCACTGCTTCATCAGGGTCATCCAATTTACCCACCAGTTCTTTCAAACGGGAGTTGTCTTGATTAGGAATTTGTTCTTTAATATCTTTACGAACTTCATCCACGGCTCTTTCAAATATCTTGCTTAGTTTTAGATTATCTTCTGTGGATAATAAACCAATGGCTTTTTTGTTTAACTGTTGCATTGTATTTATTTCGTTTTCTGTTAGGGCATCATAACTATATTCATTGAACCGAAGTTGCAAGGATATGAGCTGTTGTTTTTCATCATCGGGTAATAGATTAATTGCCTTTTGAGTGAGTTCTTCCATCAGATTTATATCATCCTGGTCCATAGATGAAACTGCTTCACGAGCTTCGTCTTCTAATAATTTTGTCTCTTTTGGGTGTTTCTTAATCTGTTCTGGCAAATTCGTGGAGTCTCTATTTACAAAGTAGATAATAATCAAGATTAATATAACTCCTAAACCCGTCAATATTTTCCTCCATGTCCAATAATTTTTTTGATTAAACTGTTCCATATAAAACTCCTCTCACAAATCTACCTTCATACCTTTAATAATGGCAGATAACGGAAACTTCATCACCCGCAGCGAACTTAAATCAGTAAACCTTTAACTCTTTCACTAATGATTCCCAAACTCTAAATCCCTCCAATCATGCAACTGCGTTCGCTGTCGGGTGCATGAGATGGTTAGCACCTTATTTTTTTAATCTAAATCATAATATGAATCTTTACCAATATGCTTTACATATTTCTTCACTAAATCTGATAGTATTCCAATTTGTCCGATCTCAATCCAATCATCTATTGAACCTAAATAACAATATCTTCTTGTTATAAAATGCCTCATTGAACTATCAACTAATATAAATTGTAAAACAGGTGAATAATGAACTACTTGATTAATTATGTTATCTTTATCTCTATTTTTTCTTCTAAGGGGAGACATCTCTATAAATTTTGAGAGTTCTTCAATATCTTGATCAGGAGTATAAATGTTTATTATATCTCTCTTTACATCAATTTTAAATATATTTACATCCGAATATTTGTACATTCCATTTAAAACAATGCTCTTTTCATCATCAGTAATAAGCTTTGGTTGTATTCTACTTAAAAAAACCTGCCCATTTGGATTTTCGTATATTTCATATCCGTCAGGAATATAATCAACAAGTTCTCCTTCTTTCTTAGTAGAAAAGTAATATTTGGGATTACCTTTTTTTGTTAAAGATTTATGAAGATAGAATTCCTGATTTTTATAATTTCGATATACTAATGACAATTTATATCTGCCTCTTCATTTTATTGTGCTAACGGCACGGGAGTTGAGCCGCATCCTGTACGCAGCAAGGAGAGAAAGGATTTCTCTCAGATGCGAGTACAGGACGTAGCCGCCGTAGGCGGGGTCGGCTCGAACGACATTGATAGGCCGCCGCAGGCGGACTTTCATGGAGTGAGCCAACAACTCCCGTGCCGATAAGCCGACCGCCTGCGGTCGGCTTATCATTGTCAATATATGTAAAATTTTCTATTATGAATTAACAGACCCATTATTTTTATTTTTTGAACTACTTTTTTCTTTGAATTGGTTTTTAATATTAGGCCTTGTAAAGAAAAACAAGAATATAATTAATAACACCGTACTAAATATAAGCATGGATATGGCTTTCCCTACAATCATAGAGTCTGAATATTGACTTGATAAATTAATGGTGAGAAATAAAGAATAACAGGATAGAATAACAAATAAAAGTATAGCGGCAATTCTTGCAATGTTAAATAGTTTGAGCAAGCCGATGCCAATACATACAAATAAAGCTACAAGAACTAATGCAAAATTACCAATATCACCGTACTGTCCGAGTGCTATCCATCCCTGAACGATGAAATACCATCCAATTATCGTTATTCCTAAAGATCTTTTCATTTTCATATATACCTATATCATTTATTCATTTTTATTAAACCTAACATATTTTTAACTTGCAAACGTTAATTCATTTCATAGTTTCTCTATCGAGAAATAAATGTCTATATAGAGAAACTTTTTAGCAATGTTTCTCAATCGAGAAATGTCTATTCGCTTTTGTTCATCTATAGTCATTACGCTAATATTTTACTCTTTTATGATTCTATTGTCAAGTCCTAAGTGAATAACCGTACCGACTGATATTAGAAATTAGAAATTAGAAATTCTTGTCATGTATGTTCTCCTATGAGTCCTTTGTGACCGCCCGAGCGGGAGAAGCATGGATGAAATTTGATACTGGATACTGAATGCCGGATACTATTTCCTTTTTCGCTCAATCCACCCGATAATCCTGGCACTGTCAGGATAATTGTAAAAAAGTGGAACACGGTCACAAATATTAAATTGGTCATATTACTAGAATTACTGAAAATCAAGGACAATCTCGAACGCCAATTTTAAAAAAATCAGAGTTATTTGGATAACTGGTCGGTTCGGGAACTGCGGCGGCAGATTAATTCCGGACTATTCCAGCGTCTGGCGTTGAGTAAAGATAAAAAATGCGTTATAAGGGATTTCCAATTTCGGGGGAACTTCAGTTATAGAAAAAATATTTACATTTTGAATTTTATCCTTCTAACGGACATAGGTGATGTATGCCGTTGTTTTTTTCAAGAAACATTAGAAATAAGTTTGAATTATAAAAGAGCGAAAATCTTTGAATTATGTCCTACGGATATGTAAGACAACAGGTTAAAACGTTACCCCGCCAGAGGGGTGTAACGTCAACGAATGTTATACCGCCTTTACCATATTGTTCTTAATTCTTTCGATTTTCTTAGGTTTTTATCAGCTGTGATTAGTGTAGTATTGGAAATAAGAGAAGTGTCGCTAATTAACCCTACAACGTAACTTATAAGATATAGCACTATATGTTTGGTTAACATTAACATATACAAACAACATATTGTATACAAAAGTACTAAATGACGTAGTAGGGTTAATCTATCAGCTGGGTCTGAATTAATATCTAATGTTAAATTGGCAGATAATTCAGCAATCTCTGGAGTTATTTCTTGAAAAATGTAATTATTTGAAGCTTTAACTAAATCTATGAATTCAAGATATGGGACATCAATTTCTATTCTTTTCTTCTTAATCAGCATTGCAATTTCCCAAAGAGAAATATCGCAGAAAATAATCCCATCTGTTTGGTTTGCTCGTTCCAATTCACTTTTTGCTTTTTCACTTAGCAATTCCGGTTTCAAAGCATCCCAAATAATGATATGGGTGTCTACAGTTATCATTATTGCATTGTCTCCCATTCAACATCGATGGAAGAAATTACATCATGTATTACAGCTCTCTTTCTAATTTCCTTTAGTTTATTTCTTGCTTTTTCTCTACTATATTCAGGAGGTACTAGTTTAGCAACGACTTTACCTTGAGAGGTAATATCAAGACTTTCTCCATATTCAATTTTTTTTAAGACCTTCATTAAATTCGCTCTTAATTCATTTACTGCAATTGTTTGCATATGTATTACCTTTCCTACTGTACATTCCAAATGTACTATTTACCAAAAGAATTATCAAGTTATTTTTATCTATAATGATACCATTTATTAGTATTTCACCATTTTGGCGGTCTAACTTGAAGTACGCAATTGTTTTATTAAAAAATATATAAAAATAGGTTTACAGAAAGAACCAACATTCCCGGTTTTATTCTTTTATTGAAAAAACTCACCGACGGCGGTTTGCCGTGGGGTATAGTGGGGATTAGATATCACGTGAATCAAATAAATTTGTTTGAACAACCTCTGAATTCTTAAGCCTGAAACGGTTTTTACTATTTCCCTTTTCCTTAACAACAAATGCCAATTCAGAAAGCATAGACGATAGTTTTCGCGTATCAATATCAATATGAATTTTATCTTTTATTTCACTTGCGGTTAACGGTTTGGATGAAAGAACGTTTTTCACCCGTTCTTCAAAATTCTCTAATTCTTCTTTTTGTACGATATCGCCATTAATACTTACCGGCGTCGCGCCTTTTAAAATCAATAAATCATTAGCGTTATTTTCACCAGGGTTTGGTTTGCGAACATAGATTTCCCTGTTTTTTCTCAAGCCGTCAACCACACCTGACCAGGTTCCGCCTTTTACATCAGATTCGGCTACATAGATTTTATCCGCTAAACCGTAAATGTAAGCATTTCGTCCCATTGCAAGTCCGACGGACCAGGGCGCTTTGGGGTGATAAGCGCTTAAAATCAGGATATCACCTTCAATTATCCGGGAATAATATTTCTTAAAACCACTGGCAAAAGTCATAATCCCCTGCGGCAGAACAATGATGCTTCTACCGTATGCGGCTAAAGTTTCTTCTAATGCTGTTCGATCAACGCCTTTCGCAAAACCGCTGACGACAACCTGAAAGTTCTTAACAGTATTTTTAGCAATATTCTTTGTGAATTCCAAAGAAATATCAGAAGCGTTTCGTGAACCAACGATAGCAATGGATGATTCTTTCAGTAAACTTTTGTTTCCTTTAGTGTAAAGTAAAGGCGGGGCATATTTCAGTTTTAAATTATTTTTTAGGGTGGGTGAGTAATCATCGGCATCTATTGGAATTAATTCAAAGCCCTGATTTAGTAAATCTTCAACGAGAAAAGAATAATTGGGAAGTTCGGATTTTGCTGTATCCAGATCATTTAATTCTTTTGAATTGAACTGAAATTCTTCTGACCAACTTTTTTGATCCATCTCAAAAAATTCAGAAAAGGACATATTTCGTTCGTGTAGAATTTCCACAATTAAACGATTTATTTTTTCCGTTCGCCATTTTGGTAAATGGGCTAAAGCCATCCAATAGGCATATTGTTGAATATCACTCATTAAATATCGCCCCCCACTGTCTTTGCTATTACTAATGGCGCAATTTTCTCTGCCCCTAATTTAGTAAATAATCGTCCAATTTCCTTAATAGTTGCGCCACTATCATAAATATCGTCAATTAATAAAATCTTCTTACCAATAATCCTGGATTCATCCTGGTATGAAAATACATCTTTTACATTATCGTGTTTCAAGACAGAGTTTTGAAATACTTTTTGTGGTTTCGTGTTAGTTATTTTCACAAGTTTGTGTGATAATGGGAATTTTAATGTCCGCGCCACTTTTTCTGCAAAATTCTTCACAAGATCACCTGATTCTGTTGGTGGAACATATACGACAAGGTCAAATTCCTCATTTCCAAATTTGTGTCTGAATGCCCTTAAAGTTTGTCTCAATAAATGGTTGGGGAAATCGCCGCCGTTTTCATATTTACAACGGTGTATTGCCGCGCCAACATTGGATATGCCATAATATGAACATGCGACGCCGTTGACGATATTGGAATTTTTTAATTCAATTTCCAACTCGGGGAAATAAGAATCCCTGAATTCATTAATCTTTTTTTGCCAGTATTCAGAGAGACCGTAATGAAGGTTTTTTTGTAAATCATTATCACATTTTCCACAATGATTGACAGTATCGTCGCCAAGATAGCGACAAAGAAAATCCATTCTACAGGTTGAGGACTCGGAATAGGATATCATCTGTTCCAGTTCAGCCATCTTGAAATTCCGAAGTTCTTCAAAAGGTCTCGTATCAAGTTGAGATGCGCCATACTGGTATTCGTATTTTTTACTTCTGCCATACATCACTTCTTTAATGATGCCTTGATCAATCAAATCTGCTCTAATAACTCGTACTTGTGTCTGTGTAAGATTTGTTGCACGCATCAAATTCCATTCGCTCATCGGTTCGGTTTTGAGGGCATCAATAACTCTTTCATATTTTTTTATCGAGGGGCGACTATTTTTGATGAAATGTTCCGGCAATTCCTTATCATCCGGGTTATATAATAGAACAATTCTCGTCGGTAATCCATCTCGTCCCGCTCTTCCGATTTCCTGGTAGTAATGGATGGGAGATTGAGGTATTTGCGTGTGAATAATAAATCGAATATCCGGTTTGTCAATCCCCATTCCAAGTGCATTGGTTGAAACAATACATTTCCACCTGTTCTCAATTAATCCGTTCTCAATGTCTTTTCTGGATTCTGAATCCAAACCGGCATTATAGTTTGCCGCGCTTATACCGGCAAATTGCAACCAGGAAGAAAAAAGATCCGTGTTGACTCTTGTTCCGGTATAAACCAGACCATTTCCTTCCTGCTTTTGAAGAAATCCTGCCAGCCATGCCATTTTGGATTCTTCATTAGATACTTTAACTACACTTAAATGGAAATTTTCCCGTAGTAGATTTCCGCGAATAAGAGTAGCATTATTTCCAATTTGTGTTCGTACGTCTTCTGCTACTCTTTTAGTGGCAGTTGCTGTTGTTGCTAATACCGGAAAATTTTGCGGGAGCAATTTTACCAAACTGACGATGCGACGAAAGGCTGGTCTGAAATCGTGCCCCCATACAGAGATACAATGGGCTTCATCAATGACCACCATCGAGATTTGCATATTGCGAACGGCTTCCAACCATTCCCGGTTCTCCTGTCGTTCGGGGGCAATATAAAGAATTTTGATTTGTCCGTTTTTTGCCTTTTCCATTATTTCAGTATTTTCTTCGGACTCTTGCCCGCTATTCACGCATTCAGTTGGAATACCGATTGATTTTAAGTATTTAACCTGGTCGCGCATCAATGCAATCAAGGGTGAAAAGATTATTGTCAAACCGGAAAATTGAGTTGCCGGGAACTGATAACAGAGAGATTTACCGAAGCCGGTTTTTTCGACTAACAGGATTCTTTCACCATTTAGAATTCTCTTGATCGTATCCCATTGGTCGTCATAAAAATGATCAATGTTAAATATTTGTTGTAGTTTTTGTTCTGCCTGAGATCGGTTCATATTTCTTGCTTTAAATAGAAATTAGACGGATTATATAACGGTCAAAAGTTAGCTGCAGTGTGAATAACGAATGTTTCCTTATTAGTAACTGTTCAACGAACGTTGAAATTAGAAATTTGGTCTTCATGCTTTTGTACTGTTGATGAACGCATTCAATTTTGGGCCGAGTTTTTTCCCGAGGGGGCTCTCCAAAGGAGTCTCTACGAGTCGTCTGACCGTTGTGACCTGCGGAGCAACTATTGCTTTGTATTCTGTTGCGCTTGACTCAGTTAAAACTTTTCTTCTGATAAGTTTTCGCAACCATGATTTGGTTTCTTCAAATGAACTTCTTGAATATACCCCAGTTAAATATTCTGATGGATCAGAATTTAACGGGGTAAATATAGAACTTTTTCCTGTCAGCGGGGGTGTGTCGACCATACCCTTCCGCTATATTTACAGCTATGCTGTCAGATGATTGTATTATCTGATAGCCCACTGTGTTCTGAACCTTTTTGTTCCATTTATCAAAGTCGTGCCAAACCATATCTGATAACGCTTCTGCCAGTTTGTGCCAAAGGCATGCCTTTACAAAGGTCACATAGGACTCCTTCGGAGAATCTTCGATCGGCATAGACATCCAACTCGTAAACTCGTTTCATCCCTGCCTGTGCGTGCCCGCCTGTCTGCGAGCGTACTCTCTCAGGCAGGCACGCAGACAGGTCTCCCTTATTCCCAATTTCTACTTTCCAATTTCAAGTTTCCTCCAAGGGAGTTCCTTTGGAAAAGCCGTGAACCCCGTGAGATAACAACCCCTAATAGATATTCGTTGTTTAAAATAGTAAGTATCTAACGGGGTGAACGGTTACGATTTATCTTTCTCTTATTTCACGTACGATATCAACTATTTCTTCAGACGTAATTGATAGATTTATACCTTTTACATCAAATGGGGACATATTTTTCTTGACTGATTGGATTTTGAATAAAGTTCCATCTTTACGTTTGATTAATACTTCACTATCTTCTTTTGCTTTATTAAGTACCGTGGCAAAATTTTGTCTTGCTTTGGAAAATGTATAGGTAATCATTTTTCTACCTCAATTGTTTTTATGCCAATATTTTTAGCAATTTTAATTGACAGAACCATCAAACTTTGGTTATAAAATTACTATATTCTATACGTCATTATCTCGAAGAGATGTCTTTCCAAAGGAATCTTCGATCGACACAAGTGTGACGTGACAGTACTATAAAATGAAAAATAAACTAAACTTTTACAGCCACTTTTCTCGTATAATCAAACACCGGAGTTTCGATTGTTTTCACAGGCTTAAAACGACATTTAGCAAATTTTAAAAGTTCATCTGTAATCTTGGGAGAGTAAGTTTTTTCACCACAATGAGTACAAACTTCAGCAGGTACTTTTCTAACTAAAATAACCTGATCTTCACTTTCATAAGTAAATGTTACTTCTTTAGACTCAACTTTGCCTCCACAAAATACACAATTCATCTTAATTACCTCCTGATTTGACAATTGATCCATTCTTGAGGATCAGGTTCATATGTTGTAACGATTACGACTTTTGGCGGTAGAGAAATCTGAACATGAAGATCTCGTTCTGTGTCTGTTTGTCCATAAATTAAACAACTTGGTGAATATTTATCATCTGGATATTCTTCAATAATTTTTCCGTTCGAAATTGCTTCTTCAACATCTTTGCGGTCAAGTGATCGTTCTATCATACGTTTAATAGCATGATCCGAAAATCGATAGGCGCCTTTTTTTATTCTATCTTGAATATTTCTTATATCCATTTATAGTATCAATATATAAGAAATCTGATTCAACCCTTTTAACAAATGTTTACCTTTTCGATTCTCTACGATAATGGTAAGTCTATTTTCTTTTTCCTGATCAATCAACGAATTATATTTCTATTATCACAAATCTTGTTTTATCATCTTCTTTAGACGCGAGTTCTTTACTGAGTGGATAAATTCCATATAGCATCCTAAGAAAAATCACATTAAAATCACTCTGTATTTACGACTAATTTTATTAAATACATTCGAGCATGTCAAGCATTTTTCAATTTGAAATCTGATATTTGAAATTAGAAATTAGAAATTTCTCTCAATCCACCCGATAATCCCGGGAAGAATAAATACGGTGGTGATGAAGCAGGCGCCAACACCGATTAAGAGTGCAGTTCCCAGGCTTCCATATCCTCTCCATAAAGAAAATAAAAGCGATCAAAACGCCAGCATTGTTGTTAGAGAAGTAAGAAGGATAGCTTTTCCGGTGCTTGCAAAGACAGTCTTTACGGAGCCGCGTCCCTCTCTGCGCCAGCGATGGATGATATGGACACCGTCATCAATACCAATCCTTTGAATTAATGGTAAAGCCATTACATTAACAACATCCTGCTGTTTGCCAATGATATTCACCTCTGGTAATTATTTCTTCTTTTTCCTATCAACCATACCAAGAATTGTCGGTAATATCAGAAGAGATGTCAACAGACAAGCGCCAACTCCGATAAATAGAGCAATTCCCAAACTACCGTAACCTCTGTAAGTGGCAAAAACTAAAGAGCCGAAAGATAACATTGTTGTCAGAGATGTTATGATAATTGCTTTTCCCGTTGAAGCGAAAACAGTTTTAATTGCACCTGTTCCTTCAATCCTGTAACGATGCAGGATATGTACTCCATCATCAACCCCAATTCCCAGAATTAATGGTAAAGCCATAATATTTACAAGAGTGAGTTGTACATGAAATATTCCCATTAATCCCAACATCCAGATCATTCCGGTTAATAGGGGAATCATAGCAAGAAAAGCACTTTTAAAAGATTTAAAATCAATTAACAAGAAAATGAAGACCACAAATAGAGTCAAAAAGGCAGCATTTCTCCCATCTCTGCCAATAATTTTTATCAGATAATAAAACATAGGGGCAGTTCCGATAATTCTATGGGAGATTTCGAACATTTCATTGGAAAAAAGATCCAGGTACTTCAGATTCCATATATTCCCTTTGGGATAAACTGATAAAAGAAAAACTTCCCCGCTTTTACTAATGTATTTATCTCTGATGAGATCCGGCAGCATTGATAAAGTTATGTTCGATGTATCAGCCATATTCAGGATTAAATTTTTATATTCTAGAGCAAAATCATGATTAAATTTTGATAGCCGCTCCAATTTATCGGAGTTATTAGTCAATTGGGTTATAAATTCTGATATCCTGCCCTTAAATTCCGGATATTCAGTAATTTGCGTTAATTTACCATAATATTTGTTAAGTTTTTCTATTTTTTCATCCTTAGATAATGAAACTGAATTTTTAGAAAAAGCGGATAGTTTATTTATAAGTTCAGAAAGTTCATTCTTTATTCTTGGATTTTCCTTTTTGGATTTGACGAAGTTCAGCATCTTGCAAATATTTTTGATTTTATTGTTAATTTCTAAATCCGCCGGATTAAATAAAAGGTCTTCCAGATCAACTACTGCTCTAGAAATATTAGCATTCCCGACTAAGCGGGCTGCTTTTGTATCCACCATATCCTGCCCGCCTATGAAAGCCATATCCTGCATTTCAATGACATTATCTTCCAGGCGAATCATTTCATCAATGAATTTTTGCCAATCCACCTCTGTAATTTTCTGTGCAATTGTTTGATTTTCCATCTGCTTGTGAATATTTGCTATCTTTTGCTTACGTGATTTTTGCTTGTCCTGCGGTGGTAAATAGTCAGTAATGGATTCAATATAACTGATACTGGATTTTTCTTTGGCTTCCTCTGCAAATTTATAGTTTTCCTGCAGGGAATTAGCTGTAATGCAGGTTGCATCCGAAGACATGTTGTATTTGTCGATAATTTTATCATTAAGTTTAATAGATTCTAATCCAGCCGGCTCCATATTTAGATAATTATAGTCAAAAGTGACTTTTGTGATAAAATAACCCAATATGAGAGTGACAAGGATCAGAGAAACCAAAGAAACTTTCCACTTATTATATTGTTTCTGCCCAATATTACCAATTGCTGCATAGGTTACATCATGGTATTTTTTAATACTTTTCCCCCGCCAGTTTCTGTATTTTTCACGTAACATTAAAAAAGTCGGCAGAGTGATTATCGTAGCAATCATAATACATAATAAGCCGACTCCATTTACAAGCCCAAATTCACTAATACCTTCACTACGTCCAATGCAAAGTGTTAAGAAAGCGGCAGAAGTAGTTATTCCACCGGTAATAATACCAGTTCCCGCTTTTTGTAAAGTAATGCGGATAGCCTTTTTAGGTTCTACACCTTTGTTTACGTATTCTGAAAAAAGTGAAATGATATGAATGGAAAAATCTATTCCGAGACCAACAAGAATCACAGAAACCATTAACGTAAATAAATTTAATCTCTGTACTAATAGATAAGCCACACCCATAACCCACACTATTCCGATTAATAAATTAAACATCGCAAGCAAAGGGGCGCTGAACATCCTGAAAGTGAATATGAAAAGGATAAATATTGCGATTAAAGCCAATATAGTTAAAAGATAAGAATCCTCTGTGCCGGCTACCATTTCATCTCTGCCAAGTACTACCCCTCCGGCTAAACCGGCTTTTACATTAAATTGTGTAGATTCAGTTTTCACCATTTCTTCCAATCCATTGATGCCTGGCATTACACAATTCATATCCATGATAGAAAAGGTAGGTTCAGCCATTATAAGCAGCATTGAGCGATCGGGTGATATAAAATAGGGATTTCCTACGCCTATTGCATTTGCTGCTTTAGTAGCAGATTGTTTTTTATATTCTGAATCATAGAGTCCTTTTGCAGTATTATCCAACCAGCTCTCAATTCCATCAAGAAATTGTACTGCGGAACGTTCTTTCTGTGTAGTGGAGATTTTCTCTTCTGATTGGATATATTCCTTTTCCAGACTGTTATTTATATTTTGTAATAATTTTACAATATTGGGATTTGTAAATACTTCACTGGTATTTTTTAGATCAGAACTTTTTACCAGCATAAGGCCATGATCTCTCATGAATTCAGTTGGCATTTTATAATCCACTCTATCAAAATAATTCCCGGCATATTCGGTTTTTCCCTCATCAGCTTTTGTAATAAGTATGTTGTGTTGTTTCTTTACTTTGGAAGAAGCATTTTGTTCTATCCAATTTTCAAGGTTTAATATTTTGGGAGTAATATACTCGGCGAATTTTTTCATATTCTGTTGTTCTCCTTCGACAACAACAAAAACTGTATTGGCGCCATTAAATTCTTTAAAGATTTTATTGAATTCATTTACCATTGGGTCGTTTTCAGGAAGTAGCATAGTGAGATTCATATTCACTTCTAATTGTCCTGCCAAAGCGCCCATAATTATAGTAATTATTATTATCCCCAAAAACATCCACCAGGTTTTTTCACCTGCCCAGCGAGCAATTGTATCTAAAAATTTTTCTCTCATTATCTTACCTCTTTTTAATATTAACAGCTTTCATCCATTACAGCAGATTAAAATAAGATCGGATTATTAAAAATAGGCTCTTAAGCGCACACGTGCGCCATATTCCTGAAAGCCGAACTCGTCTGGATCTTCACCGATGAACAGACTACCCATAAAAGCTAATTCCACATCTTGGAAAATCCTGTACATCAGTTGCGGCGCGATGACGGCGCTTTTATCATTCAGGTTGATAATTCCGAAGGCGCTGATATCCAGCAAGTCGCCCAGCGGATACATTGCCAGTGCAAAGAGATAATTTTGATTCAGGCTTTTGCGCTCGCCGGCAAAATAGACCATATAATCATCGAAGACGGTCTGATCGGTTTTTGCTCCCAGGTCACTGTGGTAGAATTCAGTCAGGAGGAACAGGGAATTGGCAAACGTATAATCACCGCCGATAATGTATTCGTATTGTAAATTATCGCTGTTATAATCCAACCGGTGAGCGGCTACTTCGCTGCGAATGCCAAGTCCGAACAATTCACCTTCAAGGTTGAACCCATATAGATTGTGTGACTGGATTGTTGTTGTAAACAGACCGCTCTGACGATACTGACTGCGACTATATAAGACCGATAGATCGTAGCGCCCAAACCCGGTTTTTATCTGGTAATACTGTACCGTCTCATCCCACGATTGTTTGGGTTGTAAAATTCCGGTTAAAATAATGCGTTCAGCCAGCGGTATGCCGAGTTTAATAGCAGAAATCCCGGTATTTTCATAGGTGGGGTCCATGATATCCTTGATATTGAAAATGTCAGTCGGATTCCAGGCGTAACCCACGCCGGGGGAAATCTGCTGTTTACCGAGTGTCAGATCGAAAAGTTTGTGATGGAATTCCAGGAACATGTTGTCGATAAACAGGGAATCCGAGAGGGCGTAAGGAATATAGGATAATGTGTCCCAACCAGACATATCAGAATTTGGAACAACCGGTCGAAAACCGGGGTCGAGAAAATCCAGAAAATTCAGATTTGTCTGGCCGTTATACTCCTTGTAAATCAGGTCCGCGCTGATCCTGATATTTTCAGATGGGCTGGTATCCATGTCAAGGCGCAACTTGTTATACCCGAAATACATTGATTTGTCCTGTAATTTTCCGAAATCATATTCACCCTCGTAATACCCAAACCAGTCCGGTCCGGCAAGAAGTGAAGCGCTGATGATTAGCAAAAAAAGTAGTCGTTTCATAAGAATCTCATTTCGGTCTATTTTTTTAAATTTCGTTCGCTGAAGAAGCCTTTATCAAACTCAACATCATAAGTGATATTGACGTATTTCATGACGGTTTCAGTGCGGTCGAGATTATTTCTCATAACCATTTTCATGGGAGTTAATATACCTTCAATTGTACGAATATCTTGAAGAAACAGGGTTTTTGTGAACACATTTTTCTCATCGTAGTAATCGATCTGAATCGGGAAAAAATCGCCGACACGTACCCAACAGATCATTTTACTATAAGAAACATCCTCGGATTTCGTCTGAAGTTCCAGCTTAAAGCAACGTACTTTGTTTATCTTTTGAGTGCCTTTTAATATGGGTTTAAAATCCGTTTTCCAGCTGTCCCCGGAACCCATGTCTTCATAAGTGAAATCGGAACCCTCGAACTTCTGCTTTTTGGCATGTGACGCCAGTTTACGCACACGACCGGTGCGGCGGTTATACATCCAGATATTGTCGGAAAAATCGATCATGAGCAGCGCATTGCCCTTGACCCGGGAAGGTTCCAGATAGCGCATGAGTGACGACTCACCGCGATTGCCCATGTAAGTTTCGTATTTGAAAGTCCTCTTATCGCCGGAAGTGGTTACAATAGTCTGTTCCATGACTCCCCGGGCGTTTTCGGGATTCATAAGATTGATGATTTTATTTAGAATCTCCGGTCCCGACACGTCGGGATCGCCGGCGGTCAGGGATGTGATGATAATCAGGCAGAATAGTAACAGGCGTTTCATGTTATGCTCCTTCGGTTTGGGATTTGAGTAAACCGTTCAGAAAAATATCTTTGGTGATCGTTTTAAATTTTTCTTTATTATAATGATTGCGATTAATGAAATAGTGCAAACCGATTCCGTCTAGGGCAGCGAAAAGGATAAATGTCACATGTTCCGAATCGAGGGGCTTAAAGACACCGGCATTAATGCCTTCATCTACAAAGGGTTTGAAGATATCATATACTTCACGTAATACGGTGCTGAAAGATAATTTGCCGGCGCCTCTGAATTCATCCCGGAAGCCCTGCAGGAATATTTCCAGGAAAATCAGCAATTCCTCGCCGTGCTTCTCTTCCATAAGTTGATCAAGGTAATCGTAAGTGTAATCGAACATAGCTTCCATTTTCTGGACTGGATCCATAGGCACTTCAAGCAGTTGAGAATAGTCTATTATCATTTGATCGAAAAAATCCTTGAACACTGCTTCAAATATATCTTCCTTACTGCTGAAATATTCATAGACTGTACCCTTGCCGATGCCTGCCTTTTGGGCAATAGTGGCTATTTTACCATTGCTTAACCCGTCGAGTGCAAAGACTTTTATAGCGGCAGCAATAATGCGCTTGCGTTTTTCTTTATCTTTGGGTAGTGGCGTCAATTTTATTTCCCTTTTCAATTGTGACTGACTGGTCGGTCGGTAATATAATACGGATTTTGGGGAAAGACAAGAAAAAGAAAATGGAGTGGTAGGGTAATGGAGAATTGGATTGTTGGAGTAATGGAGTAATGGAGTGTTGATTTCAAATTTTTTGTTTGTGTGTACTATATTTGGTGAGCGGAAATACAATTATTGTCCTTGTATAGTCGACAAAAATGATTTTTATTAAAAAGTGTCGAGTATAAATGGACAAAATCCTGACCGGTTTTTTTAACAAGGTAAAATCGAAAATATAAAAAGAGACCAGCCTTTTTATTACCCCACGCCTTTACTATTAATAACCGGAAGATAGATCAGATCCACGTAATCATCCGGGAATGTCCGGAGGATATCAAGGTTGTCGCCGTAGTAGAGTTGGTTTTTCACTGTTTTTCCTGGGTCTGGCTATTTTCTTGATGTCAATCGGATTGCGGTATTACGAAGTATTCCTTGAACACGGTGAGACTGTATAGGCAGTGTGATATTCTATGTCCGGCTGGTGCTGTGGGCTTTTGCTAGAGCATTGGAATTGAAATATATTAACAAATAGTTAATAGAATCAAATATATCTTGACATATCAGTTAATATATTTTATATTATAGGTGTTCTTTGAAAGGCTGATTTAGAGAATCCCAGCGATAACATTATGAAAGATTGAAACCCCTAAATGGGTAGTGGCTTAGCCACATTCCTCGTCTGGTGCACAGTGTTTTCGATACCGTATATTCAGTTTTCTAATACTTTGACAACTTATATGGCTATCAGAGGTTGATTATTGGGAAACTATATTGTTCATTCTGAATTCGATATTTAACTGGAATAAATATCAAAACGACTACGTTTCGAAAGATTTAAAGGGTTATAGTGAATCACGGCGGACATAAATGTTATTGCTGTTGACGACTACCAGCAATTATGCTGGACTAAAAGAAAGGAGTTCAAAATGAACTCAAAAGATTCTCTAAATGAAGTTGAAGAGAAACTAATTCAACTTTTAGCCAAAAAACGTGATTCACTTTCAAATTCCGACATTCAATTATTTGAAGATGTTATCAGATTATTAGGAAAAATTCAGAGAAACATGAAACGGAAATTTTTGACTGAAAATATGGTAGTTGAAGTAATAGGAAATCTGATTAAGTATTTTTTGAGTAATTGAGTGAGTTGTAGTAAGGAAATTGAACCCTTTTTCTCTTTTTAATTATATATAAAATAAATTGGTGGAATACTCATGGAAATAGGACAGGCAATTAAAACCATTAGAAAATCAAAAGGTTTTAAACAAAAAGATTTATCAGAAAGATGTGAAATCACACAAACATATTTGTCATTAATTGAACATGGCAAAAGAAATCCAAATATTAACCTCATAGAAAAAATTAGTGCCATTCTTGGAGTACCAGTACCAGTAATATATTTCCAATCATTAACCGAAAATGACGTGGAAAATTCAAAAAAAGATGTTTTCAGAATAGTATCTCCAACTATCAATGAATTAATAAACAACATTTTTTTAAAATAATGATCCAAAAACCAAAACATCTTGCTTATACATTAGATTTTGATCTCGATGTTATTAAACATGTTATTGAAAACATTGATAGATATTATTATAAGAAAATAGAACCAAAAACTAATGATGATAAGACGCCTAAAATGAAAAATGGTGAACCTGTTAATAGAATATTGTATCCAAGTAAAGATTTATTAAAAGAAATTCAAGTCAAAATTAAGGATAAAATTTTATCTAAAATACCATTACTATCTCATATTCACGGAGGTGTTACAAAAAAGAGTAATATTACAAATGCAAAAAAGCATCAAGGGAAGAAATATTTTTTCTGTACAGATTTACAGGGTTTTTTCCCCTCAGTAAACCATATGTATGTTTACAATATGTTTATTAATAATTCGTTTTCTGCAGATGTAAGCCATTTATTAACATTATTGACAACTTATAAAGGATGTTTACCACAAGGGACTCCGACAAGCCCACATCTAGCTAATTTAGTTTTTTTGCCTATTGATAAAGTATTGTTAGAGTTCTGTAAAGAAAAAAAAATTGTATATACTCGGTTCGTTGATGATCTCTCTTTTTCAAGTCAAACGGATTTTAAAGACAAAACACCAAATATAATTCAAATTATTTGCGATAATGGATATAATATAAGCCATAAAAAGACCTTTTATAAAGTTGGTCCAACATTAGTTACAGGAATTAAGGTGAAAAATAACTGTCTTGATGTTAGAAAGGATCAAAGAAAAAAATTAGTTGATAATTCCATTTCTCAGAAAAGCAAGGAAGGTTTATCCCGATATATTCAAAGTGTAACAAATGCCTAAGAGAGGCTTTTCTTATGAATTTGTTTTAAAGAAAAATATAGATGTAGTTGAATCAACAACTTATAAAATTCTCATTTATTTAGTCAAGAAAGGATTAGTAAATGATAGATTTGCGCGGGTTTACAAGAATGAGCATTAAAGATATTGAATATTCCTCGTTGGATAATGGAAAACTGAATAAATTGAAGCAACAACCATATAGTTTCTATTTCCGTGTTGATAAATATCCATTGTCAAGATTTCCGGATTCAAGATTAGCAATAGTTGTTTATGACAATGAAAACTGTATCGCACATTCTGATTTTCATTTTGAAGAAGAATTAAATTATTGGACACCAGATAATGTCAAAGTTGAAGATGACTTTATAAGACAGTATATCGGAAGCGTAATGTACCTTCTTGCTCATAAAATATTAAGAAAACCGATCATTCGGACACATAATTCGTCAAAAGATGCATTAAAAATGTGGGAAATAATTGGTGATTGCATCTCAAAGTAAATAGATATACGAGGTTAATTACAGAATACCGGAAAGAGGCAAGATAAAAATATCTATTAAAAATAAACCCGGTTTCAGTCGTGTAAGCAGATCAATCGAATTTTAAATCATCGTCTCTTTCAGGGCAGCGCTTCCATTTTCTTTTACACCGCCTTTGATGGTAAGCTGATGTATTGAATGGTTTCAGGCAGCAATGTGACTGAGTTTGACAGCTGTGCCGTAAGCCAGAAGTTCAGCCGCACTCGCAACAACACTGGTAGTCATATAGCGAACATTGATTATTGCGTCCGCGCCCATCTCTGCAGCCTGGCCGATCATCCTGTTAGCAGCTACTGTCCGAGCTCTTCTCATCATCTCCGTATATTCAATCAGTTCGCCTCCGAGGATCAATCTGACTAAGGCGGATAGATCTTTTCCAAGCCAGATAGCAAATACAGTATGACCCTGGACTAGACCAAGAATCTCCGTGATCTCCTGGTCAGGTATTTCTGTGGAATTCATCAGCAAAATCCGGTGGGCAGACTCAGTTAGGGGAAGCTTCTCTTTTGGTTTCCTTTTTTTCCATTGTTCGAGAGCCACTGTTAGCAGAACCACGAGGATACCACCCAAAAGGCAAAAAACTGCAGTCTTGAGCCACCAGGGCATGACCGGATCCTCGGCAATGATCACGTACCAGGGTATGCCGACGAATAACGCAGTGAAGAGCCCGAGCACGAAAGCCAGCGAGCCAATGTGTCGAAGTATTTTCATTGTTCCTCCTTATGTTTGTTATTAGTTATGAATAATAAATAACTATTGCAAGTAGTCTTTTTATTTAAGCGCACAATTTAATCAGATATAAAACTACTTATACTCTATCAAATCTTTGTTGGCTAATAGATTGTGTTCAAATTGCAAATATTGTTCGCGTGCACTTCACGTTGTTCAGGCGGGAATTGGTTTGTTGTCTGTAAAAACGTACACAATAAATAATAGGAGTGAGCACAATATTGAGTTAGAATATATCATAATCTACGACTCAAACCCGTTTCTCTCAAAGAGACGTCCCTGACGCGCCCGAAGGGCTAAACGGGTTTTGTCCCGGTCATAAAACTAATCATTTGTTGTTATAAAAAACCTGTTTGGCTATCGCGAAAACAGGTTTTTTTCGCATAATTAACAGTTTTGTTAGACAAAATTAATTAATAGCATCTATATATAAAATGCGAACTAGACAGTTCGCAGCTACGATTCAAACCCGTTTCTCTCAAAAAGACATCCCTGACGTGCCCGAAGGGCTAAACGAATTTGCTACCTCCAAAATGATGCCTTCTCACTTAAATAGTTAAGCAATTTTTTCTGAGTTATATAGACTTTAGGATTATTCGGATATCTTATATAATCCTGCGCCCAACTTGCTTTTGACTTTCCTACTATTACGGATGCAAGTACTGTTTCACCTTTTTTCAATTCGACAGTTGTACCCAATTCATCGGTAATATTGTATTGACCGTATTTTTCAGCTTTGTCTGTTGCAAAGCCCGTTTTTTTACATTTTACAACATTATTAAGAAAATTGTTAATTTTATACTGTTTGACTTTTCCTGTATCAGGTTCAGCAAATATCCATGTAGTGTCTGCAAACATCAGGGTTACAGATACCTCTCCCTTTGTAATTGTAAATGCATTGACATTTTCTACATCTACTTTGAAAATATCAGTTACTTTCTGTTCATATTTATTTTCTTTAATTCTAACAATTAATAAAAGCAAAATTGCCACTGCTAAAACAGCTACATATATTCCCCATGAACTTTTTTTCTTAGCCATAGATTTCCTCCAGGAGTTTACGTTTGTCTGAATTACGTTTCCAACGATACAAACCTAACAAAACTACCAATAGTGCCGGTAAAAGAATATTTAACCACTTCCAGAAGCGGCGCGTACCATCAGACAGCTGATCTAATGGGCGAGCAGTAACACCACGAGAACGTATTTCCAATAGCTCTCTGTCCCCGGAAAGGTAGTCAATGCCATTTAAGATAAAATCCGTATTCTCAGGAATACTAGCAGCACGGTAATCATTGAAAAACTCGTTATCAGTGATAAGTAAAATCTGTACATCCTCAACTTGACTAAGGAAGTTCGCCTTTTGATTATATTCAGAATTACCGGCAAAGTAGCTTTTCATATTTCCTTCAACCATTGCAGTAATTGTTTTACTTTTTAGTGGAAACATTTTCATTTGTGGATTTCTTATCGGATAAATGTTATAGTAAGGACCTGAAATAGAACCTGTTTTATCCGATGTTCTCATTAAGGAAGTAAAATTGGCTGTCGAATCAATAGGAGAAACTTCATTGACAAAGAAGGCTTGTACTTCCTCTATATTTTTAACAATTATATTTTCTTTACTGAATTTGTGGATTAATGGAAATAGAGGATATTCAATTGCATTAGCAAAACTGAAAAAACCGTGCCTCTGCTGAACTCGAATCTGACCACATTTACGATCAAGAAGAAGGTCCTTTCCAATATGAAAACCGTAGTGTTCCAAAAAATCATACATATTGCTATGTATTTCCGTTGCAAAACCCTGCTGTAAATTCGTTTTCAAACGTCCTTGACCAATAAATAACTTTCCGCCGCGCATAAGGAACTGATCCAGATTGTAAAGTTCATCCATGCTAAGTGAATCTTCCACACCATTCATTAAAATTGTATTCACTTCCACAGGAATTTCACTATTTAGCGAAACGGTCTGTATGTTATATGTCTGCTCTAAAAGTTGCTGTAATTTTCTTGTGGATACTTCCTTAGTTTCAGGGGATATAATTCCTACCTTTTTCAAATCTGTTTCAGTAATCTTTTTAATAGCAGCAGTAAGGTTATATTCCAAACCTTCTGTTGTCTGGATAACCGGAAGGGCTTCTTTCTTGTCATTATATAGAAAAACTAAACCCATGTAAACATTTTTTATTTCTAACTTATCATTTTCTACAACCTGCAGCTGTACCGGAGGAATTCCGTAACCGTGTGCTTCATTTTGCGCCTCCTGATTATCATCAGGATTTATAAATTCGAAATGGAATTCTCCTTTAGAATAAGCCTGATATTCTTGCAAAAGGTCTTGTAAATAGCGTCGTGAATTCGCATACTTACCCGGTAAATCCTTTGAAAAAAACACCTTTGCAACCATACGATCATCTAATTTCTCTATCACAGATTTACTGGAATTTGATAATGAATACATTTTATTATCAGTAAGATCAACACGAAAAAACAGCGACCGTGATACCAGGTTGAAAATAACAATTATCGCAGCAATTAGTACTATGTATAAAGTAAATTGTTTTTTATTAGATATATTCAACATCGTTTACCTCCACCTTCTCATTTCCAGAGTTCTAACACTTAAGAGAAGAAATAAGGCGATAATTGATCCTAAATATATGATATTCCGTGAATCAATTACACCACGCGAAATATTAGCCAAGTGGTAATCGATACTCAAATATTGAAAAATTGAACTTAGAAATCCGGGTACAAAAATAAGAATCTTGTCTAAAATGAAAAATATAAAGATAATTACAAAACATACAATAAATGCGACAATTTGGTTCTTTGTAATAGTACTGCTAAATGTACCAACTGCAGCATAAGCAGCTCCAACGATCAATAAACCTAAATATCCGGAAATAATAGCTCCTATATCAATATTATTTCCCACTATTAAAAGTGAGAAAAAATGAACTAAAGTAAACAGTAAAGCTGTTCCAATTAAAGTCAGCGCTGCTAAAAACTTCCCAATAATAATTTCAGAATCGGAAACCGGCATAGTTGTTAGAAACTCCATTGTATCACTGTTTAGTTCTCGTGTGATAAGTCCCATTGTGATTGCCGGAATGAAAAAGAGATAAATAATCGGAATAAGGGAAAACAGAGTTCTCAGGTCAGATTCATTAATAAGGAAAAACGTACTCGTAAAAAACCAGGAATTTATTATCAAAAACCCAATTAGTGTAATATAGGCAACAGGGCTATTGAAAAATGATGATACTTCTTTTCGATATAGAATAGAAACATTGCTACGCATCAGCTCCTCCTTCGATTGTTAGATTGCGGAATACATCCTCCAAACTGGTTTTATGACGACTCATTTCCAGAATTGTCCACTTGTTCTCTAAAGCGAAATTGAAGATATCCTGCCTTGGATCCAGCGAATTGGGATATTCTAAAGAAGCCAAAACAGTATCATCCTGCGTTTTAATATCAGCCAAAGAAATTTCATTATGAACAGTCTGAATTTTAGAAATGGACTCTTCAGTTGCGTTCCTTAATTCTAATGTCAAACGGGTTTTTCCTTTAAAACTACTCATCAAATCCTCGATAGTGCCATCAGCGACAATACTACCATCATTGATAATTATCATACGGTCTGCCGTCGCTTGAATTTCCTGCAGAATATGACTGGAAATAATAACCGTCTTTTCTTTGCCAAGATTTTTGATTAGCTGTCTAATTTCGGCAATCTGATTTGGGTCCAATCCAGTCGTTGGTTCATCCAGAATTAAAATTTCCGGGTCATGAATAATTGCCTGTGCCAATCCCACACGTTGACAATATCCTTTGGATAATTCACTAATATTTTTATGAATTATGCCTTTTAAACCACACAGTTCAATAACTTCACTTAAACGTGATTTGAATTTGCTCTTTTCAATTTTACGCATATTGGCAACAAATTCTATGAACTCATATACATTCATCTCACGGTAAAGTGGATTCAGTTCAGGCAAATAACCAATTAGCCTGCGAATCTCCATCGAGTTATAAAATACGTTTAAATCATCCACAAATACATTGCCGCTCGTTGGGGAAAGAAAGGATGTAATAACCCTAAGAGTAGTAGTTTTCCCAGCACCATTTGGTCCTAAAAAACCGAGAATTTCACCACTTTTTACAGTAAAAGAAATATCTCTTACTGCTTTGACATCCCCATAATTTTTTACAAGATTTCGAACCTCAATCACATTAGCCTCCTATCTACTAAAGGTTCACGTTTCGTTTTATCAATACATCTATAAACCTTTTCCCAAATAATTGGAACTTCATTTATTGCTGGTGTTTGTTTAGCAAATTTTACAAGGTCCAGTTCTTCAAAAACCCGTGCAAATTCCTCTGCTATGTTTCCGTCTATATTAATACTTTCAAATGCTTCCATAATCTCAAATGTGGACATTTCAAGTGCTCTAATAAAATACCGCCTCTCAATATATTCCCTTAGTATTTCAGAAAGAGAGAAATAATATTTCCTTTGCTCTTCAGGAGTTGACCAACCTTCTTTCTTCAGGTGATTTAATTTATTAAATGCTATTATGTGTGGCGGTTCTAAAAATCTCTCATCAAATGCTACTTGAGGGTGAAGTTTCTTCCACCTTCGATAATATAGAATGCCGCTGACTACTATAGAAATAATAAGTAAAACAAAAACAATTATATCCCAGGGAACAACTGTGCGCAAAGGAAATGGCGGTTTAATATCTTTTGGCTCTACTGTGTTTGGCGGCAAGACAGAAATTACATTTATTATTGGGGAATCCGTTTTAAAAGTTAATACTGTCGTAGAATCAGAGGGTGATTTTGCTTTTATTTCAAGAGATGGGATAGCAACCTTACCAGTGTCAAAAATTGCTAAAATGAGATTCCAATTCCGCTTATAGCCTTTTTTATATCTTGCCGGTTTACTAAAAGATTCATCGACTACTTCAAATTCACCAAGTTTATTTTTTATTTGAGGAAACTCAAAAACAGTTCCCTCCGGAAATAATAAATGAATTGTAAGTTGTATTCTGTCACCGATTGTGGCAATAGTTGTATCAACTTCTGTTTTAATAGTCACAGGAATATCGTCTGCTAAACACCAATTGACAAAGAATAAAAAGCTTATAAAAACAGAATATTTTACTTTAAATGTGAAAATTTGCTCCATAGGAATCCCTCTGGGAAAATCTGGAATAATTATCAGGTATCATTATGTGTTTTACAAAACTCTCTGATTGTTACCTTTCCTTATCACCGGAAACGTTTTTCCCTCATTTTAAAGAACCTTACAAGTGGGTCTACATAAGATTCTGAAGTGTCAATTTGGATTAAATCAAGATTCGTTTTTTTCGCCTCTTTAACGAAGTTTTGATGCTTTTGTTCAATTAGGTCAGAATACATCTGCCTGAGATTGCGATTTGTAGTATCCACCCAAGCCTCTTCAAGACTTTCAGCATCCTGAAGCTTTAGAAGCCCTACAGGAGGAAGTTCTTTTTCACGTTTATCCAAAATCTGTATAGCGATAACATCATGTTTTTGATTCAAGACTCGTAAAGGCTTATTATAATTTTCATCTTCGAAATCAGAGACAACAAACACTATGGAGCGACGTTTAAGCCCTTTTAGTAAATATTCCAAACCGATATTAATATTCGTATTATATGAGGATGGCTTGAAATATAAAATTTCTCTAATAACTCTTAAAACGTGCCCTTTGCCTTTTCTCGGTGGAATATATTTTTCAATATTGTCTGTAAAAACAAGTAATCCTACCTTATCGTTATTTTTAATTGCGGAAAAAGCTAAAAGCGCACATGTCTCTGCTGCTATTTCAGATTTGAATTTTCTATGTGATCCGAATGCACCCGACCTGGACGCATCCACTGCAAGCATTACATTCAGTTCACGTTCTTCATCATTAACCTTTACATAAGGGTGGTTATACCTGGCAGTAACATTCCAATCTATCGCTCTAATATCGTCACCATATTGATATTCCCGTACCTCTGCGAACTCCATCCCCTGGCCTTTAAAAACAGAATGATATTCACCACTAAAAACATCATTTACAAGATGTCGAGTTCGTAATTCTATCTGACGAACTTCTTTAAGTATCTCTTTTGGTATCATTTGATTGTCTATTGCCTGCCCTGTCTCGAAGAGATCCCTTTTGGATAGGGAGCGAAGCGGACCGTACAGGGTCTATTGTCTATTGTTGATTGTTTATTGCTTGCCCTGTAGCGACGAAGGAGCGTATCAGGGTTAAATAATCAATAATCACTCCATTACTCCAAAACTCCATTACTCTAAAACTCCATGTTTTGTCATTCATAATCTTATAGTGAGAATATATCAATTAATGACTTCTAACTGCAGTGAAGTAATTAATATATTTAACTATGGAACCTCTACCGTATCAATTATCCGCTTAATAATATCTACAGTTGTTACTTCTTCGGCTTCCGCCTCAAAAGTCAAAATAATACGGTGTCTGAGAACATCCCAAACGATGTCACGAATATCTTCAGGTGTAACATATCCACGCCCTTGAATAAATGCTTTTGCTTTACCAACCATAGCTAAATATATTGATGCTCTCGGAGAAGCACCATATTCTATCAAGTCTCCAATATCAGACAGATTACAGGATTTCGGCTCACGCGTGGCGAAGACAATATCGGTAATGTAATGATAAATTTTCTCATCTATATATATATCATTAACAACTTTACGAGCACGCATCAAATCCTCAGGAGAGACAACAGAAGATACTTCAATATTCCCATTAGTATTAGCCATTCTCTTTATAATTTCAAGTTCTTCTTCTTTATTTGGATATCCTAAAACTACCTTTAACATGAAACGATCCACCTGGGCTTCCGGCAGTGGATATGTACCTTCTTGCTCTATGGGATTTTGTGTAGCAAGAACCATAAAAGGATCATTAAGACTATGAGTCTTTTCACCAATAGTTACCTGGCGTTCTTGCATGGCTTCTAATAATGCTGATTGAACTTTGGCAGGTGAACGGTTAATCTCATCTGCCAAAATTATATTACTGAAAATTGGTCCCTTCTTAGTCTCAAAATTCCCTGTCTTCTGATTATATATCAGTGTGCCAATTAAATCAGCAGGTAAAAGATCAGGAGTAAACTGAATTCTTCTAAATGATGTTTTAATTATCCGGGATAGTGTACTCACCGTGAGAGATTTTGCTAATCCGGGAACACCTTCAAGAAGAATATGTCCATTACACAATAAACCAAGAATCAGGCGTTCCACCATTAATTTCTGGCCAACTATTACCTTCCCAATTTCTTGCTTAATCGAAGTAACGAATGAATTTTCATTACGTATTCTTTCATTCAATTCTGACAGGTTAAATGCCATACCTATGACTCCATTTATTTTTCAGTCTTTGTAATAACCTGTAATTGTGGTATTTCATCTAAAGATTTGCCCAGATTTTGCAACTCCCACTTTGCAGAGGGTACGAGCATATGATCAGGATAAGTTGTTAAAAATTTATTATAGTTTTCTTTTGCCCTGTCATAATCTTTCAAGTCATTCGCATAAATATATCCAATCATAAACATTGCGTTTGGAGCTTTCTCAGAATCTGCATATTTCTCAGTAATTTTTTTGTAAGTCGCAATTGAATTATCAAGGTCATTCAGATTGTTTTTATAGATTTCTGCCATTGCAAAAAGCGCTTTAATAGTTAGAGTATCCTCAGGATAAAACTTGATAAGATTTTGATACTGCTCAATGCATCCCTGATAATTCTCACCCTCAAAAAGCATAACGGCAGAATCCCAATACCCCTTAGCAGTTCTTGAAGGCTTATTTCCACATCCCATAAAAATCATCAAGATTACTACTAACAAAACTACAACTAATTTTTTCCGCATCAGTCTGTCTCCTCCTTTAATCCTTAAAAATTTTCTCTTCTATATATCTTCACAAAATTCAGAAACAAATCTATTCCGCTAACTGGCGGATTTCCCAATTGTACAATCAGAAATGTCAAATGAATTTATACTGTTTGTTAAATTAAAATGTTCCAAATTTAAGTTATATCTTTTTGAATTCTATCTCACCGTCTCTTATAACAACATTAATTTTGTCACCGTTGCCAAATTTCCCTTTTAATATTTCTCCAGCAAGTGGATCTAAAATATGTTTTTGTATCATTCTCTTAACTGGTCTTGCTCCATAAGTGGGATCCCAACTTGCTCTTGCTACCATTGCTCTTGCTTCATCATTCAACTCTGCATCAATTCCCCTTGCCTTCATTCGTAAAGAGAGTCTATCGAACTGCAATTGAACAATCTTCTCGATGTCAGAATGCAACAAAGGTCTAAAAACTATCACTTCATCAACACGATTTAGAAACTCTGGTCGAAGATGCTCCCTGAGCTGAGATAAAACTGTTTCCTGAATATTAGCATATATAACATCTACATTTTCCTCATCAACACCGGAAGTTTGTCCCATTATCATTTGCGAACCAAGATTTGAGGTCATGATAATTATAACATTTTTAAAATTAGCAACTCTTCCTTTGTTATCTGTCAGTCTCCCATCTTCTAATACCTGAAGAAGAACATTAAAAACATCTTGATGTGCTTTCTCAATCTCATCTAGCAAAATAACAGAATAGGGTTTTCTTCTCACTGCTTCTGTAAGCTGTCCTCCCTCGTCATATCCAACATATCCGGGAGGGGCTCCTATTAATCTCGCAACAGAGTGCTTTTCCATATATTCGGACATATCTATTCTAATCATAGCATTTTCATCATTAAAAAGAAATTCCGTCAGTGCTTTAGCAAGCTCTGTTTTACCAACACCAGTTGATCCTATGAAAATAAACGTTGCCAGAGGTCTATTTTCATCTTGCAAACCGGCTCTAGCACGTCGAACAGCATTTGATACAGCAATAATGGATTCTTCTTGACCGACAACCCTTTCCTGTAACTTCTCCTCCATGTGCAATAATTTTTGTCGTTCTCCCTCGACAATCCTGGAAACTGGAATATGTGTCCATTTAGAGATTATTCCAGCAATATCCTCCTCGGTAACCTCCTCTCTTAATAAAGGGCTATTTGTCTGTATTTTTAGTAGAAGCTCTTTCTCTTTATTAAGATCATTGTTCAGATTAACCAGCTCGGAATGCTTAAGTTGTGCAGCTTTTTCCCAATTACCATCTCTTTCAGCATTCTCGGATTCATGCCTGGTTTCTTCGATTTTCTTCTTTAAATCATTTATTCTTGATATATGATTCTTTTCTTCCTGCCAACGACTTCGTAAGACTGCTGCTTTTTCTTTTAATTGTGCCAGTTCCTTCTGAATTTTATCATATCTCTCAACTGACTCTTTGACATCTTTTTCCTTAGCAAGAGCACGGCTCTCTATCTCTAATTGACTTATTTTCCTCTCAACTTCATCGAGGTCTGCCGGAAGCGAATCAATTTCTAATCTCAAGTGGCTTGCTGCTTCATCAATAAGATCAATTGCCTTATCTGGCAGGAATCTGTCGGTGATATATCTATTAGAAAGTTCTACGGCGGCAACCAAAGCGGAGTCTTTTATTCTAATTCCATGATGAATTTCATATCTTTCCTTCAATCCACGCAATATTGAAACAGAATCCTCAATTGAAGGTTCTTCAATCATTATTGGTTGAAAACGCCTTTCGAGAGCTTTATCTTTTTCAATATGCTTTCTATACTCATCAATAGTTGTAGCTCCAATGCAACGAAGGTCTCCACGAGCAAGAGCAGGTTTTAGAAGGTTTGATGCATCTACAGCACCTTCAGCAGCACCCGCACCAACAACAGTATGAATTTCATCTATAAATAAAATTATGGACCCTTCTGCCTCTATAATTTCTCTTATAACTGATTTTAACCTATCCTCGAATTCACCACGAAATTTTGCGCCAGCAATCAAAGCACCCATATCAAGTGCCATAATTCGTTTATCCTTCATTCCCTCAGGAACATCCTGTGAAACAATACGTAGTGCCATTCCTTCAGCAATAGCAGTTTTACCAACACCCGGGTCTCCTATCAATACAGGATTATTTTTAGTTCTTCGTCCTAATATTTGAAGAACTCTCCTAATTTCATCCTCTCTACCAATTACAGGATCGAGTTTACCCTTTCTTGCTAAGTCATTCAAATCGCGGCAATACCTCTTCAATGCCTGGTATTTTTCTTCGGGAGTTTTATCCCTAACACGCTGAGTACCTCTTATCGATTTTAGTGCGGCTAAAAGAGTCTCTTTATTTACTCCATGCTCTCTAAAAATGGATTTTAGTCCCTGCTTTGCGGTATCATATAGAGATAGAAGAATATGCTCGGCGCTTATATATTCATCTTGAAGCTCCTTTGCAATATCCTCTGTAGATTGAAAGAGTCTATCTGAGGCTGGACTTAAATATGGCTGTCCAACAGCACCTGTTATTCGCGGTAAATGTTCCAAAAGGCGATTCGTTTCCTGGATAAAATTGTCAAGATTCCCAACAACTTTTTTAAGTACAATTAAACCTACATTTTCTTGTGTTGTTAGAATCGCATATAGAAAATGTTCTGGCTCTATTTGTTGATGATTTAAGCGGGCAGCCATGTCGAAAGCATTTTTTACAATTTCCTGTGCTTTTATAGTAAAACGATCAAATGATATCATTATTATTTCTCCTTTTTAAAATGCATAAGGTATAGCAAACTGAACTTCCCAATTTTTATAGGGTTCCAGGATTTTCGCAAAGTCAATCCTGATCGGTCCTAAAGGTGTGGCAATAGTTAAGCCAAACCCAGCATCCCAACGATACGCAGTATAAAGTGACTTTATGTCAGATGTCAGACTGCCACCATCTATAAAAATTTCACCACCCAATATCCAGAAAAGCGGGAAGCGTATTTCAGCATTTGTAAGTACCTTAATATTTCCGCCGTTGGGATTAAATTTAGTATCTTCCCAACCGCGCAAGCTTGTTGCTCCACCAAGGAAAAATTTTTCATAATTAGGGGTTTCCTCTCCATAAAAAGTATCCATCCATCCTAATTTACCTCTGTAAGCAAATACCAATGGTCCAAACAAATTAATATACTGACTGAAAGATGTTTCAAACTTATAATAATACTGGGTAGCACCTAATATCTTTGGAACAACCTTGCTTGTTAAAGTAAAAACCGTACCCTTCGTCGGATACAAAAAATTGTCTCGATAATCACTACGTAAATTGAATGTTATCGCCCTTTCTCTATCTTTTGCATCTATAGTGTCCTGTTCAACCTGAAATCTAATTCCTTTTATTTCCAATCCAGTTTTGAGATAAAAACGCTTGTCCGGCTGATAAATTAATGCTACATCGCCGCCATAACGAGTTATTTCTTTTTCAGACAAAACCTGATTATCCATAAAAAGACGGAAAGACGTGGATGACCGGAATCCCCAAAGCCAGGGTTCTACGTAAACAATCTCTGCAAGTGTTTTAGGCCTCGTAAAGATATTTGTCAGATTAAAAGAATTACTAAGTGTTGTACTAAGACGACTTCCTCTTCTTAATACATTTCTGTGTAACCATTCACCCTCAATTTCAATAGATGTATACGGTTCACTACCGCTACTAATACCCCTATCCTGACCGAAACCAAAGTCGAGCCCCAAATATCTCATATTGAGTTCTCTAACATCAACAAGAAGATTTAATTTATTACTTGCTGAATCTATATCAGCCAGGCTTATATTTACACTTGAGAAGAGACCTGTCTCAAAAATATGCTTTTTTGACAAATCTATTTTTTCTTGCGAATAAAGGTCTTCGGGCTTAAGAACTATCTCACGACATATCAACTTTTCCTTTACATGCTTATTGTTTACTATCTTAATATCACTTATTCTCATAGTGGGATTCTCTTTAATTTTTATAAATAGATGTACTCCTTCATTCACATCAAGAGAATCACGAACAATAGCTAATGGTTTTCCTTTATTTGCATATTCTGTTATAATCTTCTTTATTCCATTTCTTATTAAAATTGGGTTATAAGGTTTATCTGTTTTATGTCCCAAAAGCTTTAATATTCTTTTTTCACTAAGAAACTCCTGACCGGATACTGTTATCTCTTTCAAATAAAATTGACGCCCCTCATTAATATGAAAAAATAGATCAACCTTACCGCCAGTATTTACGTTAAATGAATCACGAACGGTGCAATTAAGGTATCCATTTTTAATATAAATAGTTTCTAATAATATTCTATCAAGTTCGAGCAGACGTCTGGTGAAAGTCGAGGATTTTCTTGCTATCCTCTTTTCTTTGAGGCTCAACTGCTTTTTTAAATTTCTTTTCGAATAGCTTTCATTTCCATCAATATATATTTTACGTACTATATACTCTGTAGCTTTAAAACGGCTCTTAGCTACACAATAGTCATTTAGCCCTATAATTAGAGCCAAAAAAAGTGAAACGAAAGTTATCTTGTGTAAGGCTGAATATCTCAATAATGATACTTATATTTATATTTAATGTTTATTAACCCATCCTGATCCACATCACCGATAATAGACATATTTCTATTCAATCGATATTCTATGCCAACTTGTTGGTTTGGTTCAATAAGAGATAGATTTCGCTCATAAGTTACATATACATTCGGAGCCACTTTTTGCCCTAAAATCATGCTCCATTGATTGGGATCTAAATCATATAAAATATTACTTTTAGTTCTAAGCTCAAATGCATCCAGCCCAATAATCCGGCTAACATTTCTCTCTACCTGTCTTTCAAAGTATGCTCCAAAAACATTTAAAGCACTGGAAGAAATCTTCTCTTGATCTAATAATTGGGCTACCCCACCTTGAGCCCTGGTTAAAAACATCAGAATATCACTTTGAGTGTAATTTTCTGATTCAAACGTTAAAACAGGTTGTTCCAGATCTCCACTTAATCTCACCGTAGCATATTCACTTTTCCTGTCTGTTTGGCTTTCCTTAGAATCCTGATAAACGTAAGAAGCAAGGTCTACTTTCGCTTCAATGTCCAGTTTCGGGTTAAATTCAGTTGGATCAAATACTATTGAACCTCTCTCTATCATAAACTCCCAACCATAATAGAGAAACCTACCTTTACGGACGTCCAGGTCCCCTGAAAATCTAAAAGGCTCATCCCTATTTTTGATTATCCATATTTCACCTTCTAACTCACCATCAAGCTGACTATTCCTAAAATAAAGATTCCCCGGAATTGACGCATGTATATTCATAGATGTATAAACTCCGCCGGGTTTTTCCTCTTTAAGCATCTGCTCTGTTTGTATGAACTCTTTTCTTATTATAAATTCACTAATATCAATATCACCTTCTATCTGAATAGAATCGCGACCCGTCATTGTAAAGACCCCATCAATTATCCCCTCCTGTTCTGCGAGAAGAGTGCGAATATAAAGGTCTTCACCAGCAAGTTGAATATCAAAACTTGGGTGAAAAAATTTTGTAAAATCAATGATACCAGTGACTGATAAATTTGGTTTATCTTCTTTCAACTTTGGAGGAAAAAGAATACCCCAGGAGAGCGACTTTAGTTTATCCTTTGCTCTCTCAAATTTAGTTCTCGGCTGAGGCTTTATCATGAAACCAGTAAGTGAAACTATATCCATTGAATTATCATTCATCACTCCGCTTCCCTCTACACCAGTGACTGAATTCTCAATCGTAGAAATATCCAGTATTCCATTCTTTGCACTAAAATTACCGGACCGTACCGGTTTATTGGGTGTTCCCGACAAATTTAAGGCTAAATTAAATTCCCCTCTGGCATCATCCAAATCATCTATATAATTAGTCAAAAAGGGTAGCGTTGTAGTATGCCCGGAAAAATTCATACTCATTACCGAATCTCTCTCAAAAGAGACTTTTTTTGGTACGATACTTATATCGTAGGGAAGATAACCATAACCCTTGTAGATACCATCACCATCTTTAAATATTAGATCATTAAACATAAGTTTTGAATCCCTGTAAAATCCCCTCGCTGTTAGCTTATTGCCTGTAAGCTTGTCAAAAACAGGGACATTTACATCAAGATTATATATTAATAGTGGTTTCCCTGTACAATTTTGAATTGAGACACTACCGGATAATTTACCATGCTTTTCTTGTTTTGGAAACATAAACGAATTAAAAGTACTAAAAAGAAAATTATTAAATTCTATTTGAATATCGATTGTATCATTAGAATTAATAAAAGGTCTATCTTCATCCAGAGGGAAACAACAGGATACATATCCTTCACAACTTGCGGTGCCATTATCAACATCCTGTATTATAAAATTATTTATCAATAACTTATTATCCTTGACTATCGCCTCTAAATGAACGTTATTAAAATCCTGACCAATAAAACTAATGTCTTTTATATCTATTTTACCCTTAAGACTGGATGACCCATTAGGCGATACATACTCAACATTTCCATCGAGAATACCACTAACTTCCTGAGACCCTCGCAATAGAGCATTTAGAGGGTCTATGTTCAAATTTGTAAAATCCAGCGATGCTAATTGTAACTTTCTATTTACTACACGCCCCGAAGCCTTTACTACTCCCTGATTTAAAGAGAAATCCACCTCGTCAAATTCTAAGGTATCATGTTCCAGGGAGAAATGAATCGGCTCTAAATTCATCAGTACATTACCATCAAGGGCAATTTTAATCTTATTAAAAAAGAAATCTTTTAATTTGACTATATTACCCTGAACTACAATGTTAAGGTTTTTACCTGATACTCTTAGAGACCGCACATAAGCGGTATCACCCTCAAAATGAATAATCAATGAAGTGAGAGGAATAGGATTTCGAATAATCGTACTTTTACAATCAATTGATTCGATAAAAATATCACCAAAATATTTCTCCCCGACATTAACCATACCAAATCGAGCAATAGATTCATCAAATGAAAGTTGAGGTACACCAAATCGAGTTCCTTTTATCCACCCTCTAAAGTCCGGATTACGAATATTTCCAGTCGCTTCAATAAAAGCTTCAACAGCACCATTTAGAGTATCAATATTTAAAAGTGATGAAAGCATGTTAACATCATTAAACTTAAAATAACCCTTTGCATCAATTGTATTTGTTTTCAGGTCGCCTTCGCCTGTTAGCTTTAAAACCGTTTTGTCTAATGCCATAAATATGGTATCAGAAATTGCAATATGCCCATCCTCATAAATTAATTCACCTGTAATGTTGTTAAAATTTAATGTATCTATTCCGCTATCATTCATATTTATATATGCAATTACTTTTTTGGGTTTATTCAACACCCCGTTTACATTTAGAGATAATGAACCCGTAAGTCGGGTATTAGAGTTAAAAATTCCCCAATTATTAAGATTCAATTTATTTAATTCAATTACTGCCAATAAACCTGTATCAAAATTTCCATTAATATTTCCTTCGATACTCTCCTCACCAGAATTAAGTGAAAAAGACTCGACGTTAAACTCTCTGTTTTGAATGTTTGCTAATAAATGCCCATTTGCAATATTTCGGCTCCGCAGCTTACCACAATACTTAAAATCTGCTTTTATTTTATCTTTTGTACTTTTAAGGCAACCATCTAAATCCACATAATCATCCGCATCAAATATTTTATCTAAATTTTTAAATCGCTCTGCAAATACTATATTTTTAAATTTGATGTCAAACTTGCCGGTATGGGAAGAATCTAAATTAAGAAATCCACAAATATTCCCGGCGGCTGAACGATTTTCAACAGAACATCCCGATATTATTAATGAATCCCCAATGAGCGATAAATCAGCATTTGACAGCGATACATCTTCATTAATATTTTCAAATTTTAAATATGCCGAATCAACAAGAATATTAACTGAATCAAGACACAGCGACATTTTCCCAAAGATTAAATCAGAGGACAAAATAACATCTTCGGGACTGCTGCTATCAAAAACACTGAGATTTCGGATATCTATCTGCCGTAAGTTAAAACTATTGCTCTTACTTCTGTTCGTAGCATTCTTAAATATCTCAATTAGTGAATCTATACTACCTGGATAAGAAAATGACAGGCTATCGATACTTATACTTTGTATCTCAGGTCTTTTTCCCCAAAACGATAATAGTCGATAACTAATATCTATATCTGAAGAATGAAACAACTCAACATCGGATTTTGTAGAAAGTTGGAAATCTTCAAAATGTAAATTGTTAAATATACTCCCTCTTAATCTTGATGAATTGCAAAATAATCCATAACGTTTTTCTACTTGTTTATTCAGATAAGAAAGAACACTTGACTTCCAATACTCTGTATGAAATAGTAAAAATATTGCTCCACTAGCAATAAAAAATAAAAATATTAAAATCCAAAGTAATATCTTAAATGTTTTTCTCTTTTTACTCATAATAACCGAAAAATTTAGTCAGGAACATTAAATTCTCCAAATTCTATCAACGAGAATAAATTCTATAAATTTCAATTATCGAATTTAATGTATATCATTTAACGCCTAAATCAGAAATTAGTTGACTAAGCCTTATCAGATGGTTTTAATCATTCCACGATTCAAAAGCAAATATCAACTTAAAAAAGTTGCGAAAATTACTAAACCTTTTCAGAATTCTGATAAATTACTTTATTTATTAAATATAGATATACAACACAATTTAGATATTGCCTAATAATTACAAATACCTTTTCAAAAATCCACAAGACATTGGCAACAATCAATGATTATAAATAAACATTATTTGAGCACCATATCCTGCACCAAGGCTCTCTTTACCATTGGAGACAGAATTCTTTTCCGATTGGGGATAACAAAACAGACTCATGTTGAAAATTAAATCATCATAAGTTCGCTGCCAGCCGATATATTGATAGTATTTTCGGTCATCCCAGGAATAATATCCGATAGCCATAGCATTGTCGAAAAAGCCAATTGGGTAATTCAAGTAAAGAGCCGAAACCTGAACATCATCATCTCTGCCAAAAGTCTTTTTTGAAGCCATTGAAGTCATATATTCCGCTAATACGTGCAGCCCATTTCCAATCCTGAAAGTGTAATCTGATCCCATAGTTATCATTTTGTTCCATTCATAAGTTAAATATTCTGAATTATTATATTGAAGAACCGATTCAAACCAGAACCCCAGAACCACATCCCACCTTCCGTCGAAAGCAAGGCGACTTTCATCATATTTGAAATAACCGGCATCAACATTCCTTGTATGAAAAGTTGTTGCAAATTCACCATATCGCACAGGCAGTTGAAATCGTCCCCCGAATTCTGGTTTACTGTGTGTTGTTGGTAAAACTTCGTAGCCTTTCGTTTTCTCATTTCCGTATAGTCCCCATACCCAAATATTTGTGTTGTTTAAGAAATTGTATTTGAAACGCAGTGCATAGACTCCGTCGGTCATCTGTAAGGGGTCACGTGGATCCAAACGGTCAAACCACATTAGTGATCGTAGTATAAGCGCTGGACCGAAATTAATTTTTTGTAACCCGAGTTGTGTCTCTGATTGTACAGTTGCAAAACGTAGTCTGAAACGATAAAGCTTCATGCCTTTCTCCTGTGTGTTGAAATCAGTAGTCATAAAACCATTAAGCGAAATCTCTGTATCGATAAATGATTCATTTTGAAAAGATTGTTTAACATTTATCTCCGGGATATAACGAATGCCTGAGTTAATCTGCCATTCATTCAAATTTTTCTTTCTATTCGCCCAAACTGAAAATTGTCCACGGGAGTTGTATTCAATACAATAGATTTTTCCAAAGAAAAAAGTAGCCGACAATACTGATAAAATCCATATATATTTATTTTTGTAATTATGATTCATTTTTTTATCTATAGGTCTTCTCTATTCAGGATATAACGAAGCAAAATATTATCATATAAAATAGAACTGAAAGCAAGCCCGAGTGGTTTATATTTCGTCTTGCCTCTCTTTTGATATAATGCCGAAAAGAAAGAAGTTGAAAATTTCTCTGGTAAATTCCTCCATATTCGGATAAAAGCCGGTCAGGTTTTTATTTTTAGACATCTTTGCCATAGTGTTAAGCATGTATTCAATAAATTGTGGTTTAATTTCAGGGCGTATTTCACCTTTCTTCTGTGCATCTGTATGGAATTTATTTGTAAAGGCAATAGAGTTTTTCCATTTTTTATCAATGAACTTTTGAATTTCAGGATTATCTGAATGAGTGAATTCAAATATAAATTCCTCATTTAATTTTCTGGTTAGTTCGAGTTTATATTGAGCAAATTCCTTCATTTTTTGAGGGAAAGGTTTATCTGTTGACAAAATCTCGTTGTATCTTTTCATTCTCTCGTTAATATATCCGGTGAGGACATATTTTGCCAGTTCTATTTTGTTGGGGAAATGTTTATAAAAAGTCATTTTACTTACGTTTGCAGTTTTGCAGATTTCCTGTATCGATACCCTCTTTATTCCATAACGAGAAAATAAATCATTTGCGCTTTATAAAATTTTCTTGAATTTATTCGATTGTAAGTTTGTTTTTTTTGTAGTTTACTAATACTTATAAAATGTACGATGATTGTAGATTAAACCTAATTCGTAAGAAATGTATCAGTATCGTAAATATTTATCAAGCATTCTTTTTAATTTCACTGTTTTTTTCATGAAAAAGATGGATCCACTTATCCCAAAGGGATCTCTAATGAGAAAAAGGTCATAAAAGCAATTAATTGGATGTCATCCTGACCCTTCGATCCGCTGGCTGGTGGACTCAGAGTGACCTTTTTGTCATGCTGACCCTTCGACAAGCTCAGGGTGACACAAACAGTGCATGTCATGCTGAGCTCGTCGAAGCATGAGGTTTTTTCCTGGCTGCGAGGTTACGCTCCCTAGAGCCAATTGTTCCAGAGCACCTGCCCAACCTGTCTGCCGACATGCAGGCAGCTGGGCAGCCCAGGAACGAGTGGAAAAAACAGCTGATGAATTAATCAGGATAAGTGAACTCAAAGATATTTAGAACTTTTTATTATATTTATAAGTCTAATTAGTAAATTGTGAGTCATAAAATATGGCAGATGAAATTTTAATAGAGCGTTTTCTTTCAGGTGATGTTTCCGCCTTCAATACTTTGGTTTGGCGGTGGGAAAAACAGATTTACAATTTCATCCTGCGATATTTAGGAGATTATGAGCTTGCGAAGGATGCTATGCAAAGAACTTTTATACGAGTATATAAGGGTCTCTCTAAGCTCAGAGACAGGAAGAAATTCTCTACATGGCTGTTTCAAATTGCACTGAACCAGTGTAAGGATGAATTAAAGAAGAGGAAACGTAAGCATGTGTCAATTAGTGAAGTTCGTAGAGATGATAGTTCTGGTTCAAGAGAAATAGTAAGTGTAATTGCTGATCCCAATAATGGACCGGAAAGTGTGACTCAAATGGATAGTGTTACGTCAATATTAAAGAAAGCTCTTCAATGTATTCCTGAAGAGCAGCGAGTCGTAATTATTATGAAGGAATATCATGGATTAAAGTTCATTGAAATCGCAGAAATATTAAGTGTTCCTTTGAATACAATAAAATCAAGAATGTATTATGGTCTCAACTCGCTGCGAAAGGTTCTAGAGCAGTGGGGAATAGACCGGGAGGATTTAGGCTATGAAGTGTGAAGATTTTAAACTATTAATGATTGATTTAATATATGATGAGATATCACCAGATGATCGTGGTAAGTTGGGAAACCATTTAAAAAGTTGTAAAAGCTGTCAAGAGAAGTTATCTGCTCTGAAAGCAACTTCGAATACATTGAAGAATTGGGAAGATGTTGATCCAAAGGTTAATCTGACATTTGTTAATGAATCGAAGAACTTCTTTGCTGGACTCATTGAAAAGATCCGTCCAGTCAGGATTCTATATGGTTTGGGTATTGCTTGTGCATCTATTTTGATTATTCTCTCGATAGCGAATACAAGTATTAGTGCTAAGGACGGTAATTTCAATTTGCAAATGAGTTTGTTTAAAAGTCCTTCCGATGAGCAGGTTAATGGAAAAGTAACAAAGATGGATTTGGAGGAGTTGAGGAGGGAAAATATTAATCTCGTCAGTAACTTACTTGAACAATATTCAAAGCAGCAAAGGGCAGAAACAGCAATGCTTTTTGATGAATTTTACAAGAATATTGAGTATAAACGCCAAACAGATTTGAGATTTGTTTCCAGTGCATTGCAGCAGGTTCACTACGGTGCAGAGAAGCGCTTAGACCAAACTGATAGGGCTTTAAGTAGTTTGATTCGTTATGTGAATGTGCAAGCACAATCTGGGAATTAAAGTGAGAAATGTTAGCAAATAATTAGAAGAGAGGGGATTGCGATGAAAAACTTAAGACAAATTTTAACTATTGTTTTTTTAATGATTGTGACATTCGGTTCGGTATTTTCAATTAAGTCTTTTGCAGGTGTCTCAGATGAACAAATGGAGCGAATTAATCGTGATATCGAAATAATGGAAAACGTTCTTGATAAACTTATTATCAAAGAAAGTCCCATATATTTCAATTTTGATGATCATGTCAGAGGTATCTATTTAGATGGTTTCGGACTGCTTTTTGACGTTGAGAGCTATGGATTGAATGGAATTTCCAGATTCATCAGCAAAACGATAAAAAATATTCCAAACATTAACATTATACATAATAGAGAGAAAAAGATTAGAATAGATATTGATGAAGATGAAGATATTGATGCGAAAGAAGTTGACGAAAGTTCGAGAGAAAAAATTGATAAAACGAAAGAGTTGTTATTTAAGTTTTATAGGGATTATGCCAGTTCGATCAAGTCATTAAATCCTGATGATAGAATTTGTGTGAACATCAGGCTGAGGAATGATTTCGGTTTTATTAGTTCCGATGATGAAGAGAGAATACCATCTCAGATTCGAATGAGTGCATTAGTTTCAGACCTTACAAAGTTCAGAAAAGAAAAACTCAGTGAAGATAAATTGCAAAAAAAGATCAAGTTCACTGAAATATATGATGATGAAAATGACAGAGACATTGAAATTATGGAAAAGATTCTTGATACCGCATTAGAAAAGGGTCGGTCAAAGAAAATTCCCGGTTTAAGCGGACATACACAAGGGCTGTATCTCGATGAGTTTGGAGTTTTGTTCTTTTCACCGACCAGTCTTTTAGAAAAAAATATAAGAGTAATTGTGAAAAATGCTTCAGAGGCTGAGAAGAGAGCAAAAGATGCTGAAAAGAGGGCTAAAGAGCATGAAAAGCGGGTAATGAAGTATAAAAAGAGAGTAAATAGTGATGATGATAGTTTAAGTTTTTCCTTTACTTTTGATACAGGTGATTTTGATTTTCATAGGTCAAAAGCAGAAACAGATTCTATCGTTAATAAAATAAGAGATGACCTTCTTGAGTTACTCGGGCAGTACGGGCATACTTTGAAAAAAATCAAGGATAGTGAATGGATAATGATCGCTGTTGACTTAAATGACAGGTTCTGGGATGAAGACCTTTGCTGGCTCTATATCAAGGTAAAGAAATCAGATGTGATTAAATATAATAAAGATGAGATAAATTTTGACAGTTTTAAGAAAAGAGTAAAGGTATGGCGAGGATGATATTAATTGATAATTTTCAATTGATAATTGTTAATTGTTAATTGGTGATTGTTAATTGTGAATTAATAACTAACTCAAGTTTTGAACAATCTTCCCATTCAATTTCGTAGACTCCCTGATTAGCTCATATAATAAATTTATGTGTAATCGCATTAGCAGGTAATAGCCCGTACGGGCGGCATGTTTATCCCATAGTTATTCCGATTAAAGTCAACAACAAAATTCAAAATATTTTATTTGTTTTATACTGCAATGCTTTTTACCTTTCTTTTATTGGGCGGGGTGGATGAGCCCGAATTTAATGTAAACACATTATGGGCCTCCTCTCGCTCTTTTCTTCTCTTATCCTGTCGCCTGGATGTTGGTGCTTTGGGATCAAACGTCTGATAGCGACGACTATTATTTGTAAAGGATAAATCTCTTTTCTTATGGTGTATTTTTATTCTATTTTCACTATCAATCTCAAAATTATGTCAAAGACATCTCTTCGAGATAAGGTGTGTTAGTTTTTAACATTCCATAGATTATTCGCAGAATCTTATGCATTATTATTC
>CAYTUQ010000009.1:0-87988 GCA_964441235.1 uncultured bacterium | reverse complement strand
GAGAGGTAAGAGATATGGCATTGGTGGGACATTGTTCAATGCAGAGTCCACATCCATCGCAAACATAGGTATGAACAAAAGCCATAACAGGATCAACGTCATACTCACCCCTGTTCATCAACCTAATAGCCCTGGAAGAAGCCGCACTTGCTTGAGCTACTGTATCAGGAATGTCTTTAGGTCCCTGAACGGTTCCTGCAACGAAAACCCCGTCAGTGAGAGTATCAACAGGTCTAAACTTGGGATGTGCTTCCTGAAGAAAACCATCCGGACTCTTAGCAAGTCTTAAGAAATCTGCAATCTTCTCTGTACCCCTATTGGGACGCAATCCTACCGAAAGCACTACAAGGTTAAATTCTGCTTCTATTATATTTCGAGTTAGCGTATCCTCTACCCTCAGAGTTATCTCATTGGTTTGGGAATCTTCAATAAGTTCTGCCGGCCTCCCCCGTATAAATTTAACACCATCACCCTGCGCCCGCTTATAATATTCCTCAAACCCCTTACCGTAAGCCCTTAGATCAGTATAAAAAACATATATATCTCTTGTAGGGTCAGAACGCTTAAGCAGCTGGGAAAGCTTGGTGGCATACATACAGCATATTCTTGAACAGTACTCATTTCCTACTTGTTCGTCCCTCGACCCAACACATTGAATAAAGGCAATCCTTTTACCCATAGGTCTCATAGGATTACCCTCTGAAGCATAAACTATCATTCGCTCCATATCTAATGCTGTTATCACATTCTTGTACTTGCCAAAACCATAAACCTTTTTCTGTGTAGCATCAAAAATATCATAACCTGTAGCAACAATAATAGTATCAACTGTAAACTTTATTTCTTCAGGATACACATCAAAATTAATTGCACCTGGATCACAAACCTCCTGACATTTGCCGCATGCTAAGGGAAATATCCCAAGACATGCTTTATCATCCAGAACATAGGAATGCGGCACCGCAATAGGAGAAGCTAAGTAAATTGCCTTTCTTGTTGAAAGTCCCTCATCTAACTCATTGGGAACAGCAACAGGACAAACATCAACACAGTCATCACAACAAGTGCACTTAGCCGGATCTACATAAGTAGGTTTTTTCTTAACAGTAACCTCGAAGTTTCCCAGATATCCCTTAATATCTTCTATTTCTGAATAGGTAAATAAATGTATATTGGGATTGGCAGGGACATCCGCCATTTTGGGAGAAAGAATACAAGCAGCACAGTCCTCCGTTGGGAAAGTTCGAGAAAGTTGAAGCATTTTACCGCCGATAGAAGGATTTTTTTCAACAAGGTAAACATCAAATCCCGCATCGCCTAAATCTAAAGAAGCCTGAATCCCTGCTATACCACCTCCAATAATCAGCACTCTTTTGCCAATTGGGAAGGTCTTTTTGGTTAACGGTTCATCCAACCTTGCCTTTGCTATGGCTATACTAGTAAGCTCCTTAGCCTTCTCTGTTGCTTCCTCAGGAAAATCAAAATGGGGCCAGGCACATTGCTCACGAATATTGGACATCTCCAGAACGTATGGAGACAGACCTGCTTTCTCCAGAGTAGCCTTAAAAGTAGGACCTTGAAATTGGGGAGAACAAGCAGCTATAACAACCTTGTCCAACTTGTGCTCTTTAATATCATCTATGACAAGTTTTTGCCCCACCTCAGAACACATATGTTCATGATCCCGTACAAGCACAACGTCAGGTTGCTTTTCTGCAAATGCAGCTACTTTCTTAACATCCACAACCTCTGATATATTTCCACCACAATGGCAAACATATACTCCGATTCTCATTTTCTCTCTTCTTGTTTTTGGAAGTCTCTAAAGGACTCGGCAATTATTTTATCGACAATCCCTGGAATACTTTCCTTTACTCTCGCAGTACAGTCCTCGCTGAATACGGTATTGTTTTCTATCTCTATGGCATAAATCTCGATATCTCCTGGAAGTTTATAGCCCATTTGCTTGCCCAGTTCAATCGTGGTGGCAAGTCCCATACCATGAGTCGATGTTAAATGCGTAGTAGTATTTAATTCTTCTAACTTAAGTTTATAAAATTGCCCCGGTCGGCCTTTTTCTGACTTTATAGAGTCAATAATTATTAACCTATCGTACCCTTGTATTTCGTCCAGGATAGAAAGCCCAGCAATGGCGCCCTCTTTGACATCGACACTATGAAGTCTATTTCTCAGTTTTTGCGCAATTCTCATTCCAACCCCATCATCTGAGAGAATTGGATTTCCCAATCCAAACACTAAAGTTTTCATCTTCGCAACGTCTTTATGACTTCACCACCGGAATTGTGAATATTTACCTCGAGCGGCATTTGCCCGGGGAGAGAATGAGTGGCACACGCAAGGCAGGGATCGTACGCCCGGAATGCCATTTCTACCATATTCAGAAGTTTTTCGGATACATTCCCTCTCTTTATCAGCCCTCTTGCCGCCTTCTCTACCGACATACAGATAGCAGCCGCATTATTCACCGTGGCGACTATAAGATTCGCCTCAGTTATCACACCCCTTTCATCCGTCTTGTAATGGTGGAAAAGTGTTCCCCGGGGTGCCTCCACCACTCCGATACCCTCTGTTGGCACTTCTGTGGGAAGATTTCTGACATTTGGGTCTGTGAGCTCAGGGTCGTTTGCCAGTTCTACTACTCTCTCTGCAGCATAAAGAGCCTCTATCAGTCTTGCCCAGTGGAATGCAAGGGTGTTGTGCAAGGGTTTCCCTCCGAGCACGCTGTACATCTTCTCGTAATGCTCCTGGGCAAGCGGTGTTGCCATTCCGTCGGAAACATTCAGTCTTGCAAGTGGGGCAACTCTGTATACACCACTGTCTTTGCCGTCTACGAATCCTTTCCAGCCAATATTCTTAAGATAGGGGAATGTGATATACGACCAGGGCTCCACATGCTCACTTATGTGATTCATGTAATCCTGAGCTTTGAACTTGACGAACTCCACCCCCTCTGGGTCAACAACTCTTATATCACCGTCATAGAAGTTGACCTTATTGTTTTCATCTACAAGCCCCATGTAGTAGGTACTGTGTTTATATATGTCTCCTGCTATGATATCTACATATTCGTTGTTCTTGAGGACAATATCATCAAAGAGTTTCAGGGCAAATTTTGCAAACTCAAGGACATAATCTGCCGCAGCCTTTGCCTCTTCCCTGTTCTCCTCGGTAAGGGGTTTCGACACACCGCCTGGGAGTCCGCAGACAGGATGAATCACCCTTCCGCCTATCATAGTGATGAGATTGCGTGTCCTTTTCCTTGCCTCTATTACCTTTTTGCCAATCTCAAGTCCTACCTTACCGATTACTCCCAGGATGTTCCTTTCTGCTGGGGGTGCATCAAGTCCCACAACAAACTCCGGAGCACCGAGGAAGAAGAAATGGAGTATATGGTCTTCAAACATGAAAGAGTTGTACATCAGTTCCCGTATCTTCCTCGCTGGAGAGGTTGGTTCAACCTTATACAGGTCATCGAGTGTTTTGGTAGATGCCATGTGATGGGCAGTTGGACATACGCCGCATATCTTCGGCGTTATCCTTGGCATCTCCTCTGCAGGTCTGCCTTCACAGAACTTCTCAAACCCTCGCAGCTCAGGCACTTGAAAGTATGCATTATCGACATCCCCATTATCGTCAAGGAATATCTCTATCTTTCCGTGACCCTCAAGCCTTGTTATCGGATCTATGGTTATTCTCTTCTTTCCCACTTTTGTCTCCCTAACTCATCTTTTTCCTTCTTAGTATTGAAGCCGGCAGGGAATAGAAGTAGAATAACCCTGCTGGGTCCACTATCTGGTCAATGAGTTTTTCCACATCCTCATCTTCCATCCTCTCCTCATCCTCAATACCAAGTATGGAGGCGATTCCAGAGAATGCCTTGGCTCCCTGATCAACCACACCTGTTACTGGTCCAAAGCAACCGCGACAGGGCATATTGGCATTTATGCATCGCTCTCCGCAACCAGACCTTGTGGCAGGCCCGAGACAAATAATTCCCTCTACAAGAAAGCATTTCTCAGGATCTGCTATTACTTCATGGGGTCTTTTTATCGCTTTTATAGACATTTTCTCGGGCTTACTGTCTGCTCTGGGGCAGGTATCGCAGAGGGACTTGTCGGGAGCCAGCACTGATCCTTTCTCAGGAAGTTCTCCCTTCAGGATTGCCTCTACCGCCTTCATTATCAGATCGGGCGGCGGTGCGCAGCCGGGGAGGTAATAGTCCACATCAATGGTCTGGTCGAGTGTCTGTACCGTATCGAAGAAACCAGGCAAAGTTATTTCCACTTGTTTCACTTTTGTCTTCTCTTGGGGAAAAACACCATCCGGATTTACCACAGTCGGCACGGTTTTGTACTTCCTCTCAAAGATGTCCTTTTTTGTCCAAAAGTTTGCCAGGCCTGGTATTCCCCCAATATGGGCACAGCTTCCAAAAGCAACGACAAGTTGTGACTTCCTGCGGAGGAGTTCAACCATTTCCTTTTGTTCCTCCGTTCGTACAGCTCCATTTATAAAACTGACAGCGATTTCACCATCTTGAAGCGCCTCCACATCCTTTTTTTTGAAATCCATTGCCACTGGCCAAAACACAATATCGACCGCTTCAACTACTTTCAGGATGTCCTCGGCAAGATCTATAACCGCTTCCTCACACCCGCCGCATGAAGCACACCAGTAAAATGCTACTTTTGGTTTAGCCATCTTTATTTATTCCTTGTCGCTGCTGATTTTGCCACTTTATCAGCAAAATTGTCTATTTCATTGACGTAACCGATCACGGGAGTTTCAACTTTCGCAATACAAAACACAGTAAAAAGGGAGGGTAAAATCTCGAATACCTACAAACTTTGTCATTCAGGAGGAATCCTGTTAGACTTTAGTAAAAATCTCACTATATAATCAAAAAATTCCATTCAGGCCTCTGATCGCTTACCCTTTCATTTCCAAAGGACCTAATTTCCCAACAGTCTCTATCATCTCATCTACTATTCTTGCGAACTGTGCTCCCTCGCTTGCAGAAACCCAATCGAGTCTTAACCGTTCCTCTTCAATACCAAATTGCTTCAGAACTCTTTTCAATAAGTATATTCTTCGTAATGTCTTATAGTTTCCACTTTTGTAATGGCAATCTCCTGGATGACAACCGAGGACCAAAACGCCCCAGGCACCTTTTTGGAATGCTTCCAGTATTAACTCCGGGTCAATTCTGCTGGAGCACATCGTGCGTATGATCCTGAAATGCGGCTGAATTTGGATTCTCGCCACACCAGCGCCATCGGCTCCAGCGTATGAGCACCAGTTGCAACAAAACCCTATTATTTTTGGTTTAGTATTGTCTTTCATAGTGCTGCACTTACCATGGCACGTAATTGATCCGTTTTAAACCAATTTTGTTGTGATGCTCCTGATGGACATGCTCCTGCACAAGAGCCACAACCCTTACAGAGCATTTCGTTTACCTTTGCCACTCTTCTGCCATCTGTAATTTCAATTTCTATTGCGTCATACGGGCAGACACTTACACAAGTCCCGCATCCGCTACAGATGTCTTCGTCCACAGTTGCCGTAATTGGTTCTGCTTCGTACTCACCCTTATTCATAAGTCTTATTGCTCTGGAAGAAGCCGCACTCGCCTGAGCCACAGTATCAGGTATGTCCTTCGGCCCCTGAACCGTTCCGGCCAAAAAAACCCCTTCGATAAGAGTATCAACAGGCCTGAACTTTGGATGCGCCTCCTGAAGAAAGCCATCGGGGCTCTTTGAAAGTGTCAACAGGCTTGCTACTTTTCCAGTGCTCTCATTCGGACGCATTCCAACCGAAAGCACAACCAAATCAAATTCCGATTCTATTATCTGACGAGTGAGTGTATCTTCTGCCTTTAAAGTCAATTTCTTCGTCTGAGAATCTTCAATTAAGTCTGCTACCCTTCCCCGGATAAACTTAACTCCCACCTTCTGTGCTCGTTTATAGTATTCCTCAAATCCCTTTCCATAGGCTCTGAGGTCAGTATAAAACACGTAGACATCTTTTTTAGGGTCACCCCTTTTAAGTAACTGAGACAGCTTGATTGCATACATACAGCATATTCTTGAACAGTACTCATTTCCTACTTGTTCGTCCCTTGACCCAACACATTGAATAAAGGCAATCCTTTTACCCATAGGTCTCATAGGATTACCCTCTGAAGCATAAACTATCATTCGCTCCATATCTAATGCTGTTATCACATTCTTGTACTTGCCAAAACCATAAACCTTTTTCTGTGTAGCATCAAAAATATCATAACCTGTAGCAACAATAATAGTATCAACTGTAAACTTTATTTCTTCAGGATACAAATCATAATTTATTGCACCTGGTTCACATACATCCTGGCACTTAGTGCAGGCAAGTGGGAAGAGACCAAGGCAAGCTTCCTTATCTAAAACATAGGAATGGGGTACGGCTATTGGGGATGGCAAATAGATTGCTTTCCTTGAAGTGAGCCCTTCTTCAAACTCATCAGGGACTGCAACAGGACAAACTGGCGTACAGTCATCACAGCAAGTGCATTTATCCGGGTCAACAAAGGTCGGGTTTTTCTTCACAGTGATTTCATAATTCCCAAGAAACCCCTCAATGTTTTCCACCTCCGAGTAAGTAAGCAGAGTTATGTTGGGATTGGCTGGAACATCAGCCATCTTGGGAGAAAGGATACATGCTGCGCAGTCCTCTGTGGGGAAGGTTCTGGAAAGCTTCGTCATCTTGCCACCTATGGACGGCTCTTTCTCAACGAGATAAACCTCAAATCCGGCATCACCAAGGTCCAATGCTGCCTGAATGCCCGCTATTCCTCCTCCTATTATCAATACCCTTTTGCCAATGGGCATGGTTTTTTTCCATAATGGCTCGTCCAATCTCGCTTTTGCTATGGCTATATTGGTGAGGGCTTTTGCTTTTTCTGTTGCTTCTTCAGGGAAATCATGATGGGGCCAGGAACACTGCTCACGGATATTGGCCATCTCCATAACATAGGGAGATAGGTCTGCGTTCGCGACAGTGGACATAAAAGTAAGACCGTGAAATTGAGGGGAACAGGCAGCTATTACAACCTTATCTAATTTATGTTCTTTTATATCATCTACAACGAGTTTTTGCCCCACCTCAGAACACATATGCGGATCATCTTTCACCAACACAACATCGGGCTGTTTTTCTGCAAATGCAGCTACTTTCTTAACATCCACAACCTCTGATATATTTCCACCACAATGGCAAACATATACACCTATTCTTTTCATCTGCAAATAGTGCCTTAGAATTAAATCAATTTGTTACATGTATTATTGTAATATCGTTATAAATAAATAACGCAATAGAATTATTCAAAATTTTTCTCCCCCAAAAACATTTTCTAAACTGCTTTTTTATCCTGGTTAGAATCACGTTCTTTTAACATCTTTTTTCCGTACTCATACCCTTTACCAAATGCCTTCAGGTTGACGTCTATAAATCTTTCCGGGACAGATTCAGGAATTGCTTTTTTCATCGCTTTAAGCGACACAATCTTAGTAATAGCAGTGATAAAACCGAGCATAACAACATTTGCAAAAATACGATTACCCAATTCCTCTGCAAATCTTGTCGCAGGGATTGGGAAAGATTTATTCTCTCCTGTGGGTTTAACTAAATCTGAATCAAAAATCAGTACACCATCTTTCCTTAGCTCATTTTTAAATTTTTGATAAGCTTCATCAGACATTGCAATAAAAAAATTAGTCTTTGTAACATAGGGATAAAGAACTTTTGCTTCTGATACGAGCAGTGTAGAACTGCATGCTCCACCTCTTGCCTCTGGTCCGAAACTTTGATTCATTGTAGCAAAGTTATTATCATAAATTGATACAGCTTTTCCTAAAATTATTCCCGACTTGATTATTCCCTGTCCCCCAAAGCCTGCAAATCTAATTTCTTTCATTTATACTCTCGAAATTTTTTACCAATTACATGCATAAGCTGCCTATTATAGGAGTCAATAAACGTTTCTCTCTCCCTATCAACAAACCTCCCCACGATTATTTTCTTATTCGGTTCTATAACTACCTTTTTTGTATCCACTTCGTTTTTTACTTCCGAGTTTTTATAATAATATTCAAGTAAATCGGACACACCATCTACGCTACGATTTTCTAAGAAATAGTTAACTCCCGGTGAAATAACCTCTATTACTGAAAATCCTTTTTTCTGCATTGCTTCTGAAATAGAATTTGCCAGTTCACGAGTGTGCAGTAGAGTCCATCGAGCTACGTATACAGCACCAAAAGATTTTGCTAAATGAGGTATATTAAAAGGCTCTTCATAACTTGTATAGGGTGATAAGTGAAAATGGAAATCTTGACGCTCTTTCCCCCCCACTTTTTTATAAACAAAATGATTTAGACATACAACAACGAGATCCATATTGCCTCTTGCCGAATGAAGAAAGTGGTTACCCCCTATTGTAAGTAAATCACCAATGAAAACAACCACCTTTAGACCTAAATTCCCCAATTTCAATCCTGTAGCGAAAGGAATTGCAGAACCTCGAGTAGTATGAAAAAAGTCAACTCCCAAATTTTTTACAGCTTCCGGAGATAAGTAAACATCCGAAACCACAGATACTTTCGATCTATCGAACTTGCTCTTATTAAGAGCATCGGAAAAAACATCAACAACTTGATCCATACTATCCATATTGCCCACTACCTTATCCAAAAACTTGTTTTTCTAAATATGTCTTATAAGAAACAATTGCTGAATATCGTTTTTTATCTTCTGCTACCTGTCTGATAGCACCAAATATATCTTCAGGAATGTGAACAGAAGCCCCTCCATGAGGAACAAGAATCATATTTGCATTTCCGTGACTGCATCTTTCGACCTCGAAAGCAATCTGTCCATAATTTATTTCAGGAACAACAAATCCCTTCACCTTTTTTGAAAGTTCTACTATCTTTTTCTCAGGAAAAGGCCATACTGTTATGAGCCTCAGCGCACCCACTTTTATATCATCTTTTCTCGCCAATTCAACAGCCTTAAGTGCAACCCTTGAAGTTATTCCATAGGAAATAACAACAACCTCAGCATCATCCAGACTGTCTTCTTCTATTTCAATAATCTTATCAGCATTTAGCCGTATTTTATCGACTAAAGCACGTGTAGTTGACAAACTTGTATCACGATTAAAAATCGGATAGCCTTTCTCATCATGAGCTAATCCAGTCATATATAACCCATAACCATCACCAGGTTTTGCAATTGGAGGAACAACATTCTCATCTCGTTTGAATGGAAGATAAGCATCAGCAGGACCTCTGTAATATTTTCTATTCTCTATCTCAATTTCTGAAGCAGGAGGTACCACAACTTTCTCAGTCATATGGCCCACACACTCATCGGTCATCAACATCACGGGTACACGATACTTCTCTGCAAGATTAAATGCTTTAATAGCAAACTCAAAACTTTCCTGAGGAGAATCAGGAGCAAGAGCAATAACCTCATAATCACCGTGTGAACCCCATCTTGCCTGCATTAAATCTGCCTGTCCGGTACTTGTCGGTATACCAGTAGAAGGTCCCCCCCGTTGAACATTAATAATCACAAACGGAGCTTCTATAGCAGCCCCAAGCCCAATATTCTCCATCATTAGTGAAAAACCAGGCCCGGATGTTATAGTCATAGCCTTTTTACCTGAGCATGATGCTCCCAATACAGCCGCTATAGAGCCCAACTCATCTTCCATTTGAACAAAGAGAGCTCCAACTTCTGGAGCTCTCTTTGCAAATGCTTCTGCGGCTTCTGTAGAAGGGGTAATCGGATAACCTCCTAAAAATTTACATCCTGCTGCAATGGCACCGTATGCAGCAGCAACGTCACCGTCTATATAATAGGAACCTGTAAAAACGTCTTTTGGATCAGCCTGCAATTTTAGCCTCCACTTCTCCCTTCAGCGTACTCCATATCGCAAATTCGGGACAAAGAATTTCGCACAAACCGCAGTTTAGACATTCCTCCGGCTTTACAACTATCGGAGGATGATAACCCTTTGAATTAAATTCATCCGATAGTTCCAGAACATCATTTGGACAATACTCTATACAAAAACCACACCCCTTACACCTATCTTTTGCGATATGGACTTCCCCTCTTGGGACTTTTACTTTCCCTATATCGTAAGGTATACGCACACCACTCATGACTTAGTCTCTCCAATCCAGCGGTTATATGATTCAATAAAAGTAGGCCTTTCTCTGTCCACAAATTTTCCTACTACAATCTCTTTTTGGTACTTAATATCAAGATTTTCTGTAGGTTCACCATGTTTTATTATTGAATTCTCATGATAAAAACGCATCATATCAATGCCTTCGCCCAATCTGTTAATTCTTGAATAATACATTGCACAGGGAGAAATAACCTCCACTACAGAAAAACCGGGTTTTTGAAGAGCTTCAGCAATAGATTTTGTTAGTCTGCGGATATGAAGAGAAGTCCACCTTGCCACATAGACAGCACCGGCGGCTTCAGCCAACTGAGGTATATTAGAAGGTGGTTCAAAATTTCCAAAGGGAGAAGTAGTAGTATATGCTGACACAGGTGTTGTTGGAGCTACCTGACCGCCGGTCATTGCATAAATGAAGTTATTAACAAGAATTACTGTTATGTCAATGTTTCTCCTCGCCGCATGGATAAAATGATTTCCTCCAATCGAAACCAGATCTCCATCTCCAGAAAAAACCACTACTTTTAGATCAGGATTACCCAGCTTGATCCCTGTGGCAAAAGGAATAGCTCGACCGTGCGTTGTATGAAATGAGTCAAGTTTAATGTAGCCAGCAACTCTACCTGTACAACCAATACCAGAAACCACAACCACCTTGTCTAAATCAAATTCTAATTTCTCAAGTGCTGAAACAAAAGCAGTTACAGTAGTACCGATTCCGCATCCCGGGCACCAGATATGAGGAATTCTATCCATCCGGAGCAAAGGCTCCATTGGATGGTTTTCTTTTTCTCTGACCTTAATTGTTTCTAATGCTTCCATTTTATTTCGACTCTTTTAAAGCTCGTTTTATCGCATCAAGGATATTATGTATACCATTGTCCCGCGACCTATCATGGAAAACAGAAAGAGTGTTCGCTTCCCCTCGAACACACCTCTCTACCTCAAAATAAATCTGGCCGTAGTTAATTTCTGGAACTACAAAAGCCTTTACCTGCTTGGCTAACTCAGCAATTCTCTTTTCAGGAAAAGGCCACACCGTTATTAACCGAAGAGTACCGACCTTTATTCCCTCTTTTCTCGCCTGCTCAACAGCTTCAGAAACATCTCTCGAAGTTATTCCATAAGAAACTACTACCACATCAGCATCTTGAGTATTCTTTTCCTCAAACTCTACAATTTTGTCAGAATTAAGTCTAATCTTATTCAGGATCGAATGTACGTTAAGTTCCTGTGTTTCTGCATTAATGACTGGATATCCCCTTTCATTATGAGTTAATCCAGTAACATGAAATTTATACCCTTTCCCAATATCTACCATACGTGGAATAAAATTTTTATCCCACTTAAATGGCAAATAATTATTCTTTGGGCCTTTGTAATACCTTCTTCGTCTAATCTTAATGTCTGCGGCAGGAGGTATTGTTATTTCTTCTTTCATGTGTGCAACAGATTCATCTGTCATAATCATGACTGGGGTGCGGTATTCTTCGGCAAGATTAAATGCTTTAATCGTTAGATCAAACATTTCCTGAGGAGAACTGGGAGAAAGAGCAATAACTTCATAATCGCCATGTGAACCCCATCGCGCCTGCATTATATCACCCTGACCAGCTCTGTTAGGGATACCTTCAGACGGACCGAATCTCTGAACATCCACAATTACGCACGGAGTTTCCAACATCACACCCAACCCAACATTCTCCATCATGAGAGAAAATCCAGGGCCAGACGTTACAGTCATTGCTTTCCTGCCAGTCCAGACAGCCCCTAAAACGGCTGCAAGAACCGCTATTTCATCCTCCATTTGAATGAAAGTGGCTCCTGTCTCGCGACATCTATTCAAAAATCTTTCAACAGCTTCAAGTGAAGGTACAATTGGGTAGACTCCAAGAAAACGGCATCCTGCAACAAAAGCTCCCTCAATACAAGCTTCATTCCCACTTAGATTATAAGTTCCAGACAAAACCCCCTTTGAGTCAGCTTTCAACATCTACACCTTCTTTTAAAATACTCCATATAGCAAACTCCGAACAAAGCATATCACACAAACCTCAATTAACACAATTATCTTCGTCTTTTACATAATGTGGATGATATCCTTTAGCATTAAATTCATCCGATAACTAAAGCTCACCTTTTGGACAATATTCATTACATCTTTCCTTTATAATACCTCAAGTTCGCCTTTAATGGTTTTCGGCTTATCCAATCCAAAAGGTCTTCCCCAATATTTCATTAATAACTCCTAACAGAATATTCTTTCTTCTAAACTACTGAGGAAAGCGATAATATTCTTTACTAATATCTAAAATTCACCTAAAAAAATGCTGCCACTATGAATATTATCTGTAAAAACGGGAAACTTTTTATCAACCATCTCCCTAAAATCAATATTCTCTAAATAATTTAAAAACATTACTGCTTATGTATTAAAAAAAGCGAGAAAATTAAAATTAACTTCACCCGTGAACTGTACATTATTATAAAAACTATTTATACTCAATTTAAGATCAAATAAAGTTTCAATTTTCAAAATTGGGACAATTATAAAGCTTTAAAACAAGATTGTCAAGCAACAAATTCATTAATAAAAATTATTTAGTAAATATAATATTGTGCCATCTTTTCCTTAATAATTAAACCAAAAAAATTTCACAGGCGTAAAGAAATAGTTAAAACATTTAGAAAAAGTATAATAAGTAGAATATTTTACTCTATTATTATATCAAAAAATTCACGATTTTTTCATCAATTCCAAGCGGATACTTACTTATAAGGGAGGCACTTCAAAAGTATACAAATCTTCTGAATCAGTAAGTTCTTTTAGTCTCCGAGCAGCATCTTTATGTTCCGGATCAAGGTTAACAACCTTTTCAAATTCTTCAATAGCTTTATCTAGTTCGGAAAGTCCTGTATAAGAGCGACCTAAATGATAGTGTGCTGATACAATATTTGGTTCCTCTTTTAATATTTCCTTTAAGCATTCAATAGCCTCTTTGTATTTTGCCGCTGCTTTGTAGGCTATCGCCAGTTGGTAGAAGCCCAATGTATTATTTGGACTTTTTTCTTGAAGCTTTTTATAAGATTCTATGCTTTTAGATATTTCTCCAGTATGGTAGTAAGATAGCCCTTTCCAATAGTACGCCATATAAAGGTCAGTTTCGATTTCAACTACACGCTTAAAAGCATTGATAGCCTTGCTAAATTCTGTCGCTCGAAAGTAAGAAAACCCCAGCTTATACATGGCAAAGCTGTATTTTGGCTTCTGCTCTAACAATTCTTCGTATTGCTCAATGGATTTATCTATTTCACCGGAGACATAAAACAGATCGCCCAATTTCAGCTTTATATCAATTAAATCATGATCAATCTTTAAAATTTACTGAGGTTTATTTATAGCTTTAGGAATTTTAGCTTGCATCTCAAATTCTGATGCTTCTAAACGAAGTTTTTCTAAATCACTCATTTCTTAAACCTCTTAATTATCCACTTTATACTTTTCTACACCAACTTTATAAATATCATTTCCCCTCGTATCATTGGCAACAAAAGCAGGAAAATTTTCGACTTCAAGTTTCCGAATAGCTTCAGCACCCAGATCATCGTAAGCAATAACTTTCGACTCCTTTACTGATTGAGCAGTTACTACAGCTGCTCCACCAATAGCAGCAAAATAGACAGCTTTATTTTTAATCATTGAATCAATAACCTCTTTTCCACGAGGTCCTTTTCCTATCATTCCTTTCAATCCAATATCCATAAGAATAGGAGAATACGGGTCCATTCTATAGCTTGTAGTTGGACCTGCAGAGCCAATAGGCTTCCCCGGTCTCGCTGGCGCAGGACCCACAAAATAAATAACCTGTCCCTTTATATCAAACGGCAATTCTTTCCCTTCCTTGACAAGCTCAACTAATCGTTTATGAGCCGCATCGCGTGCTGTGTAAATAGTCCCACTTATAAATACTTTATCACCAACTTTCAGCTTTTCAAGTTCTTCAGTTTTTAAAGGTGTTCTTAAATGTATAACTTGCGTCATTTCAACTCCATTTTTTACTTATAATCTTTATACTTCTCACTGCCAACTGCTGTCACTAAATTACGGCACTTTTATGGCGATGGCAGTGACATTGCACATTTACAGCGACCGGCATAGAGGCAATATGACATGGTCTATGTAAAATATTTACTGCCAATGCTGTCGTTCTGCCACCTAACCCCTGTGGTCCAATACCAAGTTTATTAATTCGCTCTAATATCTCATCCTCTACTGCAGCCCATGTAGTATCAGGATGTTTTTCAGTTAAAGGTCTCAACAGTGATTTTTTAGCCAGAAGCGCACTTTGTTCAAAACTTCCACCAAGACCAACTCCAACGACAACAGGAGGACAGGGATTACCTCCAGACCTTTTTATTCTATCAACAACAAAATCTTTCACGCCCTCAATTCCATCTGCGGCTTTCATCATTTTAACTTCACTCATATTCTCAGCGCCACCACCCTTTGGAGCAACAGTTATTTTAATTGAATCACCAGGAACAATATCGGTATAAATCAACGCAGGCGTATTGTCCTTCGTATTTTTCCTTTCAATAATTGGATCATCAACCATGGATTTTCGGAGGTATCCATCAATATAGCCCTGTCGAACACCCTCGTTTATCGCTTCATAAAAATCACCACCTACTAAATGCACATCCTGCCCTAATTCAACAAATACAATAGCAACGCCTGTATCCTGGCAGAGCGGCATTTTCTCTTTTGCAGCTAATTCGTGATTCTCTAATATTAATGATAAAATCTCTTTTGCAATGGGAGATTCCTCTTTTTTCATAAACTCTTTTATTTTCTCAACTACATCATTATTAATATAATAGTTGGCATTAATACACAATTTTTTAACTATGGATGTGACTTTTGAAACATTAATTTCTCTCAAAATATGCTTCTCCGTTTATTCTTTTGAAAATACTAAGGGGGTGTAATAGAATAAGTTGTATATTTGATTATCACATGTTGCTATTAAGCAATTAGTTATGTATTAGATTTGTCCCGATACATCGGGATTATTACACCCCCTAAATGACCTAAATCGTATAGCAAATTAACACATTCCCGCCTGACGATCAGTCAGAGATATTAATCTATCCACTTGGAAAAAACGAATGATAGGACTTGTTTTATAGTGTCAATTTATATCAGATGCATTCATCATCACATAAATTAATTTAACAATTTATTGGATAAGAATAACAGAAAATTTTGGGACATTCATTAAATCCTGAATGGGAAGCACCAAATCCTGGACAATTTCTGAATTCAAAATTTAGAATTTTGGATTAATCCAGTGGAATAGGAAAACTGCAACCGTTCATGTCTGGTCACCAGGTAGGCACTTCAGTGAATGGGATAAGAAATACACCACTGTAACTCTGAATTTACTCGGTGTTAATAGCTTTTACCGACTGCTCCGAAAGGAGTCTCTGTTGGGAAGGGGTGATAGCACTAGGAAATTATAACCGATTAATATGTATTATTGTAACCGTTCACGAACAAATTAATATTATACACAATAAGATCCATTAAAACATTTTTCATAGAGTTAGCTTGTATATCCCATTAGTTTGGAGGATATATTATTTCGATTGAAGAACATCCCCTTTTACAACTGGCGCAAATTACTGTATATTGTTGCGCAGCGGTTTAAGACTCTTTCAAAAGCGAATCGGTGTGAATATTATAAAGAAGCTTCTACGTGTTTAATTCTTGATGATACAATTCAGCCGAAAACAAGGAAACGGTTGGAGGGAATTGGGAAAATATTTAATCATGTGCTTCACAAGTACCTATTGGGAATGAAATGATTTTTCCAGTAAGGGATCCGTAGGAAATGCTCAGATAGCCGATACAACGCTTAGTCTAATGACTTACACCATTTTAAGTTTGCATAAACAGGTTGTGGAATATATACCTTTAGGGCAGGTTTTCAGGAAGTGGAAAGACCAATTGTTGGAATCTATATTGGCTGAACTCCTGTAGAGACTGTTTGTGGGATTAATTCTCTCTTTCATACAAATCTTTGAATTGGATATCCGGATTGAAGAATTATTAAAGAAAATTTTTCAGACTCAACAGGGAAATCAAATCATCAAACAGCAGTTAATTGAACAATCTGTAGAACAATTATTAGAGAGCTGTTAAAGGGTGCGAAACTTAAGTTAATTATTCCGTGCAATTGAATATATTCAAAACTTCAACTCCATTCCGACCGTCGGTAAAATTGGGAATCCCTGAAGGTATTTTACATTATATTCATATTTTTGTTCTTTACGGTTATATTTATCTATCAACCCTGTATAATAGACGACATTCATACGATTATAAATATTGATTATCTGTAAATATAGGTTACCCTTTCCTAACTTATTGTGAAAAGCTCTGCTGATTTTTAAATCCATGCGGTGAAAAACGGGATAACGGAAATAGTTTTTCGGCAGTAAAAATCTGTACCTGTTATCACAAGCCTGAGCATGAAAATTTATATATACAGGTGAGTCGTAAAGGTTTGCGTACCTTCCGGCGGAAACAGACCAGGACAGGTCGGCACTCCATTTGGACGAAAGCTTTTTATTGACGATCAGTGTACCTTTGTACCTCTGATCATAATTGGGATAATAGCTTTCCCCAAGAACAGATTTACGTGTTTTACTCCAGCTGAAGAATAGGGACGTGTTGAAGCCGAGCAATTCAAAATTTTCAAGAGAAAATTCCATTCCTCTCGAATATGCCTTGCCCGATACAAGACGGAATACGGTATCGGGCACAACGGTATTTAAATTTTCATAATCCTTATAATAAAAAGCTAATCTTGATTCGGTATTAGAAGAAGTCTTATAGTTCATTTCGATAATATAGTGATCGGATTTCTCCGGCTTATTTTGAGCGAATATTAGAATCTCTGCCAGACTGTAGAAACCATATTCAGTGGAGGTAAAGAGGGTTTGAGAATGCTTTCCCCAGGAGATTTTCAACTGCCATTTTTCGTCAGGTGCATAGTTAACGGTAAATCTTGGCTCTGGCGTGATGCGAGAATATTCGGATAGATAGGGTATTCTTAAGCCGAAACGAAGATTAACAGCGTTACTCAGTTGCCAGGCGTATTCGGCATAAAGAGAATACAAATCCAGTGTCTTATCATAATGGAATGTATCGGGAGCGAAATCTACAAAAATAGTTGAATAATCCGAGAATTCGCCATATGTGGATATTTCCCAGTCATAGTACAAGCATTTTCGTTTGTAATCAAATCCTGCATTAAGGGAAGACTCTCCATTTAAAATTAAATCATAATTCAGATTTGTTCCTACTTCCCAGTAATTGTTTTCAGCATTAGATTTCCCGCATTCTGGGTAATATTCTGTATTTTCATTGTCCCATTTAACGTGATTCAATACTTCCTTGCATGCTTTATCTCCAGCGTACCATTTATGAGTATAGTCAAGGTCCTGAACCAGGGAAGAATAATAGAGATTACCTTTAATTATACTGGACCCGGAAAGACGTTTTAGAAAGTTGGTACTCAGGAGATTATTGCGCCATGCGATGTTATAATCCATAAGCAAATAATAATAGTTGCTGTCAACATGGCATTCTTCTGGTGGTAAATATTCATCCCCTAGATATTCATCGCGTTTATTATACCTATCAAAATTATCAAGAGAACTAAAGAAATTAAAAGTCCACAGACCTTTATTTTTCGTGAGAAGGGATACTTTGCCCTGAAGATCATAAAAGTAGTACGGTATCTCTATATTTGCCAATTTAGCCAACAGATCATAAAAAGTACGCCTGCCGGACAGCCGCCAGCGGATTTGCTTGCCAAGAGGACCGGCAAGCGACACCTTGGAGTTGATAAGATTAAGGCTGGTAGTACCGCTGAATTTTTCTGTTCCTGGAGCACTGATAATATCCAATACTGCGCTCAGATGGTCGCCATAGCGGGAAGAGAAAGCTCCTGTGTAAAATTCAACCGATTCAATGGCATCTATGTTCATAGCAGTAGCGATACCGAACAGGTGATAAGGCTGGTAGATTGGTGCGCCGTTAATCAAAATGAGGTTCTGATCCGGCGTGCCTCCACGGACAAAGAGATGATTCGAGAATTCACTGACTGTATTGACCTCAGGTTGGGTCTGAAGCGTACGGAAGATATCCGTTTCCCCGATTGTTGGGATTCGGTTGATTAACTCCGGGCTGATTATCCTCAGTGAAGATTCCTTCTTTTTTAATGTTTCATAATATTTGTTTCCGTAAACGGAAATTGGTGAAAATTCAAGAACGGTTAACATCATCTGTATCTTAAGATTGACAGTTTGCCCGGAATGCAGGATCACAATTTCTTTGTGATCTTTATATCCGATAAGGTGAAATTCGAGAGTATAAGTACCAGGAACCAGGCCGGATATCTTGAACCTTCCTTTCAGGTCTGTAATTACACCACCGCCGGATTCTTTTACAATGATTTCTACACCAGGAAGAGGCTCTTCTGAGTAATAAACTACGCCAGTTACGATTGAAAATTCGCGGGCAAGTACCTGGATTGAAAGTAGTACGGAAATAATAAAAAGAAGTATCGTATATTGAAGGTTGTTACTTATTGCCATTGCTATTACTCCCTTATAGCCAGTACAAATGGGTATTGTTGTGGTATTGGAAAGGAACCGAAGACGCCATATCCACCCTTAATATTCGAATATTTCTGCAGTGCATCTGGAACTTCGTCATTAATCCGCAATTTTATCGCTAAGTAAAACCCTAAATCACAAAAATATAGATTGAACCAGGCACCCGGGTCTATTTGACCTCTATATTTTGAAGGTTTTCGCGAAAAACCGCTTAATGAAATGTAATTATTATTAACTTTATAAATATCATCATAAACACCACAATATATAAAAGATGTAACAAAGCGTTCACCTTCATCTGTTTGCCAATATATTTCTGAATTGAGGCCCGCGTCTTCAAAATAGATATTTTCAGGAAGTGGATTCAGATAAATATCTGTAGGATTTGAATGTTTATATCCGTTGAGGTCTGGGCGGTCGTCAGGCCCAATAGAGTCGGCAGTAACCCATAGTGTATCGCCTTGGGAAAAACCGGAAAAGACTGCGGAATTCGGAATGTCCGGGACGGTTGTTTCCGATGAAATGATACTGCCGTCTGGTGTTTTAATTTCCAGGCGATAATGCTGTCCCTGTCTGGCAAAAATCGGCATGAAATAAAAACCGCTACCGCTATCTGCCAGCACGATAACGCTGTCCGGCGTATATACCCTGACATCAGCGCCCTCAACGCCAAAATCATCAGAACTGCGACCGGTGGCAATGTCGGTTAGAAACAGAATTCTCTGAAGATAAACGAAAGAGTACTTTCGATATTCAAACCGATGATAAAAAAGATTAGACATCGTTTGATCAATATTCCCACCTATACCTCTAATATCCCGAACTGGATCAATTGTAGGGTCATCCTCGCGGTATAGCAGGCAGAATACGAAATAATCATCATCTCGCCTTTCCTTGTAGACTACAGGGTCTGTACTGCAATGGGATAGGAATGATACTGTGATAAAGGAAATAAGCAAGAATTTTTTCACATGTATGTGAAGTCTCGTATATTTAAGGTTGTTACTTATTGCCATTGCTATTACTCCCTTATAGCCAGGACAAATGGGAATTTTTGGGGTTTTGGAAAGGAACCGAAGACGCCATATCCACCCTCAATGTTCGAATATTTCTGTAGTGCATCCGGATCCTCAGTATTCTCCATTAATCTAATAGCTAAGTAAAACCCTAAATCACAAAAATATAGATTGAAAAAGGCATCCGGATACATTTTACCTCTAAAATTTGAGGGATTACGCGAAAAACCACGGAGCGAAATTGAATTATTATTAATTCCATAAATATCATCATAAATATCACAATATATAAAAGAGCGTTCACCTTCGTCTGATTGGTATTCTATTCCTGAATTGAAAAAAGGAGGGTGATCAACACTAGAAGACCATCGCCACGGGCCTATAAAATAGATATTTTCAGGAAGCGGATTCAGATAAATATCTGTAGGATTCGAATGTTTAAATCTGTTGAGGTTATAGCGGTAGTCAGGCCCGATAGAGTCGGCAGTAACCCATAGTGTATCGCCCTGGGAAAAACCGGAAAAGACTGTGGAATTCGGAATGTCCTGGATGGTTGTCTCCGATGAAAGCAAACTGCCGTCCGGCGTTTTGATTTCCAGGCGATAGTGCTCCCCCTGTCTGGCAAATATCGGCATGAAATAAAAACCGTTACCGCTATCTGCCAACACGATAACGCTGTCCGGTGTATATATCCTGACATCAGCGCCCTCAATGCCAAAATCATCAGAACTGCGACTGGTGGCAAGGTCGGTCAGAAACAGAATTCTCTGAAGATAAACGAAAGAGTACTTTTGATATTCAAACCGATTATGAAAAAGATTACACATCGTTTCATCAATATTCCCACCTATACCTCTAGTATTCCGAACTGGATCAATTGTAGGGTCATCCTCACGGTATAGCAGGCAGAATACGAAATAATCATCATCTCGCCTTTCCTGGTAGACTACAGGGTCCGTGCTGCAATGGGATAGGAATAATACTGTGATAAAGTAAATCAGCAATAATTTTTTCACATATATGCTCCGTTTTTTGTAGATAATAAGTGGGATTCCTGCAGAGATTAACTTTGCAGGAATCCCTCTCATTAAATCACTGAATATATTCCTTTCTTAATTTATAGTAAAAGTCATCGGTATAGATATAAAGGTATCCGCTGGGAACAGTAGTTAATTTTGCCTTTTCTAGTTCACTATCCCAGAAAACGTCATCGTCATTGCTAGGATCGCCGTTAATATAGAACTTTCGTCCTGGAAAAGATTCGTATCCGTAGGGGTCAAAACTCCATCCGGTTACATAATCATCATGAATATGATAAATTCCATGGCCATCTGAACCACTTTTGTCATTTTGGTGCCAACCTGATTGTTTATCATCTTCAATGGCGATAATCATTTGGGGAGTACTGGTCAATTTAAGAATCGCGATTCCTGCTGTACTACGATAAAGCTTGTTCTTATCGTTGATATCCATGAATGTCCGCAATCTACCTGCCGCATCATAATAGTTATGACCGTTAAATAACCATTCAGCTCTTTTTTCATAGTATTCAGTGGGGTCTTGAATATCGATATATAATTCGACCTCCATACAACTGGATCCCTCATTTTTCGTATAAGCCATGATTTCATACAAAACAAGATAATACCCTGATGTTGCGCTTGTTTTTGCAAGAATTCTATCCCTTTTTGGCTTTTCATAAAAACAAACAAGGAAAACCGGATAGTTAGGCATTTTGGACAAATCAAATTTTTTAGCGTCTGTCTTGTTTGTCTTAAAGTTCTTTGTATAAACGGTTCCAACTGGATCATCTGAAAAGAAATCGGTGTCGAATGCAATGCCGAATTGACTTTTAATGGCGGAAGGTGATTTGTCTTTGAATGACTTTTTGGAACCATAGGCGACTTCAATCACAATCTCATACAGGGCGTTGTCATACCAAAACATCGTTTCAGTGTGAATAGGATATTTTTCCGGAATCTGCATCTCTTTCAGATTTATCGGCGTCTTTAGATTCAGATTTGATAAAGGAATATAATCCTTTAATTCAATAGTCTGAAGTGCATGTTCATCTATCCATTCCGTGTTATCCAGCAACTTTTCTATAAGCGGCATTATAATGTAATTTTCAAGATCTAAGGTTTTACTAAGATCGGGTAAAGGCTGCTTGGAGGCTATAATATCATCGGAATATTCTAAACTGTTTTTCTCACATGAGATTGTGAACATGATAAAAATTAATGCAATTGATAAAATAATCAAGAAATTGTTTTTATGCTTATTCATTACAAATCTCCTCGTTTAAATTTATTCATAAAATTATTAAGACTAGTTCAAAATTTTATTTTAAGGTTACCTGCCTATTACTCTGGCTTGTGGATAAGGAGGCAACCCCACTTATCTGAAGGGTAATGGACATTTTGATTTTATTTTAAATAAATATATCCAGTCATTATAGCTGCGACTTCTTAAATTGGTTTCAGTAAATACGCTTATAAGTTCTTGAGGAGGGGGGGGGGATAATTTCTAATCGCTATCATAATTTTAATTTAATATTCAGAACTTACTAAACAAAGTGTTTTTGTAAAAACAATCACAAATAAAAAAAATAATTTGCGTCACAGGTATCTCTGAAAAAATTTGATATTTAATATTTGATATTTGCACCAAAGGCGTCCCTCTGGGACAATTTGATATAAAAATTATGCTTTTTACCGTCGAGAAATCCAAATTTTCTTTACCCCGTGTAATAGTGCCTTTACCCCGTGTAATATTTTTTCACTTTTATTAACCATTATCCTTACATTTATTATTACACAGGGTGAATTCATCTTTTATTATCTTTTAATTTACCCCGTTAGATAATAAGCCCAGGTAGATATTCGATTTTTAAATAGCAAGTATCTAACGGGATTCACCCCGTGAGATAACATTAAAATAAGTGCATTTAAACAAGATAATTTTGGCATCTTTCTATATTTTCCAAATAACAATAATTAGTAGTATCTAACGGGGTGAACTTATTACACGGGGTGAACAAAAAAGCAAGAATTTGATTTGTAAGGGACTAATATTACTTGTGGCTTCCATAAATTGATTACACTGCAACTTTCTTTAACAGGTAAATTTTCGCAACTCTCACCAATTTTTTTCGGTACATAGTCACTTTCTGCTGCCAATATATTTAGGATAACAGATAGAATAGTTAAAACAATAATTGAAAGATGCTTCATTAAAATGAGTATTTATTTTAGATATTGATAGTCATTTAATACTGAGTCCAATACAGCAAGAAATGCCTCGTGGTCATAGTATCCTACTATATATTTGAACACCTTTTCATCACTATCCATGAATAATATATTAGGAATTCCAATTCCGCCATACTTTCTAGCATTGCCATTATATTTAATTGCAATTTTCCCCTGTTTATCAACATCAATCCTCACAGGTATAAAAAATGATGACTTTTTAATAACTTCAGAATGACTGAAAGTTGAATCCTCCATTTTGTGGCAAGGCTGACACCATTCAGCCATAAAATCAATCATCAATAGCTTATTTTCTCTCTTTCCCAAGGATAATACAGAATCAATATCGTAGATCCAATTTATACACGGAACAGAATTTTCTCTATCTTTCACTTTTCTCTTCTCACATCCCTGCACAATCAACAATGACATTAATAAAATAAAAAAGTATTTCAGCCAGCTATGATTCTCTACTCTATTCATTTTCAACTCTCCTTATCATTTTAGAATTTCGAGAAAATACAAAAAGCATTTTATATCTCAAAATAAACATTTTGCTAATTCTTATACCACCCTGTATTTTGTATTCAATATTTAATAACTTTGAATATTGATGAGAATTGTTAATTAATAGGAACTTTTTTGATAAAAAAACAATATGAAAAAATTAGAACCAACCTACTTTCTTGATTCTATCGCTTTTTGTAGCATTTTGCTTAAACTGGAGACAACTAAAAATATACCTTAATCAATTTATAAAGGTGAAAAAATGAAAACATCTATTGTATTTATAGCAAGTAAATCAGACCCTAATGGATTAGAACAACTTAAAACAACTATTCAGAGAACACTTGAAAATACATCAAAAAATACCAAAATCGTTATCATATCCGAGGGATCAAATAATCTTCTTAAGAATTTTCCCGAAAAGTTCAAATAGCGAATTTCTATGACTTATGGAACTTATAAGAATTTCTCACGAGCGATTCTTAAGACCCAGAGAGAAGGATTACTGGATGTTGACCTACTCTTCATCCCTACTCCCGGCGATGATATCTATATCAATTCAGAAACTATCAAAGCCTTTATGGATGCTTATACTACAATAAAAGCAGGCTTCATTATAAGCGATCATTATGAATATCTTACTGATAACATTGAAGGAACTAAACCAGTAATTCAGCATTTAAAACCAGGTTATGATCCATCAAACATAATAGTACCTCGTAGAAGTAATAACCCAATGCTTTTTTCTCACGGTTCACTTATTGCTGTTTCGAAACCATTTATTAACTCACGAGTCTTTGACGACATCCTTACCGCTGACCCTGTTACGAAAATAATCAAGCAGTTCAAACAAACTGATGCAGCAGCTATTATTGGTATATATCAAACTGCTTCAAGGGATTCAGAAACGGGAGAACTTATTTTGGATTACCAAATTGTTACTCATGATGAATATCTATGCGACCAAAACAATCCTATCCTGCAAATGTGTATTCCAGGGCCTGGCGCACCACGCTATTATAGAAAAGAAGCCATTCTTGCTGCTGGAGGCTATCCTGACCTTCTTTATGGAGAGGATGCCGCTCTTTCTGATCAAATGTTAAAACAAGGATTCTTAATCAAGAGAAACCTGGACGAAGCAAACTATATCGCAGTTAGACACAGTGCAAACACAGATAGTGAAGAATTAGGAACAGACATATTAATTAAAAAGAATTATGCAAAATATTCTTTTAAAATTTCTATTATTGAGGAATTAAAGCACCTTGTATTATGTAATAGTTACTATCACAAATACAATAATAGGGTTGGTTTTTAAGAGTAGTGAGAACCGAATATCACATTTTTAACAAGTTCAAAGAATTCCCGAAATACAATTTATACACTGCAAATCATACCTTACGAAAATGCACAAAGAAATACACTGTTAGTATAAACTTATAATTTTAATATGAAAATAAAAGAGCGACATCTTTCAGACACAGAGCTAACCCGTTTCTTCGCACAATTGGAACAAAAGAATAGTAAAATAGACAACAACCTCCGTACTGAAGCTATGCTATTACAGCAGATGGATCCAACTGTTGGCTGGTCTAGATTAATAAATAACATGAAAATTTTTTCAAAAGAGCAATCTGCTGAAGTTAAAGTTAATGGCATACCTGTTAAATTGGTTTTGAATAAGACCAGAACTCCAAGTCTTAAATCCGACACATTTGAAAATAATGTTAATAATATTAATCCGGAAAGATGCCTTCTTTGCGAATTAGATAAAGGACAGCGTGGAATACTCATTAAAGATAAAAGGTACATAGCTTTAGCAAATCCCGGCATAACACTGCCAGGAGATCTAACAATCTCTTCCGTTAAACATAAGAAGCAGGTAATAACCGGACATTTTCATGACATGATTGAAATTGCAAGAGATTTATCTCACTTCTCTATTTATTTCAATGGCGCTCTTGCCGGCGCTTCAAGTCCTCACTTTCATTTTCAGGCAGGATATAAGGATAAATTAATTGGCGAACAGCAAATACAGGCATTATTAGCAGGTAAATCAATTGGAAATGCTTATTTAAACAATATCATTTCGACACATAATTGCAAACTTTTTTCAGTTGAAAATTATCTACGACCAATTCATATTGTTACAACTAAAAACTCTAATATAATGTTACGATTTTGTCGATTCTACATGGATAAGCTTTTACATATCAGTAAAAATATTAAAAGATATCCCAATATATACAATTTCGGTGAACACAATAACTCACTAAAGGGTAAAGAATCCGAAGGTCGAGTTAATATTTTATTGAAATATTACCCGGAATCTGATGAATATATTGCAGCCTTTTCCCCAAAAAGGACTAACAGACCTCAATGCTATTTTAAAAAAGGGAAAAAGCAGATTATACTGGGAATGGCTATAAAGGAATCGCTTGGAAATTTAATCACATGTCGGAAAAAAGATTTTGAAATATTAAAAAACAGTCCCGATTTAATAGAAGAAGCATATAAAGATACTTCGATTACTAGGAACATGCTCTTAGAACTGAACAAATCTTTAAAAGACTTTTCGCACTAACGTTTATACTTTTATTCAACTGTACAATTTATTTTTAATCAATGATAGTATATACAGATAGTCTGGATTTTGCTGAGGAAATACTCTACTCAAATAAATGGGCCAAGGTCCCAGCTGAAAAAGTTAATAATGAGATACGAGTACTTACAGAAAAACTCCTTCAAAAAAAAGATCTTTATATGTGTAATCTCCGCACAAGAACCAGTTGGAAATATCTTCTTTTAGTTGAAAACGCTTTGTATTCCCAGTTCGACATTCTTATAAAACTAGCTCAAGAAAATATTCAACTCCCGGATAGAATACTCTGTTTAGCAAAATCCGGCATTGGTTTCCATGGATTCAAAAACAGACCATGGAGCACTGATAAGGGAAATATTCAGCTTTCTGCTTTCATCGCTCCACAAAAAGAGGTCAAACATTTCTCAACGGGATTTTTAATCGTATCTGCAGTTTCTGTCATCCAGACAATTGATTCTATAAGGGAATTAAAGCGAAAAGCAATGGTAAAATGGGTTAATGATATACTTATAGATAGCTCAAAAGTATGTGGAGTATTAGCATATACACAGAGCCAGGGCAAAATTTTAACAGGGGCAATTCTCGGAATTGGATTAAATGTGAATACAACACCTGGAATATCTCCAACACCCTTTGTGCCTAAAGTAGCATCTCTTTCAGATTTCGTTAAGAGTAAAAAATCATGTGATCAGAAACTGATTTTTCAACGATTAATTCACTTTCTGGATGCAAATACAAAGAACTTGCTTAATGGAAAATATTATAAACTACTGAACATCTATATCAAAAGGTCCTTAATCATCGGAAAGTATGTTAAAGTTTGCAGAGATACTCCTGAAGAAAGTGTTGTCGTAAATTACAGCGGTAAAGTTAAAGGTATTGGAGAAAATCTTGAATTGATATTAGAGGACATTGAGCCCAAAATCTCTAATGGAAGATTAATCATCGAAAGTCAAGATACTTAATCAAACATTAAAATATTTTTCAAGATTAACTTGCGTATTATTTCATATATTTTGTAAGTTTCAAAAGCTAAAAAATTTGATTTGCATTATTGAAAATCGAATAAACCTCTACCAACATATATAAATTCATCACATTTTACTTTATAAACAATCATGGAGGAAATAGATGATAACAACAAGCAGCTTATTAACAATTTGTATCTCAGCATTTTTAGCTGTTTTCCTTTTGCTATTCATTCTTGCCATTGTGATGCACTTAATTGTAATAATATTCCCGGAAAAATCTTCAGATATTAACCCTATTGTTATAGCTGCAGTAAGCAGCACAATGAACTCAATTTTTCCTAATTCAAAAATTACAAAAATAGAGAGGATTAAATGATTTATACAAAGACTCCAAAGAAAATTAGAGTAATGTTAACGACATTTCGCGACGGTCTTCAAAGCTCTTTTGGCGGCAAGGTAAGGCTCCAGGATTTTCTACCAGCAATGAAAGTTGCTGTCGAGGAAGTTGGAATACGACATTTTGAATTCGGAGGTGGAGCAAGATATCAGGCACCACTGTTTTATCTCGGAGAAAATCCCTTCGATACTATGAGAAAAATACGTGAATCTGTAGGTCCAGATGTTGATCTACAAATTCTGACTCGTTCTGTATCAGGAGTTACACTTACAACACAGAACCTTGAAACCCTGACTTTACAAGCAAAATTAATGAAAGAAGCTGGAACCACATGGGACCGCAACTTTGACTACATGAATGATGTTGATAACCTTATAAAGACAGGGCAGCCAATAGTAGAAGCTGGATTACATCATCAAGTATGTATTGCTTTGATGGGGTTACCATTCAAATCAGATAAAGTACATACTGCGGAGTTCTATATTAATATAGGCAAGAAACTTCTAAATAGTAATATTAGAATTGATAGCCTCTGTCTTAAGGATGCAAGTGGTACATGCGATCCAAAGACAATCTATGATACTACGATTGAACTGAAAAAAATTATGCCACCGGGGATGCCACTCTGGTTACATACTCATGACACCGCAAGCATGGCTGTTGCATGTTACATGGCAGGAATCTCCGGAGGCGTTGATGGTATAGATCTTTCTGTTAGACCAATGGCAAGCGGGACAGTTCAGCCAGATGTTCGATCAATGTCACACGCTTTAAAAGGTACAGGATACTCTCTTGATATCGATAATTCTAAAATATACCTCATTGAAGAAATCCTGAACGAAGGTCTTAAGGACTACAATTTTAATCCTGTGACTACCACTGCAGATGCAAGAGTAATTAAATTCCCTATGCCTGGTGGAGCAATTGGTCCTAACGTTCACATGATGGCAAAAGCCGGACTGTTAGACCGTTATAGTGATATACTTGCAGAATTCCCGATTGTAGTAGAAGCGGGCGGTGCATGGACTAGCGTTACACCGGGAAGCCAACAGTATTGGCTGCAGGCTTTCAATAATATACTCTACGGTCGTTGGGAAAAAATTGACCCCGGTTTTGGAAGAGCAGTATTGGGATATTTTGGCAATACGCCATTACCTCCCGATCCAGATGTAATTAAAAAAGCTTCAGAACAGTTGAATCTCCCTGTTTTTGAGGGTGATCCACTTAAGGCTGTTCCTGATAATATTTATATTGCTAAGAAAGCTCTTGAGGAGAGAAGACTTCCTGTTACAGATGACAATATCTTCATGGTAGTTGGAGCAATGGTTCCGGGCAAAAAGATGGAAATCAACGAGGGCATAAGGCTTCTTACAGGAAAAGCAAAAATCGACATTCCTTTAAAGAAAAAAGAAGAACTAAAGACTGTTTCAGTACCGGCACAAGTGCCAGCTCCTGCTAAAACAATTATTTCCGGTCCAATAACTTCAAAATGCACAGTTGTTGGAAATGGGAAAACAAATACATTTTTAGTAACAGTTGAGCCGCAAGGAACACCAAACGCCAAACTAACACCTGAAAACAAATCTGACTCTGCCCTTTCTGTCCCATCCAATAATCAAGTACATGTATTTTCAACCTTTGCAGGAAGTGTTGAAGTTGTAGATATCATGGTAAAAAAGGGTGATTTAGTAACAAAAGGGCAGACTATTGCTGCGGTCGAAGCAATGAAAGCACAGCACGATATAAAAACTATTTATGACGGGGTAGTTTCATCGGTAGATGTTCAAATTGGCGACGAAGTAGATTCTACTAAACCAATCATTACAATAGAGAAGAAAGCATAAAAAAGTGGGAACAGTTAATCAATTATTACAACAATCAGGTTTTGCTAATCTGACCTGGGGAAATCTGGTAATGTTCATTATTGCAGGTATTCTTATATACCTTGCAATTGCAAAAAAATATGAGCCCCTTCTTTTAATACCAATAGGTTTTGGTACAATTTTAGCTAATCTTCCTTTAGCTGAAATGGGGTCGTATGGAGAAGGTATTATCGCTCTAATATACAAGCAGGGAATCAGAACCGAACTTTTGCCCCCGATTATTTTTCTTGGAGTTGGAGTCCTAACAGATTTTCGTCCTCTCCTGGGAAGACCTATGACATTTTTGCTTGGTGCCGCTGCACAGCTTGGTATATTTGTCGCTGCAATTGGAGCAGCTTATCTTTTAGGATTCAGTTACAGGGAAGCAGCTTCCATTGGAATTATCGGTGGTGCCGATGGTCCTACCTCTATCTTTATTACAAGCCAGCTTGCACCTCACCTTCTTGGACCTATCGCAGTTGCTGCATACAGCTATATGGCTCTTGTTCCAATTATTCAGCCTCCTATCCTCAGACTACTAACCACAAAGAAAGAACGATATATAGATATGCCGCAAGCTAAGCCAGTTTCTAAGACCGCTGTAATTCTTTTCCCAATAATCACTGGTATAGTAGCTGCGTTAGGAGTTCCTTCAAGTGCCCCTTTGATCGGCATGCTCATGTTCGGAAATCTTATTAGAGAATGTGGTGTTACGGAGAGGCTTCGAAAAACTGCCGGCGGAGCATTGATAGATATTGTTACTATCTTTCTCGGATTAGCGGTTGGGGCAACAATGGACAGTTTACATTTTTTAAATTTAAAGACGTTAATGATTCTCATCCTTGGTATTTTAGCATTCGCTTTTAGCACTGCCGGTGGAATACTATTTGCCAAACTGGTTAATCTCTTTATGCCAGGCAGTAAAAAAATCAATCCCTGTATTGGAGCAGCAGGTGTTTCTGCAGTACCTATGGCAGCAAGAGTTGTACAGAAATTTGTTTCCGATAATACTGGTGGGACGGTAAATCCATTAATGCCAGCAATGGGACCGAATGTTGCAGGTGTCATTGGGTCTGCTGTTGCTGCAGGTGTTTTTCTAACTTTATTAGGATAAATTTAAAAATTTATCTTCGGTTCTTTAACTCCGTTACCGAACCTACTAAATTACAAACTATATTTCTTTAGCTGTCTTCTCTTATCTTGAGCATCTTCTATTACATTGTTTAAAACTATCCAAAAATCCGGACTATGATTTCTGACCTTTGTGTGAACCAACTCATGTAAGATAACATAGTCAATCAATTCACCTGGAAGTCGCATCAATTGGAGATTAAGATTTATATTATTTTTCGAAGAACAACTTCCCCACCGCGATTTCATGTTTTTAATAAAAACCTTGTTGTAAATAAATCCGTGCTTTTTTGCCAAATATTCAACCCTTTTTGGTAAATATTCTTTTGCTTCTATTCTATATGCTTCTATTATTCCAACCTGGATAGCTCTTTGAACTCTATCATCTGTTATCTGGAGTGATTCGGGATATCGAATATTTACAATACCATTCTTAATTAAAATTGAGAGCCTTTCAGTATCTATTGGTGTATATCTAAATGTATGACGGCATGTTTTTATAACCTTCGAAACATCATAAACAGGCTTGCACTTTTCATCTTCTTTCACCCTCTTGAGGTTCTTGCGAATCCAATCTGATTTAGAATAAACAAATTTCTCAGCAGACTTAAATGACTCTCCATAAGGTACTGCAACGCGAACACCCTTATATGGTTTCACTGAGATATTAATATGCCTGGCACGTTTACTATATTCAAATAGGACCTTTCCTATACCGTCAATTTCCAGAACAGACCTTTTCATCATCTTCTTAGCCTCAATTAATTTATCTTCATCTTTTGCGGGATATTGAAAAGTCCCCGGTGTATCGTTGTTATTTGCCGAAGACATCAACCGGCGGTGGATAATGAGAAAAAAGGGGAAAGTAAATAATTAACACGCCATATATTTTATTACTCATACCTCTCTTAAAATCTATTTTTCTATACAAACATCTGGAAAATACTCAAGATAATTTATCTTATTCGATCGAGCTCTGCAATTTGAAATATCGCAGTCAAAATGAAAAATAGTCGGGGGGAAAATCAAGTTAGCCGATATCACCTAATATATATTGATCAAGGTTCAAATTTCCTCCTTGTTTGTTATGTTAATCCTTTTAAATTCTCTCTTTGTGAGGTCATATGATATAAATGTGGAAGATCAAGATGTACTATTCCATATTTTAAATTAAATGTGGGCAATAGATGAAAATGTTTTCCTTCTGTCTCGTCTCGTATCGTCTCGGAGAGATCACGCTGGGAAAGAAATCCTTCGTAGAAGTCCTACGTGACCTCCGGGAAAGAGATCTCTAAGAAATAAGTCTAATATGTGGAAAATTTTCCATATATTGATAATGATAAGCTGACCGCAGGCGGTCGGCTTATCGGCACGGGAGTTGTTGGCTCACTCCATGAAAGTCCGCCTGCGGCGGCCTATCAATGTCGTTCGAGCCGACCCCGCCTACGGCGGCTACGTCCTGTACTCGCATCTGAGAGAAATCCTTTCTCTCCTTGCTGCGTACAGGATGCGGCTCAACTCCCGTGCCGTTATGTGATCTTATGAGAACATATTTTTTAGGAGTAAAAAGATGTTAAAAATTAAAAAAAACATAGTACTGGACGAAAACCAAAAACCGATAGCCGTTCAAATGCCAATTGATGAATTTGAGCGCTTAGAAGAGATCATAGAAAATTATGGATTGTCAAAAATGATGGACGAGGTAAGAAATGATGAACGGCTCTCATTTAAGGAGGCAAAAAACTATTATCAATCATTGAAATAGAATGTGGAAGATCGAATATACAAAACGTTTTCTCAAAGAACTCTCTAAGTTACCCAAAGAGATACAGACTCAAGCTGAAAAGATAGTTTTTGAAGATCTATTATCTACTAACCCATATGATCTCGGGTATCTCGAACATATGAGAGGCTATCCTAACAAATACAAAATCCGTATCGGAAAATACAGAATTGGCATTACGATAAACAAGCCCAATAAGCTGTTAATTTGTCAGCGGATTGCGCATCGCAAAGATATTTACAAAGTATTCCCGTAATTAAATCACATAACGAATCTGCTTCGCCTCAACGGAGGTCTCTGGTGAGACACCTGAACGCACAAAACTCCAATACCGTTGAAAGTTAAGGATATGATGCCTACACCTGTCAGGTTTACAAAATTGATTTCATCTGAGGAAAAAGAATCTAATAAACCTGACAGGTGTAATCGCTTTGAATTTGGATCAGGTCTGAACTTTCTCTTGATTATCTTGTTAATCCCTTTTAATTTCCATTCCATGAAGTTATATGATATAAATGTGGAAGATCAAGATGTACTATTCCATATTTTAAATTAAATGTGGGCAATAGATGGAAATGTTTTCCTTCTGTCTCGTCTCGTCTCGAAGATCACGGAGGATTCTCCGAAGGAGTCCTGCCCCATCGGGATCCCTACGGGACGTGACCTATGGAAGATCCCTCCGGGAAAGAGATCCCTAAGAAATAAGTCTAATATGTGGAAAATTTTCCCTACGGGTTGTAGACCATATATTGACAATGTTGCACAACACAAATTCGCATGAGAGAAGAAAGTAGATGAAAAAACGCAAATTGCTACAAAAGTTGTTGTCCAGTTTAAAAAATATCCGATTTTCAGAAGCGGTAGCATGTGCTGGGGCATTTGGATTTCAGTTGGAACGGATCAAAGGGAGTCATCACATTTTCGTACATCCAGATGTACCAGAACTGGTAAACCTTCAAAATGTCAAGGGGAAAGCAAAACCATATCAGGTCAAACAATTATTGCAGATTATTGAGCGATATAATCTTCAAATAGAGGAGGGTGAGAAATGAAAGACTATCATGTCAATATATTTTACAGCGAAGAAGATGAAGGGTATATTGCAGATATACCCGATTTGAAAAATTGTTCTGCTTTTGGCACAACACCAGAAGAAGCATTACAGGAGGTATTGAAGGCAAAAGAGGCGTGGATTGAAGCAGCTCGTGCTAATGGAAAACCAATACCAACTCCTCATTTTCGACCGCTAATCTACCAAGTTGCATGATGAAAGTGTGCCTAAACATTTGCGTGGAGGTAACGGCTTGGTCAGTTAGATGATTTTGGAGTTCGGCGGATTTTCTGAGGGATTTGCTAACATCCAGAGTGAAGCACTTCAAAGGTCGCCGTACCTAACGCTAGGCGTTTAATCCCTCTAAAAAAGCTTTTAATTTCCGGAGGGACCTCCGTGAGAGAGCCTCGGGTACGCAGATTATAATTCAGTTTACCAATGTCACAATGCAAAAACCCCGAGCTTCTCAGCACGAGGTTTTCAGATTAAATTCTTTATAGATTAAGATGAATTTAATCGAAGCGTATCAAATATCTGTTTCCATTCATTCCTTCAAATTAAATAAAACAAACCCGTTTCCAGATTTGGCTTTAGCCAAAGAATAAACGGGTTTTGTTAATCCAATTATTCGTCATAAAAGGAATATTAAATTGGCTTTGTTTCCTTAATGACTTGTAATCCACAAGCTGATAGATTCGAAGGAGAAACTGGACAGATAGCAACTATACTCTATTAAAAAATGTTTGGCTATAGCGCGTCGAAGGCGTCCCGTTGGGAAAAACAGGTTTAGTGTAAAACATATTAAGCGGGACTTAATGGGTTGAAAGGATAAAGAGTAATTATTGTTCCAAATTATTTTATTACAATAGGCACTAAGTACACGGAAACAAACTGAAAAGTCTGTTCTACTTTTAAAGTCATTGCACTACTTCGGAATGTATAAGAAAACGCGGAATTTTGACTGACAACTAAATTCACATTTTCTGTGTCAAATGAAATAATGAGAATTCAACTTAAAGAAAATTGTCACAACCAATGATGAAGGAGTTTTTATGAAAAGATTGACAGGGGTGCTACTCTTCTTATTATTAGCGATTCCTACTTATGCTAAAGTTGAAGTAAAGGCTATCAGAACAGACACTCCTCCTATTATTGATGGCATTTTAGATGACGATATTTGGAATGAAACTCCGGGGTACACTGATTTTCAAACTTTTCAACCTGATTATGGTAAACCAGTATCGGAGAATACTATTGCCTATTCAGCTTATGATAATGAGAACCTTTATTTTGCTTTTAGTTGCTATGATTCAGAGCCCGATAAAATTCAAGCAACAATAACCAGTCGAGATAACATTTTCAACGAAGACTGGATAGGAGTGGTACTGGATTCATATAATGACCAGCAGAATGCATATGGATTCATGGTGAATCCCTTCGGAATCCAAGGGGATATCATGTTGAATGCAGAAGGAAATGGAGATGGTACAAATGACTTCATCTGGGAGTCGGCAGGTATTATTACCGATGATGGGTACACAGTAGAAATAAAAATTCCCTTAAAGAGTATTCGTTTTAACGCTGGAGAGAAAGTAGTAATGGGAATTGTTTTTTGCAGGCGGATTACACGCTATTCTGAACAGGCAGCCTATCCACCATTTTATCCGGATGAAGGAAGCATGACAAATCAAATGGGAATTGTCGAATATAAAAAATTAAAATACAAAAGAACCTATGAAATTCTACCCTCGTTTACACAGACATCAAATCGAGAGGCTCAGAGCGGAGCGCTCCAAAAGGTAGAGGATGAGTCTGGATCAGATATAGGAGTAACGACTAAGGTAAGCCTTACCTCGACTCTTACCCTTGACCTGACTCTGAATCCTGACTTCAGCCAGGTTGAATCGGATGCCAGTCAGGTGGATGTTAATCTACGTTATCCCAATTTCTATTCGGAGAAGCGCCCTTTCTTCCTGGAGGGTATCAAGAATTTCGATGTGGCAGGAATAAGTAACGGCAGTGCTATCTCCCATGTAGTACACACTCGTACCATCGCTGACCCCAGCTTCGGCTTAAAGCTTTCTGGTAAGATGGGCAAATCCAACGCCCTGTCAGTCATACTCGCCAGAGATGAGTCACCCATATATGAAGAAGACGCTAAGAGACCTGCTGACTTCTATATTCAACGCTATAAGAAGCTTCTAAAGGATGAAAGTTATATCGGTGGGATTTTCACTGACCGGGAACATGAGGGTGGATTTAATAGAGTAGCGGGCATGGATGCCCTCTGGCGGCTATCCGGAACCATGAAGATTGAAGGCAATGCCTTCTACGGAGAGAGCAAAGACTCTGAAACCAGGAAGGTTACCAATGCTCATAATGCTGACCTGTCCTTTGCCTATGGTAATCGTAATTACTATGCACGTGTGGGAATTCATGACATTAGCAAGAATTTCCGACTGGACACTGGCTATATCCCAAGAGACGGTACCACAACCATGAGCTTCTCCGGTGGGCGGAATTTTTACTCCGAATCCAATCTGCTCCAGAAAGTTAATATTGGGTATTGGGGTTACGTTCAGCGAGACAAATACTTCGATATGAATGATGGTCACCACAATATCTACCTATCATTTGGCATGACTAGGTCAATATATGTGGAGCTAGAGTATGCTCGAGGATCAGAAGTATTTGAGGGAGAGTCATTTGATAAGAGTAATTACGAGATAGATATGAATGGGCAGATCATTAATTCACTTTATGTCTCTTTGGGACTTGGAAACGGTGGAAGTCCATGGTATGATGATTCCGAGAATCCTTTTCAGGGAGATGTAGCATATAGATGGGCATTCTTCAATTTTCAACCTACCGATAATTTTAGCTCAGAATTTTCTAGTTCGCAGAATGTCTTCACAAGCCGGGAAGATAATTTAGAGCTCTATGATTATCGGATCTTCCGGAACAAGACCACCTATCAGCTGAATAAGTACCTGTTTATCAGGGGAATATTAGATTACACTTATGTTAAATATCCAGACTATGCTGTTAAGTATCCCGAAGAGGAAGATGTCCACGATGAAAAAGGCCTAACCAGCGAGCTGTTAATTGGCTTTACCTACATTCCCGGAACAGTGGTTTACCTTGGGTATGGATCCAGACATGAGAATTTGAAATATGATGGGTCTGATTATGTCCCGGTTGATACTTACACGGAAATGAAACGAGGACTATTTTTCAAAGCTTCTTACAACTGGCGGATGTAAAAGAACAATAACACTATATTCATAGAATTGTCTAAATGATTGATTGTTGAAAAAAATATTTCGAAGTAGATTTTGTTGTTTTTATAACCTGATTAATTCATAAACCGCTTAGATCGAAGAGAATAGAAAATTATTTTTATTTTAATATCCCAGTGTAAAATAAATTCTTCGATTTCAAAAGTTTTGTATAGCTTATTTCTCCTTTTTCCACTTTTATTTTCTCAATAGCCTTTTCAGCCTGATCTGGATTAATATCCAGTATCACCACTTTTGCTCCACTTCCAACTAATGCACGGGCTATCTCTGAGCACAAAATACCCGCACCGCCGGTAGTAACTATTATTTTATCTTGAAGATCATACCATTTAGTGATTTCGTCTAATAGTATTTTACTTACCTCTAAAATTTTTACAGCCTATAAGATTTTTTTGCTAAATCATAAGCAAGTGCTTTACTAATTCTCCTTGCATCTTCTATATCAATTATGTGCTGAGAGACCTTAGTAGCCAAAAAGTTGGAATCTACTCTCCTGGATAAATCATGACGTGCTGGAATAGAGGGAAAAGCTCTGGTATCATCGTTAAATCCTACTGTATTATAAACTCCTGCAGTTTCCATAACCATTTGACGATAACGCATCATTCCTTCAATACTATCATGAAACCACCACGCAGGGCCTAATTTTAATGCAGGATAATGCCCAGCCAAAGGAGCCAACTCTCTGGAATAAGTTGATTCATCAAGCGTAAATACTATTATCGTTAAATCAGGGTTGTTTCCATACTTATTTAGCAGTTCATATAAATTTCTGGTGTATTCAGTTTGAATTGGAATATCACATCCTTTATCAAGACCAAATTTCTCGAATATCTTCTCATTATGATTTCTGAAAGAACCCGGATGAATCTGCATTACCATACCATCTTCTACACTCATTCGAGCCATTTCCATCAGCATATGGGCGGTAAACAACCTTGCATCATCATCACGATTTTTACTTGAAAGTGCTCTCTGGAAAATTTTATCTGCCTCTTGAAGCGTCAATTCATGAGTATAGGGTTCAAGTACGGCATGGTCAGTGGAAACTGCTCTCATCGATTTGAAAAACTCTCGTCTATTTTCCAATGCCTTTATATAACTTTTGTAATTACTTACTTCGATTCCACTTACTTCTGACAATTTTTTTATGTTACTTTTCCAGTTTTTGGAGTCGATATTGATCACCCCATCGGGGCGAAAGCACGGAACTATTCTTCCCTTCCATCCAGATTCTTTAATCTTCTTGTGATACCGTAAATCACTTGTTGCATTGTCCGTTGTGCTAAGTACTTCAATATTAAATTTTTCAAACAATGTACGGGGAAGAAATTCTGATTTTACCAATTTTTCCTGAATTTGATCGTAAATTTTCATTGCAGTATTAGCATTTAATTTCTCTTCGATCCCGAATACTTCATGAAATTCATGTGTAAGCCACAAACCTGTCGGTGTGCCTGCAAACAAATACCAGTTCTCACCAAAAATTTGCCATATCTTTCGGTGATCTTTTTCAAATGGAGAGCCATCAACTGTAGGAATTCCCAACGATTCAAGAGGTATTCCTTGAGAATATAGCATTCGATAAATATAATGGTCTGGTATTAAAATCAACTCAGTAGGATCAGGGAAAGGCTCATTTTCCGCAAACATTTTAGGGTCAACATGTCCATGAGGACTTATAATTGGTAAATCTTTTGCCTCTTTGTATAAATCCCACACAATCTCTCTTATCGTCTGGTCTGAATCGAAATATCTGTACCTTTCTAACACAGATTCCTCCTTAAATTAAACTACTCTAATCTTTTTAATTATTTTCTATTTAGTTTTAGCGCTTTTAACCGCTTCCACAAAACTGACTGCATTATTTGTAATACTTTCCTAATCAGATTGGGCAATCATTATTTAAAAACTCCTAAATCTCTATATTTTATTTCATCAATTTCTTCTAATTTATTTAAAACCGTTAGTGTACGGCTCTCTGCCATTTTCAAATGCTCTTTCATTGTCTCGTAAGAAACATCAGCATTGCCATCTTTAATCATTTCCAAAATTTTACTATGGTATTCTATTGCCTCACTCTGAGATGTGTCGATATAGGCATATACTATTGAACGGGTTTTGGGCATCAGTTCAAATACAGGTTTTACAGCCATAGATACAATTGGATTTTTGCACGCATTTGCAATCTTCAAGTGAAATTCTCCATCTATCTTGCCCTGAGTATAAGAATCATCTTTCTTGCATCGTTTATGCTTTTCCAAATTCTTACTTAAATCATCCAAATCCTCATCCGTTCTTCTGAGCGCTGCCAATCTCGCAATTTGAGGCTCTAACATCTTTCTAATCTCCATAACATGAAGCATGTAGTTTTTACTTAAGTTGAGTTCCAAAAATAAACTCATCGGTTTAGTCACATTTTCAGGTGAGTAATCACTAACATAAATTCCATCTCCTTTTCTCACTCTTACTAAACCCCTTGCAGCCAACATTTGGAATGCTTCACGAACTGCAGTGCGGCTAACACCAAACATATTACAAAGTTCTGCTTCGGTCGGCAATTTTTCACCCTGTTGAATTTTTTTCTGTAAAATCGCATCTTCTATTATGTTGGAGATTTCTTGACTCAATTTTAATATACTGCCAATCTTTGGGAATAATTTTTCCATTTTTTAACTCCTTTTCATATATCATACATCATTCACATTGAATATTAATAATTATATTAGAGATTTCAAACACTTTTTAAAATTAGCACCAAAATAATTTGGAGTCTTTTTATTTTAGTGATTTAGAGATTGATTTTTCCACACGCTTTTCCCCCTTTTCCCCATAGTTAGGACAAAGCAATTTCAATAAAATTAAATTAGTTTAATTAACGAGATGCGTTGATTCATAAGGCTCATTTGGGATTTTAACCCATCTTTAGGAGGTGTAATGATATAACCTTTAGGGGGTGTGTCGAAGACATCCCTCTGGGAAGAAGAAATAAAATGGATTTTTGTATTATTCTAAGTTCAGTAAAAACATTATGAATATAATTCAGTAAATGGTAATTAGTTTTTTCTCACCCCCCGAACATATTTAAATTGTAAATTCATCCCGAAGTTTCGGGACAGAATTACAAATTACAATGAATGAAAACTTTATTCTATCACACCCCCTTAACGTTTTTCATCGATAATCACAATAATTTCTAATATTGATTTTCATAAATATTTGTTTTTTTAATAAGTGATTATATTATAGTGAAGATGCCATACAATTTCCTGTTTCTTTTATAATCAAAAATATTCAGTTCCGGATGAATAGAATAATTGAGAATTCTCTTTTTTTAATGTTGAATGTTTTGCTATTTCCTAATTATAATATGTTTAAGGAGATATATATAAAAAAAGCTTGACAACAATAATCATAGTATTTAATATATCATATGTATTACTAATTTGAAAATAAGATTGTTTGATGTATATGGATTGAATATAAAATTTAAATGTGGTTTTTCGTCGTTTATTTAATCTATTAAAAGGAGGAGGAAAATTAAATGAAATTTCATTTTTTTCATTATTTTTCAAAATTCTTTTTGTTTGTTGTTTTCTTGTCTTTACTATTTACTATTCCTTTGTATTCGCAAACCACAGGGAAAATTGTTGGTACTATTAGAGATGCAGAAACAGGAAAGCCTCTTACTGGTGTAAATGTTATTATTCTTGGTACGTATTTGGGTGCTGCCACAGATATGGATGGATATTTCACTATTGTAAACGTACCTGCTGGTGTTCATGATGTTCAGGTATCCATGATAGGTTATGCGAAGATTACACAAACAGATGTCATTGTAGCTGTTGATCGTATTGCAAGGGTTGATTTTAACATCGAAATGGAGGTTGTGCCCGGGCAGGAAGTGGTTGTGGTAGCTAAACGGGACATCCTGCATAAAGAGGTTTCGAACAGCCAGCAGGTTGTTACAGGTACGCAAATGGTTGAAGCTGCCGGTGTTCGTACCATCAACCATTATCTGGAGAAACAGCCGGGAATTACCGGTGCAAATAATCTGGAAATCCGCGGCGGTTCAGCGGATCAAACCGGTGCGATTGTTAATGGATTGTCACTCGTGAATGCTCGTATAGGAAGGGCAGAAGCAACTGTTCCAGTAAGCGCTGTTGAGCAAGTTTCCCTGGTCACAGGTGGTTTCAATGCAGAATATGGCAACTACCGCTCGGGTTTAATTAATGTTACCACGAAAAGTGGTGATAAAAGTGCTTATCACGGGACTTTTTCCTATACGCAAAACACTCCCCATATGAAACGGTTTGGGAAGTCGTTGTATGACCCGAATAGTTATGGACTCAGGCCTTACATGGATCCAATAGTGTCTTTTAAAGGAACATCATTAGATTCATGGTTAGAGGTAACTGCTGGTGACACCGCAGAGGCTGAATATTTAGGTCAAAGCTATGATCAGTTCAGATATGGATGGATTGAACAAGCGGAAAGGTTTAACAGAAATAGGGATCCTGAAGATCAGGCTACTCCTATGGATCTCTATTTATGGTCTGCCTGGATGCATCAGGCAATTCCTGATTTTGATAAGCTTGAAGAACTCTATCCTGAATATACCACGGAAACCGAAAATTGGGAAGAAAAGAAAAAGGCAGTCAGAGATCATGCCAATAAAGAAGGCACTAATCCTGACTATAACTTTGATGGTGGTTTTGGTGGTCCTTTACCACTTGTTGGAAAATATCTGGGTGATGCAACATTTTATCTCTCCAATCAAACCAATAATATCAATTATACACAACCTGTTTCAAGAAAAAGTCAATGGACATCAACAACACTTCTTACTTTGAAGTCTCAAATCTCGAAAAGTATGACCCTGAATTTGAACGGTGTCTATCGATTACGGCATGGTGTCGCCCCGGTACACTACGACACTGGTCAGAAGCCTACTCTGGAACAGGGTGGGGGTACCATGTTCGAAAACAATATTGATATTATTCAAAGTCTAGGAGCGATGTATTACTGGCACCCGACAGTTTTCCATCCTAAAGATCAGACTACGATTTTGACCGGATTTAAATTAAACAACATGGTCAATACAAGAACATTCTGGGACCTTTCGTTTCAATATGGATGGAGTAAGGATTTTTCAGAACCTAAAATAACCAGGGATTATACAACGCTGATTAATTTTGGTCCGATATGGCTCGATGAAATGCCCTATGGTAGATGCTTTACATCAACAGATCCGGATACTGTGTACAACCCCAATGACTTGACTGAATTTTATCCTCACGGTGAGTTTGAGGCTCCTCAAGGTGTCAACCGAAGGTTCAACTCCAAAACCGGTGAGTACAATGAAAATTCAGTCACCCAACAGATTCGTATGAAATTTGATTTGAGCAGTCAATTAACAAAACTTCATTTTATCAAAACAGGAGCCGAGCTCAATTACTATGATCTGAACAACGATCTATGGACCTGGTGGCCAGGACACGATACGAACTACGAATTACGTTTTCACCGCAAACCCTGGATACTGGGTGGGTACATTCAGGATCAGTTGACCCTGGAAAGTATGGTTGCTACGTTTGGACTCCGTCTTGATTATTACAATTCCGGTGGCGGTGTGTGGCCCACAGGTGACCCCTTTAATGAAGAGGCATTCATTGCACCACCAAGCGTCAACTCGGCCGAGCTTTATGAGAGACTGGAAGCTGGCGAATTCGTCACCTGGGATCGTTGGCGGGCGATCGATGATTCACTGGGTGGTACATTTCTTGAGAAAACAAAGAATCATTTTTCTATCAGCCCAAGGCTTGGAATTTCTTTTCCAGTGACTGAAAGATCAAAGTTTTATTTTAATTATGGTCATTTCAGATCAACGCCGCGGTACTCTGACATGTTCATGTATGCCTATCGGTTCTGGAAACAAGGTTTATATTCGATCGGGAATCCGAACCTTGAACCTCCACGAACGATCCAGTATGAGTTGGGTGTGTCATACAATTTGTTGGACCAATACCTGATCAATTTAAGCACCTATTATAAAGACGTTACGGGACAGAGCGGGAACACCTCAAGTGATTTTACTGAGAGTGGTAATTTCAGATATTCTAATTCAGCCGGATCGGCTTCTTATGCCACCTATATGAATAATGAATATGAAGATATTCAGGGTTTTGAGATGAATGTGAATAAACAATATGGTGATTTTCTAACCGGTTGGATTACATATCGGTACATGATTGAAAAATACGGTTATAGCGGACGCGAAGAGCTTTTTAGTGATCCTATAGCGAACTTAACCGAAGGACTTTACCAGAGTGAGGAAAACCGCCCAACTACACGTCCTGTGGTCACAGGAAACATTTCACTACACACACCGGATAATTGGGGTCCTAAAATTCTGAATAACCATTTCTTAGGCGGCTGGCTTGCGAGCTTCCTCGGTAGATGGGAAAGAGGGAGAACTTTTACCTGGAATCCAGAGAATATTCGCAATCTCACGAATAATTTAAGATGGCCGGATTATTATAGGTTTGATCTGAAAGTTTCAAAGAGATTCAGTCTTTTTGGCGTTAATGCTAATTTCTATGTCGATGCTTATAACCTGTTCAATACTAAAATCAACTGGATGTATGAAGAATGGTGCTTCAGAACTGATAACGACAGACGAAATTACCTGACCTCACTGCATCTTCCCATGTATGATGATCCAGAATATAGTGATGATAAATATGTTGCGGGAGACGACAGGCCTGGGGATATGCGTGAAGAAAAACCGTACATCAATGATCCGGACAACAAGATGTGGCTGTACGGTGAACCCCGGGATATCTGGTTTGGGATCAACGTCAGTTTCTGACCGATCAATAAAATGATTTGAAATTCTAAATAGCTAAGGAGAAAATCAGACATGAAAATAATAGTTCATAGTATAAAACAAAAGTTTTTCTTCTACTGTATGTCAGGCTTGCTTGCCTTTATTATAGTCGTATTTGCTGCTCAAGCAGGTGGCCAGACAGTCATTATTAAGGTGAATAAAATGACAGTTGGAGTAAAAGATAATGGATGGACTGGAAGTTTTAACTATAGTAAAGGCTGGTGGCCCGCAGATTATAACTGCATTGGCCCTACACTCCAAAATGCTCAGTCCCATTCGGGTTCGGGATTTATATTTGCCACGACAAACTGGACAGATCCCCACGGGAAGCTTATTCCAAAGGCAGTGCTTCAGAATGTTGATGTTTATGATACGGTTAGTGTTGTGAAGGTACCGCTAACCAATTATGTCCGCTGGCAACTGCCAACGAGCTATGCAAAAGGTATAAATGTCCAGGTTGAGCACTGGGGTGAACCGGATGCAACTAAGATGATCGGGACCTGCGACCAGGTGGCTGAGGTTACTACTTTGAATGCACTGGGCATACGAGTGCACCGAAAGGTGTTTGCCTGGAGTCAGCAGTATCATGACAACTATGTTGTGTGTGATGTCACGCTGACCAACAAGAGCGGGAAAACGCTCACTTACTTCTATATGCGTATGCATGAAGCTATATTCTATATGAGCCGCGCTGTGGGTGAAAATCCGGAGATTCCTGATGATCAACATCCCTCAAATCAGACGGCAGGATGGCATCATTATTATGGTGCCAAACCCGGAGACAGCTTGCGGATTTTTTATGAATACAGCGCAGACGATCGAATATTAGATGGTGATCAAATGGGCTATCCGGTCTACACTCAAGATGGTCGCCTTACGCAGAGTGATATCCACTTTTATGCTATTCTGCATGCATCAAAAGAGCCCTACAAGAGTCCGGCAAACGGCATTGATGATCCTTTGCAGCCCAAAGTAACCAATGTGTTTGCACCCTTTGTAATGAGTATGAACTCACCTGATATTGGAGGTGATGACGGGACTGGAAGAGGATTTATATATGATATCATATCCGGAGAGAAATTTAAAGATCAGGAAATCGCAGGACAGTATGATGGAACACATCACAGGCAAAACAGCGATGAGTTCGGCAGTCCAGAATGGACATGCCTGGGCACAGGTTTTGACGAGAATTCTATCTGGAATCATCGATGTGCTTCGTTTGGGCCGTATACGTTCAATAATGATGAGCAAATTCATATTGTCTATGTGAGTGGTTTTGCTGCATTAGGTTTGAAGAAAGACAAAGAAATCGGCGAAAAATGGCTTGCAGGCACTTTAGAGAATCCACCTGCCGAAACACTACCGAATTATGAAACCGGCTATTTCCCTACGAATTTTGCCTATCCCTCAGATGCTACAGAGATTGATAAAAAGAAAGATCGCTGGATCAGTACGGTGATTGACTCTGTCCACAAGACTGTCTCGCTAGCAAAATGGAATTATGAGCATGACTGGAATGTTCCCATGGCGCCCCCTCCGACCGATAAGTGGTTATTAGGCACAGGTGAAGGGACTCAAATTACATGGTCAAATCCCGAAGCCGAAGACTTGTCTAATTTTGACGGTTACCGGATTATGAGACGTCGCGGTACCCAGGATACAACATTTTTTGAACAGATTCATCGTACCGATGCTGATGCCAAGGCGGACACGCATTCATTTCTCGATACAAAAGTAATATTTGGTGGGACATATTACTATTATGTCCAGGCTGGAGTTAAGGTTGATGAAAATGATCCCAATTATTCGAATGCTTATAACAACTCCAAGTATGGTACTACCCGCGGCAAGACTCTTTGGAGCGGTAGGATGTGGGGTGTTTCAAATTATCCTGTCGAGCCAGAACGTCCTGTGGGCAGTCTGGATTCTATCAGGATTGTGCCTAATCCCTACAATTTGAAAGATCCGTTATGGGCAAATTATGGGTTGCTTAATCTGGATGATCCACGCAGGATTATGTTTTTTAATCTTCCACGAGAATGTACTATCAAAATATTTACTGAGAACGGCGATTTAGTCAAAACGCTCGAGCATACTCCTTTCCCCGTATCTACAGGTTATGAACAATGGGATATGTTGACAGAAAGCCAACAGGCGATTGCCAGCGGTGTTTATATTGTGGTATTCCAGACACCTGAAGGAGGGGTAGCTTATCAAAAATTATTGGTTGTTCGATAAATAAAAAATAGGAGAATGATTGCAATGAAACGATTTTTCATATACGTGATTATCCTATCGGTTGGAATGTGGTCGGCAGATTCCTTGCTGGCTCAAGTTGGTATGAAGAAAGTGGGCCAGTCAACAATGAATTTTTTACAAGTTGGTGTGATTCCTGGTGCCAGTGCTATGGGGGAAGCCTATACTGCCATTGGTACAGGTTGTGAGAGTATTTTCTTCAATCCCGCAGGATTGCCTGAGATGGATTCCAGGTTTGCTGCCATTATGTCAACCACGCAGTGGTTTGCCGATATCAACTACATGGTTGGCGCACTGGCCTGGAATTTGGGTAATATAGGTACCGTAGGACTGAGTTTACTGTCCGTTGACTACGGTGATATTATCTGGACGGGTCTTGCAGAATCTCCAAGTGATATTCTGGGCTATAGAGAATATGGTATGGTTGATAATGTCGGTGCTTATGCATTCGGTGCTTCGTATGGTCGTCGTATTACCAATCAATTCTCGATAGGAGGAAATGTCCGATACGTAGGTCAGCAACTCGGCGAATCAAAATTTTGGGTGAATGATACGACGAGCACTCTGAAGAAGAACAGTGAAAGCCAGGTTGCCTTTGATATGGGCATTAAATTCTATCCAGGATTAAAGAGTTTTCGATTAGCTATGTCCATTCGCAATTTTGGGCCCAGCATCAAGTACGAGGAAATCACTGCTACACTTCCTTTGACCTTTGCAGTAGGTGTCGCCATGGATATGATGGACTTAATCGTACCGGATCATTCCAGGGATAATAGTTTACTTTTGTCAGCAGATTTTATCCATCCAAACAACTATACTGAAAGGGTTAATGTGGGATTAGAGTATAAATTAATCAGGATGTTGTCCCTGCGATGCGGCTATCAATCAAACACTGATCTGGCAGGATTCTCAGCCGGTATCGGTGTTACTCTTCCATCAGTTGGTGGTAGAAATCTAGAGGTTGGATATTCTTATTCTGAGTTTAATATTTTTGATGGAGTAAACCGTTTCTCGCTTAAGGTAGCGTTATAGGAAAAATCAATTTGCAGAGTTTACTTCCCAATACATTCGATCCGTGCGCAAACTATGGATGGACAGTCGTATTTACTTGTAAAAACAACTCATTAGATGTAATTAAAAATATCCATTCAAAATTTGATTGTAAATGAAGGAAAGGGGGTAGTCTATAAACTCGTGAGTTATTGATTTTATTTTATGAACGTGAAAAGTTGATAGTAAATGGAAAGGAGGCGATATAAAAAATCTTTAATTTTTGACGTTATTTATGAACGTGAAAAGTTGATAGTAAAAGGAAAGAAAACAAATTTATTAGGAGGAAAAAATGATCAAAAAACCGTTAATTATCGTTTTTAGTTTTTTGCTGGTAATGATTGCTGTCGGGCAACTCAACGCCCAGCAATGGCAGGTTTATGATGCCAGTGTATTGCCAGATGCTCATGATCCGGCTTTTATCTCAAGCAATACAAAAACGGGTGTTCCTACATGGACAATTCAAGATGACCCCGATATCTCAGGAAATAAGTATTTGGAAATGTTGTCTCCAAATGTTGAGACTGAAACAGCCGGAATGTGGAAAACCAGTGATTTTAGTCCTGTACCTACAAAAATTACAGTAGTTGCCAGGATAAAAGCTGCCGGTGATGTTTCAACTTATGAGGAAGTCCTGGATTTAGACATGCGCGTTGATCCATTAAGGGAAAAGCTGATTATTGGTTCAGATAATAAGCTTGATTTTGACAAAGCCGATGTACAGGTTACGCCGACCGGGTTCGATGTTGCGGAGTGGCATACTTACAGGCTAGTTTTCGATGTCACTACTGGTAAGGTTGATTTGTATTTGGATGAAGGTGCTACGCCTATTTTAACTGGAACTACAACTTCAAGTGAATCCGAAAAGTATTTCAGGTTCGGGGATGGGAGTAATGGAAAGTCATATGGAGCTTTAATTGATTGGATTGCATTAGATACGACCGGCGCTTATGCACCGGGAGAAGGAGATCCGATTCCCGTAAAGGACAGGGACATTGTTTTTGTAAGCCGACCGGACAAACATGATGACATTAACAATGTACATCCAGACAGCTCACACATTGATGAACTGATAGCTGCAGGCTACGAAGTAACAACGTTTTATAACACAGCACTGGAAACTGCCTCTCAAGCTACTATGGATACTCTGCATGATGCCGATCTGGTCATCTTAGGACGTTCATGCGCCAGTGGTATTTTCGGAGGTACCCACAGATTTGCCTGGAATTCTGTGACGGCACCGATATTAGCTCTGTCCCCGTATTTTGTAAGAAGCAACAGGATGAATTGGTTCAACACAACTTCCTGTGTGCATCATGATTCCGCAGGTTTTGTCATGAATGCTGTTATCGAAGTGATTGCCGATCCTGTATTTACGGGTTTAACCTTAACCGATGGCAAGTTACCCTGGGCTGTTGGTCCGTATGATGTGGTAAGCATAAAAGATGCCGGAAACGGAGAGTTACTTGCCAGCTCTGTGGTAGATTCGACTGTCCAGTTTGTCCGCTTTGATCCCTGGATTCAATTTTATGATGGCTCGTTAGACAGAGCCGCAGGGTACCGTACATTAATTGGCAACGGTAATGACAACACGGCAGATCCTACAACGGGTGATAAAATATATAATTATAATAACTTCACAACAGAATCCAAACAGGTCTATTTAAATGAAGTAGCCCGGATGTCTAGATTGTCAAAAGATGTACCGAAGCCACCAGTAGAAGGGAACATTGTTTTTGTCAGCCGACCGGACAAACATGATGACATTAACAATGTACATCCAGATAGCTCACACATTGATGAATTAATAGCTGCAGGCTACACTGTAACAACATTCTATAACGATACTCTGGGAAATGCACCTGAAGCCTGTATGGATATGCTGAATAATGCCGATCTGGTTATCCTGGGACGTTCAGCAGCAAGCGGTATTTTTGGAGGAGACCACAAGCCTGCCTGGAATTCTGTGACGGCGCCGATATTGGCTCTATCCCCGTATTTTGTGAGAAGCAACAGGATGAACTGGTTCAACACAACTTCCTGTGTGCATCATGATTCCGCAGGTTTTGTCATGAAAACAATCGTCGAAGAGCCGTCCGACTATGTGTTTGGAGGATTGACTCTGACTGGTGACACGTTATCCTGGGCTGTTGGTCCGTATGATGTGGTAAGCATAAAAGATGTCGGAAACGGCGAGTTGCTTGCCAGATCAGTGGTAGATTCGACTGTCCAGTTTGTCCGCTTCGATCCCTGGAATGAGTTTTATCCAGGTGCAAATGACAGACCGGCAGGATACCGTACCTTAATTGGCAACGGCAATGACAACACAGCAAATCCTGCAACGGGTGATAAGATATATAATTACAATAACTTCACAACAGAATCCAAACAGGTCTATTTCAAAGAGATAGAACGGCTAATTAGTTTACCAAGAGTACTGGAGCAGCCAAGGAAAATTGTTTTTGTCAGCCGACCCGACAAACATGATGACATCAACAATGTACATCCAGACAGCTCACACATTGATGAATTAATAGCTGCAGGCTACGTTGTAACAACGTTCTATAACACAGCGCTGGAAACCGCCTCTAAAGCCACGATGGATACTCTGCATGATGCCGATCTGGTCATCCTGGGACGTTCATGCGCCAGTGGTATTTTCGGAGGTACCAACAAGTATGCCTGGAATTCTGTGGGAGCGCCGATATTAGCTCTATCCCCGTATTTTGTAAGAAGCAACAGGATGAATTGGTTCAACACAACTTCTTGTGCGCATCTTGATGAAGCAGGTGCTGTAATGACTGCATCCATTAAAGAGCCAGACGATCCTGTATTTGACGGTTTGACTCTGATCGGTGGTAATTTACCCTGGGCTTGGGGCCCGTATGATGTGTTAGTCATAAAAGATGCCGGAAACGGTGAGTTACTTGCCAGCTCAGTGGTAGATTCGACTGTCCAGTTTGTCCGCTTTGATCCCTGGGTTCAATTTTACAGGGGCGCGGGAGATAAACCGGCAGGACATCGTACAATGATTGGCAATGGCAATGATAACACGGCAGATCCTACAACGGGTGATAAGATATATAATTATAATAACTTCACAACAGAATCCAAACAGGTCTATTTAAATGAAGTAGCCCGGATGTCTAGATTGTCAAAAGATGTACCGAAGCCACCAGTAGAAGGGAACATTGTTTTTGTCAGCCGACCGGACAAACATGATGACATTAACAATGTACATCCAGATAGCTCACACATTGATGAATTAATAGCTGCAGGCTACACTGTAACAACATTCTATAACGATACTCTGGGAAATGCACCTGAAGCCTGTATGGATATGCTGAATAATGCCGATCTGGTTATCCTGGGACGTTCAGCAGCAAGCGGTATTTTTGGAGGAGACCACAAGGAAGCCTGGAATTCTGTGAAGAAACCGATATTAGCCCTGTCCCCGTATTTTGTAAGAAACAACAGGATGAATTGGTTCAACACAGACAAGTGTGTGCATCATGATAGCGCAGGTTTTGTCATGAATGTAACCGTCGAAGAGCCGTCCGACTATGTGTTTGGTGGATTGACTCTGGCTGGTGACACATTATCCTGGGCTGTTGGCCCGTATGACTTGTTAGACATAAAAGATGCCGGAAATGGCACTTTACTTGCCAGCTCAGCGGTAGATTCAACTGTCCAGTTTGTGCGCTTTAAACCCTGGGTTGAATTTTATGAGGGCGCGATAGACATGCCGGCAGGATATCGTACATTAATTGGCAACGGCAATGATAACACGGCAGATCCTACAACGGGTGACAAGATATATAATTACAATAACTTCACAGATGAATCCAAACAGGTCTATTTAAAGGAAGTGGAGCGGATGATAACGTTAGGGCCCGGTGGTGATCCGCCTGTCGCCATCGCAAATGAAAGAGATGGCATCCCAACAGCTTATAAACTGAATCAAAACTACCCCAACCCGTTTAATCCTACTACCAATATACAATTCCATTTGCCAAAATCTGGAAATGTTACGATTACCATATACAATATACTTGGGCAGATAGTTACAACCCTGGTAAACAGAAGAATGGAAGCCGGAGTACACACAATTGCTTTCGATGCTAGAAATTATGCTTCCGGAGTCTATTTTTATAGAATCCATTCGGGTGATTTCACAAAAGCGAAAAAAATGATGCTGTTAAAGTGATCTGATCTTTTTTAGGTGGAGTGCATTTCTATGCACTCTACCTAAAAAGCGTTAAAAATAATCCGGGAAGGAGGTGTTGGAGGAAAAAACAGTGATTGCTGGATTTTACACAAATAACAAATAAAGGAGGAGTATAAAATGACAAATAGAAGATGGATGATTTTAGTGCTTGCATTGTTGATTGTTCCAGGTCTGGCTTTTTCAGGGTTAAAATGTGTGTATGTTTCATTTGTAACTACGTCTGGTTACCCCCCAGATATATGTATACCGGTGTATGAAAAAATGGAAGAATGGGGATATGAGTTGACCTATATTAACGTTGACGCATTAGCGGCTTACACACAGGAAGATTATGAAAAATACGATTTCATATTTATTGATGAATGGGTGGATTCAGCAACTCTGGAACCGATCGACTTGCTGGAAGGTCATCCTATTCCACTTGTCACTACAGAGAACTATGCAGCCAGGATGAATATCTTAGGGTACCGAGGAAGTTGTTTGGCGAATAATATTCCTGCCGAGCAAGTTGAGATCGTCGCTGATGGTCATCCTCTGGCCGCTGGATTTAATAAGGGCGATAAAGTGGATATCAATTTCGGTGGTGGCGTTAACGAAGACTTAATTACCAATGAACCGATAATCGACAGCGTCATCCCCATTGCTGTATCTACAACAGATTCTAAAGGAATTATTATTTATGGTATTGAAGCAGAGGGAAAAACGTTTAATGGTGTAGACATTAAAAACAGAGCAGCTGTTCTTGGATATCATGCCAATGGTTATGCGGGAATTGACGAAAATGGATTTTTAATGCTTAAAGCCGGTATTGATTGGGTAACTGAGGGGATCACAGGTGTAGAAGAAGATCCTGTCACTTCTCCAGAGACTTATGCACTGGCACAGAACTTCCCAAATCCATTTAACCCGGAAACAACAATCGAATTCCAGCTGGAAAAACCCGGGCATACGACTATTAGTGTGTATAATGCTCTGGGACAGTTGGTCACCAAGTTGGTTGATGAGAAGATGAATAGTGGGATACACCATGTTACGTTCTTTGCAGATAACAATCCTGCCGGTATATATTTTTACAAAATTCAATCGGGTGACTTTTCCAAAGTACGCAAGATGTTACTGTTGAAGTAGCAAATGTAACAGAGGGATAGAACGGGCAAGTTTCTACCTTTCTATCCCTGTTTTATTTTGTTTATAAATAGGAGAAGACCCATGATCAAAAAAAAACTGATCGGATTTATAATCGTCTTTTCTATCCTGGGAATCGGATTATCTTATGCAGAGTGGAGTATCTATGATTGCAGCGTAATGCCGAGAGAAGCGGATACTTCCTGGCATGAGAGTAGTGCTACTAATGCGGATGATGTCACAGAAATATTAAGTGTAATAGATGATCCTGAGATTCCTGGAAACAAACTACTTAAAGTTGATGCAAATCAGGCTAATTTTAAAGAAATGTGGCGAATGAAATGGAACGCAGATCCTGTTGTCGGAGCAACCCTGGTTTTCCGCGTTGTAGCACTTGATCCAGCAGCCTATAATAGAGATTTTGATGTGTACGTTAAAAACGGTCTGGCAGAAGACCGATTAATCGCAGAAGGCGGTGATTCGTTCAAGCTGGATAAATCCAAGCAGTATGGGAGTATCAATGCGATGGAATGGCATATTTTACGAATAACAATAATAGCTGATCTTGTCGAAGTGTATATTGATGAAGAAACGCTATCATATCTTGTAGGTACAGGAACATCGACGACTGAGAATTATTTCAGATTCGGGGACGGTAGTGAAGGGAGTACGCTAGGCGGCCTATATGACTGGATCATCTGGGATGTGAGTGGCGCTTATCCACCCGGTCAAGGAACGCCGATACCTCAGGTTCTGCTGGATACAGGAACTTTTCCATTGATTGTGATGTATGCTTCAACTCCACCGGACGGCTTTAAATTATCTCAGAATTATCCAAATCCTTTCAACCCATCTACGAAGATCACATTCTCTCTGAAAACGAAGGGACACACAACTCTTACTGTATATAATGCTATGGGGCAATTAGTTGCCACACTGATTGATGAAACTATAGGTACAGGCACCTACTATGTGACATTTGACGCAAGAGATCTGCCATCGGGCGTTTACTTCTATCAGATCAAATCGGGTGAATTTACTCAAGTGAAGAAAATGATTTTGACGAAGTAAGGTTAATTGAATATTACACACTTGTAAGACAACTGGAGGATAGCTTACCGATTTTTTTAAATACAGGAAGAAGAAAACCTGAGTATTAAATATTTTTAGTTAGTCATGGTCTTTTGGCTTGCAGTTATAATTACCGTCCCACCATGCAAAAATTATCGAATCAAATGAATAGCTCTAAAGCATGCTCTGTCAAAATAAGCGTATCAAGCCAAGAGCACTCATAATATTTGAAAGGAGGTGGTTGAAAAAAATTGTTTTAGTATCAGTATTTTTAATTAATGAATAAGGAGGTCTAGTAATGTCAAAAAACAAAAGTATTAAATGCATGATTATATTCATTGTCCTGTTGCTGATTGTATTCCAAAGCAACATTGTAGCACAGGATAAGAAAAAATGTCTGTTTATATCTGATGATCCGTGGCCAGGAAGCACTGAGGATCAGGATTTAATCGCCTATTTAGAACAGACATATACTGTTGAGATATTTGATGACGATACGGAGATAGGCGATGGAGTCGTTTCGATTGATGATATTAAAACTTACGATTTTGGATTTATCAGTGAAATGGTCGATTCAAAAGTGCTTATTCCTCTGAAAGGCTGTCCTATTCCTCTATTTTATCTAGAAGTGTATGGGAGGACTTATACAACAGGATGGTGCCCTCATCCCGGAGAATTTTGGGGTGGAGAAGGTAGCGGTACAATCAAGATTGTTGATGATACGGGTCATCCTCTGGCCGCTGGTTATGCAAAAGATGCAGAAATTGAGATTGTCGAAGGTAGTGACGAACCAGATGCTTGGTTAACATATTGTGATCCGGGAGTAGATTTTATTCAAATTGCAGTTTTGGCTTCTAATCCGACCCATAATAATATATTTGGTATAGAAGCCGGGACAGCACTTTTTCCCAATGCCTCTAATCAGGTAGATCCCAACCTAGTGTCCGAAAATCGCTGCGTTGGTTTCGGAATTCATTCTGCTGCATATTCAACCATGACAGCCGATTCCTGGAAATTTATTGATGCAGGAATTTCGTGGCTATTAGGCGAAGATGTTGCAGTGGATGAGATCGATGCTGAAAAACCAGAATTTTTTAAATTGGGGCAAAATTATCCGAATCCATTCAACCCATCTACGAAGATTACATTCTCTCTTAAAACGAAGGGACATACTACCTTAACTGTATACAATGCCATGGGACAGTTAATTACCACTCTGGCCGATCAAGATATGAATGTCGGAACCTATCATGTGACATTTGACGCAAGAGAGCTGCCATCGGGCATTTACTTCTATCAGATCAAATCGGGTGAATTTACTCAAGTAAAGAAAATGATGTTAATGAAGTGAGTTCCAAGCTAATCGGAAATTACACCTTTGTAATGCACGACGTAATGAATCATGAAGAGACTAATTTCAAAAAAAGATCATCACGGCGGTTTGGTATTTTGAGCTACCATGATTAATTGTTTTTTATCATATTGTAAACTATCAAAAGGAACTAAGAGTACGCGACCATGGTCCGTTCGGATGGTCGAGTCTATGCAGGAGTATTTGTAAATAATAGGAGGAAGTAAAAATGTTAAAAAACAGGAGTGTGAAATGCCTGTTTATATTAATTGTCCTATCACTGATTATATTTCAAAGCAACATTGCAGCACAGGATAAGAAATGTCTGTTTATATCTGATTATGGGTGGCCAGGTGCAACCCTGGATCTGGATTTAATCGCTTATTTAGAAAAAACATATACTGTTGAGATAATTACGGACAAAGACTTAGATGCTGGGAAGGTTACGATTGAGGAAGTTAAAACTTACGATTTTGGATTTATTAGTGAAACTTGTGATTCAAAAATACTTGATCCTCTGAAAGGCGCTCCTATTCCTCTATTCTATACAGAACCGGGTGCAGGGAAAACTTATGTAACAGGATGGTGCCCTTATCCCGGAACATTTTGGGGTGGAGTCGAAAACGGTACAATCAAGATTGTTGATGAAACGGGTCATCCTCTTTCGGCTGGTTATGCAAAAGATGAAGAAATTGAAATTGTCACCGGTAGTAACGAAGGCAGTTGGTTGGGATATTGTAATCCGGGAGTAGAAATAATTCCGATCGCAGTTTTGGCTTCTGATCCGACCAAGTATAATTTATTTGGTGTAGAAGCCGGGACAGCACTTTATCCTAATGCCACTGATGTGATAGATCCCTCCCTCGTGTCCGAGAGTCGCTGTGTTGCTTTCGGAATAAGTTCTCAGGCATTTGGGAATATGACAGACGATGCCTGGAAATTTATTGATGCAGGAATTTCGTGGCTATTAGGCGAAGATGTTGCAGTGGATGAGATCGATGCTGAAAAACCAGAATTTTTTAAATTGGGGCAAAATTATCCGAATCCATTCAACCCATCTACGAAGATTACATTCTCTCTTAAAACGAAGGGACATACTACCTTAACTGTATACAATGCCATGGGACAGTTAATTACCACTCTGGCCGATCAAGATATGAATGTCGGAACCTATCATGTGACCTTTGATGCAAAGGATTTAACCTCAGGTATTTATTTGTATCAAATCAGATCAGGTGAATTCACTCAGGTGAAGAAAATGATGTTGATGAAGTAAATTTTAATTAGTTAATATTTGATTTTTTACAGACTTGGAGGGCGATAGAAGAGGATAAAAGCCCTCCCTTTCCTTAATAACATTCATGATTTGCCATCATAACCAAGCATGAAAGAAAAAGGTTGAGGTTGAGGCTGAGGCTAAGGTTTTAAAGCAGCCCACGAAACACACGCCTGTCCCGATGAATATCGTGGTAAACATGCGAAAAAAATAAATAAAAAGAATTTTAGTGGGTTTAGTTAGCTATAAAAAAGGCTAAGGTTTTGGAAATATTTAGAATATAATTAGTGTAATTCGTGTAATTAGTGGTTACTTTCATATAAAATAAATGCAGGAGGTAATGAATCATGAAGGCGCTCATTTCAAAAAAGTATTATCAGTACGGTTCTGTATTTGGAGTTGCCATATTAATTGCATTTTTATCATGCAAACCATCGAAAAGAATTAAGAGCTCTCAACCGTGGTCTGTTCGGATGACCGAATCAATTATGAAACGCAACCCCGAACCCTGGATGATAGATTTTCGGAAGACACCGAAATGGGAATATACACAGGGACTTGTTTTAAAAGCGATCATGCAGGTTTGGCTTTCAACCGGAGAAGATAAATATTTTCAATATGTAAAAACATACTACGATCAATTTGTAGATAAAGATGGAAATATCATGTTGTATAAACTGGAAGACTACAACATTGATCGCATCAATCCGGGTAAACCGCTCTTCCAGCTTTATCAGGAAACAGGTCAGGAGAAGTTCAAAAAAGCTGTTTTTCTTTTAAGAAAACAGATGAAAATGCATCCGCGGACTAATGAAGGCGGCTTCTGGCACAAGAAGATATATCCGTATCAAATGTGGCTGGATGGACTTTATATGGGGTCACCGTTTTTAGCGGAATTTGCTAAGACTTTTAATGAACCGGAAATATTTGACGATGTCGCTAATCAGTTTATCTGGATGGAAAAACACGCCCGTGATGAGAAAACGGGTCTCTTATATCACGGCTGGGATGAAAGCCGTCAACAGCGATGGGCTGATTCAAAAACCGGACTATCACAACATTTCTGGGGCAGAGGCATGGGCTGGTATTCCATGGCGCTTGTGGATGTATTGGACTTCATACCTGAAGATCATCCGCAGCGACAGGATATTATTGCAATCCTGAACAGATTGTCCACCGCTTTATCTAAATTTCAAGATGTAGAGACCGGAGTCTGGTATCAGGTAGTCGATCAAGCCGGAAGGGAAGGCAATTATCTGGAGTCCTCCGCTTCGAGTATGTATGTGTACACATTGTTTAAAGCTGTAAAGAAAGGATACATAGATTCGAAATTTATCGAGGTTGCCAAGAAAGGATATGATGGCATCCTCAACCAGTTTATTGAAGTAGATGAGAACGGATTAATAAATATTCACAAAGCGTGTGCCGTTGCTGGTTTGGGAGGCAAACCATATCGAGACGGATCATATGAATATTATATTAGCACAGAAATCAGAAGCAATGATCCCAAAGCAGTGGGCCCGTTTATCCTGGCTAGCCTTGAATTTGAGGCGCCAGTAAATTGAAGTGAACGAATAATAGTGATAAATGAAAGGCATTAATGACATGAAAAAAGAATCCTCCATTACTGTTAAATATCAACGCATTCTTTTTCCAATACTGATTTTTGGGATATTTTCATCGTGCAGTACATCTTCAGTCAAAGAATCGGGTTGGGAACAGGTTCCCGAAATTCTCAAACAAATTGTTCCACCGACTTTTCCGACAAAGGACTTTAATATTTCGGAATACGGCGCGGTTGGCGACGGCAAAACTGATTGCACGGATGCCTTTAAAAAGGCTATTGACGTCTGTCACTCTGAAGGTGGCGGTCGCGTTGTTGTTCCTGAAGGCATTTATCTAACAGGCGCCATCCACCTGAAAAGTAATGTGAATTTACATGTCAAGAAAGATGCCACCATCCTGTTCAGTCAAGATTACAAAAAATATCTTCCTGTTGTGTACACACGATTTGAAGGCGTTGAATGTATGAATTATTCACCATTTATTTATGCATACGAACAGGAAAATCTGGCAATCACAGGAACTGGAACACTGGATGGACAGGCGGACAATACCATCTGGTGGCCATGGAAAGGAAGGTCAGCGTACGGATGGGAAAAGGACCAGACGGATCAGAGGCTGGATAGAGATGAACTTTTCCAAATGGCGGAAGAAGGTGTTCCAGTCAATGAAAGAATTTTTGGTGAAGGACATTATTTACGACCCAATTTTATTCAACCATATAAATGTAAAAACATATTGATTGAGGACGTTACAATCAGACGGTCCCCTATGTGGGAAATTCATCCGGTGCTTTGTGAAAATGTAACCGTTCAAAAAGTTCGAGTAATCAGCCATGGCCCCAATAATGACGGCTGTAATCCGGAAAGTTGTCAAAATGTATTAATAAAGGAATGCTATTTTGATACGGGCGATGACTGTATTGCTATCAAATCCGGGAGAAATGCGGATGGCAGGCGTGTGAACGTCCCCAGTGAAAATATCATTATTCAAAACTGTACTATGAAAGATGGGCACGGCGGTGTAGTGATAGGGAGTGAAATATCCGGAAGCTGCCGCAATGTGTTTGCGGAAAACTGTACTATGGATAGTCCAAATCTGGATAGGGCTTTACGAATAAAAACAAATTCGTTACGCGGCGGTATTGTTGAAAATATATATATGCGAAATATTACCGTCGGAGAGGTGAGTGATGCTATCATTAGAGTTTATTTTCATTATGAAAAAGGTGATGTCGGGAAACATACACCCATTGTCCGGAATATTTATGTGAGTAATGTAACCAGTCAAAAGAGTAAGTATGCGTTGATGTTGGATGGCTATGAAAGGTCGCTGATTTCAAACGTAAATATTGAGCAGTGTCAATTTGATGGCGTTGAAAAAGGCAACATATTAAATCATGTCTCTAACTTGAAAATGAAGAATGTCTATATCAATGGACAGCTACAATAGCGGTTAGAGTCATAACAAAGAAATCGAGAACAATGATGAAAAACAGAATTTATCCACGTCTCCGGCAAAACATAAAACTTCAAAGAATGCTCTTAGTTTGCCTGTTTATATGTGCCGCTTCTTTTGCTCGCGCCCAGCAGCTGGCTTTTCCAACTGCGGAAGGGAGCGGAAGGTTTGCCACTGGAGGACGCGGCGGTGATGTGTATGAAGTGACTAATCTCAGCAACAGCGGTCCCGGTTCCATTGTTGATGCAGTAAGTTCTGGAAACCGTACGATTGTATTCCGCGTTTCGGGCACAATTGAAATGGGAGATATTATCTTCAGTCCCAAATCCAATACAACCATCGCGGGACAGACTACGCCGGGTGACGGTATTTGCATAAAAGGGCGTATTTACATCGGTGCAGTTTCAAATGTTGTGATCAGATATATCAGGATAAGGGTTGATGCAGGAGCAGCAAATTCCTCTGGCGATGCAATTGATATTGACAAAGGCACAAATATTATCATCGACCACGTCAGTGCTTCGTACGCACGTGATGAGGGAATATCATGTCAAGAAGAATCAAATAAGGTGACGGTGCAGTGGTGTATTATCAGTGAAGGGCTGACATATGAAAACCACAGCTATGGCTCTCTTGTTCGGGGTGATTACGGAGATGAAAAAACATATCACCACAATATCTATGCACATAATAGGGGCAGAAATCCCCGTCCGGGAAATTATACGGGAACCAGTACAGATCCGGAAGGATTGCATTTTGATTTTCGCAATAACGTCGTTTATAACTGGGCAGGGAGTAGCGCTGGCTATAATGCAGATAAAAACGCGGTGAGTCGTTACAATTTTATTGGAAATGTTTATATCCGCGGTGCGGAGTCATCGGGAAACATAGTATTCAAGGAAAGTAGTGTTGATGCCTTTGGTTACTTTGAGGATAATTTGATGGAGGGAGTCGTTCCTGCCGATCCCTGGAGCCTTGTTACCCTTCAGAATTTTAGTTCAACGCAAATGGATGCCTACAAATCGCGTTCATATCTGGTTCCGATGGAACCTGTCACAACCACATCGCCGGATCAGGCGAAAATTGATGTTCTCGCATCTGCCGGAGCCAGTTTCCCTAAACGTGATACTATTGATTATCGTATCGTTTATGATGTTTTGAATGGAACAGGTCGTTCGATAGCAACAACGGAAGATCAGCCAGAAGGTGCATGGCCAGTGCTCAACTTTCTCCCCGCTCCAGCTGACGATGATCACGACGGCATGCCGAATGATTGGGAACTTGCACATAATCTGAATCCGAACGATCCAGCAGACCGCAACAGCATCGGTCAGGACGATTATACACAGCTAGAAGTGTACCTCAATAGTCTGACGGGAGAATCAGTAACAGATGTTGATGATGTTGTTGCATCCTACCCGAAAGAATTTGTTCTACACCAAAATTATCCAAACCCATTCAACCCAAAGACAACGATTACTTTCACGGTGTCCGATCGAAACCGGGTTACACTAACTGTTTTCAACCTACAGGGACAAGAAGTAACCAGACTGCTTGATGAAATAAAATCAGCGGGCGACTATTCACTGGAATTTGATGCATCTTCGTTCGGTAGCGGGATCTATTTCTGTCAGATCAATTCGGGTGGCAGGATCAAGACAAAAAAGATGATGCTGCTGAAGTAAAAAACAGAATACTATGAAAAAAAGAGCAAGTGTCTTTTTATAAAATATTATCAGAAATTGCCAGAAAGTTTTATGGAATCACAAAGAGTTAAAAATGGCAAAACGTAATATTTTAGTTTCTGTATTAACGATGAGGTTTAACGATGAAAAATAAATTCATGCCGCTTATTGTCTTTTTAATTATTATTAACTTTACATTGCCAGGTTTATGTTCACCTCGATTTTCACCATGGATAAAATTAGGAGTCAATTTGAATAAATATAAATTTATTGAAAAATATTTTGCAGACTTCTATGATTTCCCTAAGTATTCATATCCATCTGGCCTGGTCATAGGTATATCAAATGAAATCAAACTAAGCAGAGCATTGTATATTGCTAATGAAATATATTTTAAAAACACAAAATCAATTATATCAATATATACAACTTCACAAGAGATTGTTGAATATACATTCAAAGGTAACTATTTGAGATTTTCAGCCTTATTAGGTATAAAAATTTTCAAAATTTCAGACTTTTTGATTGGACTTGACTTTGGTAAATTGATAAGAGCAGATATGAATGTCACACAAAAAATAAATTATGACTCATATTCTGAAAATATCACTGATAACTTACCAGCCTTTGATACTTCTATATGTCTCGGAATTGCAAAGAAATTTGATCTGGAAAGATTAAGGCTTATTATCGAGATAAAATATTTGATGAGTCTTGCAAAATATAAATATTGGTCAAAAAATGGATATTGGGAGATTGGTGAATGGCGAAATCATGGACCTCATTGTGTTGTTGGATTACAACTTTAATATTTTAATTCAAAATAGAAAGGTTATAAATATAACTATTTAAATAGATTTGCGACAACACATTTTGCTGAGAATGGCTGATCAGCTAAGAATAACTGAGGTAGGGAAAATAGTTGAGTAATTTGCTGTTGAAACAGGTCAAAATACAAAACTTGACATAATCTTATTTCCAATTAAATTATATAAAAGAAATTTTATTATGGTAAGTATAGACTTTATAACTCATACCAGAAAATGTCAATTTTGTCTGTACAGATTTTCGGATATTTTCTCTTGTCGTTTATCCCCACCCGATGCATCTACACATTTCTTTTTCTTGAACGGGTCTCTTTCGGGAAATCGGCAAAATTTACAATTGAAAGGTTATAATTGAACTCTCTTTGAAATTTTTTTACTGGAAGATTGTCAGAAATGTTTGGAAAGTTTTATGGAATCCCGGAGAATAAAAAATAGTAAAATGGAATCTTTTAGTTTCTGTATTAACGATGAGGTTTAACAATGAAAAATAAATTCATGCCACTTATTGTTTTTTTAATTATTATAAACTTTACATTGCCAGTTTTATGTTCACCTCGATTTTCACCATGGATAAAATTAGGAGTCAATTTTAATAAATATAAATTTATTGAAAAATATTTTCTAGACTCCCCTAAGTATTCATATCCACCTGGCCTGATCATAGGTATATCAAATGAAATTAGGCTAAGCAGGGCATTGTATATTGCTAACGATATATATTTTAAAAACACAAAATCAATAATATCCAAAAAAATATTTTCAATAGATATTGTTAAATTTACATTTAAAGCTAACTATTTGAGATTTTCAGCCCTATTAGGGATAAAAATATTCAAAATTTCAGACTTATTGATTGGACTCGACTTTGGTAAATTGATAAGAGCGGATGTAAATTTCAAATTTCAAACAAATCATTTCTTATATTCTGAAAATATTACTGATAATTCACCAGCCATTGATACTTCTATATGTTTCGGAATTGCGAAGAAATTTGATCTGGAAAGATTAAGACTTATTCTCGAGATAAAATATTTGATCAGTCTTGCAAAATATAGATATTTGGAGATTGGTGAATGGCAAAATCATGGACCTCATTGTGTCGTTGGATTGCAATTTTAGTAAAAGTTCACCACGGAAAGACACAGAATATCACAGAGAAAAACAAAGAATGAGCACGGTTAAGAGTAGGGCTATTGTTTAATTTTGGTGCAGAGGAATTCGAGATGATAAGAAGAATATATTAATAATTCAGTGTGATTCCGTGAAAATCAGTGGTGAACTATTACCAATTTTAATATTTTAATTCAAAATAGAAAGGAGATAAAAAATGTGATATAATAAATAATAATTCTACCATTTGCTTATTTGCTTTACAAAAATTTAAAAAGGAGGTTAATGATGTGTAAATTGTTCAAGTTATTTGCAATGTTTATTTTATTGATTGGACTTTCAGCAAGTTTACAAGCACAAGAACATTATTATTATTCAAGCGGTAAAAAGATTTATTTTTCTTCTGTACCAGACCATTATGTGATTAATTTTAAAAAGGGAATACCTTCAGATCAAAAAAAGGAATTCTTTTCAAATAAAAAGATATTCGTTGATGAGAATCTATTGAAGCCTGAAAATGAAAATATAATTGTTGAAATTACAGATCGCAGTAGAAAGGAAATTAAAGGGTTTTCTGTTTCTCCAATCGTTAAATTAGTGACAAATCTTTATCGCGTCCAAGATGGTGATGAAAAATTCACAATAACAGATTACATTGTTGTAAAATTCAAATCAAATGTGTCTAATTCACAAATAAATCAATTTATTTCCGATTACCAACTAAGTAAAATTGAAAAAGAGTGGCTTGGAGAAAGAGTATATCTTTTTAGTGTGAATTCATCTGATGAAAATTCAACCATAAAAATAGCCAATCAAATTTATGAAAGTGAATTGGTTGAATTTTCTCATCCTGATTTCTTCTGTTTTGATGTGGCTAAAACAAATGATGAATACTATTCATCGCAATGGAATCTTTCCAAAATATCAATTTCAGATGCATGGAATATAACAACGGGAAATCCTTCAATAATAATAGCAATAATAGATAATGGTGTAGAGTCAAGCCATGACGATCTTGAATATAATCTTGTCGAAGGTTATAATGTACTGGAACCGTCTGAGCTACCGGAACCAACTGATAATTATGCCAAAAATTACCATGGAACAGCCATAGCTGGTATAGCCTCAGCATCAACGAATAATGATCGCGGGATTGCAGGTGTTGGCTATAATTGTAAAATAATGCCTATTAAATGGTGTCATTATGGTGGTAGCCCAACTAATGCAGCTGCCGCAATTAACTGGGCATGGGAAAATGATGCTGATGTTATAAATTGTTCATTTGGGGTCTCTTCAGATGACGTTGTAACAAATGCTATCAAAATTCAGCTACATCAAGCGGGCGAGGAGGCAAAGGTTGTATTGTTGTTGTAGCTGCTGGAAACTATGGATCTATTACTTACCCGGCCACCCTTCCCAACGTGATAGCAGTCGGTATGACAGATCAAAATGATAATAGAAGGTCTGGTAGTGGCTCAGGGGCTGAATTAGATGTCATGGCCCCAAGTTGGGTTTATGCAACAGATATCATGGGTAGTGCCGGTAAGGTTTCTGGGGATTATATTGAAAATGATTTCAGAGGGACGTCAGCCGCCGCCCCCCATGTTTCCGGCTTAGCGGGTTTAATCCTATCTGTTGATAATTCTTTTACTGAACAACAAGTAAGAGATATCATCCAATATACCGCTGATGACAAAGGTAGTGAAGGTTGGGATCAAGATTATGGTTGGGGGCGAATTAATGCAAAGAATGCCGTTAAAAGTGCTGCCCGCCAATTTACAACATCAGGGCAATTAGCACATAATGAATGTTGGTGGGGAACTGTAACACTTACAAATAATGTCACAGTTCCTTCTGGTATCAGACTCACAGTTTTATCTGACGCAACAATCAAAATTCCCGATAGCAAGAACATCACTGTCAACGGCACACTCAACGCTATAGGTACGTCAAGTAGTCGTATTACCTTTACCCGCTCATCATCAAGTGAAGATTGGAGTGGGATAAGATATCAATCAGGTAGCGGCGGTCAACTTAAATACTGTAATATTGAAAGAACTTATAATACGGGCGTAAATTGCTATTATTCAAGTCCATCTATTATTAATTGTAAATTTAAATACAATTTTCATGGTATAGCAGGTTACTACAATCAAGGTAATAAACATATGATTGTTGATAACGAATTTTTCGAGGAGGATTACGCTGGTATATATCTTTACCAACATAAGGCGTACATTGATGGTAATAAGATAGATGGTAATGGTGAATCCAATGTTGGAATTATAGTCCGTAATATTTATCAACCGGAATATGTAGCCATTTGGGAAAATGATATTATGAATTGTGATAAGGGAATATACCTTGATGATGGCAGTGCCGAGATTCAAAAGAACGATATTTATGATAACTCGTATGGTATATATGCTACTGATGAATCATATCCATATTTACTTGAGTGGGATGAAGATGGCGAGAATGTAATTGCCGATAATAATTATGGGCTTTATATCGACAGCGATTCTGAAGCGAATTTACATTATGGATGGAATACCATTTGTGATAATACATATAAAGACGTGGCTTGTTATAATCAGTATACAACAATTTGGGCCGAAGAAAATTATTGGGGCAGCGATGATCCCAGCTCAAGTCAGTTTTATGGCAATGTCTATTATTATTATTGGTTAGACGAAGATGAAACAGGTCGTTATCCTTACGGATTTAGAAAACCAGTATCCAATACTGATCCTCAATTATTAATTGATTCTTCAATCTCAAATGAAAATAGTCCGAACCTGGTAAAAAGATATAATGAAGCTCTTAGATTAGAACATGATAAGAATTATGAAGAAGCAGCATTGATTTATACTGAAATAATTGACCAGTATCCGGATAATTCATTAGCTGTTTCATCAATACGCCATCTTATGCTATGTTATAAAAAATTACAAAAGAGTAATTTTATTTTCCCCGAATTGCAAAAGATATCTCAAAAGCATAATAACAAAAAGGTAAGTGGAAAGGCTTTGAAGTATAGTATTCCCTTTTATATTGAATCCGGACAGTATAATGAAGCCATATCTATCTGTAAAAATATTAGCAATAAGTTCTCCAGAGAAAAACTTGGTAGAGACGCTCTTTATGAGGAATGGGTAATCTATTTTCAATTATTGAGGGATGAGGAAGCTGCTCGTTCTGTCTCCGCAGATTATGAGAAGAGTTATGGGGTAGATGATGATTTAATTTTCATGAAACTTGCATTGGGAGACATTTCAACGGAAACAGCGAAAGAAATGCGAAAACAGCTGCAAAAGAAAAACGAAGAATCGCCTCCGGTAGTGTCAGAAGAGCAACAAATACCGGAATCTTATGAATTGCTCGGTAATTATCCGAATCCGTTTAATCCCACTACTACCGTACCCTTTGATTTACCTGAAGCAAGTATTGTAAAGATAACGATATATGATCTTACCGGCAGGCGGGTGGCATTGCTTGCAGATGGATCGTATCATGCCGGCTCACATACACTTACTTTTGACGGAAGCAGGTTGCCCACCGGAGTATATTTCATCCGTGCAAAATTAACACCGGTAGAGAATCAGAAAAATGCACATCGTTTTACAAGGAAGATGATGCTTATAAAATAATTGTCAGAAAAGTGAGCCATATTACCAGAAAAACAGGAATGGGCGATTATGAAATTTAAAACTGTACTCTTGTTTATAAGTGTTTTGGGATTTTTTTCAACGGTTTTTTCACAGGTATGGATTCCCGATTTAGGTGACGGGAAATATATAAATCCCATCATTTATGCTGATTATTCCGATCCGGATGTTGTTAAGGTCGGCGATAATTTTTATATGACCGCTTCCAGTTTTAACTGCTTTCCGGCATTACCCATTTTGCATTCTAAAGATTTGATCAACTGGAAAATTATTAACCATGCCATTCAAAAATTTCCCGATCCTGATTTTGACAAGCCACAGCACGGAAACGGAGTCTGGGCACCTTCCATACTGTTCCACAATGGATATTTTTACATCTATTATGGAGATCCCGACAGGGGAATCTTTATGGTAAAAACCAAAGATCCTTATGGCGAGTGGGATCCTCCTGTCCTGGTTAAAAAGGCTTATGGAAACATCGATCCCTGCCCGCTCTGGGATGACGATGGCAATGTTTACTTAGTGCATGCTTTTGCTCACAGCCGCGCCGGTGTCAAAAGTCTCCTTCAGGTTAATCAACTTTCTCCGGACGGTTCAAAAACTATAGACAAAGGTACTATTGTATTTGATGGGCACGAGAATCATCCGACGATTGAAGGTACCAAGTTTCAAAAGCGCAACGGATATTACTACATTTTTGCGCCCGCAGGCGGTGTGAAGAGTGGATGGCAAACCGTTCTCCGTTCAAAAAATATATATGGTCCTTACGAGGACAAGATTGTTTTATCTCAGGGGAGCACGGAAATAAATGGACCACATCAAGGCGGTTACATCGAGTTGGAGAATGGCGAAGGCTGGTTTGTCCATTTTCAGGATAAAGGAGCTTATGGACGGATTGTGCATCTTCAACCCGTCGTGTGGAAAAATGACTGGCCCGTTATGGGAAATGATGAAGATAGCGATGGTACCGGAGAGCCAGTGTTGATTTTCAAAAAACCGAATGTCGGGAAATCTTATCCCGTGCAAGTTCCTCAGACGTCGGATGAATTTGATAGTGCAAAAATGGGACTCCAATGGCAGTGGCACGCCAATTATAAAAAGGAGTGGTATTCTCTAACAGAAAGTCAGGGCGCTGTCCGATTATATTCACAAAAGATCCCTGAAAAAAATGCTAATTTTTGGTCTGTTCCAAATTTACTTTTACAGAAGTTCCCAGCCCCTGAATTTGTAGTTACAACAAAAATTGTTTTAGATGCAAAGGTAAACGACGAAAAAGCTGGTTTGATTGTAATGGGGCTTGGCTATGCTTATTTAGCTTTAAATCAAGTAGATGGCAAATATTTATTGCATCAGGCGTTCTGTAAAGACGCAGAATCAGGAGATATTGAAGAAATTGCGGAAGAAGTGGAAGTTGGCAGTAATTCTCTTTACCTGAGAGTCAGCATTAAAGATGGCGCTTTATGCACATTTAGTTACAGCCTCGATGGAATAAGCTATAAATCAGTTGGAAAATATTTTAAGGCCAGACCAGGGAAATGGATCGGAGCCAAAGTTGGGTTATTTGCTGTAACTGCGAATGGTTCAACTGAGAGCGGTTACGCTGATTTTGATTTTTTCCGTGTTGATTGATGATTAAAAAAATTGTAATAGTTCAGCCCACGAAACACACTAAAAAAACGAAATGAGAAAAAAATAAAACAAAAATTGTAATTACTCAGGTTCATAGTTCAAAGTTCATAGTTCAAAGTTTAAGAATGCAGAGTTTATATGAAAGAAGCCACTAAGTACGCGAAGTACACTAAGTTTATTTTTAATATTTCCAAAACCTTAACCTTTTTAACTTTCATCCTTCGTTGTCCCGATAAATCGGGATGGTGGTTTATATGAAAAGCGCAAAGTTATTAACTCTAAATCTTGAACCCTGAACGATGAACCTGACAACCTGTGTAGTTAGCAAAAATTCTTTTTAGTGTTATTTCGTGTTTTTAGTGGGTGAACTATTACAAAAAATTAAATATCAAAATGCAAATATCAAAATGACACATAAAAATGTAAATTTATTTATAGCAATATTATTCTTGATTCAAACGGAAATAATAATTATATTCAAATTTATAGTAGTTTAGCTTACTAAAAACATAAAGTTATGGAGGGGAATGAACATGTTTGCAACAAAACTCAGTGTAAAAAGGTTTTTAAATTGGCGCATTTATATAGCCTTTATGTTAATTATATCGGTTACTATAATTGTTGCTGCTTTTTGTCCGGAAAAAAATAACACGGCTGTTTCGGATGGAAAGGAATGGTCAGTAAAGATGGCGGAGTCTATCATGGCGCGCCGTCCTGCAGGTTATGGCAGATGGGATTATGTAACAGGAACCGTTCTTCGAGGATTTGAGGAAATTTGGCGCATAACAGGAGACAAGAAATATTTCGACTATATTCAGAAGACAGTAGACAGGGTTGTCAATGAGGACGGCACTATTGATCGATATCGTGTCACTGAATATAATATTGATAATGTTCAGGAAGGAAGCATGCTGCTTTTACTCTATAAGGAAACAGGCCGGGAAAAATATAAAAAGGCAGCGGATTTGTTGAGAGAACAATTAGAAGGCCATCCAAGAATATCCGAAGGCGGTTTCTGGCATAAGCAGATTTATCCATGGCAGATGTGGCTGGACGGATTATATATGGGCAGTCCTTTTTATGCTGAATACAGCAAGCTTTTTAATGAGCCTGAAAATTTTGATGATGTAGTCAAACAATTTGTTTTAATTGACAAACATCTTAAAGACGAAAAAACAGGTCTTTATTATCATGCATGGGACGAATCAAGACAAATGTTTTGGGCAGATAAAGAAACAGGATTGTCACAGTGCTTTTGGGGCAGGGGGCTTGGCTGGTATGCTATGGCAATAGTTGATGTCATGGACTATCTGCCTGCAGATCACAAAGGAAGGGAGAGTCTGATCGCTATCATACAAGGTTTAGCTGAAACTATAAAGAAATACCAGGATGACAAGTCAGGCGTGTGGTGGCAGGTATTGGACCAGTCTGATAGAAAGGGGAATTATTTAGAAGGATCCGCTTCAACTATGTTTGTCTATGCTCTGGCTAAAGCAGTCAGAATGAATTATATTGACAAAGAATATTTTAAAACTGTAAAGAAAGGCTTTAAAGGATTATTAACAGATCTTATTTATAAAGATTCCATAGGAAATTTAAATCTTTTAAGAGTGTGCAGCGGCGCAGGATTAGGCGGGAATTATTCGGAAAAGATCAGAGATGGAAGTTATGAATATTATGTATATATCGAACCAATAAGACCAAATGATGGAAAAGCAACAGGACCGTTCATGATGGCAGGTGCCGAAATAGAAAAAATCATGAATGAAAAATAAGAGGTCTCTTAATGAAATCAAATTTTTATAAAATCAATAGTGTGTCCCTAAAGTATTGTTTTTTCGTAATGGCGTTGTTGATTACGCAATTCATTAATTTATATGCGGATGAAACCAATAAAGAGAACAACGAGAGTCGATTATGGTCTGTCAGAATGGCTGAGTCGATAATGAGCCGAAATCCCAATGTTTATTATAATGGGAATTGGGATTATGTCACAGGAACGGTTCTAAAGGCATTCGAGGAACTGTGGCGAAAAACGGGAGATCAACGCTATTTTAACTACATTAAGACGACAGTTGATCGTGTTGTCAAGTCAGATGGAACTATTTCAGGCTACAGATTAAGCGATTATAATATCGATGAAATAAATGAAGGCCGCATGCTTCTGCTTTTGTATAAAGAAACCGGTGATGAAAAATATAAAAAAGCTGCGGAACTTCTCAGAAAACAACTGTCTGGTCATCCAAGAACAAATGAAGGCGGTTTCTGGCATAAGCAGCGCTATCCATGGCAGATGTGGCTGGACGGTTTGTATATGGGCCAACCTTTTTATGCCGAGTATTGCAAGCTTTTTAATGAGCCTGAAAATTTTAATGATGTAGTTAATCAATTTGTTTTCATGGAAATCCATTCCCGTGATACAGAAACAGGCCTGCTTTATCACGGCTGGGATGAAAGCAAACAGCAAACTTGGGCAGATTCGGTTACAGGATGCTCACAAAGTTTCTGGGGTAGAGCGATAGGCTGGTACGCCATGGCGCTGGTGGATGTCCTGGATTATTTACCGTTGGACCATTCGGGAAGAGACAGTGTGATCGCTATTTTACAGAGATTGTCGGATGCGGTCATAAAGGTTCAGGATGATTCGACGGGCGTATGGTGGCAAGTCGTGGATCAGGGGGGACGTGAAGGAAATTATCTCGAGTCTTCGGTTTCCTGTATGCTCACGTATGCCATAGCAAAAGGCATCCGGCTGGGTTATATCGATAAAACTTATAGACCTTTGGTTGAAAAAGCATATCAGGGTATTCTTAATGAATTTATTACTGAAAATACTGACGGTACGATTAATCTCGATCAGACATGCATTACCGCTGGGCTGGGAGGTGAACGAGATGGAACCTATGAGTATTATGTTAACAAAACATACATTCGTAGTAATGACGGTAAGGGACTTGGACCGTTTATCACGGCGAGCCTAGAGATGGAGATGATGCAAACTTCTATTAATAAGAGACAGATTTCAACCGGATTTAAACTCGAGCTGCATAATTATCCCAACCCGTTTAATTCTATAACCAAAATCACCTATTCTTTACCAAATAAGATGAAGGTGATGTTGACTGTCTATAATCTTGTTGGGCAAGAAGTGAAACGATTGGTTGATGAAGAGCAATCCGCTGAACTTTATTCAATAAATTTCGATGCAGCACACTTCAATAGTGGAATTTATTTTTGCAGATTAAATACAGGTTCGGGAATTGTGACAAAGAAGATGATTTGTTTAAAATAAGGATTTATTATCATGCGCATAAATTTAGAAAATTACCCAAAATTTTCAGTACGTAATTGTATGGAATATAAATTATTGATTAGATTTTTAATGTTTTGGCTGACGCTGTTTGCGTTCTTCAAATCGGATTGGGCACTTACACAAACATTTGACTTTATAGATCAATTCGATGTTTCCAGGAATAGCTTAATCATATCCAAAGCGGTTGCAATTACCAGTATTAGTGGCAGTTCTAAGGTAACAATTATCAATGGTGAATATTCGATTAACGGCGGTGATTTTACCTCAGAGCCTGGAACAGTGACAAATCTTGACCAGATAAGAGCCAGCGTCATTTCTTCCTCGAATTATGGGAGCGTTGTAACGGCGCAAGTGAATATTGATGGGAGAAATGCCTCGTTTAGCGTGAGAACAGAAGATGATCCCAATATTGGTTGGGCTTTAGTACCAACAATATTAAGTCGGATTAATCCTCCCGTTTTCCCAGATAGAGATTTTAATATTATTAATTTTGGCGCTGTTGGTAATGGTTTGGTAGATTGTACAAAAGCTTTTAATAAAGCGATTGATTCCTGTCGTAATGCTGGAGGTGGACGAGTTATTGTACCTGATGGAACCTATTTAACCGGCGCTATCCATTTAAAAAGCAATGTTAACTTATATATCTCCAAAAATGCCGTAGTAAAATTCAGTCAGGAACCAGTGGATTATCTTCCCGTAGTCTTTACGAGATTTGAAGGGACAGAGTGCTATAACTATTCTCCACCCATTTACGCCTTTGAACAAAAAAATATTGCCATTACCGGTTCCGGTACTCTGGATGGTCAAGGAGATAATGAACACTGGTGGCCCTGGAAATCAACTGGTAGTGCAGACGTAAGCCAGCTGTGACAACAAGCGGAGAACGGTATCCCGGTGGATGAGCGTATTTATGGCGAAGATCACTATTTAAGACCAAACATGATTCAGCCGTACCGTTGTAAAAACGTCCTCATAGACAGTGTAACGATAAAGAATTCGCCCATGTGGCACATTCATCCGGTACTTTGTGCAAATGTTACGATTCAGAATGTGACTGTGATTGGACATGGACCAAACAATGATGGCTGCAATCCTGAATCGTGCCAGGATGTGCTGGTAAGAAATTGTTATTTCGACACCGGTGATGACTGTATTGCTATCAAGTCCGGCCGAAATGCAGATGGTAGACGAGTGAATGTGCCTACTGAAAATGTCGTTATTCAGAACTGTACGATGAAAGATGGGCACGGCGGCGTTGTTATCGGCAGTGAAATTTCTGGAAGTTGTCGCAACATCTTTGCAGAAGATTGTTATATGAATAGTCCCAATTTAAATCGTGCCTTGCGCATTAAAACGAATTCTATGCGCGGCGGAGTGGTTGAGAATATATATTTACGCAATATTACCGTCGGCGAGGTGAGTGAGGCAGCAATTAAGATCAATTTTTATTATGGAGAATGTGATATCGGTAGCTTTGCACCGATTGTACGTAACATTGAAGTTCGGAATATGACAGTTCAAAAAACTCGCTACGTCTTGTTAATGAGAGGGTACGAGCGTTCTCCTATTTCCAATGTGCGAATCATTGACAGTGAATTTAACAATGTGAACAATGAGAATTCGATCAATGAAGTCCAAAATCTTGTACTTCAAAATGTATCCATTAATGTTGCGGTAATTAACAAGATTATAAATCCAATAAATGATAATCTCGGAACTGTAGAAAAAATCAACGACGAAACAAATGTTCCAGGCTCAATTCGTCTTTTTCAGGTATATCCGAACCCATTTAATCCTGCAACTACAATTCAATTTCAAATAAGCAAACAACGTCATGTATCACTTACCATTTACAATAGCCTTGGTCAAGAAGTTGAAAAGTTAATTGATAGAATACTGCCAGTTGGCTATTATACTACCGGATTCAATGCTGCACATTTGCCAGGCGGACTTTATATGTGCAGTTTGAACACAAGCTCAGAGATTATAACAAATAAGATGATATTAATAAAATAAGGGGTAAACTTATGAGTAGTAAATTAACAAAATCTTGTTTCCTGATTTGTATATTAATTATTGGTTGTAACCGAACGGATAACAATACCGAAGTTATCGAAAATGAGTATCAGGAATCTTTCGAGATATCTGTTACAAACAATTCAACAATTGAGAGAAAGGATGAAGCGGTTTATCTGAATATGTCAGAAGTGAGATTAAAACATCCCGAATTTAACCCTAATGCATTCGTCATTCTCTCAGATGAAAAAGAGTTGGCAAGCCAGGCAAACGATCTCAATGGTGATGGTGAAATCGATCAAATTGTATTTGTAGCAGATTATTCTCCAGAGGTAAAAAAATCGATAACCATCCGATATGCAAAATCTGGTACGAAAAAAAGGGAATATCAAAAAAGAACACAGGCTGAATTGTCCCACAAGGTCGGCGGACAGTTTGTGAACCGTGAATACGAGGGTGGTACATTTCGTAATGTTCAATATCTGTGCGTTCCGCCTGAACATACTGACCATTCTTACTTCATCCGATATGAAGGTCCTGGTTGGGAATCGGATAAAGTCGGAATAAAGCAATTCTAGATAGAATCCCGGCTGGCCGATGGGGAGATCCCAAGGATTTGCAAGGTACGGCTGTTTTTTCAGCTTCCGAAGGGTCTTCCTATTTGCAGGGCTACACCATTGCAGTAGACGGTGGATGGCTGGCCCGTTAATCAATGTTTAAAGGAGTATTAATCATGAAAACAATGTTTAAAGGAGTATTAATCAAGAAAAATTTACTGTTAATACTATTGATTTTAGGAAGTTTTTTTAGTAGCCAGGCTCAAAACGAAACTGATATTAGTCTATTTATGAGAGCTGATAGTACCACTTATTTAAACGAAGTGAATTCAGAATCGGGCGATCTCTACTCAAGTATCGGTCATCATGGCCCGGCTGTTGAAAATGATTGGATGGCTATCCGAATCTATTTCAACCATAAAGCAGCCATCGATGTCTACAATAAATCAAAACCAGGCTTGGAACTTAGACAGGCTCGTTGGTACCCTACCGTTGAACAACAAAAAACCGGATGGGGAGCCGACTATTACAAAGTAAGTGCAACCGTTGGCTTAGGGGGTGTTCGGTTATGGGATGGAACTAAGGTTGTTTTTTTAAATCCGGTAACAAACAGAAAAGCCCGGGTTGTGAAAGAAAAAACCTCATCGTACATGGAAATGCTTTCAGAAGGAGTTCCTTACAAAGATAGAACTGTGGATATTTTGATGCGTGTTACAGTTTATTCAGGTATAAGAGAAGCAAAAGTTGAAGCCTTTGCCTTAACCGATTTACCTGTTCAATTTGTTACAGGGATCAATTATCACAAGGGAGAGGAAGTTCAAAATAATAATGGTTTAATTGCCACATGGGGCATCCATCCAGAAGATGTCGCTGCGGAATTGATTAATATAGGAGCAGCTATCATTTATGAACCGTCTGATTATGTTGACAAACAAGATGACGGGACGCAAATTTTGTTGATTTCAAAACCGGGTAAGCAATTAACAACATGGATTTCTTCTGCCAACGAAAGAGAAAATGAATTGAATACGATGAAAAAATTCCTTCATTCCTTAAACATTAAAAAGTATACAAAGAAAAATTGAACTCTATTAATTTGCTATTTAATATTACCTAATGACTTTGTGGCATGAAAAATTATAAAGGAATTCTACTGATTGGATTGACCTTAATTTCAATCGCGCTGAGTGCCAATATCAAATTCGATCGCCCTGGATTTCCAAATCCGGGGCGAGGCCCACGCCCTGTCTACGTTTCTAAACTTACAGTATAGCCGCCACACATACAAAGGGAGACTGGATGCAAACAAAAGATTTAAATAAATACCGCTGGGTGATTCTGTCCCTAGTGTTTTCTGCAACGACTTTTAATTATTTCAACCGCACTGTCCTGGCTGTATTAATTCCTGAAATTAAAAAAGATCTGTTAATTGATGATATTACCTATGGTTATATTTTAAGTGCTTTTCAATTGATGTATACATTGGGATTTCTTGCGGCAGGACGAATTATTGACAAACTGGGTACCAAACTGGGCTATATGCTTTCTATCCTGACCTGGTCCATCAGTGCTGCAATGCATGGTCTTTGTACAACACCCTTATGTCTGGGTGTCTGGCGTGGCTTTCTGGGTATTACTGAATCAGGCAATTTTCCAGCGGCCATAAAATCTGTTTCTGAATGGTTTCCTGTTAAAGACAGAGCTTTTGCCACATCTTTATTCAATAGCGGAACCAGTGTGGCTTCGATTATTGGTCCGCCTGTGATTGCAGTTATTTTCACAGTTGCAGGCTGGCGTTGGACTTTTTTCTTTTTTGGAATGCTAGGGTTTTTACTTGTTATTATCTGGCAATTTGTTTATCGGGCACCCGAAGTAAAAAAAGATCAACCTTCGGAAGTTATTGAGGAACAAGCTGTTCCCTGGAAATTGCTTCTTAAGCAGCGGGAAACCTATGGCTTTATGATTGGAAAATTTTTAACAGATCCTGTTTGGTGGTTTTATCTCTACTGGATGCCTAACTACCTGTCTTCTCAACGTGGATTTGATATAAAATCTATTGCCATTGCGGTTCCTCTTATTTATATCATTGCCATGTTGGCCAGCTGGGTAGGGGGATGGTTTTCCGGTTTTCTAATTAAACGGGGTTGGCCAGTGTTAAAAGCAAGAAAAACCATTATGGGCATTTCTGCCGCTTGCCTTCCTGTAACAGCTCTGGCTGTAATGGCTGGTAATGCCTGGGTGGCGATTCTCCTGGTGAGTTTGGCCTTAGGTGCACATAGCAGTTGGTCTGTCAATATTTTTACACTTGTCAGTGACTGCTTCCCGTCAAAATCTGTAGGGTCGGTAACAGGACTGGGCGGATTTGCAGGCGGCTTGGGCGGACTTTTAATAGCCACATTGGCGCCGGGATATATTGTTACTTACTTTGGATATGTTCCGGTCTTTATCTTAATGGGAATTTTGCATCCGCTTGCATTTATTGCGATACACCTGAATCTTAAAAAACAAATTAATTGATGGTAGGAGAAGGAGTCCATTATGAACAGAAGAAACGTAGCACGGGCCAAATAAATAATATAATCAACAATAATGTTTTATATATTTAATAATCAGTAGATTAAATGGCTAACAACACGTTTCAAGGCGACAGAAGGGCTCTGTTTGAATCCGAATTTTCAGAGTCCCGCATCAAAAATACTATAAGTCTTAACGTCTTGTGCGCCGCTACCTTCTGCGCCTTAAACGCAACGTTAAAAGCTAAGAGAATTGTAATATAGATAAACCATAACGTATCGTGAAAATTCTTATAAAATATTCTCAGTGTTTGCGTTCATTTTGGTAATCGTAAAAATTCTATGTATCAGCTTTTCACTTTTGGGGTGAAGGGTGCAGGGAAAATAAGTATGGTCGTTAATTAAAAGTATCATGTTTGTATGCAGTTTTCTGGGTCTACAATAATGAAAAAGCTACTCAACCTTTTAGTAGTGTTAGCCATTTTGGCGGCAGGATGCGGCAGTTGGAAAATATCGCAGGAGTATCCGGAATCGTTGCAAGTATTGGTAGAAAATCCATCGGAGCTTGAAAGAATAGATGGTGCTTTCACCCTGTGTGTCTCGAAGATTAAAGAGAACAATCCTGATGCATTTCTTGTTTTGGCTGATGGTCAGGAAGTACCAGGTCAGGACGGTTTCGACTCTTACCATGAAATGGCTGATTGGGGCGCTGATGTGTTTAATGTGGGAGATTCGTTCGGTGTAGGATCGTTTGGAACCTGGTATCAAAATAAAGCCAATCGCGTAGCAGAAACGGACAGCATTACCTGTGCTATTCAATCTAATGGACCCGTATTTTCGCAGACACGGACTGTCTATTACGGCTGGAACACTGGAAATTCAAAAGTAGATCTCACTTCTGATTTGTCAATATCGGCAGGGTCAAGATTGACCCATTGTAAATTGTCGATCAAAGGAGAGGTGGATAATATATGTACCGGTTTAGCTAAACATGAAAACACCAGGTTTATTAAAGAACAACCAAAAACACCAGATGAATGGGGATACATTGCACTCTGGGGGAATCAGAGTTTAGCTGGAGAAGATGATCAATTAGGAATCGCCGTGATTTATCGTGGGTCGCAATTTGACCGAATAACAGAAGATGATTTGAATTATGTAGTGATACTTAAGCCGGAAGGTAAAGTCGTGAATTACTATTTTCTGGCTGCCTGGGATCAAGAACCAGAGGGCATCAAATCAAAAGATGCGTTTGTCAAGTGCCTGGAAGAAATCGTTTTGACTCTGAATGCGGCATTAGTGATAGAATTTTAATAATGCATCGGAATAGGAGATTGGACAACCCGAACTCCTAAAACGATGAGACAGAATCATAGGAGCGTACTTTTTTCAAAATATCGATTCATGTAAATATCGTACATAACACAGAAAAACATAGGAGTGAGAGAAAATATCATGAAAAAGTCTGAAAAAGCATTCAATATTTTAAAAGAGCACCAACTGATTGCGTTACTTACCCCTAAAAGTGTGGAGAATTGTATCACAGCTTATGAAGTACTATCCCCTATGGGAATAGTGTTGGAAATTGCATTTCGGACAGAAATCGCTTTGGAGGGAATTAGGGCAACGTTGGAAAAATATCCCGATGCGCATATTCTTGCTGGAACTGTCATGACTCAAAAACAGGCAATCGAGGCGATTGGATCCGGCGTGGCAGGAATTGTTTCGGCAGATTATATCCCCGGTGTGGTCGAACGCTGCGTTGAAAACGATATCATGTGCATACCCGGGGGACTTGGAGATGCGGGAAAACAGTTGGTCCAGAAAGCGGAACTTTACCAATGTGATTTTGAAGCGTTACGAGAAAAGTACCCCTATCAATGGATATATAAACTTTTTCCTGCTGCGACAGAGAAAATTACATTTATATCGTTATCAAAACCATGGAAGAGCGCTTTCAAGGGATTGAATATTGTCTATACAGGTGGTATCTCCCTTAGTAATCTGCGTGAAATTATTCAGTGGGACCCGGATGGAATTATTTGCGGTTCGGCACTAACGAGATTAATTGATGAACCTGAGAAAATGCGAGATGAGGCGCTCAAGTGGAAGGGAATAATAAAAAATTATCAAAATTGAGTTGAGGGTGAAAATGATGAGAATTATAATGAATAAAAATAAACTAAAGGTATGTGTTATTTTGTTTATCCTGGGTATAGTGTCAGGAATAAATTATACGTATGCAAAAATTGACAAACAAGTTGCTGAATACACATCAGGGTTGCCATTTGCTATGCCAGAAATTGATATACCGGAATTTCCTGATAATGTATTTAGTATTGTTGATTTTGGTGCTATCGGTAATGGGCATACAAAAAACAGTGATGCCTTTAATAAAGCAATTCAAGCATGTGCAGAAGCGGGTGGAGGAAAAGTTATTGTGCCGCCCGGAATGTGGCTTACTGGTTCTATAAAACTTGAAAGTAATGTCAATTTACACTTGCAAAAGGGTGCAATAATTATATTTAGTAAAAGATTTGAGGATTATCCTATTATCCGAACTAGCTGGGAAGGTATACCTCGTGTTCGATGTACGTCTCCGATTAGCGGTTTTAACCTTGAAAATATCGCAATTACTGGACAAGGTGTTATTGATGGTTCTGGAGAAGCCTGGCGACCTGTTAAGAAATTCAAGCTAACAGAACACCAGTGGCAAGAGCTTGTAAAATCAGGTGGTGCAGTGAATGAAAAGAGAAATATTTGGTGGTCTTCAGAAGAGGTGCTACATGGTGAGGAACTGATAAAAGAACTTTCAAAGAAACAAGATGTATCTTTAGAAGAGTATGAAGCTGCGAGAGAATATTTGCGTCCAGTGATGGTTGGGCTGGTCCAATGTAAGAGAGTTTTACTGGATGGACCTACCTTCCAAAATTCTCCTGCATGGAATATTCACCCATTGATGTGTGAAGATATGGTTATTCGTAATATAATTGTTAGAAATCCTTATTATGCTCAGAATGGTGACGGATTGGATATAGAATCATGTAAAAATGTAGTTGTGTATAAATGTAGATTTGATGTTGGGGATGATGCTATTTGCTTGAAGTCTGGAAAGAATGAATATGGTAGACAAAGAGGTAAACCAAGTGAAAATATTATTATTGCTGATTGTATCGTTTACCATGGACACGGTGGGTTTACAGTTGGTAGTGAAATGTCGGGAGGTGTACGTAATATAGCAGTCCACGATTGTATGTTTCTCGGTACAGATGTTGGGTTGCGGTTTAAAACTACACGTGGTCGTGGTGGTATTGTTGAGAACATTTATATTCAGAATATTTTGATGAAAGATATTCCAACAGAAGCAATAAGGTTTAATATGTACTATGACTATCAGCCACCAATTGTAGAAGATAATGGGGATGAACAAGATTACATTGAGATGGTAGAGAAAGAATTTCCTGTAGATGAAGGAACGCCCCGTTTTCAAAAAATCTATATTAAAAATGTAATCTGTGAAGGTGCTGATAGAGCGATGTTACTGCGTGGCTTGCCAGAAATGCCAATAAGGGAAATCGAGTTAGACAATGTTTTTATTTCTGCCGATAAAGGAATAACATGTATTGAAGCAGAGAAGATTAGTTTTAACGATGTAACTATTATTCCAGAAAAAAGTCCTGTTTTTAAACTTTATAACTGTAGTGATATTTCATTGCAAAAGGTGGAATTTCCAGAACAAAAAGAGGTTTTTATAAAGTTAGAAGGCGAAAAAACTGGTAATATTCAATTAAAAGGAATTGATAAATCGGATATTAAGGGAAAGATAAAATTTGACAAAAATGTGAAATCGAAAGATATTATTTTGAAATAGAAAAAAGATAAGTTGCATAAATAATTGTCTCATTATGTTTGTTAATAAGTATCTTATTCTAAGTGTTTCTACTTAGTTGGAAAGTAAGTTCTATTTGAATGAGAATAAAAAATACTTCGATTACATTTTTCATTGTTGAATTACTTAATTAGATTAAATATCTATAAACAGATTGGAGAGTAATATGAAAAGATTAGGAAAAGTAAAAAGCATCGTTTTTCTTTTTGTCTCATTCAGTCTTTTTCTTTTCAGATGTGGCAATTCGTCAAAAATCAATATCTCCTATTCCGTTCAAAAAGGTGTACCTATAATTACAATTGATGATCCTTGTTTAAAAGAACCTCTCAGGATTGTAGGTACGTCAAATGGGCTATTTTATTTTGAAGGGGAAGAAGGTCGCTTTTGGGTTGATGAAGAACCAGATAATATTGTTGATACGCCGGGGCAGTTTGTAGCGGAATGGAATATATATGATAAGAATGTACAACTGCATCTTCAATATAAAAAAGGAATAATAGAAAGCTTTGGCGGTCACCAGCTAACAGTTTCATTTGAAGCTAATCAAGAGAATGACATACTCGGATGGGGTTTTTCTTTTGATGCAATATCAGATGAGTTTTTCACAGGATTATTTGAGCGAACAGTTGATGGAGATCAGAGAAAATCCTGGCAAAAGGGTATAACTGCTGCGATGAATTTAAGAGGCCAAACTGTTGATATGATTATCAAGCCCAGTCTTTCGCTATATTGTCCGTTTTATATATCCTCTCGAGGATATGGACTATTTGTTGAAGGGACATGGCCGGGTCATTATGATTTCTGCAATCAAGATTCCAATAAAGTACAGATATTTTTTGAAGGTTCAGAGCTCCATGCAATATTATATACTGCTCCGGAATTAGCCCCTATTGTACGGGCTCATTCTTTGAATGTCGGACCAACAATTGTACCACCAAAGTGGGCTTTTAGGCCATGGCGCTGGAGAGATAACCATTCTAATTTAGAAAAGTATTTCGACGGCACACAAGTTGAGGCTTCTTATAATAGTATGGTAGTTGAAGATATTCTTATGATGGAAGCTCTGGATATTCCCTGTGGTGCATATTGGGTAGATCGTCCCTGGGCTGTTGGTCCGTATGGTTACAGTGATTTCAAATGGGACCCGAAAAGGTTTCCTAATGTTAATGAAATGATTGATTGGTTACATAATAAAAATATTAAGTTTATGCTCTGGATAGCACCATGGATAATGGGAAATATGGCAGATACAGCTATTCAAAATGAGTATTTTTTGCCTTCAAAGAAAATGGCTTCATGGGATATTAAAGAAGCGAAACAGATACATGATTTTAATCACCTTTTAACCAATGTTAAACCAAAATTGGTTGCTTGGGTTGATTGTTTAAATTCACGGGGTCTAAATAGCGCAATGAAAGGCCTGGGTTACGAAAATTTTGATGAAAATGATACTGAGGCTGTTAAAATGGCAAGGGGTAAAATAAAAGAACTAATAGAATCAGCAAACTCCGCCAAAGAAATTCGATCATTAGTAAAAAAATTGTCTCCACGTATTTTGATAGATTTTACAAATCCTGATGCCTGTAAATGGTGGCAGGAAAATGGTTTAAGAAAAGTATTGGAAGATGGAGTAGATGGATTTAAACTTGATAGAAGTGAAGAAATTGTTCCGGAAACTCGAGATGTTAGGGTATTTGATGGCCGAACTGCAAGGGAAAACAGAACTAACTATCCTGTACAATATGTTAGGACTACATATGGAATTTGTAAAAAGTTTCATAATGATAATTTTATGCTATTTCCAAGAGCAGGGTATACGGGAAGTAGCAGGTACAGTGGTTTCTGGGGTGGAGATATTGGGTCTCTTCCTGAAGGGTTACGTTGTGCGATTATAGCAGTGCAAAGATCTGCAATAATGGGATATCCAATCTGGGGTTCAGATATTGGTGGCTACTGGCAGGGTGATTTAGACAGAGAAGTTTGTGCTCGATGGCTTGCTTTCGGAGCTTTTTGCCCATTAATGGAAGTTGGACCAACTGAAGACAGGGGATTTTGGGATATGAAAAAAGAGCCTCACTATGATGCAGAATTGATAGCAGTTTGGCGTTTATATGCGAAGCTACACGATCAACTGGTGGATTATTCGTATAAGCATGCGGAAATTGCTCAGGAAACAGGATTACCGATAGTTAGGCCTCTCTTTTTAATTTATCCCGTTCAAGAGGAGGCTTGGAAAGATTGGCAAACTTTTCTATATGGGCAAGATATTCTTGTATCTCCTATTTGTCAAAAAGGGGTAACTACTCACCCCCTCTATTTACCTGCCGGAGAACGTTGGATTGATGCTTGGAACCCTGAAAAGGTTTATCAAGGGGGGAAGTGGATTAGTATAGAAGTTCCAGTTTATAAGATTCCCATATTTATCCGAAAAGGTGCGAACTTTGATCTGGGAAATCTAGAAGCTCTTTACAACGAATCTCTTTCAATTGCCAGACAAAAGATAGATATCAAAGTTCTTGAAAATAAAGAATTTCGCAATGTAGAAACTGATTCTGGAGATGGATAATAATATGGATGTGTGCAATTAATTGGGTTTGTATAAATTTCTTTGTAAATAATAAGCACTGCGGATTTCTTTAAATTTTTGGTATTGATGTAATTGCCTGTTGGAAAGATGAAATCGATATTATCAATCTATTACAGGATATTCACAATGAATTCGGGTGGTTTCAACAGTTGTAATCTACTAAGTCCTGACCCGTCGATATGGAGTAAAAAACATCCACAAGAGAAATATTGCTTCTAAGATGAAATTTTGATTTAATGTTGGTTAAAAGTATTTGGAAATATGGGAGAATTTTATAGTTTATACAGCATGTCATGTATGACATATTATCAATAAGAAAATATAGAGTAAATATGAAGGTCAAACTAAAACACATTAATTTTTAGTTAATTGCAAACTAATTGGAGGAAACCAATGTCTATTAAAACTTATTATTCTATTAGTGCCGAGCAATTTGAGCGAATGAATGCCAAAGAACTTCGCGATATTTTTTTAGTCGATACTTTATTTATACCAGGGAAAGTGGAATTATGTTATTCTGAACTAGATCGTGCGATTATAGGTTCAGCAGTACCGTCAAGAGAGAAGCTTATTATATCATCAGCAAAAGAATTAGCATCTGATTATTTCGCTCAAAGGCGTGAAGTAGGTGTCATTAATATTGGAGAAAAGGGCATCGTAACTGTAGATGGTCAACATTATGATATGGAAAGAAAAGACGGGCTTTATATTGGACGTGGTAGTAAATTGATTGAATTTGAGAGTGTAATTCCTGATAATCCGGCATATTTTTATATTTTAAGTTATCCCGCACATAAGGATTACCCAACAACACATGCAAAAATATCTGATGCAGAATCTGTACATGTAGGTTCACAGAAAGAAAGCAATGAACGAACCATTTATAAATATATACATCCAAAAGGTATTAAAAGTTGTCAATTAGTAATGGGCTTTACTGAATTAGCAGAAGGAAGTGTCTGGAACACAATGCCAGCTCATACCCATGAACGAAGAATGGAAGTATATCTTTATTTTGATATAAAAGACAATGCTGTGGTATTTCACCTAATGGGAAAGCCAGATGAAACACGCCATATTGTTATCAGGAATCGCCAGGCTGTAGTCTCTCCAAGCTGGTCAATCCATTCAGGTGCAGGGATAAGCAATTATTCCTTTATCTGGGGAATGGGTGGTGAAAACCAGGAATTTGACGATATGGATAATGTTGAAATGGGTATATTAAAATAATCAGAGTTATAAGTATAAAATTGGAGGGAAAAATGATATTAGATAAATTTAGGCTCGATGAGAAAGTTGCTATCGTGACTGGCGCTGCCCGTGGATTAGGTCAGGGAATTGCAGTAGGGCTTGCGGAAGCAGGTGCTGACGTTGCTTTGGTAGATATTTTGCCTACCGATGAAACTACAGAACAAATTAAGTCGCTTGGCAGAAAGTCCATATGTATTGAAGCCAATTTAATTTCTACTGATTGTGTAAAGCCGATTATCGACAAAACAATCAAGGGACTCGGACGGATTGATATTCTTGTTAATAATGCTGGAATTATCCGCCGGGCACCGATTACAGAGTTTAGTGAAAAAGATTGGGATGATGTGATCAACATTAACCAGAGAACACTGTTTTTTCTGACCCAGGCTGTGACAAAAGTGATGATTAGGCAAGGTGATGGCGGGAAAGTGATAAATACAGCTTCTATGCTTTCTTTCCAGGGTGGTATTCTGGTGCCTTCATATACTGCATCCAAAAGTGCCGTTATGGGTATGACCAGGTTAATGGCAAACGAGCTAGCTTCCTATAATATCAATGTAAATGCTATTGCTCCCGGTTATATGGCTACTGATAACACTGCGCCACTAAGGGCTGATCCAGTACGAAGTAAGGAAATTCTTGACAGGATTCCGGCCGGTCGTTGGGGAACACCTGATGATCTAAAAGGTGTCGTTGTATTTCTTGCTTCAGAAGCTTCTTCTTATATGCAGGGATATACAGTTGCAGTAGATGGAGGCTGGCTGGCGCGATAGATTGCAAAATGTTCCAAAGTTCCAAAGGAACTCCTATCCCGTCCCGAAGGGACCCCTTTGGGGAAGGGATTCCTTCGGCACGGAGCAAATATCAAATTGTAAATTATAAACTTATAAAGTAGCGAGGCTAAGTTTGTGTGAAAGAGAGGAAAAGTACCAGGATGAACTCCAAAGACAGGTACCCGATTGAGTAACTAACAATAATAAATAATGACTATTTTATTTAAAGAAAGGAATTGTTGAAAAAATTTCTGGCTTTTATTTCGATTTTTTAAATAAAAGTGTGAAGCAGAACCCCAAAACATTTAACCATGAGGTATTATATGTTTAATACTACTAAAAAGTTTGGTTCGTATCTTTTTATTACACTGGCAATTATCTCTCTGCTTGGACTAAACTGCGGAAAAGGCGGAGGTGAAAAGGCTAAGAAGCTCACCTTGAAAATGGGACACTGTCTGGATACAGGACATCCGGTGCATAAGGCTATGATTTTTATGGGTGAAAAACTAAACGAAAAGTCCGGCGGTAGAATTACTCTTGACGTTTATCCAAGTTCCCAGCTCGGAGAAGAAAAGGATTTGATAGAACAGCTTCAAATGGGTATCTTAACTCTATCCAAAGTTTCCTCAAGTGCTTTAGAACAGTTTATTCCTGAAATGAAAATATTTGGTCTGCCATATCTTTTCGGAGATTATGAACATAAGTGGAAAGTCCTCAATGGTGAAGTAGGTAAGGCAGTCTTAGCAGCAGGAGCTAAAAGAGATCTGATTGGCCTTGGTTATTACGAAGCCGGCAGCAGAAGCTTTTACACAAAAGATAAACCCATAAATACTCCTGAAGATTTAAAAGGGATGAAAATAAGGGTTCAGAGAAGTCCGGTTGCTATTGATTTATTGAAAGCACTTGGTGCGTCCCCAACTCCTATAGCCTGGGGCGAACTATACACTGCTCTCCAGCAAGGAACAGTGGATGGTGCGGAAAACAATCCACCTTCCATTATTTCTGCCCATCACTATGAAGTTTGTAAATATTATTCTTTAGATGAACACGCATCTCCAATGGATGTAATATTAGCAAGTAAGAAGAAATGGGATACTTTCTCAGAAGAAAATAAAAAAATCATTCAGGAAGCTCTCGATGAATCCATTGAATACCAGAAAAAACTCTGGGAAGAGAAAGTCGAAGCGGACATGAAAATACTTAAAGATGCTGGTGTAAAAGTGAATAAACCAGATAAAGGAACTTTCATAAAAAAAGTCCAGCCAATGTATGATGAAATAGCAAAGGACGAACTCATCGGACCCCTTGTAGAAAAAGTAAAAAACGTAGAGTAATAAGGATAAATTCTTCCTCCGTAGGAGACCCTTTCCCGAAGGGACTCCTTCGGAGCGGGTCATGGGAATTCCTTCGGAACAAATTACAAGCACCAAATTCCAAACAATATCAAATGACCAATGAGCCAAAATACAAACCAAAAACAATACGACCTGGAAGAGAGAACATTTCGATTTGCAAAACGATGCAGAGATTTTGTTAAGAAATTACCCAGAACCGTCGTAAATATAGAGTATGGGAAGCAACTTTTAAAATCATCGGGTTCGCAAGCTGCAAACTACAACTGCCCCGTTAAATAGGTTGATTATTGAGATACGCTGTTATCATCCACTTTAGATTGAGCATAATGTAAGTATCTGAAGGAGGATATTTAACGGAGTAAAAAGCTAATGAAGTATTGAGCAAGAAGGATTTTGTTCATAGTCTCGATTAATCGAGATGCCGTAAAGAAGCTAAAGAAAGTTATTTATGGTTTCGATTATGCGAGGTAAGTGATTGTTAAGGATTGAAAAAGGAACAGGATGAGCTTGTCAAAAAAGCGATTGAGTTAACCAAGATTTTTAGTTCGATTGTTGGAAAAAGTAAATAAATTTATAATTTGGATATTTAAATATAGGATGAATAAATTCACCACAGGTAAGGGCTATCATTACGGTTTATGTCTTCCTGTTATAGGTGTTTGGAATCAATTAGGATTAGATAGAATAATAGGAAGATATCTTTCTTCAAAAGTAAAGATACCAGTTAGTAGAATAAGGTCTAATAGACATAAATGGTTGCTTAAATCGCCATAATTCTTTGACTATTAGTGAATTACAGAATATTTATTAAATTGTTAAAAAAAATTACAAAGAAGATATGTCCCAAATGTCACTCCAGACACACAAAAAAATGGAAGACGTAATAATCGCCAGAGGTATTATTATATAGATTGCCAGTTCTCTTTTTTGAGCAAGTCCGCTAGGCCACGGAATGAGAAGACTCAGCTATTTGAGCATTATGTTTTTGAAGGCAGCTGTGCAGATAAGAGCACAGTTAAGGAAGTAATAGAGGATTTAGAAAGAAGGTTTTCCTTAAAGGAGATAGTTTTTGTTGGAGATAGAGGTATGATGACATTTGAGAACATAGAATTTATCAGCGTAGCGATCCCTTTGGGATAAAGAGTAAAGATAAAGATTACATAATGGGATTACAGAAGAAGAATAGGAGATTAGTAAAGTACTTAATAGAACAGGAATCAATCTGCATCAGCAATTCAGGAATTTAGTTATGATGATTTATCAGTAGAATTGCAGAATGAATATTCAAAAGAGGTAAGATTTATTGCTTGTTATAATTCTGATGTAGCAAGAAAAAACAAGATAACAAGAGAAAGAAATATCAAGAAATTTGAAAAACTATTTGAAAAAAATGAGAAAAGGGATTCTCTCAGAATTAAACGAAGCTTACCATCAGTTAAAGAGTTTTTTATCAAAGTATCATATGACAAAATTTTATGATATCAAATTAAGCAAAATAGAAATGGAAAATGCTTTTAAAGAAGACAAAAAGAAGAATTATCAAATACTAATATATCAGAAGAAACGTCTTTGCTGGAGATAGCATTTTAAAAGAAAGGAGCTTTGAAAATTAAGTGAAAAAGCATATGTGGTTACAACATTAAAGAAATGAACTTTGTCCCGATTTTATAAGCAATTTTATAGGTATAGTATTTTTGACAAATTTCATCATAAAATGAGGTTTTCCTCT
>CAYTUQ010000008.1:65342-98895 GCA_964441235.1 uncultured bacterium | reverse complement strand
TCCCGCATATGAAACATTTAAATGATATTTACCCACTCTAAACGAGAAGGAACCCGATATTAATTCTTCCTTATTCATGATTTATAAAATATCTATTTTTGGTCAGTATTACAAGTAAACTTTATATGAAAGTGCCTCATCATCCAGCCTCGTAGAGGACCCTTTGAGAAATGCTTTGTTGTGATGCCTGATTATGAAGGTTATTTTGATTTCCAAATCCACTTCTGAGATATTTATCACCTTTTTTTCAATCTTGATTTTGTTTCTTTATCTTAATTAAACCGTATATAATACCGCCCACAAGAACAATAAAAATTGTAATTCCCATTATTATTGCCAATATACTCACAATAAAACTCCTATTTATCCCCTTTATGTTAAATCCGTTTTTATAACATTTCACAAATTAAAAAGATTTACTACTGGACTTGACACAAGGTTTTATTTCAGATTCTTTGTCATTTTTACTAAGACTAAACGTAAAAAAAGCAATAATGACTGACAGCATCAGTGTTATGCACGGTGCTATTTTGCTTGTATAACTGTAGAATTGGTAAAATGTCCAGATAAATCCAGCATAAGAAATAAGCCAGCCGAAAAACCTGAGATGTCTGTTTTTCATTGTTGAAAAATTGCCTTTGTTTTGTAAAATAATTGCAAAATACATCAGGCTAATTAATAAGAACCAACCACCTAACATTAAAGACCATATCGGGTAACCTCCGTATGGGGACTTGACCTCTTTTACAATACTTGTTACTATCGTTATTAGGAGAATGACAGGTGTAATATATTTTACTGAAACAATCCATATCTTCCCGAACTTTATGTCAGAAGAAGAATCAATATCACTTGCTACTTTCCGAATATCAAAGAACCACCCAATAAGAATTGCCTCAAGCAATCCAACAATGACCAGTCCCCAATTCATCCAATGATCAACAACATCCAGCCAATAATAACCTGCCTTTGATGTAAACAACATACCAATTAGAAATCCGACGAAACAGACCCAGAAGGATGCTTTTTCCCGCTTGACTTTGAATGAATCCTTTAATCCTGTCACGAATGCTTCTACAAATGAGAAGGCAGAATCAATACCCAACGTAAACAGCATTAAAAAGAACATGATTCCAAAAATTGATTGTATTATAATACCACCTGGTAATGTACCGATTGCGGTCGGGTATATGACAAAAGCTAAACCTGGACCGGCATTGACCACCTCGTTTATAGGTTGATCCGTTTGGAATGCAAGAAATCCCAGTATGGAAAAAACCGCAAATCCAGCAAAAAAGGAAGTCGCACAGTTTGCAAAGGAGACGACCCATGCATTCGTGTTAATATCTGAGTCTTTAGGCAAATAAGAGGCGTAGGCAATCATAACACCAAACCCAAGAGAAAGTGTAAAGAATATCTGCCCATAAGCTGCAAGCCAGACATTTGGATTCAAGAGCTGAGAAAAGTCGGGTTTGAGATAGTATTCCAGTCCCTGGTAAGCTCCCTTCAGGGTGATACCACGAATAATTAAGATCAATAATAATACCCACGGTAACCCAACAGTCCAGTTTACAACTTTACCGACGACTTTAATACCTTTGAAAATAATTAAAAAAATTGCCAACCAGATGATAAGATTACAAAGAACTAATTGCCATTGAACGCCTCCAAGTGTTCCAATCCCTTTTGAGCGCCCAAGCACCTGACTGAAGAAAAAGTTGCTTTCGTTACCTGACCACCTTACACCAATTGAATGAAATATATAATTCCCTGCCCATGACATGATAACAGCATAATAAAATGCTATTATCATAGTTGTACCGATAGCGAACCAACCGATATAGTTTGTATTTTTGCGGATAAAACCGTATGCCTCAGTGGGTCCTTTTTGGTAGCGGTTTCCAAGATAAAATTCGAGAGCTATTAAAGGAATACCTGTAGTAATTAAAGCAATGATATATGGAATAAAAAATGCTCCCCCTCCATTGGCGTATGCCATGTAAGGAAACCGCCAAACGTTTCCAAGTCCGATAGCTGAACCTATTGCAGCCATGATAAATGCTGTTCGTTTATCCCATCTCTCTCGATCCATATAAATTTCTCTCTCTAAATTAGAACAGGTGAAACTATCCCATTGTTTTATTGATTAACATACTTTTTCCACAATCTTTCACTTGCTTTTTTAGCCTCGCTACGAATTAATTCTTCATCAAGTGTTAGAAAAGCACCATCATTATAAATTATTTGTCCTTTCGTCATAACCATAGAAGCTTGTGCATTGTACATACCAAAAATTATATGACCATAAAGATTTCCTGAATGGAAAGGGGTTACAGGAATGTAATTGAAGACAGATATATCCGCATTTGAACCCTGCTCCAATATACCGGGTTTGCCGGGGAAAAATTGAGATGCAAAAAGACTATTGTTCTTAAATAGATAATCAGGTAAATTTTTGAAAATAGTCTTTTCATCAACCCCAGCCTGCCTGTGGAGTAGATACGCTGACCGAAAAGTTTGAAGCATATTAGATGACATACCGTCTGTTCCCAATCCGACTGAAACATTTTCAGGTAAAGGAATATCAAGACGCCCTACATTATTGTTCATATTCGATTCGGGATTGTGAACAATAATCGCCTTTGCCTTTTCTAATATTTTCAATTCCTTTCGCGATAAATGTATTCCGTGAGCCAGAATTGATTTACGCGATAAAAGGTTATAATAATTTAGCCGGTCTACAGGACCTTCATAACCAAGGTCTTTACAATATTCTGCGTCAATTACATCTTCACCACAGTGGATATGAATTCCAACTTCAGGATCAAAGTGGCAGGAAATTTCTTTTAAAGAATCTTCTGAAAGTGTGAAGTTTGCGTGCAATCCTAATATTCCCCTTATATTTTCATCGTCTTTATGCGATTCGACAAAGTTCAGGTTTTCCTCCAAACCTCTGGTAAACACATCATTTCCATCTCGGTCTGATACTTCATAACATAAAGCTGCCTGAATCCCGGCTCTTTTGACTACGGATGCAATATTTTCCAGGCTGCCTTTTACATTTAATGGTGATGCATGGTGATCAAAAACAGTTGTGACTCCTGATTTGATACAATCCAGCAAGGTTATTAATGCTGAGAGTTGAATTGTTTCACCGTCCAGGGCTTTATCTAATTTCCACCAAAAATTACTTAATCGTTCATAGAAGTTTGTTACCTGTCCAATTGGTGAGAGACCTTTTGATAGTGCAGAATAAAAATGGTGATGGAGGTTGATCAGACCCGGGAAGATTACTTTTCCCTGAGTATCATAGAATTCCATATCAGTGTTTTTGGGAATTCGACTGAAAACATCTTCTTCATTTCCGACGAATTTTATCTTTTCTTCTGAGACATAAATTGCCCCTTCTTTATAGACGTTTCCCTTACCGTCGAATAAAGGTCCTCCATATATTACTATCGGTTTGTTTTTTACCTCTTCTTCCATTTCTATTCCTCTATCGTTTATTATTATAGATCAACTTCCGATTTGCCTCATCTCAAAGATCACGGAGGATTCTCCGAAGGAGTCCTGCGTGACCTATGGAAGATCCCTTTGGGGCAATTTGAAATTTGCACTTTGCACTTTGAAAGGACTATCCTCCTCTTTTTAAAAATCTACCGATTTTCCCGATTGAAAGTCCATCTTTGTCAGAGTAAATCAAGTTACCACGCAGAAATGTTTTTTTGATCTTCCCTCTAAATTTAGAACCTTCAAATGGCGTGAATTTACCTTTTGATGGGAAATCGCTCCCATGAACGACTGTTGTATCATTTTCATCTATACAAACAAAATCAGCATCACTGCCTTCCATAAAAGCACCTTTTGTAGGATAAATCCCAAAGCGTTCTGCTGCGCTTTTTGAAGAAATCTCAACTAATTTTGAAAGCGATATTTTGTTTTTGCGATAACCTTCCGAATAAAGATATGGAATAACAGTTCCTGTTCCGGAAATCCCACCGTAATCCGTCCAGACTGAACCGGTTTGTTTTTGCTCAATTGGACATGCCGCATGATCGCTGGCAACAAAAGATAGAGATCCATTTTTCAACGATTCCCATAATTTTTGCGAGTCTTTTTTGGTTTTTACAACCGGAGCAGTCTTGAGAATACTTCCTTTTTCGATAAAATCATCAATAGTAAATGCTAAGAAATGTGGGCAGGTTTCTCCGGAAATACCAACTGATTCCAAACGAGCTTTTCGAATTATTGCCGCACTTTTACCTGAAGAAACATGCACAATATGAATCGCAGCTCCATATTTCCCCGCAAGTTTTGCTATTCGTTTTATTGCTTCTACTTCAGCTATTTCAGGTCGGGATGAAAAATACGCTTCAGGATTATCTTTCCCCTCGGACATTATCTTTTCTGTTAATGGGATTACTATTTCGGCGCATTCGGCATGATGACCAATTAAACCGTTTACCTTCCCAGCGTGTTCAATCACCTTTTCCAATTCGTCTGGTAAAAAATGAGTGAAAGTGTCCATTCCGGAAAGTGAGTATGTTTTGAATCCAACAACTCCTGCTTCCCACAATTCATTCATGTTTTGCTGCCAATTTCCCTCACGGAAACAATTACCGGAAACGCCACCCCAGAGTGCATAGTCAGTATAAGAACGCCCTGAAATGATTTTTAACTTATTTTCCAGATTTATAACGGAAGTTACAGGTGGAATTGATGTGCAAGGCATGTCAATAACTGTTGTAATTCCACCCATTGCTGAAAATGCGGAGCCGGAATCAAAATCCTCTCGCTCTTCAAATCCCGGAGTATCAAAATGGACGTGTGGATCAATTCCACCAGGTAAAGTAAGTTGATTTCTTAAATCGACAATTCCACAATCTCTGAATGACCGAATAGATTTTCCAATTTCGACAAATACTCCATCTTCAACAAGAAAGTCAACTGTTTCAGTTTTATTTTCGATTCCAACAGAGATTTTTGCGTTTTTAAATAGGATTTTTTTTATCATCACCTAACATATATTTATTGCCCGCTTATCAGAGAGTTCATCGGGAAAACACACCCACCTGCCACCCGCCTGCCATAGAGAATCGGCGGGCAGGGGGCGAAGCGATGGACAGGCAAAAAACACTAAATAAATATTTAAAATAATGATTTTTGAATGTTTAGGGGGTGTGATAGAATAAAGTTGTCATTCATGGTGATTTATCATTATGTTATTTATGAATTTATAATATTAAACATGTTAAGGTTATATTATCACACCCCCTTAGTTGTTTTCTCTTGGGTATTCTATTGTAAAATAAACAAATATTATGATTTTACATTTTCTAATGCTTCAATTTCTCGAATAATTGACGGGAAATTGGGATGAGTGAAACTTATTGCTGGAGCGGGAATACGGTGGTGTTTAATATCCGGAGGTATATGTTTATGATGAGGAAATGTAGAATTCAGGTTTCGATCATGTGGATGCGGAAAATCGTCATACCAATATAACCGTTCTTTATTACGATAAACCTCATAGCTGTAAGATGTAATTAATCCAGCTTCAAAATCCAATTCCTCTCTTACGCGAAATCGTATGCCAGTTTTAAAAAAAACTTCTCCTTCTGTAGTTCCTGTATATGTACTTCCCGACCAGACTATTACCGATGAATATTTTATATTTGGTTTATTTAGCAATTTTGTTATATAATTACTCTATAAATTAAGCGATTTTAAAGGATTATCAGCCATTTTTAATAGGCAGGGTGAATATGTAAGGTTTCAGCAATATTACTCTTTTGAATTTGTTTAGTATAGTCATTTTTTCGTCTTAGCCATGTTTCGTAAATACCCTTCCAGCGGCTGAAATCAATACGTGTTTCATCATAAGCATCGTATTGTGATAAATTGCCTGATATAAGCGCATTATAAAAGTCTTCGCTGAGAATACTATATTTCTCCTCGTAAAGAGTCATTTTCCGCTCGAGTAATTTCATCTCAATTACTAATTCGCGAACGTCCATTTTTTCTCCTCCTCTAAATGACCTCTCTGTCTTTAATTTTACTATAAATTAATCAGTCGTGCAAATTTTAAAACTTAAATCGGAACTTAAACTTCTGCATGTTTCGCGGGAAAGTTTTTCTAAATCAGCCCGACTCTTTCATTAAATTTTCTGATAATTTTATCAATTTTCGGTGTCAAGGCATGTATCTTTCCCCAATATTCTTCATGGTTGTACCACTGTTCATTCAACTCGTCAAGCGAACGCCCTTGCTGTTCGATCCAGGTAAAATATTTCAAATTGTGAATTCTTCGTTTATCCCAATAATTAAGTTCTTGCATGAAGTCAATTTTTTGTCCAAGTATGCAACGGTAAAAATCTCTTTCCGCTTCATTTTGAGAATATTTGCCGTGCTTTTCATGATATTCACGAAGTCTGGATCCATACAGTTCCATTGAATCGGTAAATACCGTCAAAACTATATCATTATGAGTCAACTCGTAATATTTAGCGAATTTAATTGCGCTCAGCATGTTGGCAATACTGGAAATACCCAACAGGTCTAAATTTTCCACAATGTTTTCAGGTACGCCAATTTTTATTAAATATTCCCTTCCTTCAGGCGTATTGAAAAGCGGCAATAAGTTCATTGAATCATTATCATCAATTGCAATAATCATATCTGTATTCCGCATATTGTGTATCCAGGGAACGTGTTTATCGCCAATTCCTTCAATTCTATGCCCGCCGTAGCCATTATATAATAAAGTCGGGCATTGTAAAGCTTCACAAGCTGCCACTTTTATATTTGGAAAGACCTCTTTAAGATAATCACCGCAGCCCAGTGTGCCTGCCGATCCGGTTGTTAGAACTAAGCCGGCAACACGGTCTTTGTCAGAGGAAATTTGTTCTACAACTTCTTGCATTGCACTTCCGGTCATTTCATAATGCCAGAGATGATTGCCAAATTCGTCAAATTGATTGAAAATTACTATGTCTTTTCTGTTTTTTTTCAGTTCCCAGCATTTATCATAGATTTCTTTTACATTGCTTTCACAGCCAGGAGTGGCGATGATTTCACCGGCTACTTTTTTCAGCCAGTCAAAACGCTCTTTACTCATCATTTCAGGCAAAATTGCAATAGATTCACATGCCAGGAGTGATGCATCATAAGCACCACCTCTACAGTAATTTCCCGTTGAGGGCCAAACAGCTTTTTGGTATGTTGGATCAAACTGACCTGTTACTAATCTCGGCATTAAACAGCCAAACGTTGCACCAACCTTATGTGAACCTGTTGGAAACCATTTCCCAACAAGTGCAATTATTCGTGCGTCAACACCGGTTAATTCTTTTGGAAGTTCCATGAAATTTACGCCATTGAACTGTCCCCCGAATTCGACCGGTTCGTTTTTCCATGTAATACGAAACAGGTTTCTCGGTGTAATATCCCACAAGCCTATATTTTTTAATTCGTCTTTGATTTTTTGTGGAATCTTTTCGGGATTTCTTTGCTCTTCGAAAGTTGGAACAATTATGCTGCGTTCCTTGCATCGTTTTGCTGTTTGTTTCAGTTGCTCTTCATTAATCGTTAAATCAATCATTAATTCTTCCTATATGTTTATTTAGTATACCACTTTTCAGGTAGAATTTTGGGTTCTTTCTACATACTACATAGTATAATTATTACAATCAGGATATCTTACGTTTGGCATATATCCATCATAGTACTCATTGTTAACATTTGCCACTCCAATGATCCACAAATATTTGCTTATATACATTCCTCAATACCAGTTGCCAATTAACTTAACACAAGCCCACAGATGAGTTTTTATCCTGGAATGGTACGTTTGGAAGGACTTGTGTCAAGTTAATCTTCATTATATTATAAGAGCGTTCTTTAAAAACAGATTTGCTTTTATAACTTTTCCTGCTGAGGTTGCTTTTTCCCCTCACTGAAAATATTTTTCAGTTCGTTAAAGGATTGAGAGCTGGAAGCACCCTCTATAGCTTTTACGGCAACATCCTGAACGCTTTTATAGGCGTTCTCTAATTTTGCTGTTAGTTCTTTTATTTTTTCATTTTGTTCGTCTACAATTTTTTCCATAAGGTTTATTCGTGTGTCTAAGACTTTCTTTTCACCTTCAAACTCTTTTTTCAGCAATGTTTTTTGAGATTCATATTCGCTTTTAATCTTTTCAGTGGTTTCTTTAATTGCGTTATTTGTTGCAGCTTCAATCTCTTTTGGGAATGAATCAACTTTATTTCGTAATTCAGTGAGTAGATTTTCCTTTTCCGCAATTACTTTTTCACGTTCATCCAATTCTTCTTTTTTTGATATTAATTCTTTTTCTAATTTTGTCTTTTCGTCTTCAAATTTATCTTTAGCCAATTTCTGTTCTCGTTGAAAATTATATAGATATTCTTCTTTTTCTCGCTCCCTATCTTTTTTCCCCTTTAAGTCTTGTTGTTTAATTTCTACTTCCTTTTGTTCTTTTTCCTTTTCCCAATTTTTTCGCATTGTTTCAGTTTCCATCTGAAGAATTTCCCTGGTTTTAGACATTTCATCTTCAAATTCCTGACGTTTTTGATTATTGGATTCAATTAGTGCTGCGAGTGTAGCCGCTTCCTTCTCAATATCATAGATCTCCTTTAGTTCATTCTCCCTAATTTCGATTGCATTTTGAATATCTTTGTATCTGTTTACTTCACGGTCTAAGTTTTCACTTAGTTGAGCAAGAATTTTATTGATATCAAGTTTAAGAGAACCGATAGTTTTAATAATACCTTCAGTTGTAAGTTCATCCGCCTTTTTTACTATTTTTTCCTCTTTCTTCTCTTTCGTGAGTTTTTCCAGATTGAGTTCTACTTTGCTTTTTTCTTTTAGCTCCTTTAACAGGTTGTTATAGGCATCTAAAATCTCTTGCTTAGTACTGGACTTTGATACTTTTTTCACCTCTTTTTCTTCAGGTTTTTGTCCGTTCATAACATCTCCTTGTTTTAATTTAATTGTTTTACTTGAATTTATACTTACGATTGCATATTGACGTAAATCTTCATTTAATTAATTCCTGAAAAATCTTATCCGCTGTTATTGGCAGTGAATAAAACCTTATACTAATCGCATCATAAATGGCATTTGTGATAACTGGGGTTAGTTTGCTAATTGCAATTTCATGAATAATTTTTTGTCATAAGGTTCGGGTGATTTATTCCAGAGTGGAGAAAACACTTTTTATTTTCTAAATACCTTACCTGATGTAAAATCCATTTTTCCATGGATAATTGTAAGAATTTCTACTTCATTGTGATGGATTTCATATATAATACGATAGGAATAAATAAACAATTCTCTAATATTGATATCCTCTATCTCCGGCACAATCCTACCAATTTTCGGAAAATCATTTAGTCCCTTTATCTTATCTATTATATCATGAGTTACCTTTTTTGCATAATATTTTGAATCTGTTGCAATAAAATCATGAATGCATTTTAGATCTTCCTTTGCAGGTTTTGACCATTTTACCATTTCTCGATTTCTTTCTCTAAATCTTCAATGGATATAACTTCACCCCGTTCAATCGCCTCTTTCCCCTTTCGTACTTTATCAATGACATAAAGTCTATACATAATTGCGTCAATATCAGCGGTATCAGGCAACTTAGAAATGACATTAATTGCATCTTGTTTTAACGTTTCCATAAATCCTCCTAAGATCTTGTTTATCTCTCAATAATTAATTTAAATCAAAGCCATTGCAAATACAATGTACGATTTTATTTTGCTTGCTCCAGATTCTTCTCTTTAGAAGGTACAAAATTCAACTTTTATGACGATTCTATGTTCTTTTATAAAAATCTGAGTTGGATAATCCCTGAAAAATCTTATCCGCTGTTATTGGCAACGAATGAAGCCTTATCCCAATTGCATCATAAACTGCATTGGCAATCGCCGGTGCTGGTCCGTTTATCGCTACTTCTCCAACTGATTTTGCCCCATAGGGTCCGGTGGGTTCATTAGTAGGAATAAGGATTGTCTTCATTTCAGGAATATCTGCCGCTGTGAATAGTTTATATCTTCCGAAATCGGCATTTATCATTGCACCTTTTTTATTAAAGCGGTATTCCTCGGTTAATGCCCAGCTGATTCCGTTCAAGACAGAACCCTCGATCTGACCTTCTGCCAATTTTGGATTAATAGCCGTGCCACAGTCAACTGCTGCAACATATTTCACAATTTTTAAATCACCAGTTTCGGTATCAATTTCAACTTCTACAAAATGGGCAGAAAAAGGAGGTGGAGATACATTAGAAAAATATGAGCCAACTGCCTGTATCTGAAACTGGTTTTCCTGATACATTGCATAGGTGCATATATCACTAAATTTTATTGAACCATTGTTCCATATAACTTTTTTATCATTAATTTTTAATAATTCAATAGGCTGTTTTGACATTTCAGCAGCAATATTGAGAATCTGGCCCTTAATTTTAAGCGCACACTTTCTTACTGCCTCCCCTGAAATGTAAGTCGTTGAAGAAGCATACGCACCTACGTCGAATGGTGTAAAATCAGTATCGGATGATTTCACCATAATATCATTAATACCAACACCAACTGTTTCTGCGGCAATTTGTCCCAGAACAGTATCCGAACCGGTACCCAAATCTGTAGCGCCGATCTGCAAATTAAAAGAGCCGTCTTCATTCATTTTCATGTAAGCAGCACCCATATCAACTTTTGGAATACCGGAACCTTGCATCATGCAAGTCATTCCGACGCCGCGAACTTTAGTACCGTTTTTGGTCCTTTTACCTCGCCTGGCATACCAATCAATTTCTTTCGCTCCGGCATCAATGCAGTCTATCAAGCCGCAGGATTTAATGCTCATTTTGACACCTTCTTTACCCTCACCAAGTTTCTCAAATATCGGTGAACTTTCACCTGCTTTGATTGTGTTCTTTTTATAGAATTCCAATAAATCCATTCCAATTTTACGCGCCATTATGTCCATCATTTGCCCAAGTGCAAAATAGGATTGGGTTGCACCATAGCCACGGTATGCACCTCCAATAGGTAAGTTGGTATAAACGGAAATTCCATTAAACCTCTGGTGCGGCGGTTTATTAATCAAAGGCAGAGCTTTTGAGCCGACGTTTGACAGGACCGTCAATGCATGCGAGCCATAAGCACCGGTGTTCATTAATGCGTCAAGGGAAATAGCGTAGATTGTCCCATCCTTTTTTAAACCGGATTTGATCCTTGTTCTCACAGGATTGCGAGTTCTCGAAGATCGAAAAACTTCTTTTCTTGTAAATACAATTTTTGCAGGTCTTCCTGTCCTGAGTGTAAATAATCCAGCTACATATTCTAAAAATACTTCCTGTTTACCGCCAAATCCACCACCTATGCGTGGTTTAATTACGTGTATTTTCTTTATAGGTATTTGAAGTACATGCGCAGAAATTCTCCGGACATGAAAGGGCACTTGTGTCGCAGTAATGATCGTTAAACGGTTATTCTCATCCAGGTAAGTAACGACGCCATGCGGTTCTATCATAGCATGAGAGCCATAATGTGTATAGAAAATCTCATCAAATGTGAAATAACTTTCTTCGAGTCCTTTTTCAAGGTTGCCAACGTTAATTTCAACTTTTGCTGCGATGTTTTTTTTAGGTTCGTAGTATGCCGGAATGAGATATTTTTTATTATTTTCCGGATGAATTATTGGAGCATTCTTTTCCATCGCTTTCTCAAAGTCGAAAATTGCCGGTAGTATTTCGTAATCTACTTGTATTTTTGAAATAGCTTCCTCAGCGATTTCCGGCGTTTCAGTAAAAACTGCGGCAACTCTATCACCCACGAACCTCATTGTCGAATCAAACATAACGGCATCATAGGGTGAAGGCTCAGGATATCCCTGACCGGCTGTTGTGTGCAGAATTCTCGGAACATTTCCATAATGCAGGATATCTATTACACCCTCAAGCGATTTTGCTTTTGAAATGTCAATCGAAAGGATCTTCGCATGAGCATGTAGAGAATAGAGAAATTTAACATATCCTTCATCCGGGAAGTGGAAATCGTCGTAAAATTTTGCGCAGCCGGTTGATAGTGAAAGGCTATCTATTTTTTCTACTGATTTTCCAACTACTTTCATTTTTAAAAACTCTTGTAGCGCGAAGCATCGCTTCGCATTCATTTTATCCCTGTCCTCTATTTACGAAGATTCCGAAGCAATGCTTCGGGCTACGGGTTACATTTCAAAATATTCATCATAAACCCAGCTAAATTCCCAATCTTCATATTTCTCCACAAAATTCGCCTTTACTGGATTGTTCAGAATATAACGGATAATATTGAAATACTCCTTTTCATCATAGTCTTACATAATGATCATAATAACCGCACTGCCAAAATTTGCCGCTGCGATTTAAAATCTTATTTGCTTCAACAGCTGTATAACTTTTATGTTTCTGCATTATTGGAAATAAAGGATATGGTTTGCCTTCTGATTTCAATAGCGGTTTAATTAAAATGTAGACATGATTCGGCATAATACAATAGCAAAGTAAATCGTATTCATTTTTATCCTGAAAGAACAAACTGTATTTGACTATTTCGGCGATTTTATCGTTTCTCAGGCATTTAGGTGAATCCTTGAAATTTGCAATAAAGTTATCTGTAAAATCGAACTGTTTCTTATTAAAGATTTCTGCTTTTTTCATCTTCTCCTTTTTTGAAAGATTTTTTATAGACTCTTGAAATCTGATTTTTCGTTTTTGCAGTTGTACATGAAATTTGTCCGGATATTGAAAAGCCAAACAATACGTTACAAACAACACCGCATCCACCGGCTGAATATGCGGCAGATAACGCTTATAATAAAGTCTGTAATTAAAAATTTCAGTTTTTCCCATCTGTTACCTCGTAGCGAGAAGCATTGCTTCGCATACTTTTGCTTCGCATTTTAATTTTATCACCGATATTTATTTCCGAAGCAATGCTTCGGGCTACGGAATTCTTTATTCCCTCGATGATTTTTACATAACCTGTACAACGACAAAGGTGGCTGTCTATTCCACTTTTGATTTCGTCGATTGAAGGATTTGGGTTTGATTTGAGCAAAGCATAAGCGGAGATAACGATTCCGGGAGTACAATATCCACATTGGATTGCACCAGCTTTTATCAATTCTTCCTGTATTGGATGCGGTTTATTCATGCTGCCAATTCCCTCAATTGTAGTAACTGATTCACCTTCAATTGCTGCAGTGAGAACTTGGCAGGAATTTACGGGCTCGCCATTTAGAAGCACCATACAGGCACCACAATCGCCAGTTCCACATCCGAACTTTACGCCGTTAAAACTGTAGTTACGCAGCGTTTCTAAAAGCGTTTCACCAGGATGAATTTCTAATGTTCTGCTTTTTCCGTTTATTATTAGATTGATTTTCATATAATTCTTCTAATATTTGTTATTGAAACATTTGAATAGGTTTTCAAATTACGCAACTTGCGTAACGCATTTTGCGTAATGATTAAGAATTTTAGTTCAATTCTTTAAAAAGATTTATCGTCTAATTCTATCTGAATATCCAATAAATCTACACAGATTGAATTTTTTTAATCCAAATTTTGAAAAAGCGATCGATAATTACAAAGTATCCATTTTCTCTATCTATAATATCCCTTTCAAGAAGCGCTTCAGCAGCTCTTTGAACGTTTGATGCTGAGCGTAAGCCGTATTTTAGAAAAAATTCGGATGAGAACGTTTTTACTCCTTCTGATTCAAGCGCCAAGCCCTTTAGAAACCGCTTCTGATTTTTGCCAATAGATTCCCAGAGAGTTGTATAAGCATAACTTTCTCTGTTAAGCAAAATATTTACAGCCAAATTTATATCTTGGGATGTAATAGATGTATTTTCTTTGCATAATTCCCAGAGTGAATGGCATAGGTGTTGTGTATAAAAAGGATGTCCCTCTGTTAAACGACAGATAGAAAAAATTAATTCATTGGAAATATTCTTATTATATTCTAAAAATTTCTTTTGAATAAATGGTAACCAATTTTTTTCATTTATAGGTTTTAAAGGATAATGTCCACCAATGCGATAGAGAGGATGTATTTTGTTTAGAAACATCTTTTGAATTAAGTGCTTTCTACTTCCCAAAAATATATAAGAAACATTTTTATGATTCTGTATAGAGCTCCGCAATCGTCTTTCTATATAATCAGTGTCATACTCAAGTATCTGCTGGAATTCATCAAATACAATAATAATTTTGCACTTTCGTCTTTCTGAAATTTTGGGTGGAACTTTAAGAATTTCCTCGATGTCTAAACCTGTTTGATAATCTCCGCTAAAACCAAAAGTGATTTTGGGTTTACCTTCTTCGTCAATACTTATGTTTGGTGAAAGGTGTCCAAAAAAATTTTTGGCAAACTCTATTAATTTATCTGTACTACTGCTCATCGACTCAGAAATTGCCTTCGCAAATGTTGTCGCGAAGGAGATATCGGAATCTGTGGGCCAAAGGTCTATGTATGCCCATCGAAATTTACTTAATGGCAGTTTTTTAAGAGCTTGTTTTATTAAAGAAGTTTTACCAAAACGTCGTTCGGAATAGAGAAAAAGATTTTCACTATTTTGCATTGCCCTATTAATATCTTCTAGCTCGCTTTTGCGATTGCAGAAATCAACACCACTAACAATTCCACCATATTTAAAAGGATTAGCCATATTACTCTTTCTAATTTACAATATCTTTACCAATTACGCAACTTGCGTAACGCATTTTGCGTAATTTAATTTTACCCATTTCAATAAGAAATATGTCTGCCTCCGTATATGTTTAATACGAAAAAGTAGAGGCAATAAACTAATTATTTCTTCCCCTGTTATTAATGATCGTTTTATGCATTTATTAACTGACCTGCTTGAATGCTCTTTTGATGAATACTCTCACCAAGTTGCTTCCAAATTCCTTTGATGCGATGGAAAAAAATATGGGATTAATTTCCAATTTATCTACAAATTCAACAATTCTTTCGCTATTAATTGGCAAACCTTTTAAGCTTTCTTCAAGATTGTGAAGCCTTCTGGCTTTTGGAAATAAATTGCCAACTGCAATTCTAATTATTTCTATTTCCCTATTTTTCAATTCTATATAAATAGCGGTGTCAATAAGTGAGTAGTCGAATTTCGTTTTGCTGTACCGATGGTAAGTTCCAATTCCGGGAGATTTGGGAATAAAAATCTGAGTAATTAAAGAAGTCCCATCGAGTGGCTTTTCACTTAAAAAACTTTCAATTCCAAATTTGCCTGCATTTGTTCCTGCAATTTCAATTTCGGCATTTAACGCCAATAGAGCAGCAGGGATATTTGACCACAGCGGTATTGAAGCGAGTGAACCGCCGATTGTTATTAGATTACGCAGGGATGTAGAAGCAGCTATTGAGCATGCCTCCTTGAGAATTTTGCGTCCATCCGTGAAGTTGTAATTTGCAATATCTTTAAACCGTGCGCAGGCACCAATTGTTGTTCCACTTTCTGTTTCATGTATGAAGTCAAGATCAAGTTTTCTGAGATCAATCATTCCTGTTGCTGTGATTTTTCCGCCCCTGTGAAAGCTTGTACCACCGGCATAAGGAATAACCCTGCCTTTCTTCATTACACTGAGTGCTTCAGTGATGTTCTCAGGTCTATACCAATTTTTTACATTTACTAACATTTGAACTCACAATCGTTATTTTTGACATCTAATATTAATTTCGCAAAATTACCTCTTAAATGCAATGTTATTGGTACATAAAAAAATCCTGATTTACAAAAAGCATATCCATCAGACCATTTTCATTTCATTGTCTATTTAAAATATTATGTTATATTTGAATGAAATTTTAGGGAGCAGTTATGGAAAAGTTAGATAAAAAGACAATTGTTTGGATGGCGATTGGGATAGGTGCTATTTGGGGACTTTCCGAAGCATTGATTGGAATGAGCATGCGAAATACCAGCGTTTATTTTATTACCGGCTCACTTATGACCGGCATGGTTGCTCTCTTGCTCTCTTTTGGATATGCATTAATTAAGAAATTTTCATTTTTATTCATAGCACTTGGTATGGTTATTCTCTTTAAGCTGCTTGATGCGTTTATGCTGCATCTTCCTGTTGTTCACGGAGCTGTAGGAAACCCCATTTTTGCGATGGTTGTTGAGTTATTAGCGTTTGTTTTCGTTTTTACAATAATTCGTAAAGATTTGTTAAAGAAGATATATGGTCTGGCGATTTCCGGTGGTTTGTTTGCATTAATAGCAGTAAGTGTTTTCCCACTTGTCAAATATTTTACAGGAATACCTGCTTGTGTTGTAAAAGGCACTACTTATCCACTTGCTCTTTACTATTCTCCGATTGCAATCGGATTATCGGCAGTAGCTTTTCCAGTTGGTACGCTTTTAGGTGCTCGATTTACGGAGTTCTTGAGTTCTGAAAAAAGCCTTACGAGAGGAATATCAGTGAGATTGCGGTGGGCATTACAGGGTGCCACTGTTATAATGATTTCTTTGGCTGTATTAATTCGTCTCTAAATCATAAAATTTACTCAACTAACAGTTGATAGAATATCCCTCTGGATTTAAAATTGTTATTACTGGAAATATCGGTGTCGGTAAAAGTACAGTAGTACAAAAGTTTATTAAACATTTATCAATAGATTGCGTCGGTTTCAAAACAGAAAAAATTATTGAACAGGGCAAAATCGTTGGTTATAGTTTAACAGAAATCGGCGGTAGATCAGAAACATTTGCACATGTCGATTTTCCGAAAAGAGTGTCATTTCAAAATTATGGATTAGAGCTTTCAGTATTTAGAAACTTCGGAAGGGACATACTTCGACGTTCTATTAATTCCAACAAAATGATTTTAATGGATGAACTTGGTATAATAGAGAAAAAAGAGCCCCTATTTTGTAATAAAGTTAAAGAAATCTTCTTGAGCAACCATGATGTACTGGCGGTTATCCAGGAACGTGCGCTTGATTTTTGGCTTGAAGATTTTAACGATGCAGGTGTTTTCGAAGTTACTTTGGAAAATCGAGATAGTATTGTAGAAAAGTTATTGGAATACGGGGAGTCGTTTGTAAAACGTAAAACGTGAAAAGTGAAGCGTGAAGCGTTATTTTGTGTATTTGTGAATTGTGAAACCTTGCCGACAACTGTCGGAATCAAGTTCCTCAGGTAAAACCGCTTAATCCGCAAGATGATGGGTGTGAACTGCTTGAACCGGCAATTGCTGGAGCGGATAATTTTCTTTTTGCCTTATACTCTCCACATTCAGGGCATTTTATTTCAGAATCAGGAATTTTGTGAGATACAACAAATTCCTCGAAAACTTTTCCGCAGTTTTCACATTCATAGTCATAAACCGGCATACACAACTCTTTTAATTGATTAATTTTTAACAAAAAAAATCATTGTTGTCAAGTTACTAATTTCTTAGATTCATTTTCAACTTTATCATTACATCTGAAGTTTCTCGAAATGATATTTTTTATGAACCTAATTTTCAGAATATTTTATAAATCCGCTGGTAAGTTATCAATATTTCTAATAACTTTCCAACGGAAAATTATTGAGGATTAAATGAAAACAAGAATTATTTTTCTACTTTTAGTGACTCTCTCTTTTGGAATTTTTCAAAAATCTCAATCTCAAATAGGTAGAGTTGGTCAACCTCCGTTAACTGGAAATCCAGAGGACAGGCAGACAAGTATGAGTCGCATTCTTGAAAGTGAGCCCGTAGTAAAAATTTTTACTAAAGGAAATCAGAAAAAAGCAGTAATAACCTTTGAAACTGTATCTCCTCTCCCAGCCGCTTATTGTCATTACGGTACATATTTATCTGATCAAAAAGTGCAAACCCCTATATACAGGCACTTCGGAAAAGAAAAATTAGCCGGTAACTCTACGCATCATTCGATTACCATTGATCTTAAACGTCTCGAATATCCTCTTTATGATTTTGGAAGTGTTTTCAGTTCTCAGGGTGGAGGAACTGTATGTTATCGTTTAATGCTTCCCGACCCTGAAAAGTCAACTACGCATATTTTCAACAAACGATTTGAATACCGTGGAAATCGTAATGTTGTTTGTATTAAAGAAGGTCCATGGATTGATATTACATCATCTAATAGTTTTAAAATATCATGGGATACTGACAGACTGTCAAAAGGTACGGTAGTGGTTGACGGTATTTCGTATAAATCTCCTGAAAATACTCATCATGAAGTTGTTATTGAGAAATACTCAGGTGTGAATCATAAATACCAGGTTAAAGCTACCTCAGAGTCGATAACTGTATCCACTCCTGTTTTCGAATTCAAAACACCCGGAAGTTCTGGAAAATTCTTATTTGCAGCAATGTCAGATAGTCGTTCAGGTTATGGTGGATTTACTAATAATTCCAATGGAGTGAACTTCAATATTCTTCAAAGGTTATTCATTGATGCTTACTCGAGAGGGTCGGAATTTACAATATTTGCAGGTGATCTGATAAATGGTCATACTACGGATGAGAAAGACTACATAATGCAGCTGAAGTCCTGGAAAGATGCGGTTGAGCCTGTTGGTCACATTATGCCAATTTTCGAAGGAATGGGTAATCATGATCTTGTCCTTGATTACTGGAAAGATCCAAGACAAAAATATGGGATAAGAATAGACAAAGTTTTTGGTAATTCGAGTGAAGACCTATTTGCTCAGGAATTTGTAAATCCCATTAATGACTATCCTGAAAAGGAGAGTACTTCTGCTCCAACGTATAGGGAAAACGTTTACTATTTTGACTGGGATAATACCAGATTTATATCAATAAATAACAATTACTGGTGGGCGGCATGGGCGGAAGATATCGGTGGAAATATTCAAGGCTATATTCTTGAAAATCAGATGGAATGGCTGGAAAAAGTTTTAGATGAATCTAAGTCTGATAAAAAAATAAAGCATATTTTTGTTTTTACTCACGAGCCATCCTTTCCGGTTTCTGGTCATCTTAGTGACGCAATGTGGTATTCGGGCGGTTCTCCAGAATCCAATAGTACTATTGATAATGAACCCTTAAATAGAGAATATGTTGTCAAATGCAGAGATAGATTCTGGAAAGCGTTATCGCAAAACGGGAAAGTACGGGCTTTGATTGCCGGTCATGAACATAATTATGTTCGAATGTTAATTGATTCAAAGACTTCTGTTTATTTCGATGGTAATCCAAATAGTGACTTTAAAAATCCCGTTTATCAGTTTATTACTGGTGGAGCAGGTGCACCTTACTATGCTCGTGTTGATGCAAATATTCCCTGGGAAAGTACAATTAAGGCATTCTCTTCGCAGGAGCACTATTTACTTTTCAAAGTGGATAAAATAGATATCTACTTATACGTTATTTCAGGTACTCAAGAAATAATCGAATCTCTGAAAATTGTAGAAAATGGGAAAATTGTAGAAATTCACCATAGAGGAGAAACTCTATCAAAATTCAAATAGGTTTATTATGTACCTTAATTAAAGATTGTTGGGCGACTTAGTCTTTTTTTTCTTCTTTAGGCTTTTTTTGTAATTTACATTTTCCGAATAATTCTTCTGCCTTTTCAGGAGCGATAATCATAAATAGCCCACCAATCGCAACAATAACTCCTATTAGTTTAACCAGCCATACGGGTAGTCCCAATATAAAGAACAGTACCAGACCGAGCACTAACAGGATAATTCCTGAATTTCTCATAATATTACCCTTTCCTTATTTTATTGATTATTATCATTGAATATCCATTTTGTGTGAATTCATCTTCGTTTCCGCCAGGTGTGCATGCCCATTTTATGCTAAGAATAATAGCAAACATTAATACTCCTATTTTATAATTATTAACTGGGTATCGTGAGGTATAATTGTTTTTTCATTTTTTTAGATTTTTTATGCTTCTTGTGCTTTTGTGATTTTTTATTGATTAAAAACCTCCCACTGTTACTTTAAGATACAAGATTAAAAAAAACTTCCAATATCAAATGAAAATATAAAATACTAATTTCATAGTGTCAATCAATTCATTCTGCTGATAGGGTAGGGATTGACGAATTATGATTTTGTGCCGATCGAAGATTCTCCGAAGGAGTCCCCCGTGACCTTCGGAAAGGCATCCCCTTGGGAGAAGTTAGTATCTCGAAGAGATGTCTTTGACATAAATTGATATTCTAAAATTGGTGTTCCCTGCCTGATGGCAAGACAGGCTTGTTCGATATTTAAATTACTCGATTTCCTTCAATTTTATGGATGACCAATAGTTAATATCGAATTGATCAGAACATTCGCGTGACAGTAAGTGTTATTATCGATTATGTGAAAATCAGATATTACCAATCAGGTATATTTCCGAAAGACCAGATGAAATTGAGATTTATCAATAGGCCCGGTGATTTTGCTTTCTCGAACAGGCGAAGTGTATCTCTAAGTACAGCTGTGTGAAGTGTGATATGATTTGCCTTGCCAATAGGTCTTCCAAACGGGAAATTGATAAATGCACAGCGAGGTGGTGAAAGAATTAGTGCTTGTTCGTAAAAAAGTGATAAGACCGCTGTTGATATTCCTTTTGATTCCATTTGTGATGCGATAAGGCACGCTGTTTCGGAGCTTAAGGCTGAAGCTGGTATTATCAATGCACCATTGTTTGCTGTTACTGATCCGGTATCGGTTTCCTGAGATTGTTTTAAAGTATTGATGAGTTTATCAATACTCTTTGTAAGAAGTTCACGATTACTATTATATCCCGAGAAACTATAGGTTGTATCATCAATTTTTCCAATTAATCCTTCTTTTTGAAGTAGAATAAGGCGCTCAGCTGGAAGAATTACATTTATATCCTCTTCTGATTCACTCGGCTCCCAATCAACAGGATATAAACACAAATCCTCTTTTTTAAAATCGATATTGATTTCCCGGTAGTCATAATCCGATTTATTTTCTTCTACCGTGAAAGGTTTTTGGTTTTTGAGATAGGCGCCTGCAATGGAAATCAAGGTTATTTTGCTGTCAATCATTTTTTCAGTAAACGGAGCCCAATCCGTGTGTTTTTGAGGTTCTAGTGCACGATACGAACGTGCCATTTGTTCATAGAAAAGTTGTTTTCTTTTTGGCAGCCAGGTAAAATTAGTTTTTCTCATGTGATAATTTAATAAAAATTTTTACATTCTCAATGTTAGAAATTATAATATCAAAAATCTTTTATTCTACTGCCATTTTTTTATCTACAAAATCAATAGTAAGAACGATTTTATCAATCACGTCCAGACCAACTGAAAAATGCAACGGTTCAGTACTTTCAGGCTCCAGCTGTAATTGATCGTCTTTGATATTGCACTTTAGATCGGTAAATGTCGTATTGCCAAGTTTTAGTATATCAATCTGAAAATAATTGCTATTGGCTTTTTTAGATAGAGTTTCAGCAAGTTCGGGACTGATCTGTGATTTTTCCGACCGTGTGGTTATTGTCATTAGAATTCGTTCCCCGTTTATCAATCCGTGAAATTTAATAAGACCATTTTTCGGACCTGACTGATTATTCAGGTCTATTGGTATTGTTTCAGAACTGCTTACAATTTCAGAAAGTGGTTGTTTGGGTTGAGATGTGAAAGCGAGAATTTTATTGCTCATATCTAAAGTCATTCTACCATCAAGAAAAAAAGTTCTGCCCACTACACCTTTTTGTCTAAAAGGAACATTTGCATATTGTAAAACTGATGAGTAGAGTATTGGATATGAATTTCCCAATATAGAAACATTATGGACATATCCCTCTTCGAGAAGCATTTCGGTATCTCCGATGATGGAAGAAGCCATACGTTGGGGTTCGAAGTCAAGATTTTTAAAAGCATTTTCTTTGAATACTAACCCAAAACTGCTTAGATCAAGGAGAAAATTTTGCGATTTTTTACCGATTGAAACTTCGATTTGAGGTCCAGGAATTTTCCCAGTTGTAGTGATTGAGAAAATCTCTTCATTTTGATAACCGTATTTTTGAATCCATGGAATTGCAGTTAAATCGGGAAATTGTGGTGCCTTTTGGCAAGCTGGGACTGTTATAATTAGATATATCCAAAGAAAAATAAAAAGAGCGTTATTTTTTTTCGTCGTGTATTTTTTTACCATCGAAGTTCTATTTAATTTTTCCATTAATCCACCCTAATTTAATTTTTTCCATGTTTGTAAATTCAGGTATAAATGGCTTAATGTCAAGTAAAGGAGTGCCATCAAGAGCATCAATATCTCTGATATAAAGGATATTGGATTCTATTTTGTCAAGTCGCACAACAGATAATCCTAAGGGATTTGGACGATTGGGAGACCTTGTGGCAAATAATCCTCTAAGTGTGTTATCAAGAAATGGTTTGACCTCAAGTTTATATCCTTCTGATTTATGTAAATAGTAGATTAGAGTGATATGAGAAAATCCGTCAAGGTCTTTAAGAGCTGGTGTGAATTTGGGGTTTAGTTCAATAGTCCCACAAATATCTTCTGTGAAGTGTGGTTGAATAGGAGCATCATTACGGGATTTGAAAGGAGAATGAATGATTCCGATAGAGTAAAAAATTATTTTTTCCATAGCTAAAGAATCCTTATTAAAAATTACAAAGTTCTAGTCTTAACCTAATAAATCCTTTTTTTTATAATTTAAAATTGGTAAAATCTATCAGTTTTGTATTAATGGAGCATAAAGCTCAACAGGTATTTCCAATTTTTCTAAATAACGATATAAGGTTCTTCCAACAATATTCCATTCTAATTCTCCCAGACCGCAGCCAAGGGGAGGTACCGCAATTGAAGTAATACCCCATTCTTTATACTTAGATTGCAAATATTGCAAACCATCTTCAATATTAGAAAGCTGGGAAACTGACCGCCAATCTTGTTTTGTAGGGAATAATAAAATCCATGGTGAAATTAGTCTCTTATATAGGTAAGGTTTACCCAGCTTTACTTCTTTCCGATGACATCTTTCAAAATAATCCTTAAACATGTCAGGAAAAGTTTTCTTGAATTCTAATGCTAATCCTTTCCCCATAACGCCAACACAATTAACAGTATTTACTAATGTTTGAGACTTTGATTTAAAAATATCACCAACTAAAACTTTTATCAATTTATACCTCCAAGAAAAATAATTTAGGTTTTATCAAAATTTTCCCGGTGTTGTCACTTTCACACTATGATATCTCGCGATCTCATACATCCTGTCAAAATTATTCCAATTTTCATTTATCATATATTTACAATAATTTATAATCGCTTCAAGCAAAATTCCCCTATCACGCCTATTTTTCTCTGTGCAGTTTCTTATGAGTTAAGTAAACTAATGTTAAGCTTTCTATCTGTTACTTAGAATTTTCTTCATCACTTTTGGATTACGTGCAGTATGAAAAAGCCCATATACAATTATTTCATCACTTTTCAATATATAATAAATTGCAAACGGGAAGCGTTTAAGCAAACGTCTTCTGAAATCCTTATATATTTTTGGGTAAAGAAAAGGATTGTGAGTAAGTTCCATAGCATTTGCATAAAATATTCTAAGGAATTCTTCTCCAAGACCTTTCGATTTTTGTTCATACCAATAATATGCATTGAATGCATCATCTTCCACTTCAGGTAGGAATGTAATTGTATATTTCATTTTCTTTTATCTATGCATGTCTGTAGTTCTTCTAAAGTTAACACTTCTCCTTGACCATGTATATGTCTTTTATATCTACGATCAAGTTCTTCTTTATGGGATTCTGGTACTGGAATTTCTGAATCAGCTGATGAGATTGAATCCCATAAATCTTCTAAAAAGAGTATCTTCTCTGGTGTGCTAAGTTTTGATATTTCATTAATTTCATCTACTTTCATAACGACTCCTCATAAATAATTCACATTTATTTAAATTTAACGATTCATATTATATGTAGCATATCTTTGCAACTCCCATTTCTTTGAAGAAATTAATCGGTGATCAAAATTCAAACTCTCTTCACTAATCACATTATCTTTCTTCATCCCATTTAATTCCTAAATCATTACTTCCCTCCAATCGACTCTTCAACAAGGTGGATCTCTTCCTACGTCAAACCATACAATTCATAAACCATCCGGTCAATTTCTGCTTCTAATGCACTGGTGTCTGAATTGGTATTTATACGCTTGGCAGATAGGATTTGTTCTACGAGATTAATAAATGGTTTTTGGAGAGGAAATGAAATTTTCTTTACCTGTAACTTTTTAAAATCGTCAGGATAAAATCCAATTTGACTTCTTCTTACCTGGTTCAAAGAGTAATATCCGAATTTTGAATTTAGAATAGCTAAAAGATATTTTAGAGAAAACTTTTCAGAGTTATTTTCAAGTTCCTTTCTTTTAGTATAAATATTTTCATTTAATTTGAAATCTTTTAAGCTCTTCACGAAATTTTATGGGAAAATTGCATTATTGAGAGGAAAATGTCATAGTCCTCCTTTTTAGGGACAAAAGGACAAGAGGGACTATATAGAATCTAAACACAAAATAAAGTTAATTGAAAAATTGCTATATTGTCAAGGCTGCAATCTTGTTGAATATTTTTGAATATACTAAAAAATAAAGATGGAACATTACAAGATAAAATGTAAGGAGCACGGGCTACAGGTTGTATACAATCACTTAATAGAGAAGGGTAGAAATTTAATGCTTGATTAACATTAATTCTGTCACTTAGTAGATTAATGATCTTATCCACTCTATTTTTTTCATCAATCAAAGTGCCAAGTATCATTCTAATTTGCTTTGCATCATTAATCTCATCAAACATTCTTGCTAATGCACTTATGGAGAAAAAGCCAGTTACAATATCGAGTCTACCTTTCTCCACATAATCAGAAATAAATTCAAATACTTTATAGTGTTTGTTAAAAGCCGATTTTGTTTTATTATCGAATAGCATCATAAACTCCCATTAATTTTCTCTATAGAATGATGCATAGATTATAAAAATTTTTCCTTTTTAAAATGTCATTCTAATATACACCGACTATTTCCTATTTCTCAAGGAATAGTTAAATAAAATTTCTGAACACTGTACATAGTATTATAACAACAGTTAACCCGATATATTCTTTTTTTAGGTTTGTAAACCGTTGAAACGGTTACATTTTTTGATGTTGTTCGGCTACCCATGATTATCTCATCTCGAAGAGACCTCTCTGAGGAAGAGACTCCGCTTGAGAAATCATGGATTGTCATATTCATTATTATCAAAGACATATTTGCGGACAAATATACCTATTTCCTCAGCACCGCTTTGGTAAATGTGTATTCCGGAATATCTACATCAAATTCAATCGTTTTAATAATAAATTCCGTGCCAACGCTTTTTTTCAGCATGTCCTTAAATATAATCCTTTTCTCAAATATGGCAACGACTGGTATTATATGCAAGGACTTTTTAGACGTAATGTATATTTTCAACAAGGACTTTTTTTACATAGCGTATGCTTTTTACAAGCACAGTAAATAGCAAAATGCTCAGAAGGAGTCCCGACGAGTCGGAACAACTTTTTTAATGAGTTTTGGAGACATCTATTAGGAATGGTGAACGGTAAAGATCACCTACTGCTATTGAGCACCAGCGGAACAGTTGTCAGGGTAAGCGATTTTTTCTGTATTCTTCATTTTTTCCAAAGATTAACGGAACTTGTTGTGTAAAGGGGGCCTGAGAATAGATCAAATATTTCAAAACTTCATGCAGTTTTCCATTTATCTCAGAAAGCTTTTTAAAGTCTATCCTTCTTAAAATATCAATATTAATTGGCCTTTTGGCATCAAAAAATATTAGAGATTTAAGGAATTTCAAACAGGCCTCCGAATTTAGTTGTTGAGCAATAAATAAGGCTTCATCTCTTGAGCTACAAGGAATAAAATAACAGGTGTCATCTACCATAATTGGTTTACCATCACGTTGCCCGATTGCACAAAAATGAATATTTTTATAAAGCCCGGAAATAGCAACCTTCCATGATGTGAAACTATAATCACCTATTCCGAAAACAGAAAAACGAGAACGCTTTTTATATATGATACTTTTTCTGCTATCTAAAATAGAAGAGTATTTTTCTAAATAAGCCCATGTTTTTGGTGACTTTGTTTTGATTACATTAGTATCATCTTCTACATTTTTTTGAGTAACTATTACATATTTTCGTGGTACAAGACGGTTATTACCAAGATCTGATGACTTTAAAAGCGGGTATATATATTCACTATCTATTTTAACAGGCTCTCCAAAACCGTTTTTATAATTTTCATTATCTTTTGTTAGCTCCATTACCTTTGTAGCATCATGCTTAATTCCAGAACGCCATTTATAATAATAAATACCATCAACTTTTCGATACTTCTTAAAATCATCTATATTAGCTATTAATTCATTTGCATATATACCAAAATGTGTTACTTCATTATTGAAAGATAAACTTTCATAGATGTATGCATCCTTAGATTTATCTTTAGGATTTATAAAAGTAACGAATAAACAAGCATCAACGGATACATTGAAATGCTGTTTCACATCAACAATGTGAATAGAACTACCGTAAACATAACTATTATTAATCCAAAAGTGTTTTAAAACCTTTCTAGCAGTTGCTGTTTTACATAGCATAGCTAGGCATGCAGTACATCCCTGTAAGCTTTCAATCAATTTTATTAACATCCATTCTGCAATATCAAAATTTGCTTTGCCTGTTTTTGCAGCAAATCCACCAAGTCGCTGAAAATTACTTTTCTGGGGAAGATTATTACTTTTCAACAAACCAAGAGCAGAGTTTGTAACCCATGGTGGATTACCAATAATCAATACTTTGTCATTCTTGTTATGAAAAAAATTAGGCCAATCGAAAATAAAGAAATCATTAACGCTTAAAAATAATTTATCAGTTTTTTTAATAGATGATTTTAAATTATTGATATAATTTTCATTGATATCAAATCCGTAATATTTACAGTTATCTCCCCATTCATCCATACTAGCTTTAATGAATGAACCTAGTCCACAAGTTGGCTCGACTATAATTGATGGATTTGGGAAAATTTCCTTTACAAAATGAGTCACTTGTTTTGCTAATTCAAAAGGCGTTTGAAAATCACCAAACTCAATTTTACGTTTACTTGGCATCATCGAACCCTTATAATTCCTTCGATATTTCCTGCTTCCTGTATTACACGACTGTACTGAAGCCGCCATTGCAAAGCATTTGAAATTGTAAGATAACCAATCTCTGGAGGATTATTTAAAACTTCTTCAGCTAAACTCCTTGCTTGAATTTCCTCAGCAGGAATCATCCTCTCTTCAAAAAAAGCGAGGATATCATCTAAATTGCCATCATTATCTAATATCTTTCTTAGACCTGATGTTGTTTGAAAATCAGCGGTACGATGTTGTTCGACAAATATTGTATGTTTTATATCAAGACGGCCGGTTCGCTTCTCATTATCATCTGTTTTTTCATAAACAAAAACAATAAGAGAGTAACCTAAACCAAATATTTTTTGTTTAGCAGATTTGAAAGGACAAGATGATTGAGGTTGCCTTATACTTGTTACTTTCATATCAACCAGTAACTCGGGAAAATCTATCCCTTTTGCAGAAGATCCTTCAACATAATTATATTTATTTTTTAGATATTCTTGAAATTTATGTTCCAAATAAGTACCAACTGCTTTTCCGTCAGTTACCCCAAATAATGATGGCTCATCATGTTTTGATTCAATAAGGGCAAACCTTTTTGCTTCTTTCTGTAACAGGTCTGTCGTTAATTTTATTTTTTGCATAATTCTACTTTTTATTATTTGATACCTAACATTGTCAATACACTGAAAATTTACTACATATTAGCCCTATCTCTTATAGATTTCTACGAGATGGCACTGGCTTTCTTTACAACTATTTGCCTATTTTTTTTATTTTCTTATGACTATTTCCGCAGCACCGCTTTGGTAAATGTGTATTCCGGAATATCTACATTAAACTCGATTGAATCTATAATAAATTCCGTCCCTTCGCCTTTTTTCAGCATGTCCTTAAATATAATCCTTTTCGGGAACCAGCGTCCCTGAGTATTTACAATGTCTTTCAAATCAGTCTTTTTCAATAACTTTCCGCTTTTGGCGTATAGTTCTTCCCGCAGCGGAATTGACCTTTGCTTATCCACCCACATTCTACGCTTATGATAGGATACATCTTTGGTCCTGGCAGTCAATTCCAGTACCCAGCACTGGCGTTCATCTATAGTTTCCTCTCCAGTTACTTCAGCGTTGTAATGGTTCGTAAGTTTCGGGTCTTCCATCATGTCTTCATAAGACAGATCGGACCCCATTAATGACTGCTTCAACATGTGACCGGAAATTTGGATAATCCGGTCCGTAGAAGGCGAGTACATCCATAGATTATCTTCCAACATCAGCATTTTTGTTCCTTTTTCACGTGCTGGTGACAGATATTCGGTGAATGATTTTTCTTCACCTGCCACCCATGACTTTGATTCGATGGTTCTGCTGCTGCGTCTGCCGTGAACTACCATTTTGGAACTGAGCACGCGTGTTTCGGATGACATATTTTGATCTATCTTTTCCAGGATCGCTTCACCGGATGGATATTGAGCATATACTACAGAAATTACTAATAAAAATGTAATTAATATCTTTTTCATGAGTTCTTCCTCCTTTAGAGTGGGTAATTTCGTAATCAGTTGTCTGCGGCCCGTGGTCGGTAAAACAACCATATCATATTAATAAGCCGTTAGTTATTGCAAAACACGTCCGCTTTATTTATCATATTTCCTAACATCTGTCCTACCCTTTGGTTCCTTTCTATCAATCTGTTATAGTCTGTTACTCCAATATACTTGCAATCCTTTGCAAAATCGACCCAAGTTTCTGTTTCTCCATTTTCTCCATCGCAATCTGTTAATTTACTGGTGAAATGAGCAATATACCTGCGTTTAGACCAAGCCTCTTTCAAATTTGCACAAACAGACCTGGAAGCTTTGCGAATTTGATCTGTCAATGAGTATTTTTCTTCTTTCGGAAATTTTATTGATAAGGAAAAAATATCCATAGCCTGTTCGTATGCCAACTTATAAACATCTAAATCTTTTGCTGATTTAATATACATAATTTATTGCACCATTTTTGAACTCAAAGAATCACTGTCTACGGACCACGGATTGCGGACCACGGACATATCAAATCGATTCAAAAAAGAGCCTTTTCATGCTTCTAACTCCTTAAATAATGAGGCGGTTTGCCTTCTATAAATTCCAATACCAGCCAGCATCGTACCGATGACAGTAGCGAATAATCCTGGGATAAAACCGATATAATAAGCAAGGCTTACAATCGTCGCTTTGATCACCGATGGAAACATTATTGAGCTTGTTTTCATAATGGAACCAATATCAATACCTTTGACTGCCATCCAATAAGAAAAAAGCAAGCCAATTAAAGTTCCAAAAACTGAACCAATAACCCCAATACCAATCGATTCAATTATCATTGACCTGTAAATATGACCTTTATATTCTCCAATCGCTAATCGGACACCTATTTCGCCATAACGGCGTAAACCGCCCAGCAGTCCGGAATTCCATAATACAAGCGACATTGCACCAATAAAAACAAAGATTATTATACCTATAAAGTGGTCGGCATAATCGACATAATCAGATAATCCGGATTGATGTTTTAGATCGGACATTGTCAGGGAAAACTCATCATCGGGATCAGAAAATTCAGCATTAAATTCACCAGCTATCTTCTCTGCTTTGGGATTATTATAAATATTGTCAGAAAAATAACCCAGAATTTCACCTGTCGCATTTTCCATATCCAGGGTATATTGAGCATCCGTGATATCTATAATAATTGCAGCTCTGTCCATTGCAGGAGTTCCGAATTTTACCGTACCGGATAAGGTAAAATTCTGCATTGTCATGCTGCCATACATAGTAGAACCCAGAAATGTCACCTCTTGTCCGGGTTCTATTTCCAGTTTTTTGGCAAAATCATCACTAACCAGGATCTCCCCGGGTTTTTGAGGCGCTTCTCCCCTTATTAATGCTTTTAAAATATTTAACCTTTCTAACTCGGCACTATTCTCGGAAAGAATATCAGCCGCGATCCCAAATGTTGGACCCTGGTTTTTTGTCTCTCCGTTTTCGTCGGCAACATCTAAAAGTCCACCAAATTTTATTCGCTGAATAAAAATCATATCAGGATAGCGATTATGTAGTTTTTCCATTATTTCATCGATGCCCATCATAGCGTAATCATTTGGCATTTGATCAATATTATCTGCATAACCTCTTGTCATAATCCTGACATGGCCGGTAAGAAATCTAGCGTTAAAATCTATCATGTCGCCCATAAAGCCGGAGAAATAACAAGTCATGAAGACTGTCAACGCGACGCCGATACTTACCGTAATTGCCGGGAAAAGACTTCGGTGATGATCTCTGAAGACACCTTTTAATAGAAATTTTATCATTGTATTTTCCCCCTGATTGCATCTGTTGGATTCATTTTACTAATTCTTCTTGTAGGTAAAAAACTTACAATGGTCGTGGTTATTAGGACAACCATCGCAGTCACAACAACTAATCCAATGCTATAATATGGGTAGATGGTATCGGAAATTACAAGTCCCATATCGTCAGTTCCTTTAGGCATCGACCATCCTTTGACAGCTTGAAGGTAAAGTAATGGGGCGCCGTAAATAGCAGCCAGAATCGCCGCCAGAATTCCATGCATAGCTCCCTCAATTGTAAAGATTCGTATAACCTGTCCCCTGGTCATACCGAGTGCAATGTCGGTACCTATCTCTTTCTGCCGCCGAAAAATGGACAGGACCTGGGTATCAAATATAGCGATCCATGCTAATAACAGCAGAATAAACCACATAACCAACCCGCCAACATTTTTCATTTTTATCATCTCGTCGAACTCTTTTAATAATATACTGTAATCCTTAAACAACCAATGTGGTAAATCCTGAGCTGAATTGATATCCTGACTTGCTACTACCATAGTAGCCTCTCCATCCATTTGCATAATTTTCTGAAGTCTTTTTAAGGATACCCACATCTGCCCATTATCAATCATCGGCACATTTGTTTTGAAAATATGTACGACTTTAGCATCACCCGCATCAAATGTGCCATTTGTGTCCCGCCAGCGAACAGTGACAAAATCGCCCATTTTTAGTTTGTTATTCTCAGCCATCCTGGAACCCAGCATGACTGGAATTTCTTCTATACCCGATTTTAGATATTCAGTTGGAATGGTAAGAACCTTTTGAGAAGGTTCTATGCCTTTTAATAAAATACTCTGAACACGACCTTGTGGGTATATAGTAGCTTGTGTTACCAAGACCGGAGCAAAATTATCGTTTGCTTGTAATTCTTTTGGTATTATCCCATGCGATTCAGTCAGGGTAAAGGGATCATAGGGATCGTAGTTTTCATGCCAATATTGACCCCCGCCGATTTCCTGATTCTTTGTATCGTTGCGAGCCTGGCGGTCCCAACCGCTAATAACACCCCTATGCCAGATAATGACAAGGAAAGAGAGAGATAGAACAAAGACATTCAGCCATGTCCTCAATCCCGCACCGATAAGGTTTCGATAGGCTAATTTTATTGCTAACATTTTATTCCTCCATGTTCTGGTTGCTGGCTGCTTGTTTCTGGCTTCTAGTCGCTAATAGCCAGCTGCCAGATTCATTTTTAAAAGATTGAATGAAACGATTTATTTTTTTCCCTAATAAAACCAGTTTTTCATGCAAATCGTTGTATAATTTTTCGTTTTTCAAAGAATTTGTTTCCCATAGAGTTTCCAAGTGATCCATTGTTTCGTCGTTTGAACTAATGGAATATGTCATAAAGCGTACATAATCTTTTTGATAGTTTTTACGACCATACCCTTCAACAATATTAGACTTAACTGATTTACTTGATCGCCTGATTTGGCTGCCAATTTCGTGCATTTCAAATTTTGGAAGATTTTCTAAAGTCATTTTGTGGATTTCATTAACCACTTCTCTTGCTAATTGCCAGATTTCCAGATTTTTATAACTCATAATTCTCTCCGATGTTCTATGACTCTACTCACTTGCTGCCAGCAGCCAGCAACAAGTAACCAGTAGCCAGTAACCTATGCTTCAATTAATTCGTCTTGAGATACTTTCCCGTCAAAAAGAGAAACTTTCCTGTGCAGATACTTTTTAACTTTGTCGTCATGGGTGGCAAAAATAAAAGTCGTTTTCAACTCTGAATTCAATTTTTCCATAGTTTGTAAAATATTATGGGAATTTTCAGCATCTAAGTTTGCTGTAGGTTCATCAGCAAGGACTATAACTGGTCTTTTAACCATTGCCCGCGCAACAGCTACTCGCTGACATTCGCCACCGGAAAGCTGTGCCGGTCTGGATTTTACTTTGTCAGTAAGGCCGACCCATTCAAGTGCGTCGAGAACGGCTTTTTTCCGGTCATCAGAGGGCATCCCGAGAAGAAGTAATGGGAATTCGACATTCTCAAAAACATTATAAACAGGTAAAAGGTTGTAAGTCTGGAAAATGAATCCAAGGTGTTCATTGCGCAATTTTGCTGCCTTCTTATGGGATAATTCACCTATTGACTGCCCGAGAACTGTGGTTTTGCCTTCACTTGGAACATCCAGAGAACCGATAATGTTTAGAAGAGTTGTTTTCCCTGACCCACTTGGGCCGACTATACCGGCAAATTCGCCTTTTCCGAAAGTGAGGTTGATATCATTCAAGGCAGTGAATTTACCGCCACCGATAGGGAACCATTTTGTCAGCCCCTCAATTGAAATAATTTTTGAATTTTGCATTTTTCTTTCCTTTTTTGGTTATTTTTTATAATTCATAGTTATTCAGTTCTCTGCTTGCCCCGTGAAATGCGAAGTATGAGCATATTTCACCGGGGTCATTGATTGTGTTTTTTTACCAATAGAGTTGATGTAATTATTTAATTTCACTCCAATTTTGTTGATTTCTTTATTGAAGTAACCGAAATCTTCTTCTTGAATTAACTTTCTATTAAATGCTTTGGTAAGAGAGGTTTTTGATTCATATAATGAGCCTCTTGAATAATAATAAAAGTTTTTCACTTCTTTATCTCGTAGAGATGTCTTTGACATAATGATATCTTCCGAAACCCTCACTAAGGTTGACGGACACAGAGTCAATTGCTCGAATTAATTGTTTTCTCCTGATACATATCGGGATATTTTTGGTGAAATTATCCCACTTAATGACAATATTCCAGACTTTCTCACCGATATCCATAGATAATTTGTATACATTTAATTTTTCCAATTTCATTCTACTACCCTAAACTAACAACTTAATGACTATTAGGCAATAATTGCCTTCACGCGATTTCAAGTACATCTCTCGCTTAAAAGCTGAAGATT
>CAYTUQ010000008.1:0-65242 GCA_964441235.1 uncultured bacterium | reverse complement strand
TATCTTTAAGACTCTTTAATAAATATACTTTATACACGCGGAGGTGGAGGGACTCCCTCGAAGAGGTCTCTAAGAGAGAACCCCCAAGGGTATTAACCCGGCGGTTTTTCCCAGCGGGATCCCTTGCGGGACAAGACCGCTGCCTTGCCAATTAAAATAAATCTAATAATCACCAAACTCCTTCTTTCTTTAGTTTATCCCTCAGCCAATAATTGCCTTCACGCGATTTCAAGTACATCTCTCGCTTAAAAGCTGAAGATTTATCAGAATACTCCTCAATATAAATTATCTGAAACGGTTTGTGCGATTTAGTAGACCTAACCTTTCCCCAATTGTGAGCCTTTAATCTGGTTTCTATATTATGAGTATGCCCAATATAATGAAAATTATCTTTAAGACTCTTTAATAAATATACTTTATACACGCGGAGGTGGAGGGACTCGAACCCCCAAGGGTATTAACCCGGCGGTTTTCAAGACCGCTGCCTTACCGATTAGGACTACACCTCCAATTACAAATGGCGGCGAAATTTATATTCACTATTAAAGCAAAGCAAGACTTTTGTCAGAGACATCCCTTCGGGATAAAGACAATCATTACTCGTTATATATTTCATTGATTAAATAAGAGTATTTCTCTAAAACAAACTTTTTGCGAACTTTTAGAGATGGTGTTAATTCTCCACCTTCAAGAGTAAAATCTCTCGGGACAATCCTGAATTTTTTAATCTTCTCAAATCGAGAAAAATGCGTAGTCTGGTTTTGAATTTCCATTTCAATCATTGCACGAACTCCAGAACGTTTGACGAACTCATTATATGGTTCAAATGGAATATTATTTTCTTCTGCCCACTTTTTCATTATTCCCTGATCCAGAACAATTAATGCTGAAATAAAATTTCTTCTGTCACCGATGAGAACTACTTCAGAAATATACTGACTCAATTTGATTGATTCTTCAATCGGTTGAGGGGAAACATTTTTACCACCTGCCGTTACAAGTATATTTTTCTTTCTATCAGTTAGAAAAAGGAAACCATCATCATCAAAGTGTCCAATATCGCCTGTATGCAAGTATCCGTCATTATCCATAACTTCACGAGTTGCTTCTTCGTCTTTATAATAACCTTTCATAACTTGAGGTCCCCTCACCAAGATCTCTCCATCGTCAGCAACTTTATATTCAGTATCCGGAATAACTTTCCCTACCGAACCCAATTTGATAGTACCCGGTCCATTCTCTGTAATTACAGGACTGGTTTCAGTTAAACCATAACCTTCGTATATATTTAAACCGGCTGCGAAGAAAAACTCAGCAATTTCAGTAGATAATGGGGCGCCACCTGAAACAAATCTTTGAAGCCTCCCACCAGTTTTCGCCTGTAACTTGCTAAAAACAAGTTTATCAGCGAATTTTATCTTTTTCTTCTGACATTTGGTCAGAGAAATATTTTTAATTTCCTCATCTATCCGCATTTTACCAGTTCTAAGTGCCCAATAAAATATTTTCTTTTTAATTACTGAACCTGATTCTACACCTGATATTACTGTAGAGTATATTTTTTCAAAAAGGCGAGGAACACAGATTATAATTGTAGGTCGCACCTCCATCATATTATCTACAACCGTATCGACACTTTCCGCAAATCCTATTGTAGTTCCCAGTAACATTGGGGTATAATAGCCCCCTAACCTTTCTAAAACATGACTGAGTGGAAGAAATGATAAAAAGATGTCTGACGATGAAATGGGAATTACTTTTTTACCATTATCTGCGTTGGAAACAAAATTGGCGTTAGTTAGCATTACACCCTTTGGATCCCCCGTTGTACCGGAAGTATAATTAATACAAGCAATATCAGTTTCATTCACAGAATTCAATAAATATTGAAATCTATCAGGAGACTTACTATAAAGCTTTTTTCCTTCATTCTTTATAGTTTCGAACATAACAACATTGTTTTCCTCAGGACATTTATTAAAAACTACAATATGTTCGAATTTATAATCTGTATCCAAAACTTTTTTCAACAAATCCCTTGTTGCAACAAAAACTACTCGAGGTTCAGAGTGTTTAAAAAGGTCTCCAATCTGCGAAAATGTTAGCGTCGGATATATAGGAACAGATATAGCACCAATTGAAATATTTGATAAATCAGACATAATCCATTCTTCACGATTATCCGAAATTATTGCAATTCTGTCGCCCTTTTTTATTCCCCATGAATCAAGTGTCATAGATACATTCCGAACAATTTCTCCTAATTCCCAATATGTTACCGGTCTATAAGCACCTTCAATTTTGGATAAAAGTGCAGCCTTTTCGGGGTATTTCTCAACATTTTCAAAAAATCTGTGTGATATAACTAATGGATTCATATTTCCCTCCTCATTTTAAAATACGTTTTGAATATACAAAATTGTTTGTTTAAATTCCCACGCTTTTATTATATAGAGATTACGTATATAACGAAATATTTAGTTATTTGATTAAATTAATATTCTTTGGAGAGATGGCCGAGTTGGCTTAAGGCGCTCGCCTGCTAAGTGAGTATACTGGCAAAAACCGGTATCCAGGGTTCGAATCCCTGTCTCTCCGCAATGAAAATTCTACTTTCATTCATCGGTAATAACGATTGCTATCCTGAAGAGAAAAAAGGTGCAATCTTATCGATTCTTCAACAGAAGAAGTTTGATAAACTCTATCTATTGTACAACCATGAAAAATATCTAAAACCGGCATCAAAAATTCTCCTCTATTGTAAAGAGCATTTCCCTTATCTTAAAGTTCACTACCAGGAGGCATTATCCGAAAACCCAACCAACTACAATACCGTTTACCCTGCAATGTATAGCGCCGTTAAACAGATATTAAATGAAAATAAAAGCGCCAATTATACTATCTCAATAACATCAGGAACACCCACAATGCACGCTTGCTGGATTTTCTTAAAACAAGGTGGTGTAATAGATGCAAAATTGATTCAAGTTTCCAGAGAGGCTGAGATTTCCGAGGTCAATTTTAAATTGGATGATTTCCCAAAGATTCAGAATGTTAAAGAAGTAAAAGTAGAATTAACAAAGCTCTCTAGAGAAAACATAAATCTAAGAAATCAATTGCATCTAAAATATGATAACATTGTTGGTGAATGCCCTGATATCTTAAAAATTAAAGAACAAATTGGAATGTTTGCTGATACTGATATTCCGATTTTTATTCAGGGCGAAAGTGGATCAGGCAAAGAATTAGTAGCAGAAGCGATTCACTATAATAGTTCGAGAAAGGAAAAGAGTTTTATCAAAATAAATTGTGGAGCTATTCCAAGAGAACTTTTTGAGAGTGAATTCTTTGGGCATAAAAAAGGTTCATTTACCGGAGCAATTTCAGACAAAGTGGGAAAATTCAAACTGGCAGATTGTGGAACAATTTTTCTTGATGAAATCACAGACTTGCCTATACAAATGCAAGTTAAACTTTTACGCGTTTTGCATGATGGAACTTTTATTCCACTGGGAGCAACCCAGGAGGTAAAAGTAAATGTACGAGTAATCTCCGCAACAAATAAAGACATCAGGGAACTTGTCAGTACAGGTGATTTTCGGGAAGACCTTTTCTATCGTCTTGTTCACGCAGAGATTAAACTACCACCCCTAAGAAATCGAGGAAACGATAAAATATTAATTGCAAACTACATTGTAGAGAGATTGAATGAGAAACATCAGCAAAATAAAACCCTTGATAATTCCGCTATAGACTTGATCAATAAAAATCCATGGAAAGGTAATATTCGTCAACTACAAAACGCTCTTGAAACAGCATTTCTTGCTCCTGGCAATTTCATCACAACAAGAAACCTAAACATAATAGATTCCGGGATAGCTTTTAACGAATTTAATATTCCCGATACCGGAGCAGATTTTGACCGTAAAATTGTTCCTCAATACTATAAAGTAGCACTCGAAAAAACCAATGGAAATGCTGAACAGGCAGCAAATTTACTTGGAATAAAGCCACATACATTCAGAGCAAGGCTGCGGAAATTGGGATTAATGGGCGATTTGCAATAAAACAATGCGGAAATTCCGATGATAGATATAAAAAGGAATAGACCGGAAGGTTTTCCTTCAAAAGACACACCTACTCTACAAAATGTTGCGAAAGAGATATATTATTTCATAAAGGAAATTGAAAAAACCTTTACATATAATACATTAGTTCTTTCAAAATCCGGATTAGAAGAATTAGCAATAGTGGTAGTAGAATTTGCAGAAGATATCCTTAACAACATAGGAATATGGAAGGCTATTGAACATTATAATCAAAAAATCTTTGGGAACCCACTTCCTCTCTCGCTTCCGAAAAGTGAATCATTTGAAAAAGATGATATTAACACCTATAGAGTTCATCATTTACTCTGGAAGGTGTACCAGGAACTCATTCCGGATTTAATTCTTTCTCCGGAGCAGATTGATTTGAATGTTTTGACATCTCAACTGACTGAATTTTTGAATCAGCTTAAAAAGAAGTTTCCAAAATATTCATCGGTTAAACAATTATTAAATAGCCCAAATCGTTACGGGTGGGAAGTCAAGCGAAAATTGATCTGGCTGGGGCGAAATTCATACATTTTTCGAAGATGCTTTGATGATTATATCAAAGATTTTGATAGTAACAGAAGGATTGAAGGCACCGATGATTTTATCTGCCAGGATAAAACGAAATGGTCAGGTCTTGGGGTTGTTGATGTTTTGGCGGAAGTTATTAACATTTCCGATAAACAGAAAAAAGAGCTTCGTAGCTGGAATGAACGTCACGCCGCTTATTATAAAATAATTAGTAAGAAATACGGCAAGGAACTTAAGGTTGAGAATATTATCAACAATAAAATGTATAGTGTTTATCTTGATGCTGATCTTGATGTTTTTAATGCGGGGGAAATAATTTTAGGCAGTCTGGTTCCCTGGAATGAAGAATGGTACTGGTCCGGGGTCCAGTATAAATATAGTCATATTCCTGATAAAGATTTAAAAGAAATGAAAATGTCATTCATTAAAAATTCAGGAAAAATCGTATATAGATATTGCGATGAACTTGCTGAAAGGGCACATAAAAGCATTAAAGCCCAATACCAAAAATTCATTGATTTTCACGGAGATAATTTAGTTGTATTCCCGGATGGATATGCAATGGCGGCTGCACTTCAAAATCAATCAAAACAGGAATTCAAAGCCGCTCCTAAGAAAACAGTTGAAAGAATAATGAAAAAGAATAAACTGAAAAATCCCTGCTCCAACTTTTCTTTTCCCATAGATTTATTAGAAAATGAAACCGGCATTGGAGTTTTTTTCAACCCCAGAGAAGGAGTGGAAATATTTCCAGATTTTTATACTCTCCAAAGGGGACTGCAAAAAAAGGGTAAAAACGTTACAGATAATGAAAAAGATATTATCCTTGGTTTTATTGAATCTAATGCAATTAGTCCTTCTTTTGTGAATAGACTTATAAAAAAATATGGCTTTGAATCTATAACCGAAGCGTTTTTAATTAGAAATAACCCAGATAAAAACCAATTCGAATATCTTTTAAAATGCCGCAAGGGACAATATTATTTCAAACGCTATCCAAACCTTTCATTTGATATTACTTGACATGTTTTCTTTGGCGCGAAAACAGTCTGAACTGAATATTTCTGTAAATGAACCTGAAAAAACTGACTGTTATTAATCTTATATATCACGTATATCACATCGCAGAGCATCGTGATATATAAAGGTACTTGCCTGGCTGGAAATACTCGTTACTATGGTCTCCGTAGTAACGGATAAGACATGTGAATAGCAGTCTAAAATAATTGCTACAGTTTGGGTTAATCCAAAGTAAAAACATTATTTGCTATAATAACTGCTTGTAATATGACGGAATAATGTTAAATTCAGTCAGTTATATATTGGAGTCGTTATGGTTTATATTACTCAAAAACAAATTGAAAATCTTAGAAAATTGCTATCCCCAAATAAAGTTTTGGTTATTTATGGACCTCGTCGGGTAGGTAAAACAACGCTGCTTAAAAAATATTTAAAAGATATCACAGAAAAAACATTATTTGTTAACGGCGACGATATAGTTGTGAGACAATATTTGGAAAGCCAGTCTATACAGAAGTTAAGAGATTTTATAGGCGACCACTCGTTGTTAGTTATTGATGAAGCTCAGTATATAAAACAAATTGGTCTGAATTTAAAACTTATCGTAGATCATATCCCTGATATTAAAGTTATTACAACAGGTTCGTCTTCATTTGACCTTGCAAAAGATATTGGAGAACCGCTTACAGGCAGAAAATATACTTTAAAATTATTTCCCCTGTCACAAATGGAAATTTCCGGTATAGAAAAAAGACATGAAACCGAAGCTAATCTTGAGGCTCGCCTTATTTACGGTTCTTATCCTGAAGTTGTTTTGATGAAAAATAATACAAAGCAGATTCAATATCTTAGAGAACTTATCAGCTCCTATTCTCTATAAAGATATTCTGTCATTAGAGGGTATCAGGTATTCAAACAAATTAACGCAATTGCTGCAGCTATTGGCATTTCAAATTGGCAAAGAAGTTTCTCACCAGGAATTGGGCAATAGTCTTAACATGAGTAAAAATACAGTTGAGCGATATCTTGATTTGTTGGAAAAAGCATTTGTGATCTTCAAAAGAAGTGGGTTCAGTCGAAACTTACGCAAAGAGATTACTAAAAATCACCGCTATTATTTTTATGATAACGGCATCCGTAATGCACTTATCGATAACTTCAATCCTGTTAATTTAAGAAATGATGTGGGCGAATTATGGGAAAATTATATCATGAATGAGCGCATGAAACATAATGAATATCTCGGAGTTTTTGCAACTTCCTATTTCTGGAGAACTTATGATAAAAAGGAAATTGATCTTGTAGAAGAACGATGTGGAAAATTATACGGATATGAAATGAAATGGAAGAAAACCAAAATCAAAATACCTGTAGATTGGAAAAAACATTATCCAAGCGCCGATTTTAAGGTCATCAATAAAGAAAATTATTTGGATTTTATTATGCCGTGAAAAATATTTGATACACCTTCGTAGATTGGGTAATGTGAAAACGTAAATATATTTACGCTGGAAAGTAAAGATATTTACGAAAGTGATTATTGGAAACCTTTTGATTATTTCTGTAATATATTGAAACTATATAATTAACAGACGATTTTTGATTTTTGGCATTTTATATGCGTATATTTTTATGAACTATTAAATAAGGAATGAAAATGGATAAAAAAGCAAAATACCAGGATCAAATAGATGAAATCAGCAAACAGATTGTAAAAGAGCCGGATAATGCTGAGCTATATCGGAAGCGTGCTGATTTATTTTTTGAGAAAGAACAGATTAAAAATGCATTGAGTGATTATAATAAAATTCTTGAAATAAATCCAAAAGACGTTGATGCTTTGCTTCTACGTGGAAGTTTATTTATAGTCACTGATAGTTTTGATAATGCAATAGTCTGGTTTAATAGAGTATTAAAAATTGATTCAAATAATAACGAAGCAAAAGAAGAATTAGGGAAAATATATTATCAGAAAAAAGAATACGATAAAGCGCTGAAGTACTTTAAGGATATCGACTGGGAACTTGGTAAAGAAATAGTTGAAAAAATTGAAGAAATTTCAAATTATTATCTTTCAAAAGGCGAATATGATAAAGCAAGAAATGCTTGTGAAGGATACAAAGATGTACTTGATCAAAGGTGGTGGGATCTTGGATATCCGCTTTATGAACATTTAAACTTCATTTCTGATGCTCAAATTAAAGTGAAAGATATAGAAATAGAGGATATTAAAAAGCAGAGAAAATTAGCTATTGAGAGAACAAAAAATCGTGAAAATGAAATATCTAAAATAAAGTCAAATATCTTCCAGGCAATCAGCCATTCAATCAGCAATTTTGTATGGGCTGATAAAAGCATTATCAGAAAGATAAAATCTGGTCTAAACTCCGATAATGATATCAGACGTTTAGAATTATTAAATGACTTGATGATAGCAATAATGAATTCAATAAAAATAGCCTTTAGTAGCGGTACTGTGATTCATTCTCGATTAGAAAAAGATATTGAGAGGGGAAAAAGCAAGAATAATATAAGTATTTATCATTTACTATATTTTTGTCTGAATATCAACTTAGAACAGTTGATCGAAGGAGTAAAAGGCTGGGGAACTATTCGGGAAATATTTTTCTCTATAGATGAAGATAATGAAGATGAAAAGGAAGAACTGATTGATTACTTAGAAATAATACAAAATTCCCCAAAGTTTATTATCCCGGAATTATCTGAAAGTAAAATTACAAATTTTATCAAATACTTTTATGATGATGAACTGAAAACAATAAACCAATTTTTTAATATTCAAATTGATCAATTACAAAATATATATGTTATAAAAGAATCCTATTCATTTTCTATTTTGTTTATCGTTTTTCTTGAATTAACAAAAAACATGCTTAAATATGGCACAATTGATAAGTTGAATGAAAGATATTTTAAGATTTATTATAAGTCTAATAATGAATATACCCATATTATTTTTGAAAATTTATCATATAAAAAATCATTTAGTGCTGGTGATAGTACACTGCAGGGATTGGAAATGGTTAAACAATTCGCAAAGGTTCTTGGAAAAGTTAATTTAGAGCAAACTCAGATGAATAATAATTTTAATAAATTTAAAATAACAATATCAATTAGAAGGGTTTGATATGAAAAAGTTTTTATGGGTTGAAGATGATATTGAAACAGTTTTGGATAGTATTGAAAACCTCAAACTTTTTAATCAAGTGTTAAATATAGAAGATTATTCTGAATTAGAAAATCTACGAAACTCAGATATAGAAAGACGAATTAGATTTTTACGAAAAAACGGTATTTTCATTGAGCAGGATTTCTATAAAGCGTGTAAACGGATATTTGTTGATAAATTTGATAAAATAATCCTTGACGTTTCTTTTCCTTCTCCCCCAGATAATCAGATAAATTCGGAAATAATTAATAAGGCAAGACAAATTTTTGCTAATTCTTCTTCAAATAAAAAAAAGGAAGTTGTAGAAAAATTTGAGACTATTTTTGATAATATCATTGAAAAAAAGGAATATAGCGGGTTACTGCTATTCATTATTATTTGTCATTATTACAATAAAGAAAAGAATATTTTAAATATTGCTGAGAAAGTATGCGTTTTTACCGGGAATAATAAAACATTTGATGATTTTGAAAATTTAATTGATCAGCAAGTTTCCAACAGAAGATTGTCAGAACTTGAAGTAGGCGCTTATATTGAAAATGTGAAAGAGCGTTTTTGGCAAAAAACCGACGAAGATTTTATAAGATTAAAAAAGTTCATAGAATTTGATGAATATGTAAAAATATTAAAAGAAAAGATTAGCGATAAAACGGCAAGATTATATATTGATCTTGAGAGGGAAATTACATCTAGCAAAGATCTGGAAATTATTAAAAGTTTAGGTTCTTTAAGACATCTTTTACAAAACATTCTTGAAAAAATTGCAGAACGTCCAAATGTTCCTAAAGTCTATCCTGATAGGTCTAATAAGCAAGTTAATATTTTTGATAAAAATAATAATCTAAGAATAAGACCTTTTATTACTTGGCTTGTAGATTACTCAAATGGTTTTAAAGTCAACAATATTATAAGAAACTTACTGTATACAATACAAGGAATTGGTAGTGATTTTGGACCTCATGATAAATTGGAAGATACTGAGGACTTAGCAAAACAGAAATTAGAGAATTCAGGGTACCAACCCACTGCTAATACAGTAACATCACTTTTTTATGCTTTGAAAGACCTTATTTTATGGTTTGATAAAATTGTACAATAATACTAAATCAAGATTTATGAATGAATCTAATACTGAAAATGATCTCGAAAAGATAATTGAGCTTTATAAGGATTTAAGCAAAGAACAATTTTCAGTTAGTATAGAAAATGTTACTAAAAAGTCTCTAAAACCTCTATTATTATCATTTTTTTTATATGTAAGTGATTTAAGAAAAGAGGCTTATGCGGCACTTAAAATATGTTCAAAACTAATTGAATTAGAGCCAGAAAATTTAAATCATTTTTACGATCGAGGATGCTACTATTTGAAGATTAAAGAGTGGGCTGAGGCTCTAAACGATTTTGAACATATATTGAATACCAATCCTAAAAAAAATGATGAACTAAAGATAGAATCCTTAAAAAAAATCGTTGAACTTTATCACAATCGAAAAGAGAACGAAACAGCGTTAAGATATTTTAAAAAGTTGATGAACTCACAGCATGTTAAAACTGGCGAACATGAATGGACATTCATTGAAATATTTGATGAATATTTTATAAAAGTAATAGTGGATATAGCAAAAGATTACGAGTTAAATGGTCAATATAATATTGCAAAAGAAATAATCTTTGAAATCCCAGAAGATGGATTTTCTTCATCAGAAGAATGCACAATAGCAGAGGAAATAGATAGAATTAGTAAAAAGCAAATGAAAGAAGAAAAATTAAAAGCAGAGGAAAAAGCACACAAAGAGATGCTATCATTTTTTACTCATACGTTGAATAATGCTTTAGGAACCGGAGATAATACAATCCAAGATATTATTATGGATTTTGAAAGGGATAAATACGTCAAAAATAAAGAGATGAATATCTATCGACTGAACAGTCTTTTCGCAAATTTTTCACTAATAAGGTCTCTTATCAAATCATATAAAATCTATATTCAAGATCCCGAATATTTTAAAGCATCCTGGGAAAAAGATTCATCAGGAGATGCGAATATTGATTGGGTATTCGTTTATACTTTAAGACAGGTTATCAGTCAACTACTATTTGTAAAAGACCCTAAAATATTAAACAGATTGCAAATGGGCGCAAGAAATTTTAATAATAAAGATGAAATGAAGAAAGAGAACAAAAGAATAAGAAAATCGTTTATTAACGATGTCTTATTGACAAAAATAAATAAAGTAAATATTTCGGAGATTTTAAGCTGGTTTAAAATAAATCTAGCATTTATCAAATTAGAGATTAAAGCGCCCAAATTAAACTTTGGATTAGAGAATATCCGCTTTGGACTATTCTTCGCTTGTTTTTCTGAAATTATAAATAACGCTTTAAAATACTCTAATGGAAAGAATCCAATTGAATTAAAATGGGAAGAAGATTCAAAATACTACATTTTTCAATCTCGTAATACCTATAATTCAGGAACATCATTTTCTAATAATATAAAAGAAATAAAAAGTCAAAAAGGGATTCATTTTATAGAGCGCCTGATGAATCTGTTTGCTGATTCAAAAATCAAAAGCACCGAACTTGTTAAAGTTGATGTGGACGAAAATTATTTTATCTTTAGCGTAAAATACCCTAAGAATAAAATGAATTAAAAGAAGCGAGAGGAGATATTAGAAATGAAGATGCTATGGATTGAGGATTTTGGAGGAGCAGTCCAGAGATTTGAGCTCGCTGAAGGAATTTTTAATAAATTTATAACAAATTTTTCTTGGGACTATGACGAAGATATTTCCGACCAATTATTCGAATTATCAAAGAACCAATCAACTCATGAAATTTCTATAATAAAGAATTACCCTGAATTCAGAGAATTAAAATTTGGGGTACCGGATTTCGATATCATCATCATTGATTTTAACTTAAGTGAAGGTGAATTTGACCACAGTATCAAACCAGAAAAATATTTGGATGATGAAAAATCCCATGAAAGAGCGGGTTTTTATATATTCAGTTATTTAATTACCAATAGTTTTCCTCTTGAAAATATAGTTTTTATGACAGGTGAGATTGATTCAACATTACAGGATTTTTTAGCGGAAACAAAGAGAATGTATCTTCCTTATGAGCCCAATCATTTTGGTAAGAATAAAGATGGATTCGAAGGAATTAGCAATTATTTATATGATAAAGCTAATAATGACTATCTTATACTTCGTAGGGGAATTATTGAAGCTTGTGTTGAACTAAAAAATAAACTTGAAGAGATAGGAAAAACAAAAATCAAAAAAGAAAAAGACCTGAAAGATTTGAAGAAAATTAGAAATCCTGTTGATGATTTCATTTTATTCAACAGGACTTGCTCTGAAAGCTCAGAGAATTTATCAAAAGATTATATCATAGATTATCTTACCAAACTCGAAACATTTTTCCCTCCAAATCCACCCAACAACAAAGAACAATTATTTTATCTATTTCTAAAAGAGCTTTCTGCGGAATGGGAAATGAGCAGAGGACATTTTAGTAAAGACAATCTAGTTTCATTCTATAATGATAAATTGGAATTCAATTTTAAAAATACCTGTCAAAAACAGATGAAATTATTACGGAACTGGACTTCTCATTACCAATTAACCAACGATTTAAATGAAAAGGATGTTGCTTTCTTTTTTATGCTCGCGATGCGGACTCTATTTGATCTAAAAGTTGATGAAGTCTTAGACTATGAAATGATCTTTGCAGAGATTTTCGATAGATAAGAAATTATCAATGTCAAAAATGAATTAGCGAAATCTTACTCTTCATTCAGGCAAACATTAGAAAAAGAAAACATATTAATTTCAGGAAACTACTTTCACGATTTAATTAGTGGTTTTGGAGAATCTTGTAAACCAGCAAGGAAAAAGTCTACACCAAAGGATATAATTCAGAAAGAATCTATGAAACTTTTCTATCAGAACTATTGGCATGGGCTGTTTCCTGCTAAATTGAAAGTCAAACCGCCACGTGGCAAAGATTCAGTTTTAATGTATATTGATTTCGACTATCAAGATATACCGGAAAATAGTTTCCCATATTTTTTGGGAAGATTGATCTATTGTGAATCATTCAATTGACTATACAAAAGGAATGTTGATAATGAATAAAAATAAAAACTATACTAATGAAATTAACGAGCTAAGCAAAAAAATTGTAAAAGAACCAGCTAACGCTGAATTATATCAGAAGCGCGCTGATTTATTTTTCGAGAAAGAACAGATTGAAAATGCGTTGAATGATTATAATAAAATTCTTGAAATAAATCCTAAAGACTCAGATACTTTTTATAAAAGAGCATTATGTTTTTTACATCAAAATAAATTAGACAAGGCTTTCAAAGATTTTGGTTTAGCACTAGAGTGTAATACAAAAAACATTAATGTTTTACTTCTTTATGGGCATTTTTTTAAATCTAACAGGGCTGATAATGTTGATAATGCAATATACTGGTTTAAAAAGGTATTAGAAAATTGATTCTAAAAATAATGAAGCAAAAGAAGAATTAGGGAAAATATATTATAAGAAAAAAGAATACGATAAGGCATTGAAGTCCTTTAAGGATATCGACTGGGAACTTGATAAGGAAATAATTGAAAAAATTGAAGAAATTTCAAATTATTATCTTTCAAAAGGCGAATATGATAAAGCAAGAAATGCTTGTGAAGGATACAAAGATGTACTTGATCAAAGGTGGTGGGATCTTGGATATCCGCTTTATGAACATTTACAATTTATCAATGATGCACAACTGAAAAAAAAAGATTCGGAAATTGAAGATATTAAAATCCAAAAGGAACTTTCAGTTGCCCAGGCCAAAATCGAAAAGTGCGACCGTATTGTCCGAAGAGCATGATAGGCAATAACCGTAATAGATATATAGGCGATTGTTGGATCATCTTCCTTGTGGTAGTTAAGCATCATTCCCAATTCCGATTTCATACTGCAAAAACAATCTTCAATTCTAGTCAGAGAACGATGTATCTGAGATATCCTCTCATCCAAAAGGTCTAACCTGCTCGTTCTTATTACATACTCTCCAGCGGTACATTCCTTCGCTTCCCCTTTCGAATTCTTGCTGAATTCAATGTCTGTTACAACTCCATCCTTCTCTTTTACTTCAATATCGTACAGAGTACCAACGCCACATTTCTCCTTTAATCTACCTATCCGCTCAACGATTTTAGAGTATTTCTTTTGAGTTCCTTTCTTTTTTAAACCATCCTTTAGATTCTTCAACCCATCTTCAAACTTCTTCAGTTTACGCTCCAGAATCGCTCTCTCTTTAGCCTCCTTCATTTCACTGTGGCAAAGAAGAAGGGCTTTATCATCTGTTATAACCACCTTTATTTTTAATTTTGTTTTGTCATCCTCCGTCAATCGAAGATTCTCCGAAGGGGTCCTATCCCAAAGGGATGCCTCTGGCACGTGACTTTTAGAAAGACTTTGCTCGGGATAAATTAATCTTTCTCTCCTCAGTGTTATCCCAGAAATTATCACCGTATGAACGTTTACGTGATACTGCCACATAGTTGTAGTTTTTAGATTTGATTATTTTAAGATTATCATCTGTGGCTATTCCAGCATCTATGACTATGGTCTTTCTCGAATTAAAGAGATTTGTGTCTGTATACTCTGAAAGCTCATCCATCTGTTTGATTGCCACGTGTTCAGCACCCTGGGTTCTTGCATTTGAAGTTGAAACGGAGTGAACATCGACACTTTCATATGGCGCCTGGCTTTCATCTTCATCCTTTTCCTCGCTATTTTCTATATTTTCAGAGGCTTGCTGCAACCACTTTTCAAGGATTAGGGATGCGTAATGTTCAGCCAGTTTTTCTATTTCCGGGTCAATCTGAAATAACCTATTCTGATTCTGATTACATAGTTTCTCTTTGATGACATTGGTTAATAATTTCCATTTATCCTTTTCCAAATCCAGGATACCAAGATTGAGGATCACATTTTGTCTGGACCGTCAGGTGTGCGAACTGATTCGAGGAGTTGATGTCGAACGTATCGTTTGCCATTTACTGTTTTTGTCTTTTCTCTAATATACATGTTTTATAATTTACATTTTAGGAATATTAATGTTAAGAGGGAGATAGATGTTCAGTCCCTACGTTTAAGTTCCAAAATAATTAATCTAATAAAAACAATAGATTATTACATACGAATATTAAATTCCTACGTATTTTATCTGTAATATTGTCGAAACTGAGTTAAGTGAGCGCAGCAGGGATCGAACCTGCGACCCACGGCTTAAAAGGCCGTTGCTCTACCGACTGAGCTATGCGCCCTCAAAAAGCAGCGAAAATTAGTAAGTCAGCTAATTTTATCCAAGAATAAAATATCACAGGATTTTGCAAAACATAAGGGGTTTATGAGCATTTTAAAAATATTAATTTTGTAAAAATTAATTGAAATTATTAAAAATTATTTTTATATTAACAAAGAAATAAAGAGTACAGGTTTTGAAATTGGGAAATAGATATTGGAACTTTTTAGAATTGCTATTGTTAAATTCTTAATATTTGGTTTTTGATTAATTTGATTTCTACGAGGGGGATGACCCATCTTAGAGGGGTTAGTAGTTAACCTATTGATCCGTCCAACCTTCTTCCTTCCTTGGGATCTCCTCCCAAAAAAGGGCGTCCTCCTCTATTTTTTTATCATTACTTCAATACAGATATTTTCCTTTACAAAATTCTCCTTGTTTACGTAGAATTATCTCAGTGGTTAATGATTCAAAATCAAATATTTCTATAAAAAAAACAGAAGTTTTCTATTCAGTTGTATATTTGATTTTATAAGTTGAACTTTCATAGGATATGAATAGGATATATTGATAAAATGATAGGACGATAAAAATGCTAGAAAAATACGATTTCGCAGAAAAGTGCCTGGAAAGTAAAAATATTTTTTCTGGTAGATTATTACACGTTTTCCGCGATAAAGTTATTCTACCTGATGACAGGGAAACAATACGTGAGTATATTAAACACCCAGGAGCTTCTGTAGTTATCCCATATTTGAATGACAATCAAGTGCTTTTAATACATCAATTCCGTTATCCTGTAAATAGAGTGATGATTGAATTACCGGCTGGAAAAATTGATCCCGGAGAAAATCCTGATACTACGATAAAAAGGGAACTTGAGGAGGAAACAGGTTATACTTCAGATAACATAATAAATTTATGTGCAATCTACACTACTGTTGGTTACAGTGACGAATTACTTCATTTATTTTGGGCTTATAATCTGAAGCCTTGTGTTAAAAAACCGGATTATGATGAAAGAATAGAATTGTTTCCAACGAGTATTGGCAATGCTATGGAGATGATTTATTCGGGGGAAATAACGGATGCAAAAAGCGTTATCGGATTATTCTGGGCAGATAAGATCATTAATGATAGACAATTCAGGAAACGAGTTTTAAAATAACTCCTATGGTTTTTCGCAATTGGTATTACAAATCTGGTCAGGACTGTATTGCTGCTTGTGAAATAATAACCGCTCAATTTTGGTCATAAAAAGAGTAACTTTTTTTTCTCAATTCATTCAGCATAAAACTCTTTCATAGTCTTCAAGCCTATGTTTATCCAGGACAATATGATTGAATCTTCTGTGTAAACTTTCCGCAAACATATAATCCAGATAAGCATTACTTGATGGTGCGAATCCCGTTACTTCCTTCCATACATCAGGACTTTCCATACAAAAATATATAAACGGAGGGTTCTTTATATTTTTTAATTTTTGATATATCAAATGGTACATCGGGACTCTGACCGGTCTGGCGTATCGGAGTTTTCCATCCATCCCTTTTATCATTTCCCCGTATACCAATGTAGATTTTGGATAGCGGTCTTTAATTTTCTCTTTCATAGAGGGAGGAAATCTTAATGAACCCAGGCTAATCCAGACTATTCTGGAAGGGTCAATAGTTGAATATAGTTCATCAATAAGATTAGAATAAAGATTTTCCCAGTTAGAAAAGCGAATTATTGGATCAAAATGAAATCCAAGTAAAAACCCGGCTTTTTCAGCCTTTGAAGCAGCGGAAAGTCTAGACTTCAGAGATGCAGCAGAATGTTCCTCGCTTTTAATGATTTCTGGAGGATTTAATGACCATGATAAAACTGTATGTTCATTATGTTGAATGGAAAGAAGAGATTCTATTTCGGTAGTTTTTGTCTTTAATTCAAAAAGAGCATTTGGAATATCAGCGAAAAAACGAATAGCCTTCTTTGCAAAAAACCTCGAGCCCGGGAGAGCAAGACTATCAGCAAGTTCACCCGTCCCTATACGATTAAATCTCTTTGGGTTGGACTTCAATTTTTTCCGCAGTTCATCGAAAATAGAGTCAAAATCTGTATAAATAATTGTTGCAGCTTGATTTAAGTAGAACTGAAGTATGCAATAAGTGCAGTTTAACGGACAGTTTTGTGTCTGGTTTATAACCTGATAACGACAGCATAGATAACTTTCAGCTGTTCCGGGACAATCTTTTATTATCTGACCTTTACTGTACGTAAGGAACAAAATCCTTTTTGGATCTTCACCCTTTGTTTCTTTTGCAAGATTATAATTATCCGGTATTATAAAATGTAAACTGTCAGGATGCTGTTTTAAAATTTCTTTTGTGGTGAAGTCGTTCGAAGCCGATTCGGAAATGTAAATTTTATTGATGTATTTTTTCACGTGGGAATCTACCTATTTGTTTCAGTAAAGTGGTATCTTAAGTAGGATGCTACTCTGATGTTTGGAAAAGGCTAATGAATTTTTGTATATAATCTATGAAACACCAGATTGCAATTATTCCGTCTTGTTCAAATACTCATTTCCCCTGCCAATAGGCATTAATTGAAATTGCCACATATAAATGACACCCTGATCTTCAAAATAGAAGGCATAAAATTCATCTGTGAGTAACAAATCGACATTTTCACTCGTTGCTGTAACAGATATACCGAAAGGCACTCTAGCTTCCCTTAAATTACTAAAAGAATTAAGAACTTTTTTAAATACGCCCTTTCCTCTTCTCTCGTCTGTTTCCTTTTCAAACCCTTCTACAGAAATAGCAGGCGTTGCGTTTCCTGCTTTCTCTAACCGTTTCGCAATCTCCGGTGTTATCAGAGTGCCATTAGTATAAACGAGAAAGAACATATCATTGTATTTTTCAAAAATATCCAACAAAGTCATGCCTTCCCTTTTATACATAAAGGGTTCACCGCCGCTGATTATAATAAATCTGCTCCCGAAAATATCGTGAACTTCCCCTACTATTCTATCTACAATACTGTAAGGAAGTGTAGCTGCTGTAGATGTTGCTTAAGTAGCATAATAACCTTTGCAGTGAATATTACAATTTTGTGTAGGGGATAGTACAATAAAAGAAGACGGGGCAGCATTATATTTTTCTTTAAAATTTTTAACCGCAATATCATAACCCTCAGCACTATCCATAAAGGAATTTTCAACCAATACTTCAATAAGTTTTTTTATCACATTTTTTGATATATAACCCTTGTCCATATTTCTAACAGCGGAATGGAGCATTGCGGATAGAAATTCGTATTTTTTCCTCTGTACGCTCTCTAAATTTTCCGAGTCATTTTCAACCAGTGATTTGTGAATATAGTTATCCAATTTTTTAGTTAAGACTTTGCGTAATTGCTTTTGATTAGCAATTTTAGTTAGAGTCAAACTGACTAATTTTTCTTGTCGAGTAGGCATATGTTTTCCCCTTTCTATTTAAGGTTTATAATACTATGTCTCTCACAGAACCCATCGTGCGATTTTCCCGCAACGGGCTCTTCATTAGCATTCACTTCAGTAGTTAGAAAACCACATCCGTTATAAGGTTCAGTTCTGTTTTTACAATTAATCCCTATCAGTGTAGGATTGCGTGTCCCTTTACCTCTGCACACTAATGCTAACCCCTTCGAGTGTCCCTCGCTCCCGGACGCATAAGGAATTACCCCTACTATACCTCTACTATGGGTTAGTCCGACTCCCGATAAACCATCTCTGCATCCTCTCTTCTTCAGATTGTTAGCAGATACCCCCACCACGGGGAGTTTATCGGGTCTCCCAAGTTCCTGCAACTTCCTTTCAATATCATATTTCTCATAAAGTTTCGTGAAGAACTATAAATATAAACCCAACGCTAAATGTAATCATTTAAAATTTAACACGAAGTTTTTAAAAATCTCTTTTCTAAATAGACCTAACTCGAAAAGGGTTTTTATATTTAACACAGATGCGCATCCCGAAGGGATCCCGTTGGGAGAGAGCGCAGAAGTTATTAAAAAATTTCATGTAATTTAGCAGTAATTAAATTATTTTCATTTTTTATTTAAAATTAATTTTTATAATTTTCTTCGTTCTTTGTGTCCTCTGCATATCTGCGTTTATATTTTTTTTACCTTTTCGAATTGGGTCTAAATAGCTCTAAACCACAATCCAAATCATTTATTTTATAGCCCCACAGCATTTTTTATATTTTTTACCACTTCCACATGGACAGGGATCATTCCTACCCACCTTTTGCCCTACATGTACAGGCCTTCTTTTCAGCTGTCTACCATCACTTGTTGCAGATCCCTCATCAAAACCCCGCTCTTGCGGAACCGGAGCGGCAAGACCCATCCCAAGAGAATCTTGATGTTCCATTCTAAATGGTTGAGGTCGCCTCTGCTGATAAGCTTCCGGGCTTTGAGGTCCTATCTGTGCTCTAAAGCAAAGTTTCAGTGTCTGCTTATTTATATCATCGATCATACGAACAAAAGCATCGAAACCTTCGCCCTTATATTCAAGAAGCGGGTCCTTTTGACCGTATGCTCTCCAGTTAATACCCTCTTTAAGCTGATCCATACCATAAAGATGATCTCTCCATTTCTCATCTATGGTTCTTAAAGTGACAAATTTTTCAAGGAACCGCAACTGCTCTTCGCCTACATACTTTTCTTTCAAATCATAATACTTTATAGCACGATCAACTATCTCTCTCTTAATAGCACTTATTGAAGCATCAGGGAGCTCATCCAACGAAACATCAATACCAAGAGTAGATATCAATTCACTTCGCAGATTATCCCAATCCCATTCTTCAGGCATCATCTTTGAGTCAGTATAGGTTTCAAGTAATTTATCTATCCAGTCCTCAAGAATGTCAAATAATTCCCTTTTAAGGTCTCCATCCTTAAGAGCATAATTCCGTCGATCATAGATAATCGTTCGCTGCTGATTCATAACATCATCATATTCAATCAGATGTTTCCGAATTCCAAAATTCCTACCTTCAACTCTTTTTTGTGCACGCTCAATAGAACGTGTAACCATTGGATGGGTAATAACCTGTCCCTCTTCAATTCCCATTCTATCCATAATCGAAGCTATTCGCTCACTATTAAATAATCTCATCAAATCATCTTCTAATGAGAGAAAAAATCGTGACGAACCGTGGTCTCCCTGACGACCACTTCGCCCTTTGAGCTGCAAATCTATTCTTCTGGACTCATGCCTTTCAGTACCAACAATATGAAGTCCCCCAAGCTCTTTTACTCCTTCTGCTAACTTTATATCTGTTCCTCTACCAGCCATATTTGTAGCAATAGTAACCGCTCCTTTTTCTCCGGCTCGAGTTACAATTTCAGCCTCGCGCTTATGCTGCTTTGCATTTAATACATTATGAGTTATACCGCGACGTTTTAACATTCTGCTAATAGTTTCAGAAACATCAACGCTAATAGTACCTACAAGAACAGGCTGCTTTTTGCGGTTGCATTCCTCTATCTCATTTAATATAGCATTATATTTTTCTCTACGAGTCTTATAAATCTGATCTTCATAATCCTTCCTTATACAAGGTTCATTAGTGGGGATTACAACTACTTTCAGTTTATAAATATCATCAAATTCCGCAGATTCTGTCTCAGCAGTGCCGGTCATTCCCGCTAATTTATCATACATCCTAAAATAATTTTGCAGGGTTATTGTTGCGAAAGTCTGAGTTTCTTTTTCAATTTTTACCCTTTCTTTTGCCTCAATTGCCTGGTGAAGCCCGTCACTATATCGCCTTCCGGGAAGTATCCTTCCGGTAAATTCATCAACAATAAGAACTTTTCCATCTTGAACAACATATTCAACATCTTTCTCATATAAAGTATGTGAACGTAGAAGCTGAGAAATAGTATGAAAACGATCCGACACATCTGAATGTAGCTGTTCAAATTCCATTTTCTTTTTCTCTTTTTCAGCATCAGATAAATCAGGATTTACATCAATCTTAACAAATTCTTCCGCTAAATCAGGAATAATAAGATCTTCCACTCTAATACCTAAAAAAGCCGCTAATTTCTCTTCACCTTTAGGAGTAAGCGTAATATTTTGCTGTTTCTCTTCTATAAAATAATATAGGTCTTTGAAATATTCGTCCTGACTTATAGAAGTGCCACTTTTAGAGCTTGTAAGTAGCAGATATTCGCGTTCTCCGGCTTGAAGGAGTCTCTGATAACCAGGTTCTTCAAGAATTCTTCGAAGACGACGGTTTTTGGGCGCACCCTGTGAAGCAATATAAAGGTCTCTTGATACTTTGTTTCCATCTTTAAGGTTATCAAATGATTCGGGAAACTTTGCCAGCATTGCATTTATTGTATCCCTCTGATTTTTCACCAAATTGTCAACTGCAGGATTTAATTTATCAAACTTCTCATGACGCGTGCTGGAAACCGGACCAGAAATAATAAGAGGTGTCCTGGCTTCGTCAATTAAAATATTATCAACCTCATCAACTATACAATAATAATACTCTCTATGAACTTGTTCTTCAGCAGAAATTGCCATATTATCTCTTAGATAATCAAAGCCGAATTCATTATTAGTTCCATAAGTAATGTCACAATTATACATTTGCTTCCGTTGTTCGGAATCCATACTATTTAAAATACATCCGACCGTTAGTCCAAGTTCTGTATAAATTCTACCCATCCATTCACTATCACGCTGAGCCAGATAATCATTAACAGTTACTAAATGCACGCCTCTACCTGTTAAAGCGTTAAGATAAACCGGCATAGTTGCCACAAGAGTTTTACCTTCACCGGTTTTCATCTCAGCAATTTTCCCCTCATGAAGTATAATAGCACCGGCAATCTGAACATCATAGGGTATCATATCCCATACTATCTTATGTCCACAAGCATACCACTCCTGTCCTATCAGCCTACGGCAAATTTCTTTTACCATAGCAAATGATTCAGGTAAAATCTCATCCAGTACTTTCTGCTCTTCCTTTATAACATACTTTCGTCTTTCATCCTGGGTTATATCTGAATCAATTAACTCAGATTCTGCTTTTTCCCTAACTTTCTGAATATTTTTCTTAAACTCTTCAGTTCTCGCACGGAGTTTTTCAATAGAAACATCAGAAAGTGATTGATATATCTGATTTATTTGCTCAACTATCGGGGAAATTCTTTTAACTTCTCTACCCGATGCAGTACCAAAAATTGATGTAAGAAATGAACCTACACCCATCTTTTCACCTTGAAATTACTCATTTATTAATATTTCTCGGTTTGCGTGTTTGCGAAGTGCCGACCTGTCGGGACTTCGCGAAGCGTCGCAAACATTCTGTTATACGCCGATGCGTTCTTTTTCGCAAACCTCAATGAAAAATTCACCCTGTTAGAAAGCTCTGTATTACCCATAGACAAGCCAAATAAATCCTTATCTAACAGGGTAAAAATATCAAAATGCAAATTGCCTGCCTGTCCTGCGGACGCAGACAGACAAAATTATTTATTCTTCGCTGTGACTATCGATTTAGCAATAATATTAGTCAGTTCTTTAGCTTCCTGGATAATCTTCTCCAAAGCTGGGCATGAAATCAGATTCGTTTTTCTTATTAAACGTAACCAATAAAGCGACTCTCGTAATTCTTTTCCCGCAAGGGATTCCTACGGAACAATACTATCTGCAATTTATTCACCCCGTGAGATATTCCTCTGATACAACAGTGAATTGTTTTAAACAATTCTATTTTAATCATTTTATAGTCCAATATAACATGTATTTATCTAACGGGGTAAATGAAATCAGCACGACTTTCAGCGCCGCAAGCCTCTTCATAATTTGCGCCTGCTGATGTCAATGCACGTGTTAATTGCCCTCCAATATGACGTCCAACAGCAGTTTTGTTGAGTTTAACAAATAGCTTGATAACTTCAGCAGCGAAATTTAATAATCGCTCCGAAAGATTATTTCTTTCATTTTGCATTTTTCAATTTACAATTTTCATTTTGCATTGAGCAATTGCGTATAACACTTTAGTCTCTGACATATTTCTTTCTTAGTGCTTTTCTCCTTTTTATTTTTCTATTAAAAACTTCAGTCATTAGCTGTTCTTTTTAATTTACTCCCCTCTCCCCTTCTGGCAGCTGCCGGAGGAAAAGAAGTGGTTAATGCCTTTTGATCCCGCGTACCGGGATAATCAATTGTAAAAAAGTAGTTTTTTTGCATAACTTGAGAAAATTAATTACTACTGGAAATTTTTTCTGAAATCATATGTAGAATAGCATCTAAAATCCCATTTACGAAAGCGCTACTATCGTCTGTAGAAAATTTCTTTGCTATTTCAATAGCCTCTGAAATAGATACTTTAGGAGGAATATCATCAAAATATAGAAATTCACATATCGCCATTCTAATTATAAGTCGATCTATAATTGCAATGCGTTCAAAATCCCAATTTTTTGATTTTTCCTTAATATATTTATCTAATTCTTCTTTATGTATAGTTGACAATTCAAAAAGTTCTATAGCAAATTTCTTTAATTCACTTGAAATCTCTGATTTGTTAATAACATCAGACTCAACTACTTGCATCGTATCCCCTGAAAGTTCCTGAGCATACATTGCCTGTAAGGTAGCTTCTCTTGCGTCTCGCCTTTCTCTCATTTTTCAACAAACTCCATAGAATACATTTTCAATTATTCAAATTTACAATATTTTTAGAATAATTAGAGATAAAATAATGCAAAATACCTTATTAAAATAAAAAATTTTCTTGACTATTCTTCTCATCAGGCTTGATTTTACACAAGAAAAAAGGTACATTCGCCAGGTTTAGTTTTGATATTTTTAAATTGACTTATAACAAATTATAAAAATGAAATTAACAAATTTGAATAATTTCCTATTAGAAGGTCGCATACACTTTACCAATAATCTTACCTTATAACAATGATAAAGGGGACTAATTAATGGATATAAAACTTGAAAACTTAATAGAGAAAATAAAAACTGAAGGTGTCGAAGAAGCAAAAAAGTCATCGGAAGAAATATTAGAAAATGCAAAACTTGGTGCATCTTCAATATTAGTAAAATCCCGGAAAGACGCAGATGATATTATTGAAGAAGCTAATAAAAATGCTGATAAAATTAAAGCCAATGCAGAATCAGCTTTAAGACAGGCAGAGCGTGATACTGTCCTTGTTACTAAAGAAAAGATCATAAAACTTTTTGATAGAGTTTTTAAAAGAGAAGTAGCAAAAACCTTATCGCCTGAATTCCTGAGAGACTTGATCACAAAAATGATAGAGAACTGGAAAGATGATTCAAAATTAGAGTTTTTAGTTGGTGAAAAAGATATAGACAAACTGAAAGATCTACTTTTGTCAAAAACCAGAGAAAGCCTGAAAAATTCTGTTACTTTTAAAATTGATCGTGGGATTTCAAAAGGATTCCGTGTCGGTTCTAAAGGTAACAATGTTTATTATGATTTTACAGATCAGAATATATCAGAATTCCTACGGGAATTCTTAAATCCATCTATCAAAGAAATTCTAGATAGAGAAAATGGATAAGTATTACTACTTCGTTGCTCAGCTTCCATTGCTTTTTTTCGACAAAGAGCCACTCCTGAAAATAGAGTATTTCCTTGAAGAAGGTGAAAAGTGGCTAAGCCGGCGTGACCTTGCTATTTTAACAAAAGTCGATATAAATGATACCACTATTTGTAAAGACGACCCCATAGTATTGAAGGATTACAAAAGGTCCGAAAAACTTCTTCGTATTGACTTAATGGAGTGGAGAAAAGCAAAAAAAATAAATCAAGAATACAAAACTATCAGCTTTCCTGTATCTACTATCAAAGATGGAAATCCGCTTCAAGTAGAGAAAAATCTCATGCTGTTAAGATGGAATTTTATTGAGGAAAAAGAAAGCGACCATCATTTCGATCTGGATTACATTATCTTATATTATTTGAAACTTCAATTACTCAGAAGAATAAAAAGTTTTGACAAAGAAAAAGGTCTTGAAAAATTTAAACAATTTACAGAAATAGGCATATGAATAAAAAAAATGGCGAAATAATTGGAATTAATGGCAATATGATCACAGTTGCCCTTGAAGGTAATATCACTCAAAATGAAGTGGGATATGCAATAACCGGCAATGAAAAACTGAAATCCGAGGTTATCAAAATTCAAGGCAATAATGCATTCATGCAAGTTTTCGAAAATACAAAAGGTTTAAAAATTGGAGATTCAGTTGAATTTACCGGAGAGATGCTTTCAGTACAGCTGGGACCTGGAATTTTAGGAATGGTTTATGATGGATTACAGAATCCACTGAATGAATTAGCACAAAAATATGGTTTTTTTCTGAAGCGCGGAATTAGCATGAACGCACTGGATTTTACAAAAAAATGGGGGTTTGTGCCAATTGCAAAAGTTGGAGATACTATTACCGGCGGAAGCTCATTAGGCTATGTTACCGAAGGAATTTTCAAACATTACATTTTTGTACCATTCAATTACAAAGGTGAATATGTTATAAAATCCATTGTCCCAAAAGGCGATTATACGGTGGAAGAAACAATTGCTAAAATAAAGGACGAGCGTGGTTCCGAAAAAGAATTGAAAATGTATTTTGAATGGCCTGTCAAGATTCCCATTACATCATATAGAGAAAAAATGATTCCACACGAACCATTAATAACACAAACCCGCATTATAGATACCTTTTTCCCTGTTGCAAAAGGTGGAACGTACTGTATACCCGGACCTTTTGGAGCCGGAAAAACCGTTCTTCAACAGGTAACCAGTAAATATGCTGAAGCTGACATCGTCATCATTGCTGCTTGTGGTGAACGTGCAGGAGAAGTTGTTGAAACACTAAGAACGTTCCCCGAATTAATTGACCCACGAACCGGAAAATATCTCATGGATCGGACAATTATTATCTGTAATACAAGTTCGATGCCTGTTGCAGCAAGGGATGCATCAGTTTATACTGCTGCAACTTTGGGCGAATATTACAGACAGATGGGATTAAATGTTCTCTTACTGGCTGACTCAACTTCTCGATGGGCACAAGCTATGCGCGAGTTATCCGGAAGACTTGAAGAAATACCAGGTGAAGAAGCTTTTCCAGCTTATCTTGAATCAAGAATAGCACAGTTTTATGAACGTGCAGGGCTTGTCGAATTAAATAACGGGAAAATTGGAAGTTTGACAATTGGCGGTACTGTTAGCCCGGCAGGCGGCAACTTTGAAGAGCCTGTTACACAGTCAACATTGAAAGTCGTTGGCGCTTTTCACGGACTTTCAAGAGACAGGTCAAATGCTCGACGTTATCCGGCAATTCACCCTCTTGAAAGCTGGTCTAAATATAATAGCTTTATTCCTAACAATTTAATTGATGAATCTAAAAGTATTCTGTTTATGGGAAACGAAGTTCACCAGATGATGTTAGTTGTCGGAGAGGAGGGAACGTCAATTGATGACTTTGAAATATATCTCAAATCAGAATTTTGCGATAGCGTTTATTTACAACAGAATTCTTTTGATAAAGTTGATGGTGCCACATCGCCGGAAAGGCAGGCATACGTTTTCAAAAAAGTCCATGAAATACTAACAACAAAATTCACATTTAAAGATAAACAAGAGGCAAGGCACTTTTTTAATAAACTCAGGCAGCTATTTATTGACTGGAACTATATTGATATGAAAACTGAGAAATTCAAAGTCCAGGAAAAATTAATAACACAATTGATTGAGGAATATTCAGAAGATGAGAAAAGTTTATAATAAAATTTTAAGCGTAACTGGTAATGTTATTACGGTTAAAGCAACTGACATCGCTTATGAAGAACTTGCGGAAATTACAACCCAAAGAGGTAAATCTCTTGCCCAGGTAATTAAGTTAGAAAATGATATTGTTTCGCTACAGGTTTTTGCTGGCAGTCAGGGTATCTCAACGAATGATGAGGTTCGATTTCTAGGAAATCCAATGCGAGTTACTTTTTCAGATAATATGCTCGGTAGAATTTTCAACGGGAGCGGCATACCAAGGGATAAAGGTCCTCTTTTAACAGACAACTTAATCCAGGTGGCAGGTCCTACAGTAAATCCGGCAAAAAGGATTATTCCTAAAAAAATGATTCGGACTAATATTCCAATGATTGATGTTTTTAATTCGTTGGTTGTATCACAAAAGTTGCCGATTTTTTCTGTTTCCGGAGAACCGTATAATGAACTTCTTGCACGTATTGCTCTTCAGGCAGAAGTAGACATGATTATTTTAGGAGGAATTGGACTTAAATACGATCAGTATATGTTTTTCAAAAACACACTGGAAGAAGGTGGCGCTCTAAGTAGATCAATATTTTTTGTACACACCGCTTCTGATCCAATTGTAGAAGGCTTGATGGTACCTGATTTGGGTTTAGCCGTTGCTGAAAAGTTCGCTCTTAACGGAAAAAACGTACTCGTTCTTCTTACTGACATGACAAACTTCGCCGATGCCTTAAAAGAGATTGCAATTACGATGGAACAGGTTCCGTCAAATAGAGGATATCCCGGCGATTTATACAGCCAATTGGCTGCAAGATATGAAAAAGCCATTGACTTTGAAGGTGCCGGATCAGTTACGATTTTAGCAGTAACTACAATGCCCGGTGATGATGTTACACATCCGGTTCCTGATAATACCGGTTATATAACAGAAGGTCAATTCTATCTAAGAAATGGACGTATTGAACCCTTTGGCTCACTGAGCCGACTAAAGCAGCAAGTAAACGATAAAACACGGGAAGACCACAGAGCAATTATGGATGGGATGATCCAGCTATATGCGCAGTACATCGAAACTGAGGAAAAGAGAGCCATGGGCTTTAGAATGAACGTATGGGATAAAAAATTATTGAAATACGGAAAACTCTTTGAATCGGAAATGATGGACCTGTCAGTCAATATTTCCCTAGAAAATGCTCTCGATCTCGGCTGGAAAATTCTTGCAGACTGCTTCAATCCCGAAGAAACAGGCATGAAATCCGAACTAATTAACAAATTCTGGCAAAAGGGAATTTCTTAATGCCCAAAATCCGGCTAACAAAAAACGAACTTAAAAAGCAAAAAGAGATTTTAAAACGTTTAAACCGTTATCTACCTACTCTTGAGCTAAAAAAACAACAAATAATCAACGAAATAAGAGGTATCAGGAGAAAAGTCGAAACTATTAATGAAGAAATAAAACATGCAGAAAAAGAGATTACGGAATGGGTAGATGTATTTGCCGAAGATATAGATTTATTCAGCTTATTAAGTGTCAAAGAAATAAAAACAGCAACCGGAAATATAGCGGGAATTAACATTCCTATTTTTGAAGATGTATTATTTGAAGAAAACTCTTATGATCTTTTTCTAATGCCACTTTGGGTGGATAAAGCCCTTGAAGTCTCAAAAAATCAAATAATTCTCAAAGAAAACATAAAAATCCTTGAAAAACAGATGGAGATTTTAAGAGAAGAACTGAGAATCACCGTTCAGCGAATAAATTTATTCGAAAAAGTAAAAATACCTGAATCAAAAGAAAATATTCGAGTAATCCAGATTTATTTAGGTGATTTACGAACTGCAGAAGTCGTGAGAGGTAAAATCGCAAAAAATAAAATTCAGAAAAAAAAGGAACTGGCTGTTGCATGATTGTCAAGATGCAAAAATTGACACTTTTTGTAAGTGCATATCATAAAGATGATGCTCTTAACAAATTAAAAAAACTTGGTCTGGTACATATTCATAATATTAATCCGCCAGTTTCCGAAGATATTACTTCTATTGAGACCGAGCTTAATAATATTGAAAAAAGTCTGTCAATAATTGGTTTAGAAAACATAGAGAAATCCGACCGCTCTATTGATTTTAATAAAATAGAGTCATTAGTAGGAAATATTATCTCACTAGCGACTAAAAAAGATCAACTAAACAATGTGTTGGAAGAAGAAAAGGAAAAACTTAATTGGTTTCAGATATGGGGTAATGTTTCTATGTCTGAGATTGAGGAATTAAAAAACACCGGCATTTACCTACGATTGTATGTAAGCGATAAAAGCTATCTGAAAAGACTACCTGAAGACAAGTTGATATATGTAGTAAATAAAGATAAATACAAAATTTATATAGCATTAGTTTCAACAGAAGAAAATTCAACTCTTGATCTAAAAGAAGAGATAATACCGTTAGATGATTTTGAATCGGTGAAAGATAAAATCGCTTCAACTGAAAAAGAACTGTCACAGATAAATAAAAAAATCGGCGACTTATCAAAATTCCGGAACGATATTTTAGCATATCAAGAAAAGATAAAGAAAAGACATGAATTTGCTAATGTAAAATACGGCATGGGAAATGTTGAGCCAATCAGCTATTTACAGGGTTTTTGTCCCGAAGAATCTACTGACATTATTAAAAAAGAAGCTGATAAAGAAAGTTGGGGCTATGTCTTTGAAGAACCGGATAACCCAAGTGAAGTTCCAACTTTAATAAAAAATCCAGGATGGATAAGAATAATAGACCCTATTTTTAAATTCATGGGAACAGTACCGGGCTATCAGGAATATGATGTCAGTATATGGTTTCTCATATTTTTTAGTCTGTTTTTTGGAATGTTAATTGGCGATGCGGGATACGGCACTTTGTTTATTTTATTAACAATTTTAGCACGTAAAAAATTCTCATCTGCTCCGAGTGAGCCCTTTATTTTGATGTACGTTTTAAGTGGAGCAACGGTATTATGGGGAATACTTAGTGGTACATGGTTCGGAAGTGAGGCTATTGCTCAATTGCCTTTATTTAAACATCTCGTCATTCCAGGTATATCAAGTTTTAACTTATCAAAACACGGATTCAATGATAATCAAAACATCATGATGAATCTATGCTTTTTGATTGGTGCGACACATCTTACAGTTGCACATTTATCAGCTGCATGGAAGAATAGAAATTCGCTGAAAGCATTATCTCAAATTGGATGGGTAGCTATTGTTTGGGGATTGTACTTTCTTGCCGGTTTACTAGTTCTGAGACATGAATTTCCGGCAATTGCAAAATGGCTAATGATAGCAGGGATTACACTTGCAATGCTTTTTACAAATCCACAAAAAAATATTTTAAAAGGAGCTGCTTCGAGTCTTGGCAGTTTGCCTTTAGATGTGATTAGCGGATTTTCAGATGTTGTATCCTATTTGCGTTTATTCGCAGTAGGGTATGCGACTGTTGTAGTAGCGTATAGCTTTAACAATATGGCAATTGGAGGTGGTATCAACAATGTTTTCAGCGGTTTAATTGCTGCATTTATTCTGTTTTTAGGACATGGATTAAACATTTTATTATGTGCTATGTCAATTATCGTGCACGGTATTCGCTTAAATATGCTCGAATTTTCCAGCCATCTCGGTATGGAATGGTCCGGAAAAGAATATAAGCCGTTCAAAGAGTGAAACGTGAAGAATGTTCCATAGGAATCCCTTTCCCGAAGGGACCTCTTTGAGGCGGGAAAACGTGAAGAGAGGCTATTCGGGAATTGGAACATTCAAGTATACTAAAAATAAACGAATTATCCGAAAGGATCCCTTTGGGAAAGGTTCGTTTATACAGCCGTTATGTGTAATGGCGCATAAGAGAGTAAAAAATGGCTAGAGTAATTCAAAATCCAAATTCGCACGGAAGTCTAAAGAACTTACAACTTCTTATTAACAATAATCCAAATCTTATACAAAGAGAAATCTCTGATAGATTAGGTAATACAACTCATATTGAATGGAAATCTCCTTTAGAATCAGATGATTTCGCAGAATATAGAGATAATGATTTTCTTAAAAGATTGGAAATAGATGATAAAATAACTTTTCCTCTCAATCAATTTTGGCCAGTCCGTGGTCCACAGTGGGACGCTCTCGGAAAAAGTAATGAAACGGTTTTTCTAATCGAAGCAAAGGCTAATATACCAGAAATGATTTCACCTAGTAGTAAAGCAACTAATCAAAGTCTTAAATTGATTAATAAAAGTTTTGATGAAGTAAAAGAGTATTTGAATATTAGAAATGAAATAGATTGGTCAAAAACATTTTATCAATATGCTAACAGGGTAGCTCATCTTTATTTTCTAATTGAGAAAAACAAAATTGATGCTCACTTGATTTTTATTTATTTCATAAAAGATAAATCAGTAAACGGGCCTGAGACAATTGAAGAATGGAAAGGTGCGATTAAAACAATGGAGCTTTATTTAGGATTATCACATCATAAACTTAAGAAATATATTCATGATATATTTATTGATATTGAACAAATATAGCACCACTACGTATGACAACGAGTACCCGGTTTCAGTGCTTTGCACCTCCACCCAAATTGTCTCCTGTTGGACGCCAACTTCGGGTACTCGCGGAACGTCAGGCGAAATTTTAACACATTATACAAAGGAGAAGAGATTTTATTGAAGGTTTAGGTAACATGAATTTTCCGCTGATTTTATCAGCAATTGGTTCAGCTTTAGGTACTGGTGTAGCAGGAATGGCAGCTATCGGTGCATGGGAAAAAGCGTTTTTGAGTTATAAGGTAGATATAAAGACAGTTGACGAAAATGCTCCCGCCTTTGCTAAAGCTACGGCGGGCAAGAAAGATTTTTCTGATTTATCTATTGATGACCAAAAGAGATTTTTACTTAAGTGTCTGGATAAAAATCATCTCTATGTAAATTATAGCGAGATTGATAATGAGGAGTATGGGGTGAGTAAGGAAGATAAAAGATTAAACCAAAATTTCTATGAAAAATAAAAGTATAGAAAACAATATAAACAAAGGTAAAATTGTTATTTACAGAGCACCAACAGGACCGGAAATTCAAGTTAAATTAGAAGAAGAAACGGTTTGGCTGGATGCTCATTTAATTGCGAAACTTTTTGGTGTTAATCGTCCGGCAATAGTCAAACATATAAATAATATCTACAAAACCGGTGAATTAAATAAAAAATCAACCTGTTCCAATTTGGAACAGGTTGCCGCTGATGGAAAAATCAGAAAAATGAATCTTTATAATCTTGATACGATTATTTCAGTTGGCTATCGGGTAAATTCTAAACGAGCGACACAATTTCGCATCTGGGCAACAGAAACCTTAAAAGAACATTTAGTTAAAGGGTATACCATCAATGAGAAACGGCTTTTGGAGGCGAAAGAAAATCTTAAAGAATTGCAAACCGCAATTTCTTTTTTGCAAGAGAAGTCGCAAAAGGAACTATTGTCCGGACAAGCAGGCGAGATTCTAAATTTACTTTCAACTTATGCTAAAACCTTGACTTTATTGGAAAAATATGACAAAAGAAAATTAAAAGAGATAAAAGGCAGGAAAGCAAAATTTGTTTTAAAATATGAAATGTGTAAGCGTATTATTAGTGAAATTAAAAAAGAATTAATTGCAAAAAAAGAAGCAAGGAATCTTTTTGGCCAAGAAACAGATGGAAGATTTGAGGGAATTATCAAAGGATTGTATCAAACATTTAACCGAAGTGAATTATATCCAACAATAGAAGACAAGGTATCACATTTGCTTTATTTTACAATTAAAGACCATCCTTTTGTCGACGGCAATAAACGTATTGGCTCATTTCTATTTGTATATTTTTTAGACAAGAACGATTATCTTTACCGAGAAAACGGAGAAATGAAAATAAACGACAACGCCCTAATTGCTCTGGCTTTGTTGATTGCTGAAAGCAACCCGAAGGAAAAAGATATTTTGATTAAGATAATCACCAATCTTATAAGTATTTAATTATGTTTTGCGAAGTTTTTAACTCATTAAATTTTCAAAAATCTATTAACACATTATACAAAGGAGAAGAGATATGATTGAAGGTTTAGGTGACATGAATTTTTCGCTGATTTTATCAGCAATTGGTTCAGCTTTAGGTACTGGTGTAGCAGGAATGGCAGCTATCGGTGCATGGAAAAAAGCATTTGCTCAAAATAAGGCAGCACCGTTTATACTTGTAGCATTTGTTGGTGCTCCACTGTCTCAAACAATTTATGGTATGATATTAAGAAATGCTATACAGAGTGCAAGTATGCCTCCTGAATCATATTCATACCAGGTGATTATTGGATTAATTGCCGGTTTTGCGATAGGTCTTTCTGCATTTATGCAGGGAAAAGCCGGTGCAAAAGCATCTGATGCTCTCGCTGAAACAGGTAAAGGGTTCGGCAATTATATTATGGTTATCGGTGTGATTGAAACAGTTGCATTATTTGTAATGGTATTTTGTATAACAGCACTTCCAAAAGCTTAATAGAGCAGTTTAAAGTCAAGTCTCTATGCTGTATTATTCACTGCCCCAAAAGGAGTCTCTTTTCCAAAGGTCTGAAGGACTCCTTCGGAGAATTCCTTTGGAACGAGACAGAGATCGACAAAAAGGGAATCTCTCGTGGAGATGTCTACGACAAATGATGACAATGAGCAAATTAATAGTCAAACGGAGACCCGTCTAGGGACAGGAGTGTCTCATGGAGATCCCTTTGGGATTTGATTTACGTAAATTACTCTTGATTATGGTTCAATATTCTCTTTTTACAAATCAAAAATCTTGCCCGGATTCAATATATTGTTTGGATCAAAAGCAAGTTTTACTCTTTTCATCAGCTCTACAATCTCATGTTCTAAAACCATATCAAGATACTTCTTTCTCTTGTGACCGATACCATGCTCACCACTGATTGTGCCGCCAAGCTCTACTACTCTTTTATAAACTTCTGATCGAACCTCCTCCAAAGTCACTTTCCATTCTTCGACTTCCATCTCAGGTTTCTTGACAATCGTTGAATGGATGTTTCCATCACCTGCATGACCAAAACATGGAATAAGAACATTATATTTATCAGCAATTATTTTTAACTCCGGCAAGATTTTAGGAATATTTGATAAGGGAACAACTATATCCTCAGAACTTTTAGCTGAAGAATAAGCAGTGAGTGCTTCAGGGATATTTTTCCTGACTTTCCATACTCTCTCTTGAGTTGTGTAATTATCAGCAACAAGAACATCTATTGCATCATTTTCAAGACAGAGTTCTCCGATAGTCTCATATTCCTCTTCCAACTGAGTCTTATTATTCCCGTCAATTTCAATTAAAAGCATTGCACCTGCTTCTTCATGCGGATAGGGTTCATTCAGATATTTATATGCAGTCTGCATAGAAAACCTATCCATAAATTCTACAGAGGTTGGAATTATTTTGCTGTTCCTAATTATTTTTGGAACCATCTGTACTGCTGTCTCCACATCTTTAAAAAGAACAAGCAAATCTATCTTCTCAGTCGGCAAAGGCAACAACTTTATTATAATTTTTGTAAATATCCCAAGTGTACCCTCAGAACCAACCATAAGCTTTATAAAATCATAACCTACAACGTCTTTTACCCTCTTGCCTCCTAAATTAATAATATCACCCTCAGGTGTTACTACTTCCAAACCTAATATATATCGTCCCGTCACTCCGTATTTAACTGCTCTTCCTCCACCTGCATTCTCTGCTACATTTCCTCCTATAAAACAACTCTCAACACTCATCGGATAACCGGCAAAAAATAACCCGTATTCCTTTATCTTCTCATTAATCTCATTCGTTACAACTCCCGGTTCTACAACTACCATTAAATTCTCTCTGTCAATCTCAAGTATCTCATTCATCCGCTCAACTGATAATAAAATTCCACCATAAAGAGGAACAGCACCACCTGATAATCCAGTCCCGGCACCTCGTGGTGTTACAGGTATCCTCTCACGATTTGCGAGCTTCATTACTTGAGAAATTTCTTCAGCAGTTCGAGGCTTGATAACAACCTCAGGCATTCTCGCATAACTCTTCTCTACTATCTCATCATGCGAATATGGCTCTAATTTCTCGGAATCACCATAAATCACATATTTTGGACCAACTATCTCTTTAAGCTCATTAACTATTTTTGGTGTTATTTTACTATAAGTATAATCAGACACTTTAAAACCCCTTATTTGCTTCTCTATTGTTTCAAAACTCCCAATTTTTTTGCTAAAACTGGTAATACTTCAAATAAATCTGCAACGATTCCGTAATCCGCAACCTGAAAAATTTGTGCTTCAGGATCGTTGTTAATTGCTACAATATTCTCCGACGTTTTAATACCCGCAAGATGCTGAACCGAGCCTGAAATACCAACCGCCACATATAATTTCGGACTAACCGTTTTCCCGCTCAACCCAACCTGATGAGGATAAGTTGCCCATTTGAGATCAACTGCCTCTCTTGAAGCACCCACAGCACCATTTAACAGTGATGCAATATTATGTATCATCTGGAAATTCTCTTCCTTCTTCAAACCTTTGCCACCGGAAATTACAACATCAGCATCCTGGATGTTAGCATCCTCCTCCTGGTTAACTTTAAACTCTAACTTCCTTACCCTGCTTTTCAAAATAGATTTATCAACTTCCTCATAAACAATATCACCGGTTCGACTATTATCCGACTCCAGAGGTTTATTTGAATGAGGCCGTACTGTTGCCATCTGAGGTCTATACTTCGGAGTTTTTATAGTAGCAAGAATATTCCCACCAATAGCAGGTCTCGTCTGAATAAGATTCCCAGTTTCATCTTCAATATCTAAATCGGTACAGTCAGCTGTAAGCCCTGTTTTACACTTGATAGCTATTGCCGGCATAACTGTTCTTCCAGTAGTAGTAGCACTGGCAATCATTATCTCAGGATTGTATTTTTGAATAAGTGAAGCAACAGTATTAGCATAAGGCTCGGGTAGAAAATATTCAAGCAACGGGTCTTCTATTACAATAACTTTGTCTGCCCCTCTATAAATAAGCTCCTGAAGATTATCTTTATCTATACTTTTTCCCAGAATAACAGCTACAAGTTTAACATTTCTTTTATCTGCTAAAAATCGTCCCCGCTTTAATAACTCATAGGAAACTACCTTGATTTTCCCATCTTCCTGTTCACCCAAAATCCAAACATCTTTATAAAACATATTTTATTCCCCTTAAATAATCCTTTTTTTCTGTAAAAACTCAATCAAACCATCAACAGCTTTATCCAATTCTGTCTCATCTTTAGGCATTAATATTTCGCCACCCCGGCTTACTTTAGGTTTAGAAATTTTCACAACCCGTGTGGGAGAACCTTCCAGACCGAGATAGTCCTTTTTTGCTCCTATATCATCAGGACCCCACGTCTTTATTTCCTTCTTTTTTGCCAGCAACTTCCCTCTCATAGATGGCAATCTTGGATAATTAATCTCTTTAATAACTGTTAATAGGCACGGTGTTTCAATTTCCAGTATTTCATATCCCGTTTCAACCATCCGTTGAACAATCATACTATTTTCATTCAGTTCTTTAATATTACTTATATAGGTGGAAAAAGGAATATCCAGCCAGGCAGCGATTCCCGGACCAACCTGACCTGTATCTCCATCCGTTGCCCTTTCACCACAAATAATCAGGTCATACGGATTGAACTTTTTAATTGCCTGAGATAAAGCGTATGAAGTCGCTAAAGTATCCGAACCGGCAAACTCTTTATTAGAAAGAAGAATTCCATCATCACAACCCATAGATATAGCCTCTCTAATAGCCATCTCAGCCTTCGCCGGTCCCATAGAAATGACGAGAATCCCGCCACCGTGTTTCTCTTTAAGTCTAATAGCCTCCTCAATCGCATATAAATCAAGTGGATTGATGATAGATTCAACCCCATCCCTAATCATAGTGCCCGTTTCCGGGTCCATCGAAACATTACTGGTTTCAGGTACTTGCTTAATAGGTACAATTATTTTCAACTCAATCTCCTTCTACTTCTTAATTTTCTCAGGAAATCTTGATTTCATTCCTTCAATTAAATCTTCAACTTCTTTAAATTTAGAGCGAGTCTTTTCAATTAACTCTTTATCTTTTTCTTGAATACCTTCTATCTCAGGATCTTCCATTAATATTTCCCTTTTCTAACATTTTATTGCTTTTCAAATTTCAAAAGTTTTCCATAACTATCAAATAACTCTCATCACGAAGCATCGGGACAACGAAGCATATCTCATCTCAAGAGATCCCTATGGGAAAGAGATGTCTTTCCATAGGAATCCTTCGTGATCGACAAAAGTTGATATTTTCAAAATATATATAATTAATTGGAATCCTTAACTTTAGGCAATTTAGTTCACTTTAAACTTTAGGCACTTTCATATAAGAAATGTATATTTTAAAAAGCATGTACAATTTACTAAGGTGATAATGTAAAATATTTTCTCATAGATAAAACAAATTATTAGCGTTTTAAATAATGAATAGACACGAATTACGCTAATTATCACCGAGGTTCATACAAATTTTAGTTTGCTGAAATAAAGTTGATTAAAAATTCAGAGGCAAAAAATTTGACGTATTAATGTTAAAATAAATGTATTCAGTTTAAAAGTACTCTATGAGGAAATTTTTAATTCAATTATACTTCCAGTATATCTCATTAAACATTTTTATCAAATATTAATCCGGATAAACTCTTTCGCGACTAAGGATTTATTCTAAGGAATTCGATTAAAAACAAATGAATGTAGATTTTACTTTTTCTTTTTGAATTCTCTCGCCCACTGAATGTCAAAAAGAGGCAATAGATGCCACTGAGTACCAAAGGGATATTCTCCATACACAAGTTTATAGCCAAACATTATTTGCAACTTTTTGCTCTTATTCCAGATTATCAGGCTTTTGTGCTCAAAAGCAAAATATTCATCAGCTCCGGGTAGCAAAAAGATATCAACATCAGTCAAATATGAAAATCTCGGGTTCAAATCCCCGCCTACATCCAATCCGAAATTCACAGCATATCCATCGTAGTACACTCCGAGGCGAGGAAAAATAATAGGAAGGTCAATTGTAGTTCGCTCATCCAGTTCATCAGAAGTTACAGCCAGTGTTAGTCCAGCTTTTCCAGTTATTAAAAATGATGGCTTGAATTTTCGTGTCAGCAAAACCTCATTTCTCAATGAAATCATCTGGGGAATATCAAATTCCGGTGAAATGATCCCATCAGTTCCTTTTCTCGAAATAATCCTCAGTAATGGTGTCGGATACGTCATATTATGGCGAGTCGTAAAATTCCAATCCGCAAAAGTATTCCATGCTTTCTTGACTGTAAGATTTGGAATTAGTAGGTCAAGGATAGGATGTGTTGACCATTCCCGCGTTTCAGTCTGTCCGTATCTTATCTGTTGAAAAAGGCCAACTTCCATACGACCTTTTGGTAAAGTATAAGCAGTACCACTCGACCACTGAGCATTCATAGGAAAAGCACACGCTATGAAAAATAAAGTGAAAAATATAACATAAATCTTTTTCATTGCTTTCATTACTTCACCACTATTTTTGCTGACACAGGTGCGTGATCCGATAACTTGTAAGTACTTTGATGTGTCGAATCGGAATCAGCCACCCAATCGCCGTTAGTAAACAAATAATCCAACTTACGATTCCATGGACTATCATTATTCACTACATCAGTATTCACTACACCATGTGTAAAATAATGGGAATTATCCGCATGGTAATTGTCCAATGGAACAGCCGATTTATATGAGTCGTAAAGGTCATTAAGCCATTCCTGTTCATTGGTGAAGTCACTGCCGTCACGGCATGAATTAGGCTCATCTTCCGGACATCGATCTTCATCACAATAGTTAGTTGAATCAGAACCAGGAGGAATTTCATTTAAATCCCCTCCTGCTACAAATATAGCACCCTGTATATCCTTTATTTTATCCATCTCTCCTTTGAGACAATCAAATTGATTTTTCTTTGTGTCATCAGTGGAAAATGCTGATGCATGTATATCTAATACATAGAAATCAGCACGATTAGGAAGCTCAATTTTAGCTTTTATTATACAACGTCTTAAATAAAAGTACTGGGTTAGAGCGTCCTGATCTCCTCTTAATGGCAAGGCAATACGCTCTGCATCAGAAATCTTCCACCGGGATAGAATAGCACCACCCATATCTATCCTGCCAAGACCATCACTTGGAATAAATTGTGACTGCCACATAGAAGCGTAAACACCATAATTAAAATATGTATGATCCAATAGCCACTGAATCTGATCTATGTATGCAGAACGTTTAGATTCAATATCAATTTCCTGCAACAGTAGGATATCAGGCTTTACCTGACAAATATATTCAGCTAATTCTTCAAGGTGTGTAGTAACCTCCTGTTCAGTCATAATAACTCTGTCACCACAGCAATCCCCAAACCAGTGAATTCTGCCTGCTCCAAATCTTATGTTCCATGTCATGATTAGTAATGTATCAGCACTATATTGTGAATCAACAATATTGTTGGATTTATATAATACTGCATCTTCAATATCATCGAACTTGTTTACAAGCGGCTCACAAGAACATAATATTAATAAAAGCAAAATTGGTAAAAATATTTTCTCATTTAGAACAAATCTCATAACGTCCCCTCTATTTATTTAAAGATTTACCAATTCCAGCACTCCATGTACCATCTTCTCAATTCCTTCTGCAACTTCAGAAATACTTTTTGCCAGCATATAAGCGGGTGTAGTTACAATCTTATTCTTTCTATCAATAACACAATCGTTAACGGCGCAATTGATATGTTTTGCACCCATTTTTTTTATCTCTTTTGACGTTTCAGGGTCTGTACCAATAGTAACATCAAGATCTATATTTTTCGATCCCAAAACTTTTGAGACTATAACCGGAGCTATACAAATGAATCCCATTGGAATACTTGCATCAAATCCGTCTAAAATTAATTTCTCAACTTCCGGAATAACGGAACAATCTGATTTCTTTACCACAAAATTACAAAGATTTTTCGCAGCCCCTAATCCACCCGGGAAAATAATTGCATCAAATTCACTGACATTCACAGATCTAACATCTTTAATTTGACCCCTTGCAATTCGAGCAGATTCTACAAGAACATTGCGGGATTCACCCTCCTCAACTTCTCCTTTAAGATAATTAACAACATGCATTTGATTAATATCAGGAGCAAAACATTGGACTTCAGCTCCGGCTTTATCTAGTGCTAAAAGTGTAATCACCGCTTCATGAATTTCTGATCCGTCATAGACACCACACCCTGATAAAACAACAGCAACTTTTGGCATTTTCACTTCCTCCTCTATTAAAAACTATTACTAATATCCTATAGTGTTTATACATGTCACCCCGTTGGGGTTGAACAATGGTCCCCTTATCTACTACTACAAACATCACACTCCTACGGAGTTCGTACCTTTAGAATTCATTTTTGCTATAAGTCCCGTGCCAGAGGCATCCCTTTCCCATAGGGAACTCTACGAGATGGGAAAGGGACGACATATCTAATCAACAATAATCCAATACGGCATAATCATATGCGCATTCTCGTTCCTATTCATAAGCCATGTATTAAAATACATTTTCGCCTGGTTATATTCTGAAGGCAACAATTTTTCAAATGTCAATTCTTTTGAATAAAAAATACTGAATCCAATTTCAATAAAACTACTCCACCATTTTGGTAATATCTTCAGCACAACCTCTTTATCCTTTTCAATGCCAGCTGCTTCCTTCGCAATTTCAAGAGCCTTTGCTAAACCTCCAAGCTCATCTACAAGACCAATCTTTTTCGCTCTAATTCCAGACCATACTCGTCCCTCTCCCACTTTCTTTACCTCATCTTGCGTCATACCTCTTCCATCTGCAACATGCTTCGTGAAATCATCATATATCCAGCCGATATAATCACGCATCTTTTTCCTCCCTTCTTCGGAACCAGCCTTAAAAGGAGATAAAAGATCAGCATTATCACCTCTTTTTATAGTTTCTGTACTTACACCGATTTTGTCAAATAAACCTGCAAAATTGAATTTACCACCAAAAACCCCAATTGAACCCGTAATAGTCAAAGGATTTGCCACTATAGTATCCGCAGCACAGGCTATATAATATCCTCCCGAAGCGGCAATATCAGACATTGAAACGATAAAAGGTTTTTTATCTTTTCCCTTAGTAGTAAGATAAACCTCCCTCCAGATAACATCGGATGCCAGCGCTGATCCCCCTGGAGAATCAATTCGAAAAACTATAGCTTTTACTGACTTATCTTCCCTTGCTTTTTTAATAGCCTTGGTTATCGTTTCAGAACCCATAGTCTGATTGCCAAAACTTCTCTGATTTTTCCCAGAGCTAATTCCACCGGATGCATAAATCAGAGCTATTTTTGAGGTCGGCTGAGTGGAATATTTCCATGCCGTCTCGTACGGTTTGCGTTTATACTCCTTTTTAAATTCCTTTATAATCGGCTTCTTGCCAAGAATATCTTTTAATTTATCTTTTATTTTATCCTCATAGACCAATTCATCAACAAGACCTTTCTCAAGTGCCTGCTTAGAAGTATAAGGACCATTATTAATCAAATCCTTGAATTCATCAATTTTCTTATTTCTTGCTTCACTAACACCTTCCACATACACAGAGAAGAAATCGTCAAGAAGCTCATTTATCTGCTCACGACTCGCTTCAGACATGGAATCCCGTATAAATGGTTCAGGAGCAGTTTTGTAAGCACCGATTTTTTCAAACTCTGCTTCTACACCAATTTTATCAAACATATCTTTAAAAAAGATAGCAGTAGAACTAAGCCCTGTAATCCAGACATCACCTGCAGGATTTAGAAATATTTTATCACAAGCTGTAGCCAGATAATATCCACCATTGCCAAAGGATTCCATATAGCAGAAAACCTTCTTACCACATTCACGCAGTTCCAAAATTGCATTCCGTATTTCAGTCATCTTAGCAAAACCGACTTCAAGACCTTGAAATCCAATCAGCACAGCCTGAATGTCAGGATTTTTCTCAATTTGCTTAAATCGATCAAGAATTCCTTTTAAAGAATTAGTCTTTCCACGTGAAAACGGCACAGCTTCTTCCTGTATCGTCCCACCAATATTCATCTTCACAACAAGTGCACCTTTTTTCTTAAAAACAGTTGGATAGCGATGAGATGTAGAATGGATAAATGCAGAACCTCCTGCCATTCCACCTTCTGATTTATTCAGCAAAGATAATCCAATGCCAGATGATAACATATTAACATTAAGACCTAACCTTAAATCCTTTTCATCGGGAAAATAAAGAGTAGAAAGAATAATACCTCGAATTGGTTCAAAGTCAATATAGAGTCTTTTACTAAGGTCTTTCTCCGAATCCTGAATATCCTTACAAATATCACCGGCAATAGTAAACCGCTCCCCAAAAGGTCTCAATCCGATTCCAAATTCCCCTGTTTGAGATAAATCGTTTGCTTCACCAATATTACGAATTACTGAACCAATAGAAATCCAGGGAAATGGTCGAGCAATAGCTCCAAAATCATATTCCGGATTATCTTCAACAGTACCGAACCAGCGATACGTTCCTCCAATATTCACCCAGCGCCATACAGGTATTCCTAACGACAAATGCCACCTCTGATAAAAATCTTCAGGATTCTTTAGCCATTCACCTCCAAACCCAAGACTTCCAATCATATAATAAGCACATAGTTCGTTTGTAAATCCATTTTCTTCAAAGGGAAGCAACACAAAAGATTGGAATCCTGACCTGTAACCTAATGCTGCCGGATTTGCAAAAATGGACAGTGCATTATCAGTTACTGCGATAGAAGAAGGGGGGAGTAATTGATTTACTGCACTTTGAGCAAATAATGAGCTTATCATAAGCATTAACACAAATAACTTTAATTTCATTAGATTCCTCCTGACTTTATTTACATGATAACATTATAATAGGGCAGATTAAATAAACGATTATTTTTGTAATTAGAAAAATCAATGAGTTTCCCTCCAGTTAAACATATCATTGTAATTTCAACAAACGAAACTTCTATTCTCTTCCAACTTTAGAAATTTCTACAGGCTTTCTAAATTTAATAAAACCTATTAATCTCCAGAAAATCCATAAAATAATGAAATATATAATGATTATTCCCAACACAATCCAGTAACCACCAATGCTATTGTTGAAAACACTCATTGGAAGATTAAGTAGAATCAATAATGGAAAACCAAGAAAAAGTGAAATACCACTACCATAAGCCAGGTCTTCAGCCACAGGAGTATTAAATTCAGGATCGGTAACTCTTACTAATACTAAGCCAGAGCTGAGTGTTCCTGTCATTTCACCAAAAATACCGATGAATCTCTCAAAATGATAGTCATCAAAAGCACGTTTAGAGGTAAACCGGATAATTCCATAAGTACCAAATCCCGCACAGACAGACATAAGTAATATTGATAACCAATACTTCTCAATAATGATTATGCTGATAGCTGCAATAGCACCTACAATAAGATAGTCCATACAAATTCCGGCAGATCGATTCATAAGACCACGATCAATAACATAACTCTTTTTAGTGATATCTAAAACTTTACGTACAGAAATGGCAATCAAAAGTCCTACTACAAAGTGAAAAGACCATATAGTATCAACAAAATCACCCAAACCGAACCTTTGCATTAAGCTCGTTATACCAAAAATTACCCAATAGGTTAACATATAGAGCAAACCAATCAGTCCAATCTGAAATGCCATCGGCTCGATTGCTTCCGGAGATAATGTAAGCAGTCCTGCTATTTCAGGTTTTTCCTCTTTTACTATTCCCGTTCTCATATCATTTGTAATATCATCCGTTCCTTTTACTAAAGCAGCTTCACCATTCTTTATTCCGCGATTCACAAGCGCCATTCCAACAAAGTATGCAATTAAAAAACCTATTACTGAAAAAGTAAGCCCAACCATACCACCACCTTCAAAACCAAATTTCTCCCAACTATGCCCCATTGTATAGGCAATTCCAGGACCCATTCCAAAGCCAAGGGGAACGAGAAAACCTATAGCTGGAAACAAATCAGGCTTTATTGTGTAAATCAGTCCAAAAGCAATCAATAATCCGATAACTGCCTGAATAATATAACAAGAGAGACCGGTCAAACTTTTACTCAACGGTCCTTTTCCCCATGAAGTCTTTTCCTGACGCAAACCTATAGCAATAAAAGTTAAAGCCAATAAATGATATACATATAACCCCAATCTTTCGCCGTCCAGATTAATAAGATTGAGCAATTGGGGACTCACAATAAGTCCAAAAAATCCAGCGATAATACTGTTAGGAATAAGAAATTTCTGGAAAAATGGAACATACCTGCGTAATACAGTACCTAGTATTAAAAAGGCACTTAAATACGTAAAATCCAAAACTACGTCTTTAAAATTCAGCGCTAAATCCCATGGATTCATAAAATCTCCTTTTTTAATTGACGATTGATGATTGGCGATTTAAGATTGCCAGATATATAGTATTCTTATTCACTTTCCCATATACATTATTTCCTTATTCCACTTTCAGTTGACATTACAAAAGCTCTGAGCAGATGGCTCAGAATGACATCCGGGTAACTCATAACCCACCTGAATTATTTGTATTTTTCAAAATATCTATTGGTTTCAAATTACCTTTCTGAATGTTATTATGAATATGACTGTATAATAAATTGGTGAAAAACTGCATCATCGGTGTATCACTGACATCCGGTTTAAAATCCGGCGCAGACGGGCAACTGATGGATTATCGGTGTTCTAATTTTAATCTCAAGCCCCTGCCGATTTTTTAAATTTAATAAAACCTATCAATCGCCAGAAAACCCATAAAACAATTAAATATGCTATTATCAATCCCAGAGTGATCCAGTATCCGGTAAGACTGTTATTGAAAAAATTCATGGGTACATTAAGCAATATTAATAATGGGAATCCAAGAACAAGTGCTATACCACTAGCGTAAACAAGATCTTCAACTACAGAAGTACGAAATTCGGGATCAGTGACTCGAAGCAACACTAAACCCGAGTTTAGAGTTCCTGTCATTTCACCAAAAAGAGAAATAAATCTCTCGAAATAATAATCATCAAATGCTCTCGTTGAAGTAAAACGAATAATCATGTAAGTTCCTATCCCTGCTAGAACAGATATTATTGATATCGGAAGCCAGAGTTTCCAGATAATAGGTAAACTTATTGCGCAGATTGCCCCAACAACAAGATAATCAACACATACCCCCGCCGTCCTATTCATGAGCCCTTTATCTATTAAATAGCTCTTTTTCGTAATATCCATCACTTTCCTGATGCTAATTGCAACCAATAATGCTACTACAAAATGAAAAGACCAAACGGTTGCAACAAACCCTCCTAATCCAGCATTCTCCATTAAAGTTGTTAATCCAAGAACTAAATAAAAGGTTATTAAATAGACTATACCTATCAGTCCAAGTTGAAATGCGAGCGGTTCAATCGCTTCCTGTGATAATGTCAAAAAACCTGCAACTTTAGGTTTGCCTTCCTTAATTACTCCTGTTCTAACGTCATTTGTTATGCTATCAAGTCCATTTATCAATTTAGTCTCTTTATTTTTTATACCTCGCCGGATAAGAGCCAATCCAGCAAAAATTGCAATTAAATAACCAATAGCTGCGAAGGTAAGCCCAATATCTCCACCACCAATAAAACCAAAATTCTCCCAGTTATTGCCCATTGTAGAAGCAACTCCAGGTCCCATTCCAAAGCCCAATGGTACTAAAAGCCCAATGGCAGGGAAAAGATCCGGTTTAATTGTATAAATAAATGCGAATGCAACAAGAAGGCCTATAACCGCCTGAATAATATAGCATGAGAGCATAGTTATACTAAAACTCACAGGACCTTTGCCCCATGACGTTTTTTCCTGGCGTAATCCAACAGCAACAAATGTTAAAGCCAAAAGGTGGTAAATATATACTTCAAGTCTGTCAGAATTTAAATTTGTCAATCCGAGAATTTGAGGACCTACAATTAGACCCAAAAATCCAGCAATAATGTTATTTGGAATTAAGAACTTCTGAAAAAAAGAACCATACCTACGGAAAACTGTACCTAAAACTAAAAAAAGGCTTAAAAATGAAAAATCCATTGCTACTTCTCTAAAAGTCAACGAAAGGTTCCATAAATTCATATTTTCTCCAGGATTTTTAGTTACATGTTCTCATTTATTTTTTTACCGCACTGCTTTATTATTTGCAACTATTTGTCAAGTTTATTTCAATATAGCAATCCGAAGTAATATATACTACAAAGTTTTTAGAATTCTAATTATTAATAGAGTTAAAAAGGTTGTAAGCAATTGTTAAAATATTAACCAGAATAATCAGGTTTATTTGTTATATTTAATTCTTCTGGTTTCTGAAGTCGCCGAACAGCTCCTTTTGCTAAAGCTCCTGCCTGAGCACCATCTACAATTCTATGATCAAATGTTCCGGATAAAGGCAAAATAGATCGAATTTTGATATTATCATCAATAACAACTGGTTTCTTTTCTATTTTACCCATAGCAATAACAGCGGGTAATTTTCCAATCGGGAAGAGCGCTGGCATGCCGGTAGTTAGTCCCAAAGTGCCTATATTCGTTAACATAATACTGCCAAAAGGATCAGGAGGAATCTTTAGGAAAGGTAAATACAGGCCAAGATCAACAATCCACCACTTAATAAAAAGGAATATAGGCCTTCTTAGTAAGCGCGGAATTTTAGATATGATGCCTTTTGCTGCAAAGGCACCGGATTCTTCGCCTCTCCGCTTTTTTGCCGCTCCCTCCGTAATAATTTTTGATATCTCAGTTGCCGATAATTCCTGAGTTTTAGGAATAACCAATCCGGACATCTCTTTTCCTTCGCCAACAGAAACCGATATAAATACATTCGCATCCTTCCTCACCACAATTTTACCACGTCGTATAAAGCAGTTAATATCCGGAATATCTTCATACAAAGTTCTAGCTAAAGCAGCAGTTACAAAATGTGTAATCGTAAGTCTTATACCCTCTTTTCTTTTTCTCGCAATGTATTTTACTACCTTAGTAATATCTGCATCAAAAGTACCATAGATTTTGCTATCGGATGGAGCTTTGTACGCAATGATTGCAAGGTCTCTCCAAGAATTTGTTTTGTATTTTTTCTTCAAGTACGCCCCCTAAATAGTAATCTTAATAAATTCCTTATATTGAATAATCTGATTTTTCAAAAGGACATTTTAATACACTGTATTTATAGGATTCACTTTTCTTTATTGAGAAACGATATGTTATGGTAAATTTCAATGTAATTAAATATAAATTTTAATTGAACCGTTTGAAAGGAAAATTTAAATGATAAAAAAAATCCCAATCCTTTTCGCAGTTATAATTGGAATACAAATCGCATTCACAGGTGAAAAAGAAACGCCAAAACCGTTTTACGAAATGACAAATATCGAAATCGATTCACTTATAACCGAAGTCAGTAAAAGCAATATGACAATTTCTGAGAGGATCAATTTCTATTCGGAAAGATTCATTGGCACTCCATATAATTTTAAATGTGTTGGTGATGGTCCTTATGCTCTTTATGAAAATTATCCATTAGTTAATTTCGCAGAAACAAATTGTATGGCTTTCTGTGAATATGTACTTGCCCTTTCAATTTCTGATAGTTGGGACAATTTCTTCAACAATCTTCAAAATATCCGGTACAGAGATGGTATAATAGGAATGCGAACCAGAAATCACTATACAATGGCAGATTGGCTGCCGGAAAACAGTTGGCTTCTGGATGATGTATCCGAAATTGTTGGCGATAAATATACTCAATCGGTTACTCGAACTATCTCTCATGAAGAATTCTTTGAAAACAAAGGTATAACAGACATGCGATATGTACTTCCTGATAGGGAAATTACTATTGATTATGTTCCAAAAGAGAACTTGCTAAATATCGAAAAAAATATAAAGCCCGGAGATATCTTAGCTCTGATTTTTGCTAATAAAACAGATATTTTTTCTGCGCATATGTTAATGGTTATAGAGAAAAATGGTAAAAAATATATACGAGAAACTTCCAATAGCAAAATTACTACTTTTGATACACCATATAGAGAGTGGGCATCAAAAATAGAAGGTACAGACGAATATCTTGGACTATGCTTTATGAGGGTAAATAAAGACCTCGATTTACCAGGAAAAGTAATTTTACCCTGGGAGATACAAAGATTAAAATCCGAAAAGTTATTAGATTAAAAAATTATATTAAAATTTAGCCTCATTCTATCTTTGGAAAATGTAAACATGAAAATTAAAAGCGTTATCATATTAAGAGAAGATTATTTTTAACAATTGGAAATTTTTAGTTGAATTGTTTTATATAAAAAAATGAATTAAAGAAAATCACTAACATAACAAAAAGATAATAAATAGATAGATTTACAAATTCAAATAGAAATGTTTGGTTTTACAATCAAAACCGTAATGAAAAAACCGTTTCCGTATCAGGTTTTGAGCTAACGCTTAAAGTTCCACCGTGCGAACGCATGATCTGTTTTGATAAGCTGAGACCAATTCCTGAACCCTCTTTTTTTGTTGTGAAAAATGGAATAAATATTTTACCCACCACGTCTGCCCTTATTCCCTCTCCATTATCTATTACTTGAATTATGGGATTACCCCGGCCATCTGTTTTTCCTAATAATGCAATGGACGGATCGGTTTTCTCAAAAATTGCTTCCACAGAATTTTTACAAAGATTTATCAACACTTGTTCAATTAGTGTAGGATCGGCAGTTAATTCAAGTGTTTCGGGATCAACTTTCATCTTAAAGTTAATAGATCTTTGCTCAAATTGATCTTTCATCAGGTTTTTAACTCTATCAAAAAGTGTTTTAACTTGAAATATTTCAAAATCAGGTTTAGGAATATGTGTGAGTTTTCTATAGTTATCAACAAAATTTATTAAGCCTTTACTCCGTCTCTCTATAGTTTTTACAGCAACACTTACGTCTTTAATAACTTCAGTTCTTAAATCCTGATTTTCATTAATGGAATCGCCGGTTAATAGTTTATTAGCTGTCGAGGCTAATGAGGAAATCGGAGCGACAGAATTCATTATTTCATGGGTGAGTACACGGATAAGATTCTGCCAGGCTTCCATCTCTTTTTCTTCTAATTCGCTCTGAATATTTTGCAGCGAAATTAGGGTAAGTCCTTGTTGACGTAAAGTAAATCCTGCAGCATAAATAGAGAGTTGTAAAATGTTCTCATTATCCTGCAGTTTTACTAGCGTTTTTTCACCCGGTTTCAAATTTAACAGTTTATTTACCAATTCAGTTCTGCCGGGTTCAAGATCATATAAATTACGCAAATTAGAGACTTTCAATAATCGCCTGGCAGCATTATTGACCAGTTCAACTTCGCCATTCTGTTTGAATGCTATTAGCCCAATTCCAACATGTTGGACAACGGTTTGTAAATAACGAAAATGTTCTTCTTTTTCCATTCTCGCATGTTGAAACTCTTTTATAACTTCATTAAATGCAGTATTTAGTTCTTCAAAAGCAGAACCACGCAAAGTACCGGTAAACGATTGTGAATAATCTGAATATCTGATTGCATTAAAAAATCTTGTTAAATCCCTGTTTGTTTTTTGAACAAATTGAATCAGAGCGTAAATCTGGTAAATTGATATAAGTGCAACTATCAAAGTTGTAGCATAAAGAGAGGTTTGAGACAATAGATAAAAGAAAAGATAAATCGAAGCAGCAATTGTTAATACACGAATAATGCAATTTATGCTAAAGCTTTTATAAACCATACTTCTCCATTCTCCGATAGAGTGAAGTTCGTGTTAATCCCAGTTCTCTGGCAGCGCGAGTAACATTTCCATTATGTCTACTAAGCGCATTTCGAACAATCGTTTTTTCAACATCCTCAAGGTTATAATTATCAAAAGCAATTTCCTCTTCCTTCTTATGTGTTTCAGGAAGTAAAAAATCTATTGGCTGCAGCACCTGCCTCTCACTCAAAATGACTGCTCGCTCAATGGTATGCCGGAGTTCCCGGATGTTTCCCGGCCAGTGAAACTTTTGCAATATTTTTAATGCCGAAGCACTAACTCCCTTGATATTCTTTTTGTATTTTTTTTGAAATATAGATAGAAAGTGATCAACTAATAATGGAATATCTTCTTGACGCTCACGAAGTTGAGGCAGTTTGATTTCAACTGTATTAATTCGATACAAAAGGTCCTGGCGGAATTCTTTCTTTGTAACCATATCGTAAATCGGCATATTCGTTGCGCAGATCAATCGAATATCAATATCACGAACTTTATTTGAACCCAAACGCGTAACCTGTCGAGTTTCCAATACTCTCAATAGTTTAGCCTGCTGTGCCAATGATAGATTACCAATCTCATCTAAAAATAAAGTTCCATCGCAAGCCACTTCGAAACGACCCGGACGGCTTTCTTTTGCATCTGTAAAAGCGCCTTTTTCGGAGCCGAAAAGTTCACTTTCAAAAAGCGTTTCAGTAATTGCGCCTATATCTACGCTGATGAAAACTTCATTCGAACTATCCGATTGACGATGTAATGCTCTCGCCACCAATTCTTTTCCCGTGCCGTTTTCTCCCATTATCAAAATATTTGCATCGGTTTTCGCAACTTTTCTAATCGTGGAAAACACTTTTTGCATCTGTGGACAAACACCAATCATATCATGAAATCTTTGATCAAGGTCTGCACTCAATTGTTTTTGACATGAACGAAGCCTATCAACTTCCAGCAGTGACCGGCGGAGATTCATAGCAGATGAAAGGGTCGCCAGTAACTTTTCATTTTGCCATGGCTTGAGAACAAAATCGGTAGCGCCTTTTTTAATCGCTTTGACAGCCATTTCGACATCACCAAAAGCCGTGATCAATACCACAACGGCTGATGGGTCGATTTCGAGAATTTTATCAAGCCAGTAAAATCCCTCCTTTCCACTGGTAACATCCTGTGCAAAATTCATATCGAGCAGAATAACATCATAGTTTTCATTTTTTAATAAGGAAGGAATTTGATTGGGATTTTTCTCAGTATGCACCAGAGAAAAATGCTGTTTGAGAAACAAATGACCCGCAAGAAGAATATCTTCATTATCATCAATTATTAATACTTTACTGATTTTTTTTGACATTTAGGTTATCCTTTAATTAATCTGAATAATTCAAAGCCACCAAGACTCAAAGGCATAAAGATTTTAAAATAATAAAATTATCATGATAAATGGATATTAAAAAAACTCTTTATTGAACTAAATCGCTTTAAAACTTTTATATTATTAGTGTCTTGGTGTCTTTGTGGCAAGAATTTATCTACAAATTTTACGCCAGATGATTCCACCTCTTTCTCACAGTTCACATAAACACTTTCCATCTTCTTCCATTTTTAATCACTCTATATTTCAAACCGTACGGCTACGTACATCAAGTGTAACAAAAACGGACATTAAAGTCAATTGTATTAATGAAATCTCTTCTAAAACAATATTGGCACACTGCTTGCCCTATAGCAACAGGTAATGTTAATAAATGAGAGAATAAATGGACAGAATAATTAAAAAGAAAAAATGGACGCTAAAAAGAATTGTATGGATTTCTATCGTCGTATTATTCGTAATTTCCATAGCATACGCCATTTTATTCAGTGATCACAGTTCAAAATTGAACATACAGACTGAACGGATTACAATTTCTACTGTGCAGCGCAGTCCATTTCAAGAATTCATCCCCGTTACCGGAACAGTGATTCCGATCAAGACCGTCTATATTGACGCTTTGGAAGGTGGACGAGTAGAAGAAATTTATGTTGAAGCGGGGAATATTGTTAAGAAAGGTGACTCGATTATTCGATTGGGTAACACGAACTTACGGCTTGAGATTATGCGACAGGAAGCATCGTTGCTGGACAAGAGCAATGTATTACTTAATACTCGACTCCAAATGGAAAAGCAGAAAATAGAATTATCTAACCAACTGGCGGACTACGACCATCTAATTAATCGAACAAAACGTATTTATGGGCAAAACAAAAAACTGCTCGAAAATAAAATCATCTCTCAACAGGAGTTTGAAGAATCAAAGGATGACTATTTTTATAATTGCAGAAAGAAAGAATTGGCTATCGAATCATCCCAACAAGATTCAATCATTATGTCCATCAAGGTAGAACAAATGGAAGCATCTTTAAAACGTCTGCAGGCGAATTTAAAAATTGTTCAGCAACAATTAAAAAATCTAACCATTAAAGCGCCGGTTACCGGACAATTAACCTCATTAAATGCCGAATATACAGGGGAAATAAAATCACAAGGAGAGCGCATCGGGCAAATTGATGTTCTGGATGGATTTAAAATCCGCGCCGGAATTGATGAGCATTACCTGCCGCGTATCAACCTCAATCAATATGGCGAGTTTGAATTTGCCGGTCAATCATACAAGTTGGTCATCAAGAAGATCTTTCCGGAAATTGTTGATGGTCGTTTCAACATTGATCTGGAGTTTGTCGATGCATCACCTTCAGATATCAGGCGAGGACAGACCGTACACATTCGTTTGGAACTCGGTGATCTTTCAGAGGCTACCATTCTTCCCCGAGGTGGGTTTTATCAGAAAACAGGCGGACAGTGGGTTTACGTAGTGGATCCATCAGGTGATTTTGCCGAAAGACGCTCTATCAAACTTGGCAGACAAAACACACAGGTTTTTGAAGTCTTAGAGGGACTCGAGCCAGGGGAAAAAGTCATCACTTCCTCGTATGATAATTTTGGTGATGTGGAAAAGCTGGTGTTAAAATGAGAAAAGTCCACAAATGACACGAATTAACACGAACAAAAATTTAAAAAACTATAACAAAACAATTCGTATACATTCGTGTAATTCGTGGATAAAAAGAGTTAAATAATGATAATAAAAAATAGAAAAATGTTGATCAGAATATTATTTATCATAATCTTAATTGCGTCAACCATTCAGGGTAGAGTTTTGACCTACGAAGAAGCGATCAATATTTCTCTTCACAAGAGTTATACGATAAAATCATTCCAACAAGACAAGCTCGCTTCTCAGTATTATTTCAATTTCTACAGGGCAATGTTCAAACCAAGGATTGATTTCGGTCTCTCTCTGCCGGCATGGAATGAGATGGTGACGCCAATTCAACAGCCTGACGGATTACCTGTATATAACTCTACCGGTTCAATGCGATTTAGCGGAGATCTATCATTCACATATATGTTGCCTACAGGAGGAAATCTTGCCTTATCATCAACAATTTACCGGGACAATCAAAGTGTGATTTCGGCTTCGCAAGATTATAAAACACTGAAAACAAATAAAGCCTACAGCAGACTTGCGATCAGTTTTAATCAACCCATATTTACGGCTAATAAACTCCGTGAAAACTTACAGGAAGCAAAATATTACAATGAACGTTCGTCCAGTCGTTTTACACGTGGTCAAATGGATATTATTTACGAAGTCACCAAAGGATTTTATACACTCTTTCGAGCAACGCAAGAAGTTGAAATTGCGAATGAAAGATTAAAGAATTCACAAGACGCATTGAAAACTGCACAAATTCTAGCTGAGAATGGACGTATTCCTGAAGTTGATGTTTTAATCACAAAAGTCGATTTAGCTGAAAGTCAGGCAAATCTCTCCGAAAGTATGAATTTATTGGAACGTGAAAAGGATAGTTTTAAAAACCTTATAGGTCTCAGTATTGATGAAGATATTCAGATCATAACAGATCTGAAATATGAGAAGTTTGATATCAACATGGACAAAGCAATCAATTCCGCACTCAAATACAGGTTGGAACTGCGAGAGTCTAATATCGATATAGAATTGCAGAAAATAGCGGTGGACCGGGCTAAGAGGTTCACAGAATTCAGCGGTAATATATCGGCATATTACGATTTTACCGGAGTTAGCACAATTGATAGTAGATCAACTAATACCCTATTTCAATCTTCTTTCGATAATTTCGTCGAACGTCGTCCCAATCGTGGTATCACTATGACTCTATCCTATCCGATATTTGATTGGGGACGCGGTTCTGCACGCGTGCAGGAACAAAAAGCAAGGCTCCGAAACAGTGAGCTATATTTAGAAAACACACAAAGTGAAATTACGCGAGAAGTACGCGATATTGTGCGCAGTGCGGAAGAAACAAAGAATCGCCTGAGCATATACGAACAGAATCAGCAAGTTGCCGAGCTCACGTATCGTATTAGCAAAATGCGTTTTGAAAGCGGCGATATTAACAGTCGGGAACTGGCAATAGAACAGGAGCGCCTCTCGAATAGCCAGCTTGCCTATCTGAATGCGTACATCACCTATCAACTAGCAGTTGCGGATTTAAAACGAATAACATTGTGGGATTTTGAAAATAATCGGAGTTATTTAGAAAATATCAATGAGCAATGATCAATTATCAATGGAGGAGAAAGGAAAAACATTATGTTACGACACAACTTACTAATAATCTACAGAAACTTTAAACGAAATAAAAGTTCATTTTTCATCAATTTAATTGGCCTTTCCACCGGTTTGGCCTGTACTTTATTGATTTACCTATGGGTGAACGATGAATTGAATTTTGACAAGTTTCACAAAAAAGGCAATCAGCTTTTTCAAGTGATTCTACAATTTCAAAATGCAGGAACTATAGAGGCCACACCTGGACCTTTAGCAGAAACACTGGCAGCAGAAATGCCTGAAGTTGAATATGCTACACCTGTTTTTGATCCAGCCGTACTGGGAAAGCCGACTCTGTCAGTTAAGGATAAAAACATAAAAGCTAACTTTTTATATGTCGGCAAAGATTATTTCAATATTTTTTCCTTTAACCTTATCGAGGGAAACGCAAACCAGGTTCTGGCAGACAAAAACTCTATTGTTATTTCTGAAGAACTGGCAATGAAATTATTCAACACGACGAAAAACATCATAGGTAAAACTTTAGAAGTGAAACATCAGTTTTTTGAAGGGACATTCCAGGTTTCCGGTATCTTTAAACGTGTTCCTTCCAATTCCTCCTTACAATTTGATTTTGTATTGCCTTATATGGTAGTTAATGAAAAGATTCCATCATTTTCTGATTGGAAAAATAATAATCCTTATACATACGTGATTTTAAACCAGAGCGCAAACATTAAGCAATTCAATGATAAAATTGCCGGTTTAATTAAACGTAAATGTGGAGATTCTTCTCGCACTTTATTTCTAAGGCCGTATGCAGATAAATATTTATATGGCAGCTATAAAAATGGCGTACAAGTGGGAGGTAGAATAGAGTATGTAAAACTGTTTTCTATCATTGCCATTTTTATACTTGTAATTGCCTGTATTAATTTCATGAACTTATCTACCGCAAAAGCATCGAGAAGAATAAAGGAAATAGGGATGAAAAAAGCTTTAGGGGCTGGCCGAAAATCACTTATTATTCAATACATGGGAGAGTCTATATTGATGGCTTTTTTATCGCTAATTATTGCCATCCTACTTGTAGAACTTTTCCTTCCTCAATTCAATGAAATTACAGGAAAGCATCTTCGCTTAAATTTTGAAATCAGCGTTCTTTTATCCGTTTTGTGCATTACCTTATTTACCGGGCTTGTTTCAGGCAGCTACCCGGCATTGTACCTTTCCGGTTTCAATCCGGTAACTGTTTTAAAGGGGAAGCTCAATACCTCTATAGGAGAGCTATGGGCACGAAAAGGATTGGTGATATTTCAATTCATCATATCAGTTATATTAATTGTATCTGCTTTGGTTGTTTACAAACAAATTGAATTTATACAAACCAAAAAATTAGGTTACGATAAAGACAATATAATCTATTTTGACAAGGAAGGTAGGGTAGCAGAAAATCTGGATGCTTTTCTTTCAGAAGTGAAAAACATTCCGGGAATAGTAAATGCATCAAGTAGTGCGTATACTATCATAGGTAGCCACGGTAAAACTCCAGATGTTAGTTGGGAGGGGAAAAAACCGAATAATAAAATAAGTTTTGGAATGCATCATATTAACTATGACTTTATTGATATGCATGATATTGAAATGAAAGAAGGGCGAACTTATGCCAAAGATTTCGGTTCTGATAATTCAAAGATCATTTTTAATGAAGCTGCCATTAAAATTATGGGATTCAAAGATCCTATTGGTAAAGTAATAAACCTATGGGGCGAAAACAGGCAAATTATAGGTGTAACTAAAGATTTTTATTATGAATCTCTCCATGAGAGTGTGAAACCATTGTTATTCATATTAGCGCCACCTTTTCAGAATTTGAAAATTATGGTTAAAATTAAAGCCGGAACAGAAAAAGAGACAATTGACAAACTTCGGAAGTTCCATGAGAAATATAATCCAGGATATGTTTTAGAATACAAATTTCTCGATGAAGATTATCAGGCGTTATATGAATCAGAGGACCGGGTTGCCGTACTTTCCAGATACTTTGCCGGAATTGCCATTCTTATTTCATGCCTGGGCCTGTTTGGGCTTGCAGCCTTTACCGCCCAAAAAAGACAAAAAGAAATTGGTATCCGAAAAGTCCTGGGTTCTAGTGCGCTTCGGATTGTATATCTTTTATCCAGCGATTTCACCAAAATTGTTTTGGCATCAATGTTAATTTCTTTACCTGTAAGCTATTTCATTACCAAACACTGGTTGGACGGATTTGCATACAGGATAGATTTAAAACTATGGTATTTTATTGGTGCAGCACTTATCACATTATTCATTGCCTGGGTTACAGTGGGAATTCAGGCGGTAAAAGCGGCGATGGCAAATCCAGTGGAGAGTTTGAGATACGAATAATCAATGAACAATGATCAATGAACAATTATTAATGAATAAAACAAAATAAATGAACCATCATAACTGAAAAAGGAGAAAAACAATGATTAAGACAGAAAATTTGAAAAAAATTTACACCACTGAAGAAGTAGAAACCACTGCTTTGAACGATGTGAATTTTGAAGTGGAAGAAGGGGAATTTGTTTCCATTATGGGACCTTCCGGATGCGGTAAGTCAACCTTGCTGAACCTGCTTGGCATGCTTGACAACCCAAGTGATGGTCAGTACTTTTTTTTAGACCATGAAGTATCAAAATATTCCGAAAGACAGAGAGCCAATTTGAGGAAAGAAAACATCGGTTTCGTTTTCCAGAGCTTCAACCTCATTGATGAACTGACCGTTTATGAAAATATAGAACTCCCTCTCTTATACCTGAAAGTTTCTTCTTCAGAACGTAAGAAACGAGTTAATGAAGTATTAGAAGAAATGCTGATGATACCGCGTAAAAAGCACTTCCCCCAGCAATTGTCCGGTGGACAGCAGCAGCGAGTAGCAGTTGCGAGAGCGCTTGTCGCCAGGCCGAAACTAATACTGGCAGATGAGCCGACCGGAAATCTGGATTCAACCCATGGCGATGAAGTATTGAAATTACTAGCGGAACTTCATGGAGCCGGCACCACAATCGTTATGGTCACTCACTCACCAACTTATGCCGAATATGGTCAGAGGTGTGTTCATTTATTTGACGGGCAGATTATTTCTGAGAATATGAACGGGAAGTTTCATGTTTAATCAATGAACAATTATCAATGATCAATTAACAATGAAGGAAAAAATGAAAAGGGAAAATATTGCATATGAGAAAGCATATCAATTTGCTATCCGAATTGTTAAAGCATATCAGCATTTGACACAAGAGAAAAGAGAATTTGTACTTTCAAAACATCTCGAATTAACAAACAATGATCAATTGATAATTGGTCATTGATCATTGAAAAGGAGGTTTTATGTTAAAACACAACTTGCTAATGATCTACAGAAACTTTAAACGAAACAAAAGTTCCTTATTTATCAATCTGATTGGGCTTTCCACAGGTTTGGCCTGTGCATTATTGATTTACCTATGGGTGAACGATGAACTAAATGTTGATAAGTTTCATGAAAAAGACAGTCAGCTTTTTCAAGTGATGCAGAACGTTAAAATGACCAAAGACATTATCACGTGGGAGGCAACACCGGGCCCTTTGGCAGAGGCCCTGGCTGAAGAAATGCCTGAAGTTGAATCTGCTGTAAGTGTTTATGAAATCCATTTGCAGGGAAAGCCAAATCTTTCATTTAAGGATAAAAAGATCAAGGCAAACTGTTTATTTGTCAGTAAGGATTTTTTTAATATTTTTTCCTATAATCTTATCGAGGGAAATGCAAATCAGGTACTGGCAGATAAAAACTCAATTGTTATTTCTGAAGAACTGGCAATAAAATTATTCAACACAACTAAAAATGTCATAGGTAAAATGGTAGACTTTCAAAATGAGAAACAACTCCTTGTTTCTGGTATTTTTAAACGTGTCCCTCCCAATTCCTCCTTACAATTTGATTTTGTATTGTCTGATAAGGTACTTATAGAAAAATATCCATCAATTGAAAGATGGGGAAACAATATGCCTTGTACTTATGTACTTTTAAAGCAGGGTACGAACATTAAACAATTCAATGATAAAATTGCCGGGTTAATTGAACTTAAATGTGGAGAATCTAATCGCACTTTGTTTGTAAAACCATATTCGGACAAATACTTATATGGCACTTATGAAAATGGCGTGCAGGTGGGAGGCAGAATAGAGTATGTAAAATTGTTTTCTATAATTGCCATTCTAATACTAATAATTGCCTGTATTAATTTCATGAACTTATCCACTGCAAGAGCTTCAAGAAGAATTAAGGAAATTGGGATGAAAAAAGCTTTAGGAGCTGACCGGAAATCACTTATTATTCAATACATGGGAGAGTCTATATTTATGGCTTTTTTATCGCTAATTATTGCCATCCTACTTGTAGAACTTTTCCTTCCTCAATTCAATGAAATTACAGGAAAGCATCTTCGCTTAAATTTTGAAATCAGCGTTCTTTTATCCGTTTTGTGCATTACCTTATTTACCGGGCTTGTTTCAGGCAGCTACCCGGCATTGTACCTTTCCGGTTTCAATCCGGTAACTGTTTTAAAGGGGAAGCTCAATACCTCTATAGGAGAACTATGGACACGAAAAGGATTAGTAGTATTTCAATTTGCGCTATCAAGTATTTTAATTGTATCTGTTTTGGTTGTTTATAAACAAATTGAATTTATACAAAACAAAAAATTAGGCTTCGATAAAGATAATGTAATGTATTTTGATATGGAAGGTAGAGTCGCAGAAAATCCGGATGCTTTTCTTTCAGAAGTAAAAAACCTTCCGGGAATAGTAAATGCATCAAGTACTAAGTTTAATATCTTAGGTCTCCATAATATTTCTGGAGATGTTAATTGGGAAGGAAAAAACCCGAATGATAAAATCGATTTTCACATGCAGTTTGTTGACTATGACTTTATTGAAACACATAATATTGAAATAAAAGAAGGGCGGGCTTTTTCCAAAGATTTCGGTTCTGATAATTCAAATATCCTTTGTAATGAAGCTGCCATTAAAATTATGGGATTCAAAGAACCTATTGGTAAAGTAATAAACCTTTGGGGCCAAAACAAACAAATTATTGGTGTGACTAAAGATTTTAATTTTGAATCTCTCTATAAAAAGGTGAATCCATTGTTATTTATTTTAGCAGAGCCTTCCCAGAATTTAAAAATTATGGTTAAAATTAAAACCGGAACAGAAAAAGAGACAATTGACAACCTGCGGAAGTTCTATGAGAAGTATAATCCCGGATTTGCTTTTGAATACAAATTTCTCGATGAAGATTATCAGGCTCAATATGTCACAGAAAAACGGATTGGAGTCTTATCCCGATACTTTGCAGGGCTTGCTATCCTTATATCATGTTTGGGTTTGTTTGGCTTAGCTGCCTTCACGGCTGAAAGAAGACAAAAAGAAATCGGTATCCGAAAAGTTCTGGGAGCGAGTGAATTGGGCATCATTTATCTTTTATCGGGTGATTTTACCAAAATGGTTTTGACTGCCATCATAATTGCTTTGCCGGTGAGCTATTTGATTGCGAAAAATTGGTTGGATGGCTTTGCTTATCGAATAGATTTAGAAATATGGTATTTCATAAGTGTAGCACTCATTACATTATTCATCGCATGGATTACGGTGGGAACGCAGGCGGTTAAAGCTGCCATCGCAAATCCAATCGATAGCTTAAGAAATGAATAAGTACATTGAGCAATAAGCAATTATCAATGATCATTTGTTCATTGACATCTGGAGGAATCATGTTTAAGAATTATTTAAAAATCGCTATTAGAAATATAAGCCGCCACAAGACCTTCTCATTGATAAATATCAGTGGTCTTGCCATTGGTCTGGCTTGTACAATTTTGATTTTACTATGGGTGCAGGATGAATTAAGCTATGATAGCTTTCACAAAAACGCTGACCATATTTATTTTTTAGCCCGGGGGGATAGTGAAAAAATTGGGCCCTTTACTTCCAAATTGCTGGCGCCTGCATTAAAAGCGGAACTTCCTGAAGTCATAAATGCGGCAAATTATACTGCTATCCCGGATTTAAAATTTTTAGTAAAGTCCAGGAAACATACTTTTGAAGAAAGCATCAGCTTAACAGACCAACCTTTCTTTGAAGTATTTACGTTCCCTTTTTTAAGCGGCAGTCCATCCAATGCACTCAATGATCCGCAATCCGTTGTCATCACGGATAACATTGCAAAAAAATACTTCGGACAGGGAAACGCTCTTGGGCAATCACTAACTTTTTCCATATTTGGGCATGATTTCGAGATGAAAATTACAGGCGTGATTGAAAATATCCCGCATCATTCCCATATCCAGAGTGAAATTTTTATTCCAATAAAATTCGTTCGTATATTGGGTATCGATTGGAATAATTGGAATGATCAATCGCTGTATACTTATATTTTAACACAACATACTGCTAATATTCAGGATCTGGCAAAAAAAATAACAGCCTGTGAGCAACGAAATCATTCAAGTCCGAATTTAGAGAACTTACGGTATCAAATTCTTCCCATTAAAAAAATCCATTTGCATGGTAGTAAAATTGGTTATCTGGCCGCAACCGGTGATGTTAAATATGTTTACATTTTTGCAAGCATAGCCTTTATCATCATTTTGATAGCCAGTATCAATTACACAAATCTCTCCACCGCAGGCTCATTAAAACGTTCCAAAGAAATTGGTATTAAAAAAGTCGTAGGCGCCAATCGTTCCAAACTAATCCAGCAATTCCTTGGCGAAACATTAATTTTGACCTTAATTGCCTTAATCATTGCTCTTTGCCTGGTTCAAACATTTCTACCATACTTTAATCAACTTTCCGGAAAATCGATAAGTGTCCCGTATGGTAATATTCAGTTTATTTTAGGATTGTGCTTTATAGTATGCCTCACATCGATACTTTCTGGTATTTATCCAGCTTTTTTTCTATCTGGTTTTCAACCGGTAAAGACTATCAAAGGCAATTTGAAATTTGGTTCAGGAAAATTTAATTTGAGAAAAGGCTTGCTGGTTTTTCAATTTTCATTATCCATTTTTATGATTGTATGTACGATTCTATTATTAAGACAATTAAGCTTTTTTAGAAGCAGTGACCTGGGTTATGATAAAGAGCATCTGGTTACAATACAACTTAAAGGCGAGGTCTTTAACAAGTATGAATCTCTAAAAAATGAGTTGTTATCGAACTCTGATGTACTCCATGTAGCACGTTCCGAGCCGTTCAACACCATGACACGAACAAATAGCATCAATTGGGATGGGAAGCCGCAGCAGGATAAGAGTTACATACTGGTTTATAGAGTAGATTATGATTTTGCATCAACCTATAGAATTGAGATGTTGAAGGGAAGGTTTCTTTCAAAAGATTTTTCCACTGATAAAGATGCTTATGTAATCAATCAGAAGGCGGCTGACATGATGAATTTAGAAAATCCTCTTAATAAAGAAATCAGTTTATGGGGTAAAAGAGGAGAGATCATTGGTCTGGTTAAAAACTTCCATTTCAAATCGTTTCATAATGCGATTGAACCTTTAATCATTAAAATACCCAAACCAGACCGGAAAGACATTGATTTACGATTACTCACAATCAGGTTTAAGCCAGGTACCCTTCCTGCCAGCCTGAAACATGTAGAGGATACATGGCGCACTTTGTTTCCTGATATTCCATGTGAATTTCATTTTGTGGATGATACTCTTGAAAACCAATATCATGCAGAAAAGCGTATGGCAGCGATATTTAACTACTTTTCTGTCTTTGCAATTTTTATAGCCTGTCTCGGTTTATACGGACTGACCTTATTTTCCATTGAGCAAAAAACGAAAGAAATCGGTATTCGTAAATTGCTTGGATCTTCTGTATCGGAGATTGTTGCTCTGCTCACCAAAGATTTCACCAAATGGGTCATCCTCGCCAACTTTTTCGCTTGGCCTATCGCCTATTACGCCATGAACAAGTGGCTGCAGAATTTTGCTTATCGAATAGAAATGAGTTGGTGGATGTTTGTGTTGGCGGGTGCATTGACATTGGTTATCGCTTTATTGACTGTAAGCTGGCAGGCGATTCGGGCAGCCACAGCGAATCCGGTCGAAGCTTTGAGGTACGAATGATCCCAAAGGGCGAAGATCCGCCTCTGGAGGATGAAGAGCTTGAGGTATGAATGATCGTATTCGCTATGCGTAAAAAGGAGACATCATGTTTAGAAATTATTTAAAAATTGCTATTCGTAATCTGCTTAAACACAGAACAAATTATATATTCAATGTACTTGGTCTGGGCATCGGATTAGCCTGTGTGATGCTGATTGCGATATGGGTGCAGGATGAAATGAGTTTTGATCGATTTCATGACCATTCAGACCATATTTATCGGGCTATTTTGTCAATCAATGCGCGTTCTGACCAGCCTGTTGAATTGGCATTAACGCCTCCTCCCTTAGCGACAGAAATCAAGAGAAAATTTCCTGAGGTTAAAAATGCCTGCCGTTTCCTTTTCAGTCCCCAGGTTGTATTCAAGTATCAGGACAAATTATTTTTTGAACCAAAGGGCGCATTGGTTGATCCTTCTTTTTTGCAAATTTTTTCATTTCGCTTTAAAAAAGGGAATCCAGTTACTGCGCTGAATGATCCGTTTAATGTTGTACTTACGGAACAGTTAGCTCATAAATACTTTGGATTGAATGACCCACTCGGACAGGTCATTCATATTGATGAAAAACCATTCCAGGTAACCGGTGTTATTCAGAATGTGCCCCATAATTCTCATATCCAATTCGACTTTTTGCAATCCATTTTACTGAAAGAGACCCCAGGAAGCCGATTGGATGATTGGGGAAATGTTAATTTGAATACCTATGTTCAGCTTGAAAATAATGTTAATGTCGAAAATTTTAGCATGAAACTATCCGACTGGCAAACGCCCAGGCATAATGATGGTTTTTGGCTGCAGCCCCTGACTCAAATTCACCACACCGGCAATATTGAAGCTGACGATGCCGTTGTTAGTGATAAAAAATATGTCTATATCTTTTCTTTTGTAGCCATGTGTATCCTTTTCATCGCATGTATGAATTTTATTAATCTCTGTACGGTGCAGTCTATCTATCGCACCAAAGAGGTAGGAATACGCAAAGTTTTTGGATCCAGTAGAATCCATCTTGGCAAACAGTTTTTTACAGAAACATTGTTAATGACTTTTATTGCATTTATCATTGCGTTTATACTGGCAGAATTATTCAACTCCCAATTCAATCAGCTCATCGGCAGACAATTGCATATCGATCTGTTTAATATGAATGCTGCTCTAACGATGATTATCATTTTTGGATTGACCGCTATTTTGGCTGGTTTGTATCCTGCACTACATTTCAGTTCGTTAAATCCCATTCATTTATTCCGTAAAATGGGTAAAAGCGGCAGCATGAAATCTCGTTTAAGGAAGAGCATGGTCGTGATTCAGTTCTCACTTTCGATTCTACTCATAAGCTGCACGTTCATAGTCAACCACCAATTGGATTTTATGAAAACGATGAACAAACATTACGGGGATGAAAATATTATCTATCTGCCATATAAAGGATCTCTGGGCATACATTATGAGACCTTTAAGAATCAATGTTTATCCGAACCGTCGATACTTCAGGTTACGGCAAAAAATTCAATACCAACCAGAGTTGCGAATAAGACAAATGAGATTCAGTGGCCTGGTTCGAGTCCTACACAAAATTTTGCAATTGAAGCCACTGCAGTCGATTATGATTATTTTAATACCATGGGTATCAAAATACTGGAAGGAAGGAGTTTTGATAAAACATTCGGTTCAGACAGAGGTCTAACGGCTGTCCTTAATAAAGCAGCGATTCAAAAAATGGGACTGGAAGATGCGGTTGGAAAACCGGTTTCATTATGGGGCTATGAAGGAACGATTATTGGGATTGCAGAAAATGCCCATTTTCGTTCTTTAAAAAGTAAAATCAGTCCGCAAATTTTTTATAAGATTCCTGATTATAATTCGCAGGAAATGAATGAATATGGCGTGGTTTTGATGTGTGTCGCCACCGATAATTTTCAGGCAACTATCACAGCTATAAAGAATATTTGGCAGCGTATCAATCCAGACACACCTTTTGAATTCCATTTTTTGGATAATGCCATTGACCGGTTATACTGGAATGAAATGCAGCTCAATCAAATCATTCAATACGCAACTTACCTGGCAATTTTCATATCCTGTCTCGGCTTATACGGACTGACCTTATTTTCCATTGAGCAAAAAACGAAAGAAATCGGTATTCGTAAATTGCTTGGATCTTCTGTATCGGAGATTGTTGCTCTGCTCACCAAAGATTTCACCAAATGGGTCATCCTCGCCAACTTTTTCGCTTGGCCTATCGCCTATTACGCCATGAACAAGTGGCTGCAGAATTTTGCTTATCGGATTGACTTGACGATTTGGTCTTTTCTATCCTATCTTTTCCACTTTGAAAGAAGTTAAAGTATAACAACTAATTGTAAATAT
>CAYTUQ010000007.1:0-123891 GCA_964441235.1 uncultured bacterium | reverse complement strand
CCGAAAATTTCTAAATAACTTTTTTTACTTGACTTTTAGTATAGTATCTCTGCGGCTATCTTTAATAGGAGGGAAAAATCATGAAAAGGTTAATTTTTGTCCTAGCGGTGGTCTTGACCGCAGCGTTTGTCTATGGTCAGTCCGATTTTGAAAGAATGCAAACGCTTTCATATGAAGGCGCTGAACTTTACAACCATTCTGATTTTTATGGTGCTGCCCAAAAATGGGAAGAAGGGCTTAAAATTGCAAGAAGAACTGTAAATCGACAAGCAATAAGTGTTTTTATAGGCAACCTCGGGGTTGTCTATGACGATCTTGGCGACTATTCGAAGGCAATCTCGTATCATGAGCAGGCGCTGAAAATCTTTAGGGAAATCGGGGATAAGAAGAAAGAAGGAGCCGACCTTTCAAACCTCGGGGTTGTCTACCGTCATCTTGGCGACTATCCGAAGGCAATCTCGTATTATGAGCAGGCTCTGAAAATAAGCAGGGAAATCGGTGACAAAAAGGTAATTGGAAATAACCTTAACAACCTCGGGGTTGTCTACGAAAATCTTGGCGACTATGTCAAGTCAATCTCCTATTATGAGCAGGCGCTGAAAATACAAAAAGAAATCGGAGTACCAACCAAGGGTGTTGAAACCAACATTGCGGATGTTTGGCTTAAGATGGGTGAAATTGATAAAGCTGAAGAAACCTATCTGCGGCTCGGTAGGCTCGGTGATCGATTGGGGTTAGGAAACCTGAATCTGGCAAAAGGGAACTACGAGAAAGCAGTTGAATATTTTGACAAAACTCTTAAAGAAGTTCTCCAGATCCGTAGTGCTGAATTTCTATTTGCCAGTTACGCCGGGCTGGGTCAAGCTTATGAAGGGCTGAAGGAATGTGTAAAGGCAAGAGAAAATTATGAGAATGCCGTTACCATGGCAGAAGAACAGAGGGAGGTTTTAGGTGAAGCTGAGAAATCAAAATTCTTCATGGCAGAGGTGCATGGTTTCAAACGCATCCAGCCCTATGAGGGGATGGTAAATGTGAGTATAGATATGGATGCTTCTGAGGAAGGGTTTTTCTATTCGGAGAATCTAAAGGCTCGGGTTCTGGCTGAGGCTATTGCAAGGGGACAGACTGCGTTGGTGCATACCCTTCCTTCAAGATTAGCAGATGAAGAGAATTCATACATTACCGAAATCAGAGGCTTAAGAAAGCAGATGGAGGCACTATATCGAAACAAGGCTATGGATACCTATTACGAGCGTGAAAAGGAACTGAAAACGCTAAAAGCAAAGCAGCAGAAATTCATCAGCTGGCTGCGAGAAAGCTATCCTGAATATGCATCCATCCAGTATCCTCAGCCAATAAAACCAAATGAGGAGAAGCTTGAGCCAGATGAAGTGTTGATAGAGTTTGAAGTTACGGACAATGAAACTGATGTTTTTATGTTGAAAGATGGGAAACTTAAGACAAGAAAGGTTCCCATATCAAGGGAAGAACTTCACGAGCTTGTTTTGCAATACAGAGGTTTTTTTGAGGGAATAACAAAAACAAGTCAATTACTCAAATACAAGCCGGAAGTGGTGAAGAAACTCTATTCGCTGCTATTCGGCGATATGCTTGAACCTTTGGCGGAGGGCAGCACCCTGATTATTGTGCCCGATGAGTTTCTTGGTATCCTTCCCTTTGAGGCTTTGGTGACAGATTTGCCAGAAGAAAAAAAATTCGGTGATAGTGAATATGGCTCATTTCCACTAGGGATTACATATCTTGCGGATAAATATCCCATCAGTTATGCCCAGTCTGCCATGTCACTTACCCTGCTTCGTACTCTTAAGAAAGGTAAGGGAGAAGTTGAGAATATGCTGGTTGTGGCAGATCCAATTTTTTCAAGCAATGATTCCCGTCAGAAGGCTATAGCTCATGCGGAACTGAGCGAAGAAACCATCAATGTAATGGGGGCTATAGCTGACTGGAAGGAGATGGGTGTGAAAGGTGTCCGTTTAAGAGAAGAGAAACGGGATGTATCTACAGTTGCTGACGAACTCTTTCCGAGACTGGAAAAGACAGAAGCCCTTGCCCGGGAAATGGAAGAAATGTTTGGTAAAAAAGCGATGGTCTATCTTGGATCAGAGGCAAAAGAAGATAAAATTGCTCAAATCTCTTTTAAGGACTATAGGCATTTGGTTTTTGCCACCCATGGTATTCTGGACAACACCGTCCCCTGGATTCGGGAGCCTGCGCTTGTGCTTTCGCAATTGGGCAATCCTGAAGGCTATGACGGTTTTCTGACCATGAGCGAAGTGATGGGTTTGAAGCTCGATGCAGAGGTAGTTGCTTTAACTGCTTGTGAAACCGGTGTAGGTAAGAATGTAAGCGGAGAAGGTGTGATGGGAATGGGACGTGCTTTTCAGTATGCAGGTGCCAGGAATGTATTAGTTAGTTTATGGTCAGTGGCTGAGACTTCAGCTACAGAGCTGACATCTGCATTTTTTAAATACATCAAAGAAGGAAAAGAACCGAAAGAGGCAATACGGCTGGCACGCAATGAAATCCGGCGGAAGGGATATGAGCATCCGTTTTATTGGGCAAGTTTTATTTTGTTTGGTAACTAACCTGGATTATTCACCCTGTTGGATATCTCTTATGTCAATTGTATCATATTTTAAAAAATATTTATCCAACGGGGTGAACCAACAAAAAAGAAAAACCCTGCCTACCGGCGGGGAAAAAAGAGATTAAGTGTTCCATAGGAATCCTCCAAAGGAGTCTCCGAAGGAGTCCCATGTGACCGTTGTGACCTTTGGGGAAAAAAGAACATCTACTTACAGAAATTGTTTATAATCCACTGATGAATAATCCACATACTGCCGCCTATCGGCGGGATTAACCACGCAGTCCGCTGAAGAGCGGACATGCTGGCCCGTAGGGTGATTAATTCATCACAAAGTGATCTCTATGAGACAAGCTCGTGAATCAATCATGTTGACAAGCTCAAAAGTATTTGATATATTAAAAGCAATGATGAAATAAAAAAATATTAATAAACGAGAGAATGATGAAGGGTTACATAATCTTAACTGTTAAATTTGAAAAAGAAGGTAACAGATGGACAGCAGAATGCCTTGAATTGGGTACTGCTACCTTCGGACGCTCAATAAATGAAGCTAAGGAAAAAATATCTGAAGCGATCCTGGTTCATTTGAATATTTTAGAAGACGTTGGTGAACGAGAACGGTTTTTTAAAGAACACAATATTAGAATTCTAAAATCTAAACCTAAACCGAGAAGCATACCACCAACGCATGTACCAGTTGATGAAAATATACTTATTCAACAACGCCTTCAGCCTGTTGCATAGTGCAAAAAGAACTTCCTGCAATTACAGGTAAACAATTAATTCGCCTTCTTAGAAAAGATGGTTTTATAACTGGAAGAAAAACTAAACACGGTCGCTCAATGAAAAAAGATATAGGAGATCGAGTTATAGTCACATATATACCTGAAACAAAAGCATCTTTACCAGGAGGAACTTTAATGGCAATCCTTGGGCCCACAAACAAACTCAACTTAAGAGAAAAGGGCTAATGAAGTTGATTGATACTTACGGCATATAAACTGTTCACCTTTCCCATACAATCGTTTACAAAAATATATAACCACAATCCGTTCTTTTCTGTGCGACGCTCTGCCCTTTTCTTCGAACTAAAAGCGAGTTAAGGAAGTTATACACTTCCATATAGCAACGCTCAGAATTAGTATTCAAACTTGAAGATATATTCAAAGAAAGGGAGAAAAAAACATCAAAAACTTTCAAGAGGTCGGGGTAAAAAAGGTTTGCCGAAATCTGCAAACCTTATTGAATCAATAGACACCAGAGAAGAGCTTGCCAAGACAACCTGTGTATCACATGATTCGACATATTGTAAATACGTTTAAGAAATACGATAAATATTCGACATGATTTTGTCAACTAAGAATAAGATAACACCGATTTACGCATCATTTGATAATGAGCAGCTTGAAAAGGACTTTGTAAACGGGAAACTGGGTGATTCAAAACCCATTCAATCAGACTCCAATTATGTAGCTTTTTTGAGGGAAAATTTTGCTTTGTTGCAAAACTAAGAAACTGGATACCGATTTCGGGATACGGAACCTCTCGACGGGCAATATTTGACAATATATGACAATATTTAATAGTATGATTTTAGTAATAACTCTTGGTATGAAACTTTTAAGCAGTATGTTTCTCGACGGTGAAGATACTATGCACCCCCGCCGCGATTCGAACGCGGGCACCCGGCTCCGGGGGCCGGTACTCTATCCATCTGAGCTACAGGGGCTTAAAAGACAATTTTAAATTAATAATTCAAAGACCAAAGTAATTTATTACTTTTTTAAAAAAATAGGGCAAATTTCTTCGCCCCATTTTAGCACTGTTTGAAAAGCAATCTATTTTTTATCATCAACAACTTCGAAATCAGCATCTTCTATATTTTTATCTTTATCCTCGCCTGTGGGTTCTTGCCTGGGAGGTTCAGTAGTACCACCAGGAGGAGGTGGAGGTGCTTCTGTTTTTACACGTTCATACATTTTGGCTGATACCTCGCTCCAAACTTTATTAACATTCTCCAAAGCATCTTTCACAGCTTGAATATCAGATCCACCTTGTACCTTTTTCAGTTCTTCAATTGCTGCATTAATTTTACTTTTTTCGTCAGGCTCTAACTTCTCACCATATTCTTTTATATTCTTCTCGGTTTGATAAACCATTGCATCTGCCTGATTCCGTATATCAACCTCTTCTCTACGCTTCTTGTCTTCTTCCTCATGCATCTGAGCATCTTTTATCATCTGTTCTTTTTCTTCATCCGTTAAACCGCTTGAAGTTTGAATCCGAACACTTTGCTCCTTCCCTGTGGCTTTATCTTTTGCAGAAACATTAAGAATACCATTTGCATCAATATCAAAAGTTACTTCAATTTGTGGAATACCACGGGGAGCAGGTGGAATTCCATCAAGATGAAATCGTCCGATGCTCTTATTATAAGTTGCCATAGGACGTTCACCCTGGAGTACATTGATCTCTACAGTTGTTTGGCTATCTGCGGCGGTTGAAAATATTTCGCTTTTCTTTGTCGGAATTGTAGTATTTCTTTCGATCAACTTAGTTGCTACACCGCCAAGTGTTTCAATACCAAGTGAAAGTGGGGTCACATCAAGCAACAGAACATCATGAACTTCTCCACCTAAAACACCACCTTGAATAGCAGCGCCTATCGCTACAACTTCATCAGGATTTACAGTTTTATTTGGCTCTTTACCGAATATTTCCTTAACTAACTGCTGGACTTCTGGAATTCTTGTAGAACCACCAACGAGAATAACTTCGTTAATATCAGATTTTGAGAGACTCGCATCTTTTAATGCTTGCTGACAGGGTTCTTGAGTTTTATTTATCAAGTCCCCAATGAGTGATTCAAATTTTGCTCTTGTCAACTTTTCAAGCATATGGATAGGACCGGCAGCACCGGCAGTGATATAGGGTAAGTTGATCTCTGTCTCTATATTTGAAGAAAGCTCAATTTTTGCTTTTTCTGCGGCTTCCTTTAAACGCTGCAACGCCATTGGGTCTTTTGTAAGATCAATACCTTCCTTCTTTTTAAATTCATCAACCATCCACTCAATTACTCTTTGATCGAAATCATCGCCACCTAAATGACCATCGCCACTTGTAGATTTAACCTCAAATACTCCGTCACCAATCTCCAGAATCGATATATCGAAAGTACCTCCACCCAAATCGTAAACAGCAATCTTTTCATCTTTCTTTTTATCAAGCCCGTAAGCTAATGCGGCAGCTGTCGGCTCATTAATTATTCGTTTGACTTCCAGACCGGCGATTTTTCCAGCATCCTTGGTTGCCTGACGTTGAGAATCATTAAAATAAGCGGGGACAGTAATAACTGCATCTGTTATTTTCTCACCTAATTTTTCTTCAACCGTTTGTTTCATCTTCTGAAGTACCATAGCGCTAATTTCAGGTGGTGAATAATTACGTTTATCTATTTGTATGCGGACATCCTCATTAGGTCCTTTTACTACCTTAAAAGGTACTTCTTTTATTTCTTGTGGAACTTCTTTATAAAGTCTCCCCATAAAACGCTTTATCGAATAAACTGCACGGTCATGGTTTGTTACTACCTGCCTTTTTGCAGTATCGCCTACAACCCTTTGTCCATCTTTTTTAAAAACTACAACTGATGGCGTAATTGGACGGCCTTCATTATTTTCAAGCACTTTTGGCTTTCCACCTTCCATAACTGCAACACAGGAATTTGTTGTTCCTAAATCAATACCTATAATTCTTCCCATTTTTTATCTCCTTAATTATTTTAAAATTCATTAGCACTTTAAGAGAGAGCCCTTTCCATCCTAAAGGTTCTATAAAACAGAGAAAACCAAAATCTGTTTTTCATTTTATACAATGCTTCCTAATTTCAAAAGTCAAATATAAATTGACAAATCGTGTGCCATATATTAAATAGGGCATAACGTCATACTTTTTAAACTTAACTATAAGTATATATTAAAATATCTGCAATTATGACTTAATTACAGATATCTGCTGATTTACTCGCTATAAAGAGAGATTTTGAATTTGATCCATTCTCTGGATGAGAAAAGGTTAATTTATTATTCTTTACACCAACAATAATCGGTTTCCCTTTACTAAGTTTATCCAGAAGGAAATTTTCAGCTATAGGATCTTCTATCAAAGTCTGAATAGCACGTCGTAAAGCTCTTGCTCCATACTCAGGTTTAAAACCTTTCTCTAAAATTATTTCCTTCGCTTCATCATCCAAAATTATTGTAGTTCCAGAGCTCTTAAGATTCTCTTTTATAGTTTCCATCTGAATATCAATTATTTTAAGAACATCCTCACGGCATAACGGACGGAATACAATAGGATTATCTATACGGTTCAGAAATTCGGGATTGAAAATTTTCTTCATCTCATCAAGAATCCTGGACTTTATGGCCTCGTATTCTGAGGAAGCATCAGACTTTGAAAAGCCAAAAGTACCACCACGAATATTCCTCGCTCCAAGATTTGAGGTCATAATAATAATCGTATTTCTAAAATCTACACGCCTTCCATAACTATCGGTAAGAACACCATCATCAAATATTTGAAGTAAGATATTAAAAACATCATAATGTGCTTTTTCTATTTCATCAAAAAGAACAACTGAATATGGATGGCGTCTCACTCTTTCTGTAAGCTCCCCTCCCTCTTCATATCCTATGTAACCCGGAGGGGCACCTATAAGCCGCGAAACACTAAACTTTTCCATATATTCGGACATATCTATTCTTATTAGTGCTTCAGTATTGTTAAATAAGTACTGTGATAATACTATAGCTAATTCTGTTTTCCCAACTCCAGTAGGACCGAGAAACAGGAAAGAACCTATCGGACGTTTTGGGTCTTTTAAACCTGAACGGGCACGACGAATCGCACTGGAAACAGTTTTAATTACCTCATCCTGTCCTACAATATATTTCTTCAGCTCCTTTTCCATCCCAAGGAGCTTCTTGTTTTCTGATTCTGCAATTTTATTAACTGGGACACCGGTCATCATAGAAACAACGTCCGCCATATCATCTTCTATAACTGAAATTCTATTCTTTTCTCCGCTTTTCTGCCAGTCATCATGAGCTTTTCTTAACTGCTCTTTAAGTTTACGCTCGTTATCTCTAAGTTCTGCCGCCTTTTCAAATTTTTGTTCTTTAACAGCTTTTTCTTTTAGCAGACGAATCTCTTCTACCTTCTTTTCTAATTCTACTATTTCTTTTGGAACAATTATATCCCTTAAATGAACTCTTGAACCAGCTTCATCCATCACATCGATTGCCTTATCAGGAAGAAATTTATCTGTAATATATCTATCACTGAGTTCTACCGCAGTCCACAAAGCCTTATCCGTATATTCCACACAATGATGTTCTTCATATCTACTACGTAAGCCTTTTAAAATATTAAAAGTTTCTTCTTTTACCGGAGGATTTACGACTATTTTTTGGAATCGACGTTCAAGCGCCCCATCCTTTTCAATGAATTTACGATACTCATCAAGCGTAGTGGCTCCAATACACTGTATTTCACCTCGAGCTAAAGCAGGCTTAAACATATTTGATGCATCCAAAGAACCAGAGGCACTACCGGCACCTACAATTGTATGAAGCTCATCTATAAATAAAATAATATTGTCGGATTTTTGAAGCTCCAACATTATCGCTTTAATCCGCTCTTCGAATTGACCTCTATATTTTGTTCCCGCTACTAGCGATGCCAGATCAAGATCAACAATGCGCCTATCATAAAGAAGACGAGGAACTTTCTTTTTTACGATTCTTATAGCCAGTCCCTCCGCAATAGCAGTTTTACCAACTCCCGGTTCTCCAATCAATACAGGATTATTTTTTTTCCTCCTTGTTAGAATCTGTGCCACCCTCTCGATTTCCTTTTCTCTACCGATCACTGGATCCAACTCATTGTTCTTTGCTTTTTCAGTAATATCTCTTGAGAAATGATCAAGTGCCGGAGTCTTAGAGCTCTTTTTTCCAGCACGTGCTTCTCTATTTCTTTTTAAAAGTGGATTTGATAGTTCATTCTTAACATTATAATAGTCAACACCGAAACTTGATAGTACCTCGTATGCAACTCCTCCATTTTCCTTAAGAATGGATAATAGAATATGTTCATCACCAATTAGTTCAGAACCTAAATTTTTAGATTCATTATAAGCATTTCGCAAAATACGTTCAACGCGTTTAGTAAGCGGCATTTGCCCCAATAACATTGTTCCACCACTTGAACGAACAATATCTTCGATCGCCTTTCTCAAATCATCTATTTCTATCCCGAGATTTATCAATATATCAATAGCTGTACTACTTCCTTGTGATAAAATACCCAGAAGAAGATGTTCTGAACCTATATAATTGTGACCAAGGTGAACCGCCTCTTCCCTGGCATATCTGAGTATTTGCTGAACTTTTTTAGAGAAGTTACTTTTCATATTCCTTTCATAAAACTTCAAATTCTTATTTGAATATAAAACAGCTTAGCTTATAAATCAACTAATCTTTTTTGTTACGTTCCTTTTGAAACTTTTCTCAAACAGACTTCCTCGTCTATTTTGTTGTTTGGTTACCCCGTTAGATAGCATTGTAAATTAGCACATTTGAATAGATTGTTTTTGTATCTTTCTATATTTCCCTGCTAATATAAGGTTAAGAATATCTAATGGGGTTAATTGACTTGGTATAACAATTGACTAAGTTTGAAAAAGCCTGAGTGATTAAGCCATTACTTTTTTCAATAATATAACCCTATGCGCTCTCTCAGCAATTGAAGGATTATGTGTGGCTATAATCAAAGTTTTGTTGTACTTCTCATTTACCTCTAAAAGTAAATCAATTAGCATATTGCTATTAAGCAAATCAAGATTGCCTGATGGTTCATCACCAAGAACAACTAAAGGATTATTTACAAGTGCTCTCGCAACAGCTACTCTTTGGCGCTCACCACCAGAAAGAGCCGAAGGACGATGATTAATTCTCTCTCCCAATCCAACTCGCTTTAACATTTCTTTTGCTAAACTTTTTGCTTTTTCTATATCAGTTTTATAAATAATCGAGGGTATTATAACATTTTCAAGAGCCGTAAACTCAGGTAGCAAATGGTGAAATTGAAAAACAAAACCAATTTTAGTGTTTCTAAACTTTGCAAATTCCTTTTCTGATAGTTCAAATGGGTTTTGACCCTGAAAATAAATCTCCCCTGAATCAGGAGTATCAAGAGTGCCAATCAGATTAAGAAGCGTTGATTTTCCAATACCAGACGGACCCATTATCGCTACTACTTCACCCTCATCAATATTAAATGTGATTTCTCTAAGCACCGAAATTTCATTCCCATTATTCCAGAATGATTTTGAGACATTTTCTACTTTTAAAAACGGTAAACTTTTATTACTTTTCATACTGAATTGCCTCCAAAGGCATTAGCTTTCCGGCTCGCCCACTCGGATATGTTGTTCCTAAATAAATTAAAATCATTCCAGCCAGAAGAATATATATAATATCTAAAAAGTGAACCTCTACTGGCAAATAAGGGATAAAATAAACTGCTGGCAAAGGAATAAACTTGTACACTGACTGAAGAAGGCAAAGTACCAAAGATATTCCCAATCCAATGCCTAAACCCAAACTTCCGGTTATCATACCTAAACGAAGGAAAATGCTTTTTATATGTTTCCGGTTCATACCTAAAGCCTGAAGCATTCCAATTTCCCTGATTTTTTCCATTACTAACATCACTAAAGAACTGGTAAGATTAAAAATTGCTACGAGAATAATAAAACACAGTGCTGCGAAACTTCCATACTTTTCCAATTTCATAGCACCAAAAAGCGTCTTGTGCAAATCTTCCCAAGTTGAAACGTGAAAACTCTCACCAAGAGATGAAACTAACTTCTCTTTTATGGAATCTATATTTCTATAATTTTCAAACTTAATATCAACACCTGAATAAGAATTACCGAGATTGAAAATCCTCTGCCCCTCATTCAGTTCAATAAAAGTCAGGTTTTCATCATAATCAAAAAGTTCTAATTCAAAGACACCTGAAAGAACAAACTTTCCTATATACGGAATGTTGAAAGCACTTCCTATATTTAAAGGATTTATAACATTTAGCGTATCACCAATGTAAAGACCTAATTTGTCAGCGAGATGATACCCTAATAAAATTCCCGGTAAATTAGAATTTGGAATCGAAAAAGTGTTTGTACCTCTAACTAATGAAGACTTACGTGAAAGTTGGGAAGACAAACTTAAAGAATCAATTGCTTTTATTCTCACAACAGCATCATTACCTAAAGTCGATAGGACAGCTTTTCTATTAATAAATGGGGAAATCTCTTTAAGATTTTCTTCCTTTAAAATATTTTTAATTAAACTAACATTTTCAGGGTAAATTCTTTTACCGGTTACACGTATATGAGATTCAAGATCAATTACTCTTGAAGTAATTTCAGATTCAAAACCGTTTAATATGCTTAATGTAATCAACAGAGCAAATGATCCTAATGCTATTCCAATAATTGAAACATAAGATGTAAAAGAGATAAGACCGGTTCTCTTTTTCGATCTAAAATATCTGAATACTATCCAATTTATCAGGTTTTTATTCATACCTTAATGCTTCACCTGGAGATAATTTAACAGCTTTTAAAGAAGGGTAAACAGTTGCTATTACTGAAGACAAAAGAGCTCCAATCCCAATAAAAAGAAAATCTTTCCAGCACAATAAAATAGGTAATTTACTCATGAAGTATACATCTTTTGGTATAGATATTATGCCAAACCTCATCTGAAGCCGTGCAATAAACCACGCAATAATATAACCCAAAATTGTACCTGCTACTCCAACAAGCACTCCCTCGAATAGGAATATCAACGTAATTTGTCTATTATTTACTCCCATACTTTTTAAAACACCAATATCTTTTGTCTTTTCAATAACAATCATCATAAGGGAACTAACTACATTAAAAATTGCAACAACTGCAATAAGTCCAAATACAATCAATATTGGAATTCTTTGAACTTTTAACCACTCAAAAAGGTTACTATGAAGATCATTCCAGGTCATTGCATGGTAAGGAAAACCGAGAGTATCATTAATGCGATTAGCTATCTCATTAGCATTGCTCGGTTCTTCGACAATCATTTGATACCCGGAAAAACTATTTCCCATATTAAAAAGGTGTTGAGCGGCAGAAAGGCTGGTATATACAAAGATATCATCATAATCTGCTATTCCAGAATCATAAATGCCTGTAATTATAAAGCGTCCAATTCTCGGCCTATTCCCAATTATATTTGCACCATGTAAAACAAATAAATAGACACTTTCACCCAGACCTACATCAAGAAAATCAGCCAATTTCTGCCCTATTACAATTCCGTCCGCTCCATTATCAGTGCTAAATTTCAAAGCTCCCTTAGTTATAAACCTATCAACATTAAGAGTCTTTCGGATGTCACTCTCTGAGAGTCCTTCAATAATAACACCATCAGTCTCATTACCATGACGAATCATAACATGATTGTGAATGTAAGGCACAATGCTCTTAATTTCCTTTATCTTAGAAAGCTCGTCCTCAACAAATTGTGTTGAATCAATCGATTCCTGATAAAAAAGCCTTAATCTTATATGCGCATCAAAGCCTATTAACTTAGTTTTAACTTCTTTCTCAAATCCATTTAATATTGAAATAGTTAATATTAACGCAGCAACTCCAACTGCCAAACCGACAATCGAAATTATACCGATAAAAGAAATATAACCTATTTTATGATGGCTAAATAGATGTCGCTTTGCAATGAAAAAAGGTAAAGACATAATTTATACTTGCTACAAAGATACAAAAATTAATTCGTGCCAATCACAGTTGGATCCACGGAATCCTATATCGTCTCAGGTAGATGGGAAAATTTGAAATTTGTGCCGAAGGCACCCCTTTGGGGAAACTTGAAATTTGAAATCGGCATTCTACGGTTCAAGTCCTCATTTGTGGGAAAAAAATAACGTCTTTTATTGATTTCTGACTAGTAAAAAGCATAACAATGCGATCTATGCCTAATCCAACTCCTCCGGTAGGAGGCATTCCGTATTCCATAGCAGTTATAAAATCTATATCCATCGCTTGAGCCTCTTCGTCACCCAATTCCCTTAAACGGCTTTGTTTCTCCAGTCTTTCGCGCTGATCTACCGGATCATTGAGCTCAGTGAATGCATTGGCAAATTCTTGTCCACCTATATACAATTCAAAACGCTCGACAATCTTATCCGAGCCATTACGCTTTGTCTTGGCAAGAGGGGAAATTTCCTTAGGATAATCAATCACAAAAGTGGGTTGAATAAGATGATGCTCTACAAAATTATCAAAAAGAAGTTCTATGAATTTACCATACTTATAACCCGGTTTTCCTTCAATGCCCCTTTCTTCACATAGAGAACGTAACTCATCTTCTGAAAGAGGTTTAACATCACATCCAACATACTCTTCAATTAAATCAAACATTTTTCGCTTTTCAAAAGGATTGCTAAAATCTATTATATGTTCTCCAAATTCGAATTGACTTTTACCTATCTTTTTTATCATAAACTTGAAATATTTCTCCATAAAATCCATCAAGTAATTGTAATCAACATAAGTTTGGTAAAATTCTAGAGAAGTAAATTCGGGATTATGGTTTCTATCAACTCCCTCGTTTCTGAAATTCTTAGATATCTCATAAACTTTTTCAAAACCACCAATAATTAATCGTTTAAGATATAATTCATCGGCTATTCTTAAATAAAAATCTCTGTTTAATACATTATAGAATGTTTTAAATGGCTTTGCAAAAGCGCCTCCATAAATTGGTTGAAGTACAGGTGTTTCGACTTCCAGAAAGCCATAGCCATCTAAAAACTCACGCGTCCATTGGATTATTTTACTTCGCAATTTAAAGACTTCTTTAACAGAAGGATTCACTATCAAGTCAAGGTAACGCTGTCTATATCTCTGCTCTTTATCAGTAAATGCATCAAAAACTTTACCATTTTTTTCTTTAACAGTTGGAATTGGGCGAAGATTCTTTGCCAGCAATTTTAACTCCATTGCTGCAACAGTAATTTCACCAGTTTGTGTTTTAAAAACAATACCAGTAATTCCAACAATATCACCAATATCCAGTAGTTTAAAAAGTTTATATCCAAGTTTACCAATTTTATTCTCCTGGAAATATATCTGAATTTTACCGTTCTCGTCCTGAATATGGCAAAAACTCGCTCTTCCCATTCGACGAATAGCCATTAGACGTCCTGCAACTTTTACAGTATCTTCGTTTTCCAGCTGATCAAAGTTATCAATCACATCATTACATGAATGTGTCTTTGGAAATTCATATTCGTAGGGATTGAAATTGAGTTCTTTGATTTTCTGAAGTTTTTCACGCCTGATTTTTAATATTTCAGCAAGTGATCTTCCTTCAATTTGCTCTGAATTATTCAACTCTTACTATTCTCCTTTTTTAGGGGGCTGGATAAAATAAATTACCATATTCAATACTTTATTGTTAATTAAAAACATGTTGATTAGATCCTGACATGTTGGGAAGTTTATTCCACCCCCTTTGCATTCATAATAAGATATTGACGTAAAAACTCATCAATATCTCCATCCATAACTGCCTGAATATTACTATTTTCAATTTTAGTTCTATGATCTTTTACCATAGTATAGGGTTGAAAAACATACGAACGTATCTGGTTGCCCCAGGAAATATCCTTTTTGTTTTTCTCAATTTCTGATTTTTCCTTGTCTTTTTCTTCCTTAAAATGTTGATAAAGACGGGCTCGAAGAATTTTTAAAGCAATTGCTTTATTTTTATATTGTGATCGCTCATTTTGACATTGTACAACTATACCGGTTGGAATATGAGTAATCCTTATAGCAGAATCAGTTTTATTAACATGCTGCCCTCCGGCACCGCTTGAACGATATGTATCTATTCGTAAATCTTCTGTATTAATATCAACTTCAATGTTATCTTCAACTTCAGGATACACAAAAACCGAAGCAAAAGATGTGTGCCTGCGATGGTTTGAATCAAAGGGAGAAATCCTCACCAAACGATGAATACCGGATTCAGCTTTAAGATAACCATAAGCAAAATCTCCCTTAACCTCAACAACAACATCTTTAATTCCGGCTTCATCTCCTCCAATCAAATTAATAATTTTTCCTTCCATTCCAGAGCGCTCAATCCATCGAAGATACATTCTTAGCAGCATCTCAGCCCAATCCTGTGACTCAGTTCCACCTGCCCCTGGATGAATTGTCAAAATTGCATTTTTTTGATCATCCTCACCACCAAGCATAGTTTGTAATTCAAGTTTGTCAATCTTTCTTCTAAGATTAACAAACATATTGTTTAATTCAGGGAGGATTGATTCATCATTTTCTTCTTTAGCTAAATCAGCAAGTCCGTTAATTTCATTAAATAAATCCAGTATAGAGTGATATTGTTTGAGTTTATCTTCTGTAAGACGAATCAGTTGCAGAGTAGATTGAGCCTTTTCTTTATCGCTCCAGAAATCAGTCTCGGAAGTTTTTAGACGTGCACTTTCCAACCGGCGTTGCTTTTCTTCAACGTCAAAGAAACCTCCGAAGTCCATGCACTCTCGGTTCAATATTAGCTATCTCAGTCCTAATATCCGCTATCACTTTAAATTGCCTTTGTAACTATTTTTTAATAATGGAATCGGAGGGCTTTAAAGGAGAAAATTCTTTATAACTTGAAAGAACTATATAAGTGCGAGTCTGCAAGACACCGGGCCAGGATTGAATCTCGGATAAAAGCTTCTCTAAAGACGATGTATTTTCAGTTTGAATTTTTAGTAAATGAGAACCTTCCCCTGTAATTGAGTGGCATTCTATTATGTCATTAACCTTTTTACTTCTTTTAATAAATTCTTCATATTGACTTGATGGAGATGTCATTACAAAAATAAATGCGGTAACATCTTTACCAATTGCGGAGTTATTTACTTTTGCATGGTATCCGTCTATGATACCTTTTTTCTCTAACTTTCTCATTCTCTCACTTACAGCAGGAATTGTCAATCCTACTTTTTCCGCAATTCTATTTCTCTGGATTCTTCCATCCTTCTGAAGAATATCCAGAATCTGAACATCAATATTGTCAATCATCTCAAAACTCCTATTTAAAATTATCATTTTACTTTCTGATCATAAGAAATGAATAGCTATATTTTAATTTTTATTATCTAGTTCTGTAATAATCCATCAGTGTAAAGAAATACAACAAACTCATAACCTGACTGGTATAAGATAAGGAAGTTAATATATATTGTGTAGGTTTTACTGGAACTACAACCGTATCATTTGGCTTTATTTCAGGAATTAATTTCGAATCACCTGTACTTAAAAATTCCTTAACATTAACGGATATTACTATATCATTCCCCCCCTTTTCTTCAGCATGTATTATTTTAATTTTAGATATCTTTGCCCTAGTTGTCGGTCCTCCTGCCGAGGATAAAAGTTCAATGAGATCTACTCCAACAGGTACCTCATAAATTCCAGGCTGCTTTACCTCACCCCAGACTTTTACTGTCATTAAAAAAGCATCTGTATTTGGAGAAAAAATATATCTCGAAGCGCTGCGCCTTTCTACACTTTGTTGTGATACAGCTGATCTCCCGACATTCTGTCCTAATAGAATTGAAGTCATTAAAAGAATTATCATTAAAGGAAAATATTTCTTCAATTAATCTCCTTATTGTTTAGGGGGTGTAATAGAATAAGTTGTATATTTGATTATCACATGTTGCTATTAAGCAGTTAGTTATGTATTAGATTTGTCCCGATACATCGGGATTATTACACCCCCTTAATAGAAAAATAGCCCCAATTTGATTCAGAACCTGAAATATCAATCCACAATCCATCTTTCTCTCTATAATACTCATCAGCAATTATATCTACTCGCCATCTATAATTTACTCCATCAGTAAGCTCATGTTGGAGAGATATTCCATCATTATTAAACAAAATACTTTGTAAAAAATCTCCGTAATTTGGTCTACTAATACGAGAAATCCAAATAACTTTTCTTGGATAAACCTCTTCAACTCGAATCACATATTCATAAGCAAAATTTGTAAAATCCTGCCACGTAAAAGTTGGGTAATTTATATGAATTTCGCCGTAAGGTTCAAGAAGACCAACCTTATCAATCAGTTTATAGCATATCGTATCCGAGCGGGGACTATTATTTCCAGCCTGGTCATAAGCTCTCAGGAAGTAAAAATAGTCAACATTAAAATTCAGAGAATCATCAATATAGGATGTATCCGCCCCAGATATTCCAAAAGCATTTATATCCACTAAAAGATTAAAACCGCTCTCCGGACTTACCTCTGCTCTATAAATTTTATACCCTGAAATATCTTCATCCAGATTCTGGTACCACTCAAGAAATATACCATCACCAGATTCATAAGCATCTATTCCTCTTTCTAAGGTATCTTCAGGAGCAGATTTTTCAACCCATCTTGGAGTCATAGGCGGCTCGGGGTCCTCAATGCTTTCACCACATCCAATAAAAATACCCCAAATAACTAATGTAAATATGGGTAGAAAAACAAATTTATCCTTAAAAATCAAAGGGTTATTCCTCCTCCGATTCTGTGACTGGCACCCAAATCATGATTTAAAAATGCATAGTCAAGATAAAATAACTTTCCCTTCGTCTTAAAATTTAAACCTAATCCGAATGTTAAACCAGATTTATTTAAGCCTGTCCTTAAACCTATACGATCATATAAAATCATTTCTGCACCATACCGAAATTTATCATCATAGCGATATTCCTTCTCCATTCCGATATTTAAGTGCATATGCCACTTTTCAAAAGGCTGCTCTAGAGCAAAGGAAACAACTGGTCCAATTCGAATCAAATCCTGATGTTTGGTATTCCAGTAAATTGTTGTTCCTGCTACATCTCGAATTGAAAGCCCCACGCTTAGATTCCCAAGGTTAGTAATATCAAAAAGTTCCTCACCATTAGCTCTTAGCCTGCCACCAATATCAACTCCCAATCCATAAGCATCCAGATTATAAATCTTTTTATGAATTATTTTGAAGTTGATACCTAGCGGAATTTCAACTCTGAATTTAGAATATCGCCATCCGAGGTTTACAATCTTTGACATAAATCTACTATAAGAAAAAAATATAGCATTTTCTATATCCTGGAAAGTTTTTAAGGGCAAATTGGCTAATGCAGCTACCGAGTCCTTTCGTATTGCTTGATCAGGTATTTGCCTTAATATATCCGGTTTAATAGGTATATCATCAACCCCAAACCGAATCCAGCTTATTGCAATAGAGGCTTTTTTTGAAATAGGAGATGCTACACCGACATAATTGTGATTGGCGAGTCCGAATTGAGATGTATACATTAATCCAATATATTTATTTTTCAAATACGACAAACCAGCAGGATTACTAAAAAATGAAGTCCCTGAAAAATCGAGTGCTCCCAAGGTATTTGACATAGCTAAAGCACGAGCGCTTACCCCTAACTCCAAAAAAGAATCAGCATATTCACCACTATACCCTTTGTGAATCAAAGAAAAAAGTATAACTAATATCAGGAATATCTTTTTTATATTAACAAACATTTCTCATTTCAGATTAGACAGAATTGACTATTTGCTATTAACTATTGACAATTGACAATTGAATAACACCGATACGATCGCAAGTTCTTGACGGGGCAGGCAGCGAAGCGAATGACCAATTACAACTCTTTAGTCTCACCTTGCTTTCGCTATCTTTCCTATCGAGCTTGATATTTTACTTCCTCTCTTTGCATAGATTTTATAAAAGTAAACACCATTTGCAATAAAATTTTCATCCTTATCCAAACCATCCCACATCACTTCATGATACCCACCTTCATTCATATCAATATCGGTACTAAAAACAGATTCTCTATCCAAAACCTTTATTAATCGTCCTGATAGTGTATAGATTCTTATTTGTAACGTTTCGACTCTCTGTGTTAGCTCATATATAAAAACAGTCATATCCTTAAAAGGATTTGGAAAATTGCCATAATCAATTAGTTTCAATTCATCACTAACAACAAAATCAACTCTTTCAGTAACTACATTACCTGCAGCATCGCTAAGCGAAACCTCTATAAAATGCTCACCCCACTCTAATTCCGGGCGAAATTGTGCTGAAATATAATTCCCACTGACTACCGTATCCGGAATGATAAGAGATGAAAAGTCAACCATATTATCATCTAAAATTACCTTAATCCCGCTACTATCAAATTTTACTCCATTATTATCCTCTCCTATTATGGATATATTCGGCTTTGGTGAAACATAAGAATTTTGGAAAAATCGTTGTCCTTCAAGATTCAATTCCAACATTGGAAATTTATCATCATTACATTTAATTAAAGCAAATTTACCTAAGCTTGAAGTTTCAGCACTTAGCCTTTTCCCAATTGAAGCAGTCTCTTCTTTAATCCAAATCTGCAATAATCGGGACCATCGCCCTATTGATATATTATTTAATGTATCTGTAAGACCATCTGTATTAATACTAACCCAAACACCATTAACTGATATTGGTAAACATAAGTTTACGTCAAAACTCATCTTAGAATGATCATTCGATGGTGAAATTAATTCAAAATCAGGTTGATTGGAGACACCAGTTATAGTATCAATATCAACTACAATTACAGAAGAATCCACAACTCCATCAGGTCGGATTGATAAAGAAAAAATACCCTCATAACAGAGCGTATCATGCTTTGCTCCATAATAAGTAGTCCCTATACCAGGTAACAATGGAAAAGTTTTGATAAATATAGAATCAATCAATTCATTATTTAACTCATTTGATTCTGGAACTTTATTTGTAGAGTCTATAATCACCTTAAAAGTCTCAAAGTTTCTACCCAATATTCCCGGGATTCTAAAAGTCGCATTTCTATCGGGAAGAACATTGAAATCCAGGTTACCAAAAAGTGTATCGGCACTTTCTGAAATTTTATGATAAACCGCTGCATTGACTTCAAGAGTATCATCGCCGATATAATTCACTGTAACGATTAGTTCAGGAAATTTGCTCCCTCCCTGTTCTATTTTTACTGGATATATATCCGGTGCTTTCTTAATCCTTATAGAATAAATTGGACTTTTAAGAGTATCAAAAGCGACAAAACGCACAGCGATTAATTTCCCAGCTGTCATCACTTTAAAAGGAGTTTCTAATTGCAACTGATATACACTTCCCTCGTCAAGTACCATTTGTTTTTTGATAATAGAATTTGTATCCTGAAAACTCACAACGTGTTCTATTCCATTATCATCAAGATATTCATAAGCGTAAGTTGTATCAATTTCACATATTAGAGATTGTATATTTTCAATATCAGTATTTATGCTAACCGTGAAATTTTCATTTTTGTGAGGTTTTTCCGGATTACATTGAAATCCGTAAAAATCAAGCCCTTTTATATTAAAAATTGTTGCACCATGTGCATCTTCTGTTCTATTACTATTCCGAAGGTAATAATTTATAAATGATTCCCCCGGAATTATATTATCCGGTAAAGTCAGTTGGTAATTAAAGTTCTTATCAGAAAATGGTTCTATTATCACGTTTTTAAGCAATCTATACTTATACAGATCATAGAGTTGAATAAATACTTCACCCTCATCACCTTCACTAAAAGGTAATTCTCCTTCAAGTGTAACTATATCACCAGGTGCAGGATTTTCTTCCTTAATCGATAAAGTCGCTTTTTTATCAGGAAAAGATAATTTTACTGTTGGATCTCCAATAAGATTATACATATACACAATTGATAATCTTAGATAATCAAAATAATCCTGTTCTGTGAGATATTTTATCTTTGCGATTTGTATTGCCTTACCAACTGTCATTCCCGGCTTAAATATATAATCATAAAAAGGCTTATCTATAAGATAATCATTTTTTATCCATCCTACGCTTGAAGCCCCCCATAATCCAATTGCCCCTCCATTTTCAGCAAGTAATACATACTCACCCAGACCAGTTACATTGGTAAAATCGCCTGTAAAACAGGTCATACTCGTTAAAAATGGAAGCCTGTCTAAATTGTCAAGTAGAGGTATATGTGAAGTATTAAATAGAGAACGGTCAGCCCAAACTGCTCCCCCTCCATGCCCCATAAAATTAGTCAGAACCAAGCCTTTATTAAATAAGTAAATTAAAGTATCTGAGCCTCCCCAAAACGGAGTCTGTCGAGATGACGGATTTATATAGATTCGATTTATAGCGAATTCTTTCGATATCTGCCTTTTAATCATATTTTCGGATTGGTTTTTAAATACATCCTCTTTCCCTGCTATAAAAAGCAATTCGTTTTTCCAAGGATCAATAAGTCCTTCACTTCTATAACTAATACGTTTTTCAATAAGAGTTTCTAACTCCTCATCGGTTGAACAGGGCCATCGCCCTATAGCAAATTCCGGCACTTCACTATCCTCATCTACCAATGTAAACCAGTGATCACATGCACACGCTCCATACCCATAAGTCTGGAAGAAAAATGAGGGTACAGATTCTTCTTCTTTTATATTGGCATCCCCAATTATTAAAATATATTCAGGAACTGGTTCCCAATTAAAATAGACATATCTAAGAAATTCTTTCAAAGCGTAAGGACTTACTATACCAAAATTGAATTCATTATTGATATCCTGAATGCTTACAACTTTTGAGTCGTATCCGATCTCTCCATAAAATTCTACAAGTTTATCTAAACTGTATTTCCATTTTTGTGCAGTAATAACTAAAACATCTGAACCTTCAATACTGTTCTTTAGCCCAAAGATTGTATCTGGTTCAATGGAAACCGGTACTTTAATCCCCTCGCCGCTTGCAGCATAATAAAGTGTACTATCGTTATGAACATAATCTTCAATAACTATAGAATAAGTCTTTAAACTCCGATTGTAATTGACATCAAAATCCCTGAGCTTACTTTTCCCAACCTTATAAACTGAGATATCCGGATTTGTAAAATTGTCAATGTTAAAATGATAAAGTCCCTCTTGAATTCCTTTTATAGGATAAAAATCTATAAAATCACTATATGCCTTATATAATCTATAATAGTGAATCTTATACCAATCTAATAATACTTTATCATATCTATTAGTAGGATCATTACCTTCTACAGCAATCTGTATTTTATTAACTTCATGATTTAAAAATCTGTTTTGCAAAACTTGTGACGAACTATTTTTTATAATATATGGAGTTTGCCCAATCCAGGTTCCAGTAGCTGCCTGTATATCATTTATATACACCGTAACATTATGCTTGGCTGTGCTGTGCTCACTTGGATATGTGATCCCATGCATTCCTATTTCAATATCAAATCTCCTTCCTGTACTTGTATTTGGGTATGGAATCTCAAATAAGTATGATTTTTTTGTCCCACCATTAATTCCACTGTCAAAAAACCAATGATCTCTGACATGCGAGGGCAAATCAACATCTACCCTTCCTAATCTATCAAAGTAGTTATTATCTTCAATATGCATAGAATATAAATAATCGTGTGGAACTATTGCCTGATTAGGTTCAACTGTCAGCTTTGCAGATTCATCTGCATAACGAAGTCCATTTTCCTCTCCCCACGTAAGCCAATATACATTCTTATCACTGAAAGGATCATATTCGTAATCTGCGACATTATTTCGATTTCTCTGTCCAATAAATTCTATATAGTCATTTTTATTGAAAACACCATCAGATTCACCCGCAACGTATATCGGAATTTCATAACCTCTATTAAAAAGCCGAAACGTTCTTGGATCAACTCTCTTGATCGAGGCTCCGTTTTCCGATAAACATCTCTTTGACATTCTATAAATACCGTCGTTTTCAACAATAATTCCCATTAAATCTTTTCTAATCAATGGATTAAACTGTGGCTTGGAAAGACGCTCCTCACTTCGCCTTCGAATAACTGTTTCTGAAAGATTCAAAGCTTTTAGAACCGGATCTGAGGACAACCTCGAGTCTTTAATTAAATTAGTATTACGATCTATATGAACGCTAACTATAAGCTCTTCAGAATAATTTAATGTATAACCATCACTCAGAATTTGATAAGGGAAAATAGCAACCTTTGTGAGTGGAACACCACTTTTATAACCTATAAAAGATACTTTTACTATTTCTTCAGGATATGAACCTGTCCATTCAAATATATCAGTATCAAAATCATCACCATATTTATCGAACGAATCCTCTGTTATAGGATAATCCTGAAAAATTTCAATATGTGCTGGCAAATAAAAAGTATGCTTATTTTTCCCGTTTACATCATATTTTACTTCATCAGGTAAGGCATTGAATATTTTTATATATCGAGGTAATACAGGATATCCAAGACGACTATCGGAACTTAGGTTAGCCAATACTATTCTACATTCATTACAATCTTCCTGTGAAATAATTTCAGTTTCAGGCTCGGGAATGTAAGTTTTCCATATCCAATTATCTTCCGACAGCCAATTCTCTTCAATCTGAATAATTGAAGCAATAGTAGAAGAATTTAAATTTGCTGTTTTGCAAATCGCTCTATTTATTGCTGAATCAACAAAAAATAACAAGCAAACAACGGGAAAAATATATTGAACCTTGACCATTGCTTACTTTTCATTACCAGTAAAGAATAATTTATTTAGAAGTCCTCTTAATGTATCCTCATCTACCCTTCTATAAAATAGCCCTTGATATGCAACAGCAATTCTTTGTGTTTCCTCAGAAACCACAATTGTTACGGCATCTGATTGTTCTGAAATACCTAAGGCTGCTCTATGTCTTGTACCTAGTAACGGATCAAGGTCAGGATTTTCGGAAAGTGGAAGAATACACCCAGCAGCTTCAATAATTTCATTCTGAATAATAACAGCTCCATCGTGAAGAGGAGAACCAGGATTAAATATCGAAATTAATAGGCTTGAAGATACCTCAGCTTTAATAGCTGTAGCATGTTCTTTAATAGATTTTAAGCTCATTTCCCTTGCAAGAACAAGAAGACCTCCCCATTTCCGTCTTATCAACTCCTGAGAAGATTCAATAACCGCATCTATCGTCTTCGACTTTGGTTCACGGAATAATCGCCTCAGAAACCTACTCTGGCCTATATAAATTAGAATTCTACGCAATTCCGGTTGAAAAATTATCACGAAAGCAATTACCCATATAGTTTTTAAATTACCCATTATCCAGGACAAAGATTGAAGATTCATTATATTTGCCATGAAAGAGAGTAATAAAATAACCGCAAGACCGATAAACATCTGTGCTGCTCTTGACCCCTTAAAAAACCAGTATAATTTTAAGAACACATAATATACAATGATTATATCAAGAATATCCCAAATGGTTACTGTAATAAATTTAATTGAAAATAATGTCATTATCTTCCCACAATAGCATCTGCAACTTTAACGGCTCTTACTGTCTCTTTTACATCATGCACACGAACAATATTTGCACCGTTCATTATAGCACAACAAACCGCAGCTAAGCTACCTTCTACTCTTTCTTGTACAGGCAAATCCAGCAGATTACCAATAAAAGATTTCCTGGAAGGACCCACCAAAATTGGAAACCCCAGAGATTTAAATTCCCTCAAATATCGCAAAATGATATAATTATCTTTCCACTCTTTCCCAAATCCAATACCCGGGTCAATCAATATTTTGTCTTTCTCAATACCTGCATTAAGTGCCCTTTCGATAGAAGAAGAAAGAGAACATAAAATTTCATCAATAAGATTCTCATACTTTGGGTTTTCCTGCATATTTTTAGGTTTACCTTTTATATGCATTAAGACTACGGAAGCCCCACATTTTGAGACTACATTAGCCATCTCTTCATCAAAATTCAAACCGCTAATATCATTTACTAACGATACTCCATTTTCTAATGCTTCTTCAGCAACCTTAGACTTGACTGTATCTATTGACAACGGGATTTTACTATGCTTCTGAATTCCTTCAATAACAGGGATAACACGTGATTGTTCGGTTTCAATATTAATAGGATCGGCACCGGGGCGGGTAGATTCTCCACCAATATCAATAATATCAGCACCTTCTTGCTCCATTTGGAGAGCTGCTTCAATTGCTCTATTTACATTCAGAAATCTACCACCATCTGAGAAAGAGTCAGGAGTGACATTAAGTATACCCATTATAATTGTCTTTTTTGAAAGAGCAAATTCTTTTTCACCAACCCTAAAAACTTGATTATCTTTTATATCCTCGAAAGTCTCTATTAATTCTTCTCTAAATTTTCCTAAGCCGAAGTATTGATTTTTCAAACTCTCGATTAACCTGAGAAAATGTCGTCGAGTACCCATGAGAATTACTGGAGATTCTTTAACAGAACAAGTTGCTACAAATTTAGAGACAGCACATTCACCACCAATAGAAAGCATCTGTTGTTTAAGAATGTTGGCTGCCGTAGAAGAAATATTTGAAGTCTTAAAAATAAAAAATTCTCCTTTAGGCGCCATAATAGGGATCCCCCCTCTATCTATAGGGAGGGATTCCATCTCTTTTATCAAATGATCAACATCATTAATCTTTAGAAGTCTTAGCAGTAGTCCTTCCCTTCTGATCTGTTATGGTTACTTTTTTTATAGATTTTGGACCTTTTGTTGTCTTTCTTTTTTTATTTGGAGCTGCTTTTTGATTATTATTACTTGAAGCTTTTTTTGTCTGTTTTCTTCTTATCTTTTTCCCATTCAATATTTGATCAATCTCATGCCCATCCAAAACTTCACGTTCAAGTAATGTTTCTGATAGTTTATATAATCCAGATAAATTGTCCTTTAAAATTTTTATTGCTCGCTCCTCAGCTTCTTCAACAATCCTTCTTACCTCTAAATCTATAACTTTCGCAGTATCTTCACTGAAATCTCTATGTGTCGCTATTTCCCTACCAAGGAATATTTCTTCGTTTTTCTTCCCAAATGTCAAAGGTCCAAGACGCTCACTCATACCCCATTCACAAACCATTTTTCTTGCCAATTCAGTAGCACGTTCTATATCGTTTCCTGCACCAGTGCTTAATTCATTAAAAATGATTTTTTCTGCTGCACGACCACCTAAAAGAATACCCAATTGTCCTTGGATATAGGTTTTTGAGTAATTATGACGCTCATCCATAGGTAATTGATGAGTTATTCCGAGAGCACGACCACGCGGAATAATAGTTACCTTATGTATTGGATCAGTTCCTGGAATATTAACTGCCACAAGTACATGCCCTGATTCATGAAATGCTGTAAGCTTCCTCTCATCCTCTGAAATTTGCATACTCTTACGCTCTACGCCCATCATAACCTTATCTTTTGCCTCTTCAAAATCGGACATTTCGACAGCTTTCTTTCCCTTTCTGGCTGCCAGTAGAGCAGATTCGTTTACTAAATTAGCGAGATCAGCACCTACTAAACCAGGAGTACCTTTTGCAATCACTGAAAGGTTGACCTTTTTAGCAAGAGGAATTTTTTTCGTATGTACTTTAAGAATTCCTTCACGCCCCCTTACATCCGGAATATCAACAACAATTTGTCTGTCAAATCTACCTGGTCTTAATAATGCAGAATCCAAAACATCAGGTCTGTTTGTAGCCGCTAATATTATAACATTTGCATTTTCATCAAAGCCATCCATTTCAACAAGAAGTTGGTTAAGTGTTTGTTCTCGTTCATCGTGTCCGCCTCCAATACCAGCTCCTCTATGTCGACCAACGGCATCTATTTCATCAATAAATATTATACAGGGGGAATTTTTTTTGCCCTGCTCAAATAGGTCTCTTACACGAGAAGCACCAACACCAACAAACATTTCAACGAAATCAGCACCACTAATACTGAAAAACGGAGTACCAGCTTCTCCTGCAACTGCTTTAGCAAGGAGAGTTTTACCTGTTCCTGGAGGTCCGAGCAGCAATGCACCTTTCGGAATTTTGCCTCCAAGACGTGAAAACTTTTCCGGCGACTTTAGAAACTCAATAATTTCTTCGAGCTCTTGCTTTGCTTCTACGCAACCTGCAACATCGCTAAAAGTAACTTTAGGACGATCTGAGGTCCATAACCTGGCTTTACTTTTACCAAAACTAAATATCCCATGACCACCTCCTCCGCCTTGCATCCTTCTCATAAAAAATAACCATATACCTATAAATAAAATCCAGGGTAGCATATTGAAAAGATAACCAGTCCACTTAACCGTTTTTTCCTTGAAATTATATTTCAGATTGTTCTCATCCCACTCCCTTAACATATTATCATCTATAAAAGGAAGTGTAATTACAAACTTTTTAACCTCGACAGCTCTTTCACCAACAAGTAGACTTGTCCTCTCAACCAAATTGCCATGGAATTCTTTTTCAATTATAGTGGCTTTTTGGATTTTATGTGCTCTTAGTAAATCTCTATATTGCGAATACGTTATATATACTTCTTCCTTTCTTCCACTGCTAAGTATCTGAATCAGGAAAATCGAACTGATAAGAATAACAAGCCACATGAGGGAAGTTTTTGAGGCTTTCTTCCATTTAAACTCATTATCCTTATTACCTGAACCTTTTTTATCTGTCGGTTTATTTTTGGAAAGAAACGGAAATTTATCCTTTTTCCGTGAACCGCCTTTATTCTGAGATTCTAAATAAAAGTTCTTATTTATCATATTATTACATCACCTTATATTTTTTTATTTAAAAGCATAAATAGACTTCAAGTTTCTCAATTTTTGCGCTAAATCGAGCCCATATCCAACCACATACCTATCAGGAATTTTAAATCCCAAATAATCTATTGGAAAATCGATTTTAGTAGATTCTTTTATTAGTAGAGACACAAATTTAACTGAACTGGCATCACTTTGTTGCAATCTGCTTTTTAAAAATCTAATTGTAAGACCAGAATCAATAATATCCTCAACAACAATGACATCCCTCTCTGTAATATCACAACTGATATCTTTCAGTAATCGAACTGTGCCACTTGATTTAGTTTCATCTACATAGGAGGATATTTTTATAAAATCCACTTCAGCATCAATACTCATCTCCCTAAAGAGATCTGATAAAAATATAAAACTTCCATTAAGTATTCCAATAAGAATTGGGATTCCCCCTTTATAATCCTCAGAAATTTGCTTTGCGAGTTCTCGAACACGTTCTTTAATTTCTGCTTCAGGAATAAGCATTTCGAACTTCTGACCACTATATTTTCCGTATTTATCACTTAGTATGAATTCACTTCCCACTTTATATTTCCTCATAACTTAATTTTAATGTTGTTGTAGTTTCAGAGCTAATTTTAAACAAATCTGAAAGTTTTAAACCGCAAACCCAGATAATCTCCTCGTTACATACAAGCACTGGAATCTGATCTTTTCTAATTCTTGGAACTTTTAAATCTACAAATAAGTCACTTACTTTCTTTGAATGTCCCAGACCCAATGGTTTAATCCGATCACCGAATCTCCACCTACGTAATTTCATATTTCCACTTATTTTATCCAAATCAATAAATTCTACATTAGAGCGATTCAGTTGTTTACTATATTCGGTAACGGGCAAAACCTCAGAACTGAAAACGAAAGATTTAGTCTTATAGGTTTTACCTGGCTTTACAGTGATTTCATACCAATCATTAAATTCCTTCGAACTAAGTATCAATCGTCTACGATCGATATTAGCATACAAGTCTCCTGATAGTCTTAGTAACTTACCTGTTTCATTAGAATTAATTAGGGAAATCAAGTTATTCATTGTCTTGAATCCGATAGGTTTAAACTCTTTCTTTATGCGAAATATACATTGTCGAAGAACCTCCTTTTCAACAGTAATAAAATAGTTTTTTAGACTAGAAATTTCAAGGATAATCTGGCAAGGAATCTCTTCTAATATTACCTCGTTTAAAGCCTTCTTTACCATTTCAGCCACAAATTCGTTTGCCTCACTCAGAATTTGTGACATGTTAGCAACTGACTCAACCAATCCGGGATTTATATTTTCAATAATTCTGGGAATAATACTATTTCTAATAACATTTCTCTGACAATTCTCCTCATGATTTGTGTTATCCTCGGAAAAAGGTATAGTGTGTTCTCGTGCATACGAGTATAAATCACTCTTTCTGGCAAAACGAATAGGGCGAATGATATTATCTCGCTTAATAGGAATTCCCTCAAGTCCCTGTAAACCTGTACCTTTAAAAATCCTTAAAAGAACAGTTTCGGCGTGGTCATCCAAAGTATGCCCTGTGGCAATAACTGAATTGTTCAGTTGATTGGCAATTTCCTGATAGAAATTATATCTCAATTTCCGACCAGCCATTTCCAGGGAAATATTATTACTTTTAGCATATTTTCTAACATCCAATTGTTTCCTATAAAGTTTCACATTATTCTTCTTACAGTAATCAATCACCAATTGTTCATCTTCATCAGCAAGTAATCCTCTCAATTTATGATTAAAATGAGCGGCAACAAGATTTATATTGCACTTTTCCCGGATTACCAATAGTAAATAAAGCATAACCATTGAATCCACTCCACCGGAAACACAAACAACTACATTTTGAATCCCGCGCAAAAGGTTATGCTTTTCTGAAAACTCTACGAACTGAGTAAATAACTTATCCACCAATGTAATTTATGAATTATTTTTAACTTTTTTATGCAGAAAATTCGATTATTTATTGTTTCTTTTAGTCTATTATAAGGATATAACTAAACCTACTTAAGATTTTTTAAATAAGGATTACTACTCAGCTCTTCCTTTAAAGTTGTACTCTGTCCATGCCCCGGATACAAAACTGTATCTTCGGGTAATTCAGAAATTTTCCTGAGACTCTTTTCCAACTCATTCCAGGATCCTCCAGGTATATCCACTCTTCCAACAGACCCATTAAATATAGTATCACCTGCAAAAAGGTATTTTCCCATTAAAAAACATACACTTCCCGGAGTATGCCCTGGTGTATGAATTACTTTAACTCTGAAATTGCTTTCCTCCAAAATCTGACCATCAACAAAATAATAGGATATTTCTGGAAGTTCAATATTTCCGAAACCCAACATCTGAGCAATTGGAATAAAAGAATCTAAAATTGATTTTTCCTCTGTATGAATCGCAAACGGGATATTGTATCTTTTCTGGATTTCTGCCGCTGCTCCTATATGATCAGGGTGAGCATGTGTGGCTAAAATAGTTATCGGAACAAGTTCAAATTCTTCGATTTTATTAATTATTAAATTGACTTCATCGCCCGGATCAATAATAATAGCATCTCTACTAACTTCATCTCCGACAATCCATACATTTTCGTAAAAAGACCCTGTTGTGATTGATTTAACTATCATACCTTTTTAACCAACTCATTAATTCTTGCCATCCGGCGGCTGCCGGACACTGACTCAATTGTCAATTATCAATTATTAATTTTAATTAATTTTCTCAGAGAGATTCTCCAAAGGAGACCCCTGGAGAATCCCTCCGAGACTGGATCAGGAACTCTTTAGGTTAAATCTCATCAAATATAAGATCGCTGAGATTCTGAAGCTTTTCCTTATAAGAGCGAGGGAAAAAACACCATAAAGCAGCTGCTATCGAACTCAATAGTGAATTCCCATCTTGTGGAGTAAAACAAAATCCCGTTATCTCATTTCCATTATTTACATTGAGACTTGATATAGAAATAACAGATTGGTTTAAAATCCGACCAAGATACCCCATATCACGCACAAATGAAAAAACAAGACTTGAGAGTGTTTTATTCGTTAAAGCAATAAGTTTATTCTCTTCAAATCTGTTTATAACTTTTTGAAGGGTAATATTTTCTTTCAGTTTTATATTAAAATGGACAATATGTAAATACTGTGAATTTACTTTCATAGATGAAGAAAAGAGGTCAAGATCATATCCCAAAGTTTTAAACAAAGAGGCTGCATCCGACGCATGATGAGTTCCATACCGCTCATTATAATGGGTACCGACTTCCGGTGATGGGATGAACGGTTTCTCCTCACTTATATCGCTAGCTCTTCTAATACAAACAAACCTGCCCCACTCTAAATTACTTTTTCCATTAGTATCAAAAGATAATGTTTTTACTAATGCAGCAATATTTTGAGCATTGCATGATACAATTCGAATAAATTGATCTTCCCCTGGAACAAGAGAATCATCATTAATTCCATAAGCGTAGTTCTTCCCAAACTCAGGAGTAATAGATTGAGCAATGAAAGTTTTTCCCTCTCCGGAATATTTCAAATACAATTCCTTTTTATTCTCAGCACCTTTCCCTGAAATTGAACAATCAATTATTACTGCTGCTTTTCGAATCGCTTCTTCCGAATTACATTCTATCTTCAACCCTGCACTTGTAAATTCATCTGCAAATTCTTCATCAACACATAGTTTAGCACCACGAGAAATCAAACCCATAACAAGAGCTTTATTCCTGAGTGCTGTAATCTCCGGCTGAAAAGAGACTTCTTCTATTCCAAGTTCTTCTTTTCTACCCGATAAAATGCCAATCAATGGTTCACCAATAGTACCTGTTCCAATTATATGTACAATATTTCTTGACATAATTTATTATCCTTTAAAATATTTTTTCAATCTACCCTGGGCTACTCATCATCTGGAATAAGTCAATTAACAATCAACAATCATCAATCAATCTCGAAGAGACCCCTTCGGGGCAATCAACAATTGTCAATTGTCAATTGCCAATTTCGTAACTCCTGTAAAAACATAATAGACATCAAAATAGCAAAACTTCAATCATTCTCTTTCTTTAAAATAATGGAAATGATAGTTCCAAAAATTATGATAATACCTCCAATCCAGATCCAAATAACTAAAGGTTTTATAAGAATCTCGAATTGGACTCTTTGAGCCTTAGTATCTATATCTTTCGAAATAATATAGTAATCACGCATAACATTTGATACAATACCTACTTCTGAAATAGCAACATTTTCAAATTTAGAGTAATAACGTTTTTCAGGAAATATTTCACCTATAACTTTAGCTTCCTTTTTTAATATAAACTTCGATTCTTCGGCAATATAATTAGGTCCCTGCTTAGTTGAGATATCCTGAAGTTTCACTGAAAATTTATCGAATTTGTAAGTATCTCCCTTATTCAATGTTCCATCAAACTCAAGGTCGAAAGCGGATCCCGTGAAACCTAAAAAGAGCAAAAGCACTCCAAGATGAATAAGATGATGACAATACCGCCTTCTTTTTCTTATGATCGGTTTGTAAATAGCAACAAAAAGAGTATCTGATTTTGACCTAATCCCGTCAATAATATCATTAATATACTCAAAAACAATAGTTGCAAAGACAAAAATGATCAGTGATAAATTAATTATTGCATATACATTCCCGATTCCAATAGCTGCTAATATTCCTGCTGTCAATAATCCTGCTGATACCGGCAGTATTAAATCGATTAATTTAATATTGGTTCCATTCTTTCTCATTGATAAGAGATTTTCTACACCCATAAAAAACAACAATAACATTCCTAAAGGAACTGTGATACTATTATAAAACCTGGCACCAAGAGTTGCCCTGTTCCCGGTTATAACCTCAGAAATTACAGGAAACAGGATTCCCCATAGAATTGCAAATGCCAGACTAAATACTAAAAAATTATTTATAGCAATTAAGCCTTCTTGCGATAATAGAGACTTCATTTTCACATTTGACTTTAATTTTGAATATGCCTTAACAAAAATAAAAATTAATACAGATATTACTATTCCAATAAAGATAATAAACAAAATACCAAGTAACGGTGAAGAAAAAGCATGAATAGAGAAAGAAATACCGCTGCGAGTTAAAAATGTACAAAACAGGCTCATTACAAAGGTCAGAAGTATTAAAAAAGGATTCCACCTTTTAAACAACCCATATTTTTCTTCAATAACAATTGAATGAATGTAAGCGGTAGCAACTAACCATGGAAGCAGACTGGCATTTTCAATTGGGTCCCATGCCCAATAACCTCCCCACCCTAATTCTACATAAGACCATGCCATACCCATTAATATCCCTATAGTCATTAAAAGCCACAAAACCTGCATCCATAATTTATTTATTCTTATTAAGGCTAAATCATGTTTACCGACTATTAAACCGGAAAGTGAATAAACAAAAGGAACTACAAATCCAGCTAAACCAAAATAGAGAATCGGAGGGTGAAAAACCATTCCAATATTCTGCAAAATCGGATTGAAACCCTTTCCATCCTCTACACTGTGAAGCGCCGGTTCAAAAGGGTTAAATACAAAATTATTTACAATTAAAAAAAACAATTGGTTGATCATTAGAAAAACAACCACATACCGGAATACAGATATATCCAATTTCTTTTTTTGCATCAGAACTACTAAAAACAGAACTGAAAGTACAACCGACCAAAAAAGCAGTGAGCCTGACTGTCCTGCCCATAATGCGGTAATTCTATATATTAATGGAGTATCTATACTTATTTTATCTACTACATATTGAATTGAATAATCATTCGTTAAAAGAGTATAACTCAGGATAATTCCCGATAATATAATTGAAACGGCAGTTACAAAAGCACTCCACAGAGAAAAAATGCTTAAATGGTTACTTTTTCGGCGAATCCCGATTATTCCAATAATGATCGAAATAACTGATGTGTTAAATGCAAAAGTGAGAAAATGTTTTCCTAAAATACCCATATTAAAATCTATTCTAAATAACTACAAAAAACTAAATATTATTCACTAGAATATTAGTAAAACTGAGAGCTCAATAGATTTTTTAGTAGAGGAAATAATCTTTCTCATCAATCCATGCGATTCAATTTAATCTTACAAAAAATTTATTGGAAAGAATGCTTTTGTTTAAAACTATGTTGCTTACAAAAAAAATGAGGTATAACTTTTTCCTCGTTATTTTTACATTTTAAAAAAGTAAAATATGGAAATACAAATCATTAGCGGGGCAGAATCATTAAGCATGAAATTGTTTAAAAAATTGAACTAATCCCATCTCGAAGGGATCTCGTTGGGAAAGGAATGCACTATGAGTATATTGATTAAAGACGTTTTATTAAATAATGAAAAAAAAGACATACTTATTGAAGGAAATAGAATAAGTAAAATAGACGATAAAATATACACTAAAACCGAATACGAAATTGATGGAAAAGACAAAGCCGCAATTCCGGGTTTTTTCAACGCTCATACACATGCAGCAATGACTTTAATGAGAGGTTACTCCGACGACCTTATTGTAATGGAATGGCTACGGAAAAAAATCTGGCCCCTTGAAGAAAAACTTACTGAAGAAGATGTTTATTGGGGAGCAAAACTCGCTTGTTTAGAAATGATAAAATCAGGTACAACTTTTTTTAATGATATGTACTGGTATTACCATGGAACTGCAAAAGCTGTTGAAGAAATGGGAATAAGAGCTGCAATAAGTGCTGTTTTTATCGACTTCTCTGATAAAGGAAAAGCAAAGGAACAACAGAATTTAAACTCAAGATTATTTAAAGAAACAAAAAAATACTCTGACAGAGTACAGTTTGCTTTAGGACCTCACGCAATCTATTCTGTTTCAACGGAAAGCCTTTTATGGGCTAAGGAATTTGCAGATAGAAACAACTGTCTGATTCACATTCATCTTTCAGAATCAAAACATGAGGTTGACGATTGTAAGAAAAACCACAGAAAAACACCCATTGAATATCTTAATGACATCAGATTTTTAGGACCTAATATAATAGCAGCTCACAATATATGGGTAAATGAAAAGGAAATCCGGATATTGAAAGAAAATGATGTAAAAATTGTTCATACACCTTCTTCCAATATGAAACTGAGTTCCGGAGTTTTTCCTTATAAAAAGATTAAAAAATCAGGGCTAACTGTAAGTTTAGGAACAGATGGCTGCGCTTCTAATAATAATCTCGATATGCTTGAGGAAATGAAAATAGCATCAATATTACAAAAAATAAGTTCAACAGATCCCACTTTACAACCAGCTCATGAAACATTTGAATTAGCTACAATTAACGGTGCTATCACTTTTGGTATTAATGCAGGAGTTATTGAAGAACGAAAACTCGCCGACCTGCTGCTTATTGATTTGAAAAAGCCATTCATGGTTCCACAACACAATCTTTTATCGAATTTGGTTTTTTCAGCAAATGGAAGCTGTGTTGACACTACAATATGTGACGGAAAAATATTAATGCAGAATGGAAAAGTCGAGGGCGAAGAAGAGATAATTGAAAAATCTGCGGAAGTTGCGAGGAGCCTGGTTTCAAGAGTATGAAAAATTATAGGTTATAGATTACTAACAAACCTTAATCTTAAGAAGTTACGATATTTCCTGCGAACTACTTTTTATTAAAAATTAATTGTCAGCATAATATAATAACTTCTCGTCGCTGCAGGCCAATATGAGTCAACCCTAAATGGCGGCCATCCATCATAATAATTATATCCGAAAGTTTCATAAAGCGTATCAAAAAGATTATTAATCCTGAAATTGAGTTGAGATTTTACAAGACCAAAAGATGGTAGATTGACTTTAGAACCTAAATTCACAACGGTATAAGCATCAATTGCGGCATCCTCAGTATTAGCAAAATCAATATACTGTTTACCGATATAACTCAATTGCAGCCATACCTCTGCTCTTCTAAAATTTGCAATAACTTTACCCTTTGTCTGGATAGAAGGGAAAGCAGGGATAATCTTATCTCTGTAATCAGCTATACTACTCCATTCACTTCCACTCCAACCAAGAGAATCAGCTTGAAAATCAATAAAATGATTATCAGAATAAGTAAAATTTCCCTGTAATCTTAACCATTTTAGCGGTTGGGATTGAAATGCAAATTCAACGCCTTGATGAATTGTTTCCCCAGCATTAGCGTGTAAAACTTCATCTGCATCATAGTATCTATATTCTGCTGGAATTAGCTCATTCCTGAAATCCATTCTATAAAGATTTAATTGTCCTTTCAGATAATTTAAATTGAACTTTAAACCAGTCTCATAATCAACAAGGAATTCCTCATCAACAAGAGGATTCGCATACTTAGCTGTCATATTGTCAACTTTCGGAATATCCTCCGGATCGTCATGATCGTATAAATCTCCATCGGTTGGTTCCCTATGTGCAGTAGATATATTTCCAAAAAGATTAATTTTATCATTTACTTTATAATTAATGCCAAAGTGGGGATCAATAAAATCGTATTTAAGCTTAAAGTTGTATCCTTCTTTAAAAGCTCCGATGATATCCTGATCGAAACCATACCGATGTCCAAGATATCGAATATCAGCCATTAAACCCAATTGCTCTGTTATGTTAAAATACGAATGAATATAGAACGAATAACTATTTTTCTTACTCCGGTCAAAATAGTATTTATGGTTACCTGGTAAAGTCCAATCACCAAAAAGTTCTACAACTTTTCCAAAATGTTTTGATTTATAAAATCTTGCATCACCACCAAAAGTAACAGACCCAAAAGAAAATGGATAAGAATACTGGTAAACTAATCCTGAGTACCCGTTTTTCAGCCACTTTTTACGAATCAAATCAACTTCATCAAGAGTATCGGGAACTATACCTGTAAGATTATATTCTACGACATCCCTCCCACCTTTGAATTGCTCATAATAACCATTACCGATAATATCATAGAGAGTTACACTAAAAAGTCCATCCATTATTTTTCTACTATGCTGAACTGATAAAACCGATTGTTTAAAAACATCTTTATTAGCGTCATCTCTACCCCCATTATAATCAGGATCAGCATAATAGTTATATCTTCTATCTTTTCTATCTTTCAAATTATATCCATAAATTGGAATAACACCTTCCCATGAAAAAGCAGTATTTTCATCTCCGAATATTCCCTCAATCCGAGTTAGACTTTTTTCCGTACTCTTTTCAATACCAGCATGAAAAGACTTTTGCTCTGAACCACTCCCTTTTCTATATCCATCACTTGAAAGATTACTAAAGCGGGTATATAATGTTACATTTCTCTCTTTAAACAGATTACCAACATACGATAAAGAAATCTTTTTACTGGGTAAATTCAAACCTGACTCCGTATAATTTCCATATCCTGTACTAATTGTAAATCCCGGACGAAGCGATTGAAAATTAGTCACAAGATTTACAGTTCCGCCAAAGACAGAAGCCCCATACAGTGAGTTGCCAACACCACGCTGAAGCTGAATATCACCAGTCGCAGCAAGAATATCACCATGATCCACCCAATAAACTGCATGCGCCTCAGGATCATTTAAAGGAATACCATTAATCATAACTCCAATTCTATCCTGTTGAAAACCCCGAATTTTCAAATAACTATAACCAACACCATTTCCAGCATCAGAATAAGAATAAACTCCAGGTAATTCCGAAAGTAATAGGGGAACATCCTGATGAGTATAGGTCCTTTCAATCTCTTCTCTATCTAACGTCGAGAATGCTACAGGAGTTTTCCCTTCAACAGCTCTTGATGAAAATACAAGAACCTCTTCTCCAGTTAGAACAGTAGATATTAAATAGATAATACTTAAATCAGGATTTGTCACTTTAATTGTTTTTGTTCTATATGCAATATGAGATACTTGAAGTGTAACGGAAAGAGTTGAACTTTTTAGACTGAATTTTCCTGTGCTCGATGATGCAATACCCTCGCCGGTTTCTTTAATTAATACATTAGCATAAGCAACCGGCTTTCCCGTAGATTTAGAAATCAACTGACCGGTGATTACAATATCACCCGCCCAGAGATTACCAAAAGTTAAAAAAGTGATAAAAAGAAAAAGACTGAAGAAAAAGAAAGAATGCGATAAATACTTCATTTTTACCTCCCTTCGCTGGTATTATCCAGATCAGGTTCATAGAGTGTTTTCTCAGCCAACCCGTCGCACAATTTTCGCAACCCGGGTTAGCACCCCTGGACCATCAATTAAACAAAGAACTCATGATATTTTAACCACAAAAAGATAAAAGTAAAAGCTTTTTTTTCAGTTATTTTTTCATTTTTTCACCTTATCACCTTTATACATCTATAGTTTATAAAAAACCGTTGACTTTTATAGCCCAAATGAGCTATATTATTCATTGTGAAGACATTTATATCCCAAAGGGATCTCTTTTCCGAAGGAATTCTCCGGAGGAGTCCTCTCCCAAAGGGATGCCTCTGGCACGTGACCTTTGGAACGAGACGAGATAAGGAGGTGAGCGATATGTCTAAAACAACAACAGTTAGAGCAAGAATTGAGCCTGACTTGAAAACAGACGTAGAAAAACTTTTTAAAAAATTAGGGCTTTCCACAACAGAGGCAATCAATCTATTTTACAAACAGGTAAAATTAAGGAATGGATTACCATTTAACGTGGTTATCCCTAATAAGACAACAGAAAAAGTATTCAAAAACACAGACGCAAATAAAAATCTCATTCGTTGCAAAGACACTGATGATATGTTCGATAAGTTAGTCTCTTAATTCTCAAATTTTTGCAAAAATGCAACGAAAATTTTGTAACCATCAATATTTATTCAAAACAGAGCAGATACTGGTTACTGGATACTGGATACTTTAAATTTGATATTTGATATTTGATATTTGATATTTGATATTTGATATTTGACATTCTGGTTTATCCAGGTTAGGGATATAAGTGCTAACACCTGCATATACCAAACAATTTGAAAAAGACCTTAAAAGAATGCAAAGACGAGGAAAATCACAAGAAAAGATAAAAGTCGTCATTAAAAAACTTGTGAACGAAGTACGACTTGAAGCAAACTATAAAGATCATAAACTAATAGGCAAATATAAAGGTCGGCGAGAATGTCATATCAAGCCGGATTGGTTGCTGGTTTATAAAATCAAAGAAAATGAAATTATTTTTGAAAGGACAGGTGCCCACTCTGAGCTGTTTGAATAGAAAACGGTTTAGAACCAATTTGCCGGGAGCATATCACAGGTAAACTCAACAAAGAATTCATTGCATTTTGATAAATAAAGATACGAAAATAAAAGATTATTTTTCCACTTTCCAATGATTTATTTTTATTGACATCGTGGCTCACTTTGATTAATCTGCATAAGTATTTAATATGGTAATTGGTGTTATGGTAAAATCATAGGAAGATATTTGATTTAGGGGGTGTGATAAAATAACCTTAACATTTCTAATATTGTAAATTCATAAGTAACACATTGATAATTCACCATGAATGACAACTTTATTCTATCACACCCCCTTAGCAGGCTATTGCAGAATCATCTTACAAGGAAAATTCGTTATTGTTGAAAGAAAGGAACATTATATAACAAAATATTGCGGATAAGAAAATATGAAATATAATTGCTTAAATTAATGTTATTAAACAAAATGTAACTGCGCACATGCTACGACAAGGTTTTGCGACTCATTTACTTGAACAAGGTACGGATTTAAGGTATATTCAAGAATTATTGGGACATAACAGCTCAAAAACAACAGAGATATATACTCATGTATCCAAAAAAGCAATTGATAAAATAAGGAATCCGGTAGATGATTTTTTTGAATAGAATTAATATAATTGTAAATGGAAAATATAAACAATTGTTTATATACCGCCAATTTGGAGGTGTAAGAACAATGAATATATACATACGTTGTAGCACATTTTAGGACGATACAGAATCGATTATTGATAATTTTTCTAAGAAAAAAATTTAAAATCATAGGAAATGAATTCTAATCAAAAAAATATGATTCACAAAAAGACAATACGGAATATATTCATATTTATTTTAATTGTGATAATAAGTGGTTGGATAGGAGTTATCCTTGATAAGTTAGTTCCCGAACAACAAAGCGATGATACCTTGGGTATGGGACTTTGGTTGACAATTCCGCTACTAACTATTATAATTCTGAGAACATTCTTAGGAGATGGATGGAAAGATGCCGGATTAAGGTTTAACATTAAAACCAACACAATTTGGTATGTAATATCATTAGTTGTCTTCCCCGTTGTAACAGGTATTGTTTTAATTATTGGCAAATTGCTTGGCTGGATTGATTTTTCTAATTTCAATGTTACTGCTTTTTCATCCATGTTTATCAATTTGCTTATTATTAATTTTATTAAAAATATATTTGAAGAGTCTGTTTGGAGAGGGTATCTTACTTCAAAACTAATTAAATTGCATATTGGTGATATATCAATTTATCTGATTGTTGGTTTAGTTTGGTCGATATGGCATCTTCCTTATTACTTAATGTTTTTATCCGAATCGACAATTATTGTTGTTTTACCTGTCGATAGAATTATATTCTTTTTCGTTGCTTTGGCGAACATGATGGTTTGGACAGTGATGTTTGTTGAAATCTATCGCTTGACAAATTCTATTTGGCCTGTGGTATTGCTGCATGCCGTAGAAGATTCATTTATTAATCCATTAGTCGTTGATGGTTATATAAAAATAGCGGAGAATAAAGAGATTTTTATCTCTCCTATTTGTGGAATAATTTCAGCTTTATTATATTTACTTATAGGATTATGGTTCAGAAAAAGAAGAAAAGAAAGAGAAAGTAATTCAAAGGTTTATTTATAAAATTTTCTTTAATGGATTTGATATTAAATTATGATAGCATAAAAACGTGCTACAACATGGTATATATTTCATTGGCGGCGAAATGGTTTGCAAATTTTTTGTACTTTTATTAAACTGTTTTTGCATCTTGAAAATGAACAGCTTTGAAATCGCCAACGAAAATATATACCCAACCGTTATACGCCAATGCTAAGAAAAACAAAAGACAAGATTGTCCTTTTAAAGAATGTTGTAAATTTGGAACATGAATACTCAAATTGATATAGAAAATAAATTGAAAGAACTAAAACCACTACTCAATAAAGAATATCACGTTGAGAGAATTGGATATTTTGGGTCATATTCACGTAATGAGCAAAATAAGGACTCAGATATTGACATTTTAGTTTATTTCCGAAAACCACTAGGCTGGGAATTTTTTGACCTTCAAGAATTACTAGAAAAAGAATTAGAACTAAAAGTTGATTTGGTTTCAGAAAAAGCATTGAAGGAACAATTAAGACAAATTATTTTAAATAGTGTAAAATACGTATGACACCAATAAGTAGAGACTATAATTTGTATCTTGAAGATATGTTGACTTCAATGTTAAGAATTGAAGAATATATTGGAGAAATGGGGTTCAGAGAATTTAAAATGAATTATTTAATCGTTGATGCAATTATTCGGAATTTTGAAATTATTGGCGAAGCATCAAAGAATGTACCTCTTGAAATAAAAAATAAATATCCTGAAATTCCTTGGGAAAAAATGTATGGATTAAGAAACCTAATTGCACATGAATACTTTGGAATAGACTATGAAATGATTTGGGAAATTTCAAAAAATAATTTACCTCAAAATTCAATTGACCTTAGAAATATAATCGAAAAGGAGAAAAGCACAGGCGGTAACAAAGGCTCATAGTGCATGCCGCAATTACTTGTAAATATGACAATTGAGTTATAAAATGAATATATTTGTAAACAGAAAAATACGTTAAATAAAAGCGGCACGCACCATAGCCTCGACCGTTAGGCGACATAGCACTATAATTGATTGAAAGGAGGTAATTGAAATGAAAAAAGCAGATGTAATTGTTATTGGTGGAAGTGCTGCGGGAATAACGGCAGCAATAACTTGTCGGAGACACTATCCTGAAAAGGACGTTTTGCTGATTAGAAAAGAGAAACAAGTGCTCATTCCTTGTGGGATACCGTACATCTTTGGAACCCTGAAAAGTCCAGATAAAGATCTGATTCCCGATGCCGTTCTCGAAAAAAATGGTATAGAACTTTCAATTGCCGAGGTTACCGATATTGAACGCACCAACCATTTTATCACCACGGCAAATGGTGAAAAAGTCGGTTATGAAAAACTTGTGCTTGCGACTGGTTCGACACCGAGCATGCCTCCAATCCCTGGTGTGGAATTGAGCAACATCTTTGTTCTAAAGAAAGATGTCTCTTATCTTCAGCGGGTGCTCGATCAGTTGAATAGATCTTCGGATCTCGTTATTGTGGGAGGTGGTTTTATCGGTGCAGAATTTGCGGATGAGTGTATAAAAAATCGTAACATTAAGATCACAATAGTGGAGATGAAACCACATTGTCTGATGTTGACCTTCGATGAGGATCTCTGTGCTGTTGCAGAGGCTATAGGGAAAGAGAAAGGCGTTGAAATTCTGGCACCTGAGAAAGTTGAAGCCTTCCTGGGGAATGGCGAAGTAAAGAATGTAAAGCTTGCCAGTGGTCAGGAGCTAAAGGCAGACATGGTGATTCTCGCTGTTGGTGGTTCTGCAAACATAAAACTTGCAGAAAAAGTAGGTCTTGCATTGGGTCCAACGAAAGGCATTCAAGTGAACCGTTATATGCAGACTAACGACAAGGATATATTCGCTTGTGGCGATTGTGCTGAAAAGATTTCCTTTTTCGACGGTAAACCATCTAATCTAAAGCTTGCTTCAATAGCGACCGTGGAAGCACGGATAGCAGGGTCAAACCTGTTCGAGATGCGACGATGGAATGAGGGCGTAATTGGCGTTTTTTCAACCGCATTTGGAAATACTGCCTTTGCTCTCGCGGGACTCTCAGAGAGAGAAGCCAGGCAGAAAGGCTATAATGTTGTTGTTGGGGAAGCTGAGGCACCCAATCGCCATCCTGGGGGTATGCCAGGAATGGCTATTTTAAAAGTGAAGTTGCTTTTTGGGAAAGCGACCGAGAGGATCGTTGGGGGACAGGTTATGGGTGCTAAGTCTTGTGGTGAGCTGATAAACGCCATAAGCGCTTGTATTCATCAGAAAATGACCATTGATGATATTGCGATGTTTCCCATGGGAACGCATCCGGTGTTAACCGCTTCACCAATCTCTTACCAGCTCAGTAACGCAGCGGAAATGGCTATAAAGGCGATGAAATCAGATTAAAACTTAGGACAAAAACTTGTTTGCATCGTTGCCTAACAGAGCGTATCTGGCTACGGTGCTTCGCACCTCCGCCCAAATTCCCCTTCGGGGAACTTCAGATACGCTCGGAACGTTATACGCCATGCTTAAGGAGATGAGAGGATGAAAATATATCTGGATACATCTGTAATATCTGCTCTCTTTGATGATAGGAATCCAGAAAGAAAAGCATTGACAGAGGAATTTTTCTTTAAGATTGAGATCTATGATACATACATATCAGAACTTACTATTGCTGAAATCGAAAAGACACCTGATCAAACTCTGAGAGCTAAAATGAAACAAGTGATTAAAAATTTTTCAGTCCTCGAAATAAACGAAGCCGCAGAAGAATTAGCAAATGAATATGTCAAATATGGAGCAATTCCTGAATCTTATCCAGAGGATGCTTTCCACATTGCAATTGCAGGTTTTAATGAGATGGATTTTATTTTAAGCTGGAATTTTCGCCATATTGTAAGGAAAAAGACAAGAGATATCGTAAGAATGGTAAATACCTTAAGAAACTTAAAGCATGTGGAAATAGTTTCACCAGGGGAGTTATTGTAAAGGGGGTGAAAGTATGAACGAAGAACGGATAAGAAAGATGAAGAAAGACATTGAGAAAGAATTCCCTGAGGATTTTGCATTACAGCAAATTCACATAGCGAGGAAGTTACTTTCCGAGGAAGCAAAGGAGAAAAATATGAGTTTTTGGAAATACATCAAAATGCAAGCAAAAGAGAGGAAAGATGTTGTGCACGGCGTATAACACGGTGTATGCGCTTCGCTACGCAACTTTACATATACCGATCACGTTGATTAGTAAGAAATAAAAGAAACACATAACAAAACGTTCCACCTGACATTTTTCCGCAACGCTCCAAAATGCAGGTGAACTCAGCCGTTCAAATGATTTACTTTTTTATTGACATCATGACTTACTTTAACTAATCTACCTCAGGATTTAATATGGTAATTGGTATTATGGTAACCACGGGAAGATATTTGATTTAGGGGGTGTGATAAAATAACCTTAACATTTCTAATATTGTAAATTCATAAGTAACACATTGATAATTCACCATGAATGACAACTTTATTCTATCACACCCCCTTAGCAGGCTATAGCAGAATCATCTCATAGGGAAAATTTGTTATTGTTGAAAGAAAGGAATATTATATAACAAAATATTGCGGATAAGAAAATATAAATTATAATTGCTTAAATTAATGTTATTAAACTGAATGTGTCACAATAATCAGAAGATATTAAAGAGTATTATGCGACAAATAATGTCACATTTGATGATTGTATTAGGTCGCATAAACCTATGTTCGGCGGCGAAATAATCTGAAATATGGAATGAACAATGAAATTGTACTTGGATAATTGTTGTTTCAACCGACCATTTGATGATCAATCTCAAATCAGAATTCGGCTTGAGTCAGAGGCAAAACTGGAAATTCAGGAAGAAATCCGGGCAGGAAAAATTCAGTTGATTTGGTCATACATTTTGGATTATGAGAATAATAAGAATCCATATCAAGAACGGAAAAAACGAATTAAAGGATGGAAAAAATATGCCATAGAAGATATGGAAGAAAGTTCAGAAGTAATTGAAACTGCAAAAGAACTGAATGAAAAAGGATTTCACAAGATTGACTCATTACACATCGCTTGTGCTATTATTGCAAAATGTGAATATTTTTTGACTACCGATGATCAGATTCTGAAGCGAGCAAGACTATTAAACAATATTAAAATCAATGATCCAATCGGCTTCATAAAGGAGGTCTTATCATGATGACCAATACAGAAATTAGGTTGAAAGGAGTCCAAATCCTCGCAAAATATCTTGGTGATATTGAAACAGAGAGGTTTATTGCCTTGATTCAAAGAGAACCTTTTGATTATACAAAGTGGCGACAAGGGTTGGATGAAGATTTAACTATAAAAGATATTAGTCAAAAAGCGATGGCATTAAGAAAGAAAAGCGCCTAACGAATCTGCTTCGCACCTGACCGCCAACAGCGCGGAGGTTTCTGAAAGGCTCTGCCCCGCATCAAAGTAAGTGGTTTTTCAAGGTTCAGTGCCCCGCAGTGTTGGCGGCAGGTGAGTTCTGTCGTTAGGATTACATCATAGAGAAACATATTATGAAATTCAAAGAGTTGGTAGACAAATACAATTGGGATAATGTCTGTTCTACTTTTGTCCAGTTATATCCAGACCACGAAAAGAATATTGAAGGATATAAACAGGTTTTTGAAGAATTACACAGCTTGAAACCTGTAGAAACTAAAATGCGTATTGTTATTAAGGATGTATTTGATGAATACGACAAAGAATATTATGCTCATGTTTCTAGCAAGGATGGCACTTTAAATAAAGAAAGTAATCCAGAACATTTCAAAGATGATGAGATTGGCAATCAAGAAATATCTTATGGTATTGAATTCACAGATTGGGCAGAATGGCTCGCTATGGATATTGATCATGAATCTCTCAAAAAATATCCTGAAGTAGATATTATTGGACATTGTCTCTGGGAAATGACCTTTTATGGATTTACGCAAGAGATAATAAAAGAACAGTTGGCACAATTAGAAAAAGAAGCAGAAGAAGCAAAGAAAAATCCATCTTCTTTGAGGAAGTTGGTAAAAAGTAAAAATGGAGAAGAATTCTTCTGGGAAGACGAAGACGGAAATAGTGTACCATTTTTAGAATCCCCAGTTCAACAATCGAAAGTAAAATAGAATTCTAACAAGTTGCTGGACTGCGCCGCCGCTCAACTCCAGCATTGGATTATCCAATTTATTATTGAGGTGTCTATATGAAAATCAAAAAGAGATCGAATCGTTTTTACGACACATCCCAATATGGGTATCCGCAGATCCGAGTATATCACAGGAAAGGATCTGGCAAGAAGAGTCCACGATATCTTCTAAAATGTGGCTGTTGTGAAGAGAAGGTAGAGATATACTATGGTGATGACGGTTTGGAGATTAATGGCATTAATGGCTCGATTGAGGACTGGCGTGATATTCTACTACCCCTCTTATTGATTGAGAAAAAAAGAGATAAGCTTGTTGCTCAAAAGGTTCCGAAGTAAAAGAAGGAAATCCTAACCAATCGCTGACAAAAACGCAGATGGATTTTAATATTTGTGCTGGCTGAAACCATATTAGTTTTGTGGTGAATTATAGGTAAGAAAGTATTCGCGTTTTTGCAGCTTATTTTTTCCACTTTCCAATGATTTATTTTTATTGACATCATGACTTAATTTAACTAATCTACCTCAGGATTTAATATGGTAATTGGTGTTATGGTAATCACGAGAAGATATTTGATTTAGGGGGTGTGATAAAATAACCTTAACATTTCTAATATTGTAAATTCATAAGTAACACATTGATAATTCACCATGAATGACAACTTTATTCTATCACACCCCCTTAGCAGGCTTTAGCAGAATCATCTCATAGGTAAAATTCATTATTATTGAAAGAAAGGAACATTATATAACAAAATATTGCGGACAAGAAAATATGAAATATAATTGCTTAAATAAATGTTATTAAACTGGATGTAACTGCGCACATGTTACGACACAGTTTTGCGACTCATTTAATTGAACAAGGTACGGATATAAGGTATATTCAAGAATTGTTGGGACATAACAGTTCGAAAACAACAGAGATATATACTCATGTATCCAAAAAAGCGATTGATAAAATAAGAAATCCAGTAGATGATTTTTTTGAATAGAATTGATATAATTGTAAATAGAAAATATAAACAATTGTTTATATACCGCCAATTTGAAGGTGTAAGAACAGTGAATATATACAAACGTTGGCGGCAAGCAAAAAAGAACTTCTAAATAAAAGTATTATCCTAAACATTTTGTATCTTTGTAAAAAAGGAAAAATAAATGAATAAGAAGAAATATGTTAAAGAGTTTGAGAAGGCATTAAATGAATTTGTTGAAGAACTTAAACAATATGTGTCAACTGATACAGGTGAATGGACAATAAAAGGATTTATTGATATTTATAAGAATATTTACACCATTTCGTCAGATACCAAGATTGTCTCAAAAATACTTGAAATACATATTTTTCCTGAAATTTTAAGATTTGCAGAAAAAGCAGGATACAAAATAATCCTTGCAGAACATCAAAATTGGTATCCAGACCTGACATTTGTTCACAAAGAAAATGAAAAAATAAAATTTGCATTAGATTTAAAAACAACTTTTAGAAGAAATGATAAAACAGCAGGTTTTACATTAGGAAGTCACGGTAGTTACTTCAAAGAACGTGATAAAGCAAAAAATATACAATTTCCTTATAACCAATATACCGGACATTATTGTTTAGGAATTATATATACAAGAGTTGACTTTGAAGATGATTTAGCAGAAACAGAAATATATCAAGTAAATGAAATTCAAGAAAAATATGGCGATAAACAAGACCCAATAGGAGAAAGAAAAGTTACAAAAATTGATAAATTAAGATCGATTACCTCTGTAATTAAAGATTTTGATTTTTTTGCTGTACCAAAATGGAAAATCGCAAGTGATAGTCAAGGTTCAGGAAATACTGCAAATATTGGGTCCATTAAGGATATTGCTAATTTAAAAACAGGGAACGGTGTTTTTAGTAAACTTGGAGAAAAGTGGTTTGATGAATATTGGATGAATTACGGAACAGCAACAATGATAAAAGATGGAAAGACCATAAAAATTACTAATATTTGGGATTTTCTTGAATTTAAAGGAAGAACTAACCTATTTGACAAAGTAGTAGCCAAAGGTACAAAAAGAAGAAAAAAATGAAAATATTTATACCACCAATAAAATCACAAGGAATAAAATCTAAACTTGTTGAATGGATTTACTCAAATGTTAAAGACATTGAATTTGACAGATGGGTAGAACCTTTTATGGGAACAGGAGTTGTGGCTTTTAATGTCCGTCCTAAAAAAGCACTTTTATGCGACAGTAACCCACATTTGATAAATTTTTACAATGCAATAAAAAACAAAGAAATAACAAGCGGTTTGGTTAGAAAATACTTAACAGAAGAAGGAGAAAAATTATTAAAAACAGAAGGTAGTTATTATTATGAAGTCAGAGAACGTTTTAATTCAGAAGGTAATCCTTTGGATTTCCTATTTTTAAGCCGTTCTTGTTTTAATGGAATGATGCGGTTTAACAGAAAAGGCGGTTTTAATGTTCCTTTTTGCAGAAAACCAAATCGTTTTGCCCCTGCATTGGTTACCAAAATTGTTAATCAAGTCGAAAATATATCTCAAATAATAAATTACGGAGAATATACTTTTAAAAATCAAGATTTTAAAGAAACCTTAAAAGGAATAAACTCAAATGATTTTTTATATTCAGACCCACCTTATATTGGCAGACACGTAGATTATTTTGACTCGTGGTCAGAAGAAGAAGAGATAATTTTAAGAGACAATTTATTTAATTCAGATGCTAAATTTATTCTTTCTACTTGGTTGAGTAACAAATACAGAACAAATGATTACATATTTTCTGTTTGGAAAGACTGTTATGTTGCAACCAAAGAACATTTTTATCACGTTGGAGCAAAAGAGACGAATAGAAATGCTGTATATGAAGCAATATTATCAAACATAAAATTAAAAGATAGTATTACTAACGATGAAATGAAAAGTAGGATTGAATTTAATAAATCAAGATTGACAACTCAAAAGAAAGAAAAGTATATACCGTTGCAACAAACTTTGGTATTTGAAGAACAAAAAGCGGCTAACACAGCATATAGCTCATAGCTAAAATTTGTGTATATTTGGAATGTAAAAGTAAAAAATAAAGGTGGTTTTGCATTTATGAAAGTTAGTGAATAAAACCGCTACGAGCCATATGCCAAACCGTTATGCTTAATGAGATAATAATATGACAAAATTATTTAAAGTTGCAGGATTGGCAAATCAGGTTTTACACAATCAAACCAAGTATTTTACGGATAAAAAAATTGTTAATGAAATTTTTGATTTCACGAGTAGCAAATATAGTCCACAAGCCATAATTTCCCGTTTAACTATAATTGATAGTTATTATTCAACTCAGATGAATAAGCGCTATTATGGAATTGAAGATATTGCTGATAAAATATGGGAAATATCACCTGAAAATGAAGATGAGGTTATAAGGTGTTTTGTCGATTTTGCTAAAAACCATCAAAATGGAAGAGTTTACGACCTATTTTTTCATAAAAACTATGGAATACATAAAAACGGAGTTGATGCAGGAATAGCAATTTCTTTAATAAGTAAATATGCTTATTACCAAACCAAGTTTGAATTTCCAATATATGATAGACTTACAAAAGAAGTATATCCTTTAATAGTGAAAAAATATTTTCCTGAATATATAAATAATTATTCCATTGATAGTAAAGATATAATTCAGTTTATAAAGTCTATTAATAAACTAAATGAGTTAAGTGAAATAAAAAATTATGACAGATTGGATAATCTCCTATGGCTTTCAGGAAAAATCTTAAATGGAAACTTTTCATTAGTTTTTAAAGAAAAATAAATATATAAGTCTTTTGCAAGAAATGTTGAAGAAAACACTTCAAAAGACAAAGGGTTAAAAAATGGGAAAATAAAAAAACGTGATTTTTCTGAACGAATAATTGAATACATTAAAAAAAATAAACTCATATTAGATAGTATAATACAAGACAGAAATCTAAGAGAGTTTATTGAATTTACAATAAATTTGAAAGACTAAGATGAATGAACAGAAAATAAGAAAAGCATAAACGCTAACATGCTATAAATTCAAGCTGGCGGAAAGTAGTAATATGAAACGAATTATAAAAAAATAAACAACATTACGGTTTGAAAGTGAAGTGCAATAAAATCCCGCAGTAAACATAACCAGACCGTTGAGAGTAAGAAATGAAAGAAACACATAACAAAACGTTCAACCTGACATTTTTCCGCAACGCTCCAAAATGCAAGTGAACTCAGCCGTTATATGTTTTTTAATAGAATAGATTAAATGAGCCGCTTTATAAAAAAATTCGTTAAAAATAACTTAGCGGGAACGCCTGGGAGTCGAACCCAGCTTCCGCCGTATTGGCGAAACAGCGATTTTGAAGACCGCGGCATCCACCGGGACTGCATTCATTCCCATACATCACTGCTTTACAATGACATAGTCTATTTTGCCCTTTTTCTTCATCCCTTCTGCAAAAGATTTCGCTTCTTCTCTCGTATCAAAGGAACCTACTTTCACAGTCAGAAGTGTTCTTTTTGTTCCTTTTAGTTCCTGTATGAAAGCATCATACCCTTTTGATTTCAGTCTATCTCTGAGAGAATAAGCATTAGAAGGTACTGAAAATGCACCTAACTGAATGGAATATTTAGGAGCAATAGATATCTTTTTATTTAAACTTTGTCGGGTTTTAACATCGGAAGCAGGCTTTTTATAACTTAATTCAGGACCTGGTTTAGATTCACTAACACTTGATTCTTCAAGTGAAAACTGAGGAGTGCATCTATATGATTGAAAATTCACATTTATTTCTGGATACAGGTCTGTATAATATGCATAATAGTAATCAACAGAATCTCTCTTATTCATTACATTAAAACTGCAAAGAAGAAGATGAACACATTGATCAAGTAAGTCAGATTCTGGATATTTTTTTATCATTTCCTTGGTATATTTAACAGTTTTACGGTAAAGTCCTTTTGTATATAAATACTCTATAATTTTTAACAGGGCATCATCAGCTCTCTGACTACTGGGATACTGACTTAAAACATCCTTAAAAATCAGTAAAGCCTTTTCGCCATCTGGCTCAACAACTCCTGATAAGTACAAAACTTCCGGACTTTTGGGATATTTTTTTTGCAATTCAGGAAGGGCAGTTATGACAGTATCAAGATCACCCTTTTCTACCATTTTATAATAAGAAGAGATGTCTTGAGAAAAAAGTAAAAACGGAATAAATAATAGAATTATATATAAAAATTTCTTCATGCTTGATTAAAAAAATGTATCTATCTTTCCACAAACAGGACAAAGCCATAATATTTTCTTCTCTTTATGATAGCAATTTGAACATACTATTTCGCCATCAAATTCACTTTTTTCAAGCAACTTATTGAGGATTTCAGCAGCTTCATCACCTTTATTCCGGGTAATCAAAAGTTTACTCAGGGCTATTTTTGCGACTTTTGAATCCGGATTTTTCTCAATTAATTCCTCAACAAGTGTAATTGCTTTATCTGGATTTCCTTTTCTCTCATAAAAACTTGCTAAAGCAGTAATAGTGCGAATATCTCCCGGTTTTTTTAATAAAATATTCTCATAGAAACTCTCTATATTCCCAAAATTACCGAGATTAAAAAGCACTTTTTGTAAATGGCTGAAAATCAGATGGGCTTTTTCAGGAGCAGCATCTGCAAATTTCTCCCACCATTTTATCGCCTCTTCCTCTCGATGATCCTTTATATAAGATTCAGCTATATAATAATAAGGTGCCTCACATTCAGGATCAATTTTGATAGCTTTCCGAAAAATCAGACGAGAATCATGATATGCAACTTCATTGAACTTTTCCAAACCTTCTTGAACTTTATACAATGCTAATAATCGGGAATTTTTTTCTTTTCGCAAATGAAGCACTTTCCCCAGATATTCAGCTGCTTTATCCCACTGCTTAAGGTCTCTATGTAAGTTTTGAAGTTTTTCTAATGCCCATATATTTCTTTTATCAAGCTCGAGAATATCCTCTGCACTTGAGAGAGCCCTGGATTTTTCTTCTAAACTAATATAATCGTCAACTATATTTCTCAATATTTCCAATCTCTGGTTTTTAGATATACCCTGACGGTACAGTAACCCTTGATGGATTTTTACGGCGTTCTGTAACTTTCCCGTTTTTCGAAGCAGAATTCCGAGCTTAATATAAGCATCTATATTCTCAGTATCTTTTTTAGCTACTTCCTTAAAGCACTTTATTGCGGTTTCATCTTCGCCATGAAGCATATGATTTAATGCTATAGTGTAGAGATTTGTAATTTTATCCTTAACTATTTTCTTTCTGCCTTTTACAATTACTAAAATAAAGATAACCAGTACTATTATTACAATTGTTAAAATAATATCAAAAATACCCATTAATGACTCGCTTTTAAGTTATTATTAATTTTCTTCCGCAGACTCTTCAACATCTATATTACGCAATAGGTCTACTTCATTTTTCAACTTTTTATACTCAGTGCTGACAACTCGTAATTTGTTCTTTGAAGATAAAATCTGAACACTGGAAACAAGAAATCCTATTAAAAGCCCAATCATAAAGGTTATTAAAAGAACAACTATTGCCTTAGTCGTAAAAGTATTAGCTGTACTAAAAAATTTCAGAGTGATATTCTGTTCCGAATTTTGTGCAACGAAAATAAGTAGTATGAGAACTACAACAAATAATATTACTAATTTTGCAAACTTCATAATAACTCCAATTATTTATACTATTTCCCCAAAAAGAGAGACTCCCACCGCCTTTTCAATATTCACTTTTACAAGGTCGCCAATTTCAGCATCCCCTTTTTTAATAATCACAACTTTATTAGTTTCAGTTCTTCCCATTTTCTCATTAGGATCTTTTTTACTTAAATCTTCTATTAAAACTTCCTGGATAGACCCAACAAAAGCACTGTTTCTAATTAAAGTATGCTCTCTTTGCTTCTCTATTACTCTTGTTAAACGGTCTGCTTTTTCGTCTTCAGACACATCATCTTTCATTAAAGATGCTTTCGTTCCAGGTCTTGGTGAATATTTAAACATAAAAGCGCTGTCAAATACTACCTTATCCATAACATTTAGAGTTTCAAGGAAATTTTCTTCAGTTTCACCCGGAAATCCAACTATAATATCAGTAGTAATAGCAACATCAGATAAACAAGTGCGTATTTTTTTTACAACTGATAAATATTTTTCCTGATCATACCCACGGTTCATCAAATTCAGAACTCGAGATGAACCTGACTGCAATGGCAAATGAATATGCTTACAAATATTCTGATGATCTCTCATTACTTCAAGCATTCTGTCATCTATATCATTTGGATGAGGAGATGTAAAGCGTATTCTTTTAACTTCTTTCACATTAGAAACAGCCTCAAGTAAATCCGGAAATTTATAGTTTTCATATCTATAAGAATTCACATTTTGACCAAGCAGAGTTAATTCTTTATATCCATCACCAACTGCTTTTTTAGCTTCATTAACAATACTTTTTATTGAACGGCTTCTTTCTCTGCCACGAGTATACGGAACTATACAATAAGAACAAAATTTATCGCAGCCCCGCATAATAGAGATCCAGGCATTAACTTTACTCCTTCTATAAGGAGTTACTCCTTCATATACTTCGGTTTTGGATAATTTTACATTTACTAAAGGAAATTTACGTCCATTAAAAATTTCAGGAAGATGTTTATAAGAATCTGGGCCGAGTATCAAATCAATAAACGGTTTTTCGGAAATAATTTTTCCTCTATCACGCTGTGCTACACATCCAAGCAAACCCAGAATTAAATCTGGATTCTTTTTCTTCAGGCTTTTAAACTGATCTAATCTGGAAATAGCACGCCTTTCAGCATTCTCTCTTACAGTACATGTATTCACAAGAATAACATCTGCTTCCCCAGGTTTATCTACTGACCGACATGAAAATTCTTCTAGCATCCCTGCTATTAACTCCGAATCAGCTTCGTTCATTTGACAACCGTAGGTCTCTATATAATACTTTTTAACATTCATAATCGACTTATGAAATTAAGCAATTAAAATTTATTTTTAAAGAAATATAAGTTATTTATGAAGCAATAAGAATATTTTTTAAACTACATGGATCCAACATATCCAGTGAAAAAATAATCCAAAGGATTTTTGCGAATCCCAAATTGCTGCACCTCATAATGAAGATGAGGAGCAGTACTTCTTCCTGTACATCCAACTTCTGCGATTTTTTGTCCCCTTTTTACCACTTCCCCAGGTTTGACTAAAATTCTGGATAAATGTGCATACACAGTTGAATATCCAAAACCATGATCCAATTTGGCGATTTTACCATACGTTACACTGGAATTACAACTTCTAACTACACCATCAGCAGTTGCATAAACAGGAGTTCCGGAAGGACTTGATATATCAATACCGTAATGGAATCTACGTCTTCCAATGAATGGATCCCTGCGATATCCAAATCCATCACTTATATAACCGGTATTAACGGGACGAATTGAAGGTGTTGATTGTATCTGATCAGAACGATGCCTAAATGCATTATATATAGATTCGTAGCTAATTCTTTCCAATTTTAATACTCTGGCTAATCTATCTAAATCATTTGATAGTTCTGACATCCTAATATTGTCATCAGGAATTAACTTATCAACTTCCGATGCTTTGATAAGTACTTTACCTCCAATTCCCAATTTTCTAACATCTTTATCAATAGCCGGAATATCTACATACGTTCTTAATGCCTGATCTTTTTCACGCAAAACATTAAGATCAGATTCCATCAATTGCATTCTACTTTTCAGGTCATAAATAGTACTCATTAACCTATTGTTACTTTTTTTAATCCGGGCTAATTTAGATTGGTAAACGATTTCGGATAGGTAGTTAATGCTTATAAAAAGAAGAATGAAAAATACCGATGTAATCGATATTGTAATCCACACTAATTTTTTACGAGTTAGAAATATAGTTTTGAAATTTTTTCTATCTGGCAAAGTAAGAAGAAACTCTGGTTGTTTCGTCATACCAAAAATTCTTTGTTAGTTAAACTTATAATCTCCCCCTACAACATAATCCCTGTAAGCATTTTAATGATTACAATCCAATTTGTCAATATTTTTATTCATATATCTAAATAAATATTTTATCACTTTTACTATTTCATTGATATTTAACTAATTATAAGTTAACAAATCTCAATATGTTAAAGGATTTATCTCACCTCTTATACTAAAATAACTTCTGCCTTGTAGTATCTAAGTTAATATTCTCAAGTCCTATGATTGCTTCTATTTCTTGAGTACTTAGTCCCCATTTACAATACCACTTAAACTCTGAGATAATCATGGGAATTTTAATAAAGTTACCTATGACTTCTTTTTAGAAGCTGCTCTTCCTTTCTCCTTTTTCTCTTTTTCTTCTTTGGGTTTATCAGGATGAGGTTTTTTTATTCTCTCACATTTATCTTCCATCTCCTTCAGATTTTTCTCTAAAGCCTTTACTTTATCAATATAAGATTTTACACTTTCATTCTTTTCAATATCTTTCGTTTTTTCTTCTAATAAATTGTAAACACACCTACCTAAGTCAGTAAATACTTTATCAATTTCACGTTTAATTTGGAATATATCTAATTTTACTTTCCCCAGTTTTGTAACTTCTTCTGTCCTATCAGCAGCTTCACGTGTGAATTCACCCGCTTTACCAACTGCTTTTGAGAACCATTCTCCAAAACTTTTCTTAGCATTATCTAATAAATCTGACATTTTTCCTCCAATTTTAACATATACAATATATCTTTATGTTACATTAGTGTCAAGTATTTCGTGTCAAAAAATTTCACCGTATTTAAATTTATTTACCATAATCATTTGCAACCTTTATTTAAATGATATAAAAAACCCCTGACATAAATCAGGGGCTTTAAATTAAGTACTAAATGAATATTAATACATTCCGCCGCCCATACCACCTGGAGGCATTGCAGGAACAGGCTCTTTCTCTGGAATTTCAGCAACTAAAGCTTCAGTGGTTAATAGTAAACCTGCGATACTTGTAGCATTCTCAATTGCAATACGTGTTACTTTAGTAGGATCAATGATCCCAGCCTCAAACATATTCACATATTTTTCCTTATATGCGTCAAAACCAAAATCTCCTTTACCGTCTTTTACTTTCATTACAACTATGGAAGGCTCATGTCCTGCATTCTCTGCAATCTGTCTAATTGGTTCTTCTAATGCTCTCCTTACGATGTTGATACCAACTAACTGATCACCTGAAACTTTCAGCTCATCAAGTTTTTTTATAGTTCTTAAAAATGCAACACCACCACCAGGAACAATTCCTTCTTCAACTGCAGCACGTGTTGCATGAAGAGCATCTTCTACGCGGGCTTTTTTATCCTTCATTTCAACTTCCGTAGCTGCACCAACTTTTAAAACAGCTACCCCACCAGAAAGTTTTGCCAAACGCTCTTGAAGCTTCTCTTTGTCATAATCAGAGGTACTTGCTTCAATTTGGGCTTTAATTTGTTTTATCCGACCTTTTATTTCGTCAGATTTCCCACCACCTTCAACAATTGTAGTATTATCTTTATCAATTGTTATTTTTTTTGCTGTTCCAAGATAGGCGGTAGTTGCATTTTCCAATTTAAAACCACGTTCTTCAGAAATAACTGTTCCACCGGTAAGAACTCCAATATCCTCAAGCATTGCCTTACGCCGATCACCAAAACCCGGCGCCTTTACTGCAGCAACTCTTAAAGTTCCTCTAAGTTTATTAACTACTAAAGTAGCAAGAGCTTCACCCTCGACATCTTCAGCAATTATCATGAGAGGTTTACCCATCTGGGAAACTTTTTCTAAAATAGGTAGAAGATCTTTCATATTGCTAATTTTTTTGTCGTGAATAAGAATATAGGGATCTTCTAAAATAGCTTCCATTGAGTCTGCGTTTGTAACAAAATATGGTGATATATACCCTCTATCAAACTGCATCCCTTCTACAACTTCAAGAGTGGTTTCTGTTGATTTTGCCTCTTCAACTGTAATAACACCGTTTTTACCGACTTTTTCCATCGCATCAGAAATCAATTTACCAATTGCAGGATCATTATTTGCTGAAATTGAACCAACTTGCGCAATCTGTTCTTTACTACCGGTAACTTCTTTACTTTGTTCTTTTAAACCGGCAACAACTGCCTCCGTAGCAATGTCAATACCTCTCTTGATTTCCATTGGATCAGCACCTGCTGTTACATTCTTAATGCCCTCCTCAATAATTGACTGAGCGAGAACCGTAGCAGTAGTTGTGCCATCACCGGCTACATCAGAAGTCTTGGAAGCAACTTCTTTGATCAATTGAGCACCGATGTTTTCAAGTTTATCCTCAAGTTCAATCTCCTTAGCAACTGTTACACCATCTTTTGTAATAGTGGGTGAACCGAATTTTTTTTCAATTACAACATTACGTCCTCTAGGACCTAAAGTTACTTTAACAGCATCAGCAAGTTTATCAACACCATTTTTCAATGCTGTCCTTGCTTCTACATTATATTTAATTTCTTTTGACATTTTACTCTCCTTTCAATATTGACTTATAAAATAGCCAAAATATCGCTTTCTCTCATTATTAGATGGTCCTTACCATCAATTTGCACTTCCGTACCGGAATATTTCCCATAAAGAACTTTATTACCAACTTTTACTTCCATGGGAATTTTTATTCCATTCTCAGAAACCTTCCCTGGTCCAACTGCAATAACTTTGCCTTCCTGAGGTTTTTCCTTCGCTGTATCGGGTAAAATAATTCCACCTGAGGATTTTTCCTCGGGATTTGATGGTTTTACTACAACACGGTCTGCTAAAGGTTTAATTGCCATATTTAATTCTCCTTTCTTTTTAGCACTTTAATCATAAATCTGCTAAAGTTAATCCTTTTTTTTATCCTTTGTCAACCTTTTTTAAGAACTTTATTATAAATTCTAATACCAAAAGGCAGATTTGTCTCGTAGAGATCCCTTTGGGATAATGACAAATGGCGTGCCATTTTACTATTAAGACATAAAGTCACATTTTTTCTCTCCATCCAATATTTACATGAAAAATCTTTTAACCTATATGAAAATTGGAATAATATATGAGTCCACTTATCCCAGAGGTCACGTCCCATAGGGATCTCTTTGAGATAGGCCTTCTCCCGTCCCGAAGGGATCACGTTGGGGAAGGGATCCTTTCGGATACGAAGGATTTCTTATGAGAAAAAACTAACATTTATTCTTGTCATACTGAGTAATTCCGATTTATCGGTATGTTATCGAAGTATGCTTAGAGGATGCCTCCCTTCCCCAATAGAACAAAGTATTGGAAAAGTAAATAACTACAGAAATCTATGATTACTGAGAGATAAAATTCAATAAGAAGTTAACCCTACAACGTCATTTGTCGCAGACATCTCTTTGAGATAGGAAATCAGGCAAATGCCTGATATAGTACCAACTTGCAATTGCAAATACTAAATTTGGTACATTTAGGGGGTGTGATAGAATGAAGTTTTCACTTAGTCAACTTACTAAAGGTTATATTATCACACCCCCTAAATTTTTAAGCTATGTAGTAGGGTTAATAATAGAATTAGAAAATAATGAGTTTTGATTTGATTATTACTCTATCAAATAAATTTCAACCAACTATTGATTATTAATGTGAAATATGCTAAAATTGCATTAAAGATACTATTTGTAAAAGGAGGAGATATAATAAATGAAAAGGGCCAAATTCATTTACAAATATTTAACCCAGCTTCGACAATATTACAGATAAAATACGTAGGAATTTAATATTCGTATGTCATAACCTATTGATTTTATTAGATTGATTAGTTTGAAATCCAAATGTAGGGACTGAACATATACTTTTTGCTTGACATTAATCCAACCGGGCTTTATATTGTGATATGTATATTCGAGAAAAGACAAAAATCAAAAATAACAAACGTTACGTTCAATATCAGCTACTGGAATCGGTTCGCACACCTGCAGGTCCCAGACAAAATGTGATCCTTAATCTTGGTATCCTGGATTTAGAAAAGGATAAATGGAAAGTGTTAGCCAATGTCATCAAAGAGAAACTATGTAATCAAAATAGATTTTTTCAGATTGACCAGGAAATAGAAAAGCTGGCTGAACATTACGCATCCCTAATCCTGGAAAAGCGGTTGCAGCCAGCCTCGGAAAAGATAGGGGATATCCAGGAGGAGCATGAAAAGGAAAGCCAGGCGCAATATGAAAGCGTTGATATACACTCTGTTTCTACTTCAAATGCAAGGACTCAGGGTGCTGAACACGTGGCTATCAAACAGATGGATGAATATGGACTTGATCATATTCTAAAAAGTCTCCAATTCAACGATAAACGAATTGCTTATGCCAGGATGCTTATTGTCGGCAGAATGGTTCACCCCGCTAGTGAAAGGGAAACTGTTAGATGGATAAATGCAAACAGCGCTATTAAAGAATTATTGAAAACAGATGTGAAGGTATATGATAATGCTCTGCATCGAACGGCTATCAAGTTATGGCAACATCATGAGGCAATAGAAAAACAGTTATCGAAAACAGCGAGGAAGATGTTTTCATTAGAGGAATCGGTCATACTCTATGATTTAACAAATACCTATCTTGAAGGGAGTAAACGTGGTAGTCGGATAGCCCGGCAGCTGCCGGGAGGTAAGTCAAAGGAGCGGCGGAATGACCGTCCTTTGATTACTTTAGCGCTCACCGTAGATGAAGAAGGATTCCCCAAACATAGTTGGTTATTGGATGGTAATATATCAGAACCGAAGACTCTGAAAAGAATGCTGGATGAGCTTTCAGAATATACCGGTACAAATCTCTTTAATTCGAGAAAGACCATAGTGATAGATGCCGGAATAGCCACAGATGATAATCTTAAAATAATCAAATCTAAAAACTACAACTATGTGGCAGTATCTCGGAAACGTTTATACGGTGATAATTTCTGGGATAACGCTGAGGAGAGAAAGATTAATTTATCCCGAGCAAAGTCTTTCCAAAAGAATCTTCGATTGACGGAGGATGACAAAACAAAATCAAAGATAAAGATGGTTAGAACAGAAGATGAAGTCTTTCTTCTTTGCCACAGTGAAATGAAGGAAGCTAAAGAGAGAGCGATTCTGGAGCGTAAACTGAAGAAGTTTGAAGATGGGTTGAAGAATCTAAAGGATGGTTTAAAAAAGAAAGGAACTCAAAAGAAATACTCTAAAATCGTTGAGCGGATAGGTAGATTAAAGGAGAAATGTGGCGTTGGTACTCTGTACGATATTGAAGTAAAAGAGAAGGATGGAGTTGTAACAGACATTGAATTCAGCAAGAATTCGAAAGGGGAAGCGAAGGAATGTACCGCTGGAGAGTATGTAATAAGAACGAGCAGGTTAGACCTTTTGGATGAGAGGATATCTCAGATACATCGTTCTCTGACTAGAATTGAAGATTGTTTTTGCAGTATGAAATCGGAATTGGGAATGAGGCCTAACTATCACAAGGGAGATGATCCAACAATCGCCCATATATCTATTACAGTTATTGCCTATCATATACTTTCCGGAATATTGAAAAAATTAAGAATGGGTGGTATTAATTATAGATGGGAAACGCTTAGGAATATTTTATCCTCTCATGTTCGGATAACAACTAGCTTTAACACTGAAAATAAAGAGACTATACATATTAGAACAAGTACTCCACCAGGCATTAAACAGCGTGAGATATATCGAAAGCTCAAGATTAGAATGAAACCGCTAAAAAGAGTTATAACTGAAATAAAAAAAATGTAGTATCGAAAAAATAATGCCTGTAATTTGTAACAATCTGTTATTTATTGACTTATGAAATTTCAACTGTCGAAGCTAGGTTAATAAGCTTGAGAAGAAGATGCTGGATCTGGAAAGGGAAATTGCTAAGCGCAAGGAAGCAGAAAACAAATTAAAACATCTCAACCTTGTTCTACGCTCTGTCAGGAGTGTAAATCAACTGATAACAAAGGAAAAAGACAGGAAAACATTGATTAAAAAGACTTGTGAGCTTCTTGTTCAAAATCAAGGATATTACAACTCCTGGATTGTTTTATTTGATGAAGAAAGAAAATTTGCATTCGCTGCTGAAGCCGGATTGGGAGAGAATTTCAAACCATTGCTTAAAAAACTTGAAATGGGATATTTAACTATCTGTGGACAAAAAACTCTGAGTCAAGCTGAATTAATAGTAATAAATGACCCTTTAAAAGAATGTGAAGATTGCCCACTTTCACATTTATGTGAAGGAAAGGGTGAAATTACAGCCAGATTAAAATACAGTAATAAAGCTTATGGATTATTATCAGCAAGTGTGTCTAATGAATTCATTTCAGATGAACAGGAGCAGACATTATTCAAAGAGGTTGCAGAAGACATTGCTTTTGCTTTATATAGATTGGAATTGGAAGAAGAGCACATGCTATCAGAGGATAGAATAAAAAAATCAGAAGAAAAATACCGTACACTAACCAATACTATAAATGATTTCGTCTTTAGTTTAGACAGGGAAGATAAGTTTACATACCTTAATCCTGTATTTGAAAAGGTTACTAATTACCTTGTCAGGGATTTTCTGGGACATTCGTTCACTGAAGTTATTGCTCCTGAATATATAAAATCCACGGTTGACATTTTCAAACCAGGACTTGCTGGTGAAAAATTCCACTTTACGAGATAGAGTTTTTAAATAAGGATGGGGAAAAAATACCAATAGAATTAAATGTGACTTCGCTATTTGATGTTAATGGGCAGCTCATCGGTAGGCTCGGAGTTGCTCGTGACATCACCGAGCGCAAGCGAGCAGAAGAAGAAGCCCAAAAGATACATCAAGGATTAGTTGAGGCTCATGAAAAATTACAGCGGGCATATGAAGAAGAGAAACAGCTTAGGGACAAATTAATTCAATCTGAGAAACTGGCATCTTTGGGGCAGATGGGCGCCAAGATAGCCCATGAGATCAATAACCCGCTTACAGGCGTTAGTGGCTGGGCTCAGTTGGGTATGAATATGGATACCAGTGAGAAAGTAAAAAAATCATTCAGTATCATTTTTAAAGAGGCACATAGAATTAAAAACATCACTTCTACTTTTATGAATCTTTCCAAACCAACCCCGCCCAATATGGAAAATGTTAATATGAATGAGATTATGGAAGAATGCGTTGAAGACCTTAAAACAACCGGAGTGATTAAACATTATGAAGTGAATAAAAATTTACAGCCCGACCTTCTGTAAGTGACAGGAGACAGGGAGCGCTTGATTCAGGTATTTCGTAATCTTATTGTTAATGCTTCACACGCTATGGCTGACAGTTAAGAAAAAATCCTTATACTTCGATCCTCCGTTTCAAAGGATGGAAAATTTGCAGAGATTTCTATTCAGAATACAGGCTCCGGAATTGAAAAGGAAAAACTTGATAAGATATTCAAAATTTACTATACAACAAAACCAGATGGATTAGGAACCGGACTTGGACTGGTAGTAGTGAAAGATATTGTAGAAAAACAGCACAAGGGCAGAGTGCTAGCGAATCGGAAGTTGGCAAGGGGACTACTTTTACGGTTCAGTTGCCTTTAAAAGTTGAAAGGAAGCAGATGAAAATTTTAATCGTTGATGATAAGGCATATATCAGAGAATTCTATATGTCGTTTTTCGAGGATAAGGGATTGGAGGTCTTTACAGCTATAAATGGAAAAGAAGCGCTGGATTATTTTGAAAAGATTCAACCGGATATTGTGTCATCCGACATCGACATGCCGGTTATGAATGGATTTGAACTTGTTGAGGAAATAAAGTCAAAAAAGCCTGAACAGAAAATAATTCTTATGACAGGCTTTTATTATGAGACTTCTATCAAAAAGCAGCTTAAAAAAGCCAATATCCCATTTTTTAGTAAACCTGGCGACCTTAACGCTGTATGGAAAATGATAAATAAAGAGATGGAAAGGTAATATTCCTTATTAACATTTCTCACTTCAGCTTATTATGTGGAATTTTATATTTATATCTTTGATATATCCATATTGGCTATAGACCTTTTTTAAGTTGAAAACTGTTTTGTAGTGGACTCATAATTAAATAACTATGAAAGGAGAAATGAGTATGCAAAAACTGATCAAACTTTTTCTTTGTATTTTTGTATGTTTGACATCACATGTTTTGTCACAGGAAATGGACAAAACAGAACTCGAAAAGGGCATGAACTTCATCGAAACAAAAATATATTCGGATGAAGAGAATGCCAAAATTTTGAAACTCTTTGAGGGTTTACGTGTTGCCGACGTCTCTGATGGTATGGACATGGTTGGACTACCTGGCACAGGTTTAGTAGATCCTGCTATTCATCCGGATTGGATTGATTTAGATAATTTATCCCATCAATTTAGAGGTATTGCCATAACTGCCCGATATGTACCAACTCAACGACCAGATAGACCAGAACCAGAAGAAGATTTTCAAAAGTGGGAAGGTCATTTTTACAATACATATTCGAATGAAGCTTTCACAAAAGTAATTAAACCCGGCACGGTCGTCGTTCTCGATGATGTTGAGGACAAGGATATTGGCTCTATTGGTTCGTACAATATTTTAGCCTGGCATAAGAGTGGTGCTGTTGGTGTTGTCACAGATGCAAACGCAAGAGACACAGATGAAATCGCCAAAGAAAAGGTCCCGTTATATTTACGGAAAAAGGGGCGCGGCATACGCCCGGGTAGGAATGAATTAGAATCTGTCAATCGTCCTGTGGTTATTGGCGGCGTGCTTGTTTGTCCCGGAGATATTGTCGTAGCAGACGGCGATGGTGTAATCGTAGTTCCCCGAGGTGTTGCTGAACAAGTAGCAAAATATGCACGGGAAATTTTGACAAAAGATAAGGCTGGTAGAAAAAATTTGTATGAAAGTTTAGGTATGCCGTTAGATAAGACGGTTGAATAGTAGTAGGTAACAATCAGTATAGTATTTTACTTTCTTGCGACCGGTTTACAAACTATATTGGTCCCGAATTAACGGGTGAGGGATCGATATAAAAACTTTTAACCAAAATGAGATAATCATGAAGAAGCAGAGTTTTTCTGTAACGCTACTGCTCTTACTTTTAGGTGTTTTCAACACGTTTGCACAGTCATGTATTAACTTCAATAATCAAGAGATTTTTCTTAGCGGTGCGAACTTCGCATGGGTTAATTTTGCACGCGATATCGGCGCTGGCTTCAATGATTTCAATCGCTTTAAGGAAATTTTTCAGGAAGTTCATACAAATGGTGGCAATGCAATGCGACTCTGGCTTAATACAACTGGTGAAAACACACCAGAGTTTGATGCTAACGGTATGGTGATTGGTCCTGGCAAAGGAGCTATTGAAGACTTGAGACAGATCCTGAATATTGCATGGGAAAACCGAGTGGGCCTCATGCTCTGTCTATGGTCTTTTGATATGTTGCGAATCTCAAACGGCACAACCATAACAGATCGCGCAATGAGTATGTTATCAGACACAACATTTACACGAGCTTATATTAACAATTCTCTTATTCCAATGGTTAAAGCTTTAAAAGGCCATCCGGCAATCATTGCATGGGAAATCTTTAATGAGCCAGAAGGAATGAGTAATGAACACGGTTGGGACTTCAACCGTCATGTACCCATGTCCTACATACAAAGGTTCATCAATCTCTGCGCTGGAGCAATTCATCGGACAGACCCGCAAGCTCAGGTTACCAATGGCTCCTGGGCTTTCATCGCTCAGACGGACGTGAATGGTAATTATAATTATTATCGCGATGACCGCTTAATTGCAGCAGGTGGTGATCCAGATGGCTACATAGATTTCTACTCTGTTCATTATTACAATTGGGCAGGCACAGACCTTTCCCCTTTCCACCATCCTAAGAGTTATTGGAATCTTGATAAAGCGCTTGTTGTAGGTGAGTTTGCCATTGGTGAGACTTTTGGTGTTTATGGTAAAGATCTATTTGAAACGTTGTTTAAGAACGGCTATGCAGGTGCCCTGGCATGGTCTTTTACCGACACCTATGTATCTTCAGAAGAAGACATGATAGCATCCATGTTAGACATCAAGACGAGATATCCGGAGGCTGTTACTATTGTATTAAAATCTGGTACGATTACGTTCTTTACCGCAAACCCAGCAGTAATCGAAAAAGGACAATCCAGTACGCTTTCATGGGAAACTTCTCCTGGTTCAATTGTTACACTGAATGGTGTCCACGTAGCTGCCAATAATAAAGTAGAAGTGAATCCTGTTACTGATAGTACGTTTACTTTGATTGCGACAGGTAAAGTATCGGACACCAGTACAGTTACCATAGTCGTTGATAGTGCCTACTCAACACACTGGAACAGTTTTGTTCTTAAGCCAAACACAATGGAGAGAGGGGGAATTATCCAAAAAGTCATTAAAGCGATGCTTGCCATGCAGAGAAGAGCGTGGGAACAGGGTGTTGCCGCGCAGGCATTATTGGAATTGGGCGAGACAGATTTAGTGATCCTGTTGGCGAAAGATGCTGTGGTCAATCAAATGAAGGATGGAAGACTTGGATTAAACGGACAGGACAGGCCCGTGGCTGACCCTGCTTCTAACGGAGAACCGGTCATGTTTGCAGCTAAAGTGACAGGCGATGAATCATTGAAAAAAGCCTCAGAGCGAATGGTGGATTTTCTTTTATATAAGGCGCCAAAGACGAAAGACGGAATAATCTACCACAATTATATCGAAAACATGATCTGGGTCGATGCTTTTTATATGGTTCCACCGTTTTTAGCTGTGGCAGGGCATACGAACGAAGCGGTTAAACAAATCATAGGATACAGGAAAAGATTGTGGAATCCTGAAAAGAAACTCTATTATCATATATGGGACGAAGACCGACAGGAGTATGCAAGAAAACTTTTCTGGGGTGTAGGAAATGGCTGGGCAGCCGCAGGAATGACCAGGGTCATCAGAGCCCTGCCTGATTCCATGAAAAAGGAAAAAGAGATGCTAGCCGGCTTTATCAAAGATGCTATTGACGGTTGTTTGAAATACCAGCGGGACGACGGACTATTCCATGATATTCTGGATGATCAGTCAACGTTCGTCGAGACTAATACTGCCCAGATGCTTGCTTATTCGATATATAGCGGAGTTCGAGATGGTTGGTTGGAGCGATCATATTTAAAGTATGCCGACAGGATGCGAGCAGCAGTATATAAAAAGGTGGGTGAATTTGGCCTGGTCCAGGGGGTCTGCGGTGCGCCAAATTTTGACCATCCAGGAACAGCCACAGAGGGGCAGGCATTTTTTCTGTTGATGGAAGCAGCTTATAATAACTTATGAAGAAGTTTAAGATTAACTAAGCTAACACTGAATATTTAGGGAACGGAAAATTCAAAGTATCTTGTCAAATATTATGATACCTGGACAGGAAATTTTTCAAATGATATGGAAATAGAGTCGAGAAACGGCAAATTTATTCTGATAACGAAATCCAGCTAAAAGGTGAAAAAGATATGGCGGTATGGCTAAGACAAGTGGAAAAAATATTAAAGATAATTCACACTATTTATTTACTTTATAGTGTTCTTTTATCTTGAAAGATAGTCGCATGAACATCCTAAAAACAGATTTATTCAGGAGACAGTATGGAGTTCATTACGATAGCTCATGATTCAATCAGTTGTTTTTTACCTAAAATTCCTATGTCTGTTAAGGTTTTAATAGCATTAACGTTTTGCTTTGCAGCTTTTGGTTGTTCCCAGAGTATGTTTGAAAACAAGAGCGATATTGGTAAAATTAAACTCGTAGGTTCGGCAGACTATGACTCGCAAAAACATACATATATTGTTACGGGGAGTGGAGAAAATATCTGGGGCAATGAAGACGCCTTCTTTTTTTTGTGGAATGATGTTAAAGGTGATTTAACTCTCAGAACCGATATTGAATTGATTGGGGAAGGAAATCATCCCCATCGCAAAGCCGGATTGATGATACGCGCGGGTCTTGACGACGGACCGGACTATTCCCCCGATGGGCAATATTTTTATTTTAATTCGATACGAACAGGTCAGATGAAAATCTGGCGAATGGAAAGTGACAGTTCGGAACAAAAACAGATAACGCCGGATGATGAATATGGAGACTGGTTCCCACACCCATCACCAGATGGCAACTGGCTTGTGTTTGCCTCATACGATAAAAATGTTGAAGGACATCCACCCAATAAAAATGTCGTATTACGTATTATGCCTACTAGCGGTGGTGAACCCAAAATATTAGCGACACTTTTTGGTGGGCAGGGAACCATTAATATACCATCCTGGTCGGCTGACAGTAAAAATGTAGCCTTCGTAAGTTACAGGCTGGTTGCACCATAATTGAAAACAAATCAATAGTTATTAAAGATAGGAATTAAACAATGTTAAAATCGGAATTTTCAAGAAGAGACTTTATCAGAGTATTGGCCATAGGCGGCGCTGCATTAAGCTTACCGGGATGTGGTGCCTTTCAAAAAGAAAAATATACAGCAGAAATTGGAATCCAGCTTTATACCATTCGTAAAGCAATCGAAAAGGATTTTGAAAGTACCATACAAAAGATAGCTGACATGGGCTTTATGGGCGTGGAAACCTACTTTTTGCCTGAACCTATTACATTACAACGAGCCGGGAAATTATTAAAAGCAGTTGGTTTAGAGGTTTTGGGATGTCATTGCGAATTACCCGTTGGCGATGATAGAGATGCTGTTTTAGAAATGGCCGAAGCCTATGACTGTGACAGAATGATCTATCATGGTTGGCCTCAAGATGATAAATATAAAAATCTGGATGCTCTAAAACATACGGTGGAAGTTTATAACGAAATTTCGGAGTCCTTAAAGGCTGAAGGTCTTCGTTTTGGTCTGCATAACCACTGGTGGGAGTTTGAACAGACAGCATCCATCTATCCTTTTTATTACCTGCTCGAGAATATTGATCCCGATATCTTCTTTGAAATTGATACCTATTGGGTCAAAACAGGCGGTCAGGATCCGGTTAAAGTCGTTAGTGACTTTGGTAAGCGTGCGCCGTTACTGCATATAAAAGACGGTCCGGCCCAGAAAGGAGATTTGGCGTATCAACAGGTTCCAATCGGAGAAGGGACTATCGATTTCCCCGGAATTGTTAAAGCAGGGGGTAAAAATATTGAATGGATGATTGTGGAATTTGATGAATATGAGTACGATATCTTTGAGGGCGTTCAGAAAAGCTATAACTATCTTACAAAAAATGGACTTGCAAAAGGCAAGATATTGAAAAATGAACCTGAATAAATAAAGGAACAAGAATTTGAAAGTATTGTTTATCGGTGGAACCGGTAACATAAGCGCTGTTGTCAGCAGATTATGTTTAGAACGTGGCATTGACCTCTATTTGCTCAATCGCGGCATAAATAAAGTTAAAATTGAGGGAGCCAAAACGATTACAGGAGATATTTATCAACCCCAAAAATTATCCAGAGTCCTTCAAAATCAAAAGTGGGATGTTGTTGTAAACTGGATAGCGTTTAACGCTAAGGACATCGAAAAAGATATAAGTCTCTTTCGTGGAAAAACAAATCAATATATTTTTATCAGTTCCGCTTCTGCGTACCAGAAACCGTTACAATATCCTATCGTAACAGAATCTACTCCTTTGATAAACCCTTTCTGGGATTATTCACGCGATAAAATATCTTGTGAAGAAAAATTAAATGCGGCTTATAGGGAAGATGGCTTTCCGATGACTATTGTACGCCCGTCTTTAACATATGATACTGTTATACCGGTTGCTATTGGTGGATGGAAAGAATATACTATTATTGACCGCATGAAAAAAGGCAAAAAAATAATAGTGCACGGCGATGGTACATCTCTCTGGACCGTTACCCACGCAAAGGATTTTGCTAAAGGTTTTGTTGGGCTTTTGGGACACCAGCAAGCGATTGGCCAGGCATTCCATATTACCAGTGATGAAATATTAACCTGGAACCAGATTTACCAGGCTGTTGCTGAAGCGGCAGGGGCAGAAGCTAACATAGTCCATATTTCTTCCGATTTTATTTGCAAGATTGAACCTTCGCTAACGGGAAGCTTAGTTGGTGACAAATCGGAAAGTGTCATTTTTGATAATAGTAAAATTAAAAAGTTTGTTCCTGGTTTTGTAGCAACAATACCCTTAAAAACAGGTATTAAACAGACATTGAAATGGTTTGAAGCCGATTTCTCCCGTATGATAATTAGCGATGAAACAAATAATATGATGGACAGAATAATTAAAGCGTATGAAACAAAAAACTCATAAAGTGAAGGAGAAGGACAATGAAAAACCCAAAGTCAAAAAAAATCTTACTTATTTTCACAACTTTTGTAATCACAGCAGTATTAAGTCAATCATGTTCAGCTAAAGAAAGTCATTTTTTTAATCCGCCGGTAAGCTTTGAAGAAGCAGATCAGAGAGCGGAAAAGCTTTTAACCAAATTGACCATAGATCAGAAAATCAAATTGCTCGGTGGATACAGCCGGTTTTTTATTCAAGTTATTCCTGAATACTATATTCCCTATATCTTCATGGCAGATGCCACTCAAGGAATGCGAATAGATACCAGAATAGCCGATACTACAATAGTAAAACGACTTGAAAAAACCACGGCATTTCCATGTCCCATATTATTGGCATCTACCTGGAATACTGATCTTGCAAAAGAATACGCAAAATGCGTGGGTGAAGAGTGCAGGGCAGGCGGGGTGTCTATTCTACTGGGCCCGGGATTAAACCTATACCGCCAGGCACAATGCGGACGCAATTTTGAATATTTCGGAGAAGATCCATTCCTGATTTCCAGTATGATAGAAAAATACATTCTCGGAGTTCAAAGTACCGGAACAGCAGCCACGCTCAAACATTTTGTATGTAATAATACCGATTTTTACCGTAGAAGAAGTAATTCCATCGTGGATGAACGGACTTTACATGAAATCTATTTACCAAGATTCAAAGCAGGCATTGATGCCGGAGCCATGGCAGTGATGACGGCATATAATAAATTAAACGGTGAATGGTGCGGTCAAAGCGACTATGTGATTAATAATATATTACGTAATCAATTGGGATTTAAGTGGTTGGTCATGACCGACTGGACATCCGTATACGACGGTGAAAAAGTAATCAAGTCAGGCCAGAATTTGGAAATGCCGGAGCTGATGGCGTTGAAAGATGCCAAAGCATTATTAGATTCGGGAAAAGTCAGTGAAGAGCAAATTGATAGAATGGCTAAAAGTATTTTGCGCACTTGCATTGCCATGGGCTTTCACGACAGACCACAGCAAGACTTAAGATATTTAAAAAAATTTGGTGAACACGAAAAGGTTGCCCTGAATGTGGCGCGTGAAGGGATCGTGTTGCTTAAAAACAAAGGCAGTATTTTGCCGATTCAGAAAAACAAAAATTTAAAAATTGTCACCACAGGCAAATATCTCCATGAAATGGCACACGGAGGCGGATCTGCTTACGTTGAGGGGTATAATAACATTACCTTAGCCGAGGCTTTAAGTAATGAATTTGGTGAACGTATTGAAATGGTGGATGTGACTGATGAAGAGAAAATCGCCTCTGCTGATGTCGTATTGTTAAGTACCGGAACTTCTGACAGTGAAGGGAGTGATAGACCGTTCGATTTGCCGGACGATGAATTACAGAGGATACACCATGTCCTAAATTTGAATGAAAAATCTGTGGTCATTGTCAATTCCGGGTCGGGTATCAATATGAGCCCGTGGATAGATAAAACGTCTGCGATTATTTATGCCTGGTATGGAGGACAGACCGGTAATACAGCCCTTGCTGAAATTCTGTCCGGAGCAGTGAATCCTTCGGGCAAACTGCCTATCACCATTGAAAAACAATTCGAAGACTCGCCTGGATACGGATATATACCTGAAGGGGAAAAACTATATACCGGCTGGAAGAAAGACCAATTTGCTCACAAGGAATATGATATAAAATACAATGAAGGAATTTTTGTTGGATACAGGTGGTATGAGCATAAAAAGATAAAACCATTATTTGCTTTTGGTTATGGATTATCCTATTCAAGATTTGAGTACAGTGATTTAAATATTTCATTGAACCAATTTTCAAAGGATGATGTAGTTGAAGTTACATTTACGCTTAAGAATACCGGCCCGGTTGATGGGACTGAAATAGCGCAAATTTATATTCAGGATATAGAGAGTTCATATCCGCGGCCTGTAAAAGAATTAAAAGGCTTTAAAAAAGTGTTTCTAAAAGCGGGCGGGAAAAAAGAAATTAAAATCATTTTAAACAGCAAAGCCTTCTCCTATTGGAATCCGGATATGAAACAATGGTACGCTGAGCCAGGAAAATTTAAAATTCTCGTTGGATCATCTTCGGATAATATTCGACTTGAACAGAATGTTACTTTGCAATAACTTTAATTATAGTTTATTGAAAGGGATGAATAATGTTCGTATTTCTTTGTTCCGTAATTCTATTTTCTTTTTTCACAAATGCAAATGCTTCTCAATTAATCATCAATGTGGATAATAGGTCTTCAATGAGTCTGAACGGAAAATGGAGTTATATCATTGATCCTTACGAGAATGGGTATTATGATTATCGTTATCAGCCCCTAAAAGACGGCTATTTTAAAAATCTCAAGCCTAAGAATAAATCAGATAGAATAGAATACAGTTTTGATAGTGACCATTCGCTTCAAGTGCCGGGGGACTGGAATTCTCAGGATGAAATGCTTTTCTGGTACGAAGGCACCGTATGGTATAAAAAATCATTCAATTATCAAAAAAGACCGAACTCCAGAATGTTTCTGTATTTTGGAGCGGTCAATTATCAAGCCAAAGTTTACCTGAACGGTGAATTCATCGGCGAGCATGAAGGTGGATTTACGCCATTTAACTTCGAAGTAACTAATCATATTAGAGATAAAGATAACTTTATTATAGTTAAGGTAGATAACAAGCGATTTCGTGAAGCGGTTCCGACACTAAATACGGATTGGTTCAATTATGGGGGAATAACACGGCGTGTTTTACTTATCGAAGTTCCTGAAACATTCGTACGAGATTATTTCATTCAACTGAAGAAAGGCTCCCTGAATGAAATATCGGGCTGGATTCAATTTAATGGAGAAAAGAAAGAGCAAACATTTTATCTGAAGATACCAGAAATAAAAGTTCACAAAAAATATCGCACAGACATTAATGGACATGCGCAGTTCTCATTCCAAACAAAACTTGAACCATGGTCCCCTGAAAATCCAAAATTATATGATGTCTTTATTGAAACGGAATCTGATACGATTCATGATAAGATTGGATTCCGAAGCATCGAAGTCAAAGGAACGGATATTCTATTGAACGGGAAGCCCATTTTTTTAAGGGGTATCTGTATTCATGAAGAAGCGCCTTTTATGAACGGAGCGCGTGCTTATGCAAAGGAGCATGCAGAAGTTCTGTTGGGCTGGGCTAAAGAATTAAACTGCAATTTTGTTCGATTAGCTCACTATCCACATAACGAATTGATGACAAGAACGGCTGATGAAATAGGACTGTTGGTCTGGTCGGAAATCCCTGTTTACTGGACTATACTATGGGAAAATGAAGCAACGTTTTCAAATGCTAAGAATCAACTTACCGAAATGATAACACGGGATAAGAACAGGGCATCTATTGTTTTATGGTCCATGGCAAATGAAACACCCGTTACAGAACCTCGTTTACTGTTTTTAAAAAACTTGGCCAAACATGCTAAAGAACTGGATCCAACACGGTTAATAACCGCTGCTATGGAACGGCATTATATTGATAAACATACACAGATGATTGATGATCCTTTTGGAAAATATGTAGATGTTTTGGGCTGTAATGAATATATCGGATGGTACGATGGTCTTCCCCAAAAATGTGATAGTATAAAATGGAAAACAACATATAATAAGCCTTTGATAATATCTGAATTTGGCGGTGGTGCTTTATATGGCTATCATGGGGATAAACTAACCCGGTGGACAGAAGAATTTCAAATGAACCTGTATGAAAAAAATTTGGCAATGTTACAAAAAATATCGTTTATGAGAGGAATGACGCCCTGGATTTTAAAGGACTTTCGTTCTCCAAGACGTCCTTTACCACGCATTCAAGATTTTTGGAACAGAAAAGGACTCATTTCCGATCGAGGTCAAAAAAAGAAGGCGTTTTATATATTAAAAGATTTCTACGATAAAATCGATAAGCATAAGGAATAACTCAATTATGGAACGACCAGGAAGTTCCCATCACCATAAATTTACCAGAGGTCCGAATAAAGCTCAAATCTATTGATGAAGCGAATTGTTCGCAAGGGAGTTAAAATGATAAAGAAATATTTCAGGTCGAAACAGGGCGTCATAATTCTAATTATCATTTTCCTTCTTGCCGGAAGAATATCAGCTCAATTCCTTGATGAGTTTAACGATACTTCCATAACCCTGGATTCAAGTGCACTTAACGGCTGGACCTTCTATACAGGGGATGGATTGGCAACTATGAAGTTTCAGCAAAAGGATGGCTATGCATCTATTTTTGTTGATGCTACTAAGGATCAGCGGGGTATCTGGTGGGCATTGATCAGGCGGTATGTTTCAGCAGATTTTGACTTAAGTCTCTTGAGTAAATCCAATTATGAATTTCGAATTGAAGCCCAAATTCGGGTTAATCGTGCGCCGCGCCGCGTGAATCTTCATCTCAATACTCAAAGAACAACAGATTTTCATACGCATCTCATGGAATTCGATATTCCCGATACGGTGAATTGGCATACTATCAGTTTTACTACCCATAACTTTGATGCAAAACCGGGTGACAGAGTTTACGGACAGCTTGCCCTCATGGATTGGGGACTTGAGAAGTACCGTGTTGATGTGGACTATTTTAAGGTGAACATTGTAAACATAGATTCGGTCGGACCGGATAAAGGTGTTCAGGTTCCTTATCATCCCCCTATTCCGGATGTTAAAACATTCGAGCATCATATTCAAGTTGCACAGGATTGTATAATTGATCTGGAATACCCTGGTATGAATTTCAATGATTGGTACGCTCAGGATAGCGGCCGAAGAATAGACCTTCTTGCTGTCAGCGGGTCACAGATCAACATCTTGCGCTGGGACCTAAGCAAGTTTGCCGGCAAGCGAGTGGTTGGTTCAGGTTTGTTGGAATTAACGACCTTTTCATCCCAGCGCTCGGCTTCTATAAAGAAAGACTTTGGAATGGTACGAGTTGTCGAGATTCTGGGTGGGAATCCCCACTGGGATCAAAAAGGAGTTACTTTGAATACGTTCTGCAACGGGCAACCCTTAGAGAAGGTCCTGAATTCCCAGATGATTATTGATGTCGATGTGTCCGAAGCACGAGGCAGCAAAAACCTGATTACAATCTCAAAGCCTGTGCTTCAACGCATGATCGACGGGAAGACGCTGGGATTAGCCATTCGTCCGCTGGGAGCGATTCAGGCTTCCTTTTATGCGATGGAATATTTGAGAGGAAAGTATTGTGCCGCATTGCATTTCAATGTTGGTTCTGAATTTAATCAACATGAAATCGAATAGGATAATTGGATTTAAAAGGAGGAAACAAAGGTGAAAAAGGCAATTACAATACTATTAGTTCTTGCGGTGCCATTGTTTTCACAGATTCCTGGTTTTACCGATGATTTTGAGGATGGAACTTTAGATATAACCTGGAATGGGGAAGTCGACACACTATGGTGGAACGACTGGTATCCCAATGTCTTTAATTTAAGTGAGGTTGACGGTTATCTTAAAATTGACTATACTCGTAGCGGTGTAGCGGATTGGCCGGCTTTTTATTTTATCCCACCGGAGAATATTGATGTATCTATTAATCCGAAAATTATCCTGTCGATAAAATCCGATAAAACCATTCAGTTTGCCATTAAACCGGAGTATAACAACGGTAATGAAAACTTCCAAAATGTTGGTAATATTCCCGGTGATAATGCCTGGCATACCTATACAATCACTATTAGCAATTATTCCGGTGGCTATTGTGAGCGGGTAGTGTTCCATTTTGACGGTGGTAGTTTGATTTCCAAACAGGGTACCGTTTATTTTGACGATTTCAAAATTGCCGGCTTTTCTATTAATATAAGCGATTTAACTGCCAACTTTGATGCTGAGAATCAGGTAGTTAATTTATCCTGGGAATGTAGTAAGGAAGAGGCTACTGATTATTATAATATATATAGGGACACAGTAAGCGGTTTTTCCTGCGATAGTGAGACATTCATTGGAGATACTACTTTAAAAGTATATAATGATAGTGGATTTGAAAATTATACATGGTATTATTATAAAGTTACAGCAGTAGATACCTTAGGAGAAGAACATGCTGCATCTCCAGAAGTAAGTTGCAAGACATATACTACCGGTACTATTCCAGAGGTAGAAGTTACAGAGGTAAATTCAGACACTATCGGCAAGTATGAAAAATTTGAGATTAAATTGAGACTGGATTATGCTTCTTATGCAAATCCATATAATCCTGAAGAGATAGATGTTCATGCCTATTTTTTATCTCCGGAAGGTGATACCACATGGGTAAATACATTTTATGATAATTATAATAATAAAGATGAATGGAAGGTCAGATTTTCACCTTATTTAGTCGGGGAGTGGGAGTACCAGGTCTTTGCTAAAGATGTGGATGGAACCGGGGAAAATGTAAAACATACTTTTACAGCAATTGAATCCGATTACCATGGCTGTTTAAATGTTTCTCCTGATAATCCTCATTATTTAGTTTATCATGATGGTACTTCATTTTATGGTGTAGGTGCTTATTATCCATGGGGAGTTAATACTGAGGGATTAAACCTGCTGGAGGAATCCGGTGTTAATATTTTTGGTTATTGGAATGGGAATTATGATAATGGCGGTAACGGAGGAGGTATTCATCAAATAGAATCTGCAAGGACTGGTATCGGATATTATGATCAGGATAAATGTGCAAGAGTGGACGAGATATTAAATTGGGCAGAGGCAAGAGATCTGAAAATGATGTTTGCCTTATGGCCGCATGATGTTCTGGATAAAAATGTTTGGGGGTACAATGGTTGGGAAGAGAATGCCTTTAAAGAAATATGTGCGGCAAGTGAATTCTATTCTGATTCACTGTCATGGGAATATCAGAAAAAATTGTATCGGTATATTATTGCCCGATGGGGATATTCCCGCAGTATGGGAATCTGGGAAATTGTAAATGAGATAAATGGGACTGATGGTTGGGCGTATGGAAATCATTCAGCAGTACTTGAGTGGATACAAAAGGTTCATAGTTATTTTAAAGAAAATGATTATTTTAACAGACCGACAACAATATCAAAAAGTGGAGGTTCTCAAAATTACTGGATGGCAGGGTATCAAATATGTGATATGCCAAATGTCCATCTTTATGAAACAGGCTGGAGCGCCCTGTTTCCAGATGACCATATTAGAAGCAGTTACTGCACTTACAGAAATATTACACGCCAATTCTGGAATCAATTTGATAAACCTGGTATTTTTGGTGAAGCTGGATATACTAACAACTATGGCAATTTTTCTCCTGGTTCAAATGAATACGAGAGAATGTATCATAACGCCCTCTGGGTAAGTTGGGCTAATGGATTGGCGGCGACACCGATATGGTGGGAATTTGGCACAAAATCGATATTCACACCCTCTTTGATGGAACAAATGCATGCTTTTTCCCAAATCGTTCAAAGCATTGACTATGCACACATTTCTTTAAGTCAAGCATCCATATCCGTCACGGAATGTGATGCTTATGCGATGAAAGCGGACTCAATGGCCTTTGGCTGGATTCGGGATATTGATGGTAATTATGTTTCGGGACAGTTGTTCACTCTGGAAGGACTTCCCGATACCTCATATTCAATTATGTGGTTAAATCCCTGGACAGGTGATACAGTTAAAACGAATTTCCGCGTGAGTCAGGACGGTCAATTGATCGATCAAATTCCACAGCTCTCACAAGATTTATTGGATCTAGCTTTTATCGTTCAACCAGCTGAGAATGGTGATATACCTGAAAGGCTGGAATTAATGGCTTACCCGACTGAGCTTTATAGCGACACCTCTTACACTTCACAGATTACCTGTTTTGTTTTAGACGCACAGGGCCGAATTTGCACCCAGGCTGACAATTCGATTACATATACGCTGGAAGGTACTGGAACAATAGAGGGCACCAATCCAGTGGCAGCGAATAACGGCATTGCTGATATAATCTTCAAGGCAAATAGGAACGCAGGAATAGCCCAGATCATTGCATCTTCATCTGGACTGATTGCAGATACAGTGAATATTGTTATTCATAAATTTCTGTATATTTATGATTTTGAGCAGATACCACAGACATTCAACTTATATCCTAATTATCCTAACCCGTTTAACTCGACCACAACGATTCAATACGATGTGGTTAAACCCAGCCATGTCACTATTGCCATTTTTAATGCAAACGGCCAACTAATCGAAATCCTGATCGACTCACAGCGGGATGCTGGACAATATATGATCTCCTGGGATGGTTCGGATATGGCATCGGGTCTTTATTTTTTCCGAATGCAAGCGGATTATTATGAAATTACCAAAAAGTGTTTACTATTGAAATAAGGAAAATTCAATTGTATAAACTAAAGTTGTTTGAAATAATGGGATCAGGTTTCTTTCCTCTGCTCCTAATAAATTATTAAACAAATTTACAGGAGAAAAACAATGGGGAAAGCAAATTTCATTATTAACCAATTAAAGCGGGTATCCACATTTTTCTTAGGATTCCTTTTGATTATTTTCATGCTTTACGGATGTGCGACTCAGAAGCCCCAACTCAGTACATCGCAGTACAGGTTCAACTTCAAGGACGAGACTTATCGCATCCGGTCTATTTCCTCTGAGGATAGAACGGAATCCTACAACGAGCTTATTGGGGAAAATTTTATGGCTGCTGATTTTGACCAGGATCGAATAATAGATTGTATCCTTCTTGGAGAAGTGAGTCTGAACGAAGCACAAAGGATTTACGAATATGGCCTCGATATGGTCACCAAGGAAGACAAATTACAGGAACGACTTCCAACCATCAATCGATACGTGTACGAAAACTATGACTTCCACCTTGAAATTAGAAGTTTCCAATCCACAAATGCTCGACCTTTTAATGAATTTAAAATTATTGACAAACGTCCGGTGGTGTCTCCTCAGATCATCGTAATTGTTGATCAAAATGCAGACGGTACTTTAGATGAGGTCTTGAAAGGTAAGGTTACACTGGAAAAAGTTCAATCCCAATACGAAGAAGCAATAGCAGCCGGCTTAGAAAAAGGTGAATTAATCAAAGTCAATAATACGATTCTGGTAAAAGAGAAATAAAGGTGAAAAAAATATATGTTTATGGGGTGAGAAAAAACTAATTACCATTTAATGAATTATATTCATAATATTTTTTCGGAGACCCGTATGGCGATTGAACTTAGAATAATACAAAAATCCATTTTATTTCTTCTTCCCAGAGGGATGTCTTTCCATGGGAATCCTATGGATCGACATATCTCCTAAAGGTTATATTATCACACCCCCTTAATTGAACAGAACAACCATTAAAGAGGAGAAACAGAAATGAACCCAAAAGTAAAAATAGTTTTAGGCTTTATATGTCTTACTCTTATTTCGCAACCTTTATTAGCAAAAGACAACTATAAAAATTTTAAACTTGCCGTCTACTGCCCTGCTCGTGATGTTAAAAAAATGGCTGATTTGAATTGGCTTGAGAAGAATTATAACCTGCTCGATAAATATCTGAATATTGACAAAGTCTATCTTGAAACCTTTCGGGGAGGGACAACGGTTGAAAAAGAGACTATGTTAAAAGCGAAAAAGTTTTTTAAGGATCGGGGCGTTCAAACTTCGGGTGGGATCACCTATGTCTGGAGCGATGTCCGACAATTTGAATCCTTTTGTTATACAAACCCAGAACATCGAAAAAAGATAAAAGAAATCGTTGAGTATACTGCCAGCTTGTTTGATGAGATAATGTTGGATGATTTCTTTTTTACAAACTGCAAGTGTGAGTTGTGTATCAAAGCCAAAGGTGATAAGAGCTGGACAGACTTTCGTCTGGATCAGATGGAAGAGGTTTCCAAGAATCTTGTCATCAAACCAGCTAAAAAGGTTAACCCAGATGTTAAAATGATTATCAAATATCCGAACTGGTATGATCATTTTCAATACACTGGATACCATTTAGAGGAACAACCCGAGTTATTTGACATGATCTATACCGGTACGGAAACCAGAGACCCTGTCTACACCCATCAGCATTTACAAGCTTATGAAAGCTATGCCATCATGCGGTATTTTGAAAATATCGCTCCGGGCAGGAATGGCGGTGGCTGGGTCGATCCTTATAGCCGTCGATACCTTGATCGTTATGCAGAACAGATTTGTCTGACCATGTTCGCTAAAGCCAGAGAGCTGACGTTGTTTTGCTTTGGTGCATTGCTTGAATCAGTTCCACAGGAAGATGGATCATTCAAACCCTTAAGTGTCGTTACACCGGTTGCCGGATATAGTCTGGAGAAAATTGACAGCTTCTTTGATAAATTGGGTGAGCCAGTGGGTATTAAAAGCTATAAACCCTATCACTCTCATGGCGAGGATTTTCTGCCCAATTACATCGGGATGCTGGGCATTCCCATAGACATCACACCCGAATTCCCCTACGATGAAGACATCATCTTCCTGACAGAGCAGGCCAGCTTTGATAAAAACATCATAGAAAAAATCAAAGGTCAACTGGTTAAGGGAAAAGATGTTATTATCACATCTGGACTCTATAGAGTGCTTCAGGGCAAAGGCATTGAAGATATTGTCGAACTGGAGTATACCGACAAAAAGGCACTGGTGCACAGGTTTTACAACTGGCGGGATGTCTACACGTCCGAAAACGATGTTTTGATTCCCCAGCTTCGGTATGCCACCAATGATTCCTGGGAACTCATCACTGCTCTGGACAACGGCGTCGGCTATCCCATTCTCCACCAAGCCAGTTATGCCAACGGTAAACTTTATGTGCTCACTATTCCGGATAACTTTGGCGAATTGTACGAATTCCCTAAAGAAATACTCACTGCTATCAAAAGGATATTGATGAAAAATTTCTTCGTGTATACGGAGAGTCCCAGCAAGGTGAGTCTGTTTGTGTATAACAACAATACCTTTATCATTCATTCTTTTAAAGAACATAACACGGATGTGAAGATTATATTGGATGAAAAATTCAATAAACTAATTGATATGCTTTCAAATCAGGAAATAAGAGGCCACAAAGAAAATAATAAGATGGTTTTTGATATAGGTATATGGCCGCATAACTACCGCGTATTCAAAGCTGAGTAGTTCGAAATGAACGGTAAAATCCTTTTTTCTAAATCACGGAGGTCAATTATGAGTAGTAAAATCATTCAAGCATTTATTTCTCTATTAATAATTATGTTTATTGGATTCGTTAATTGTGCGGATACCTACAAACATCCAGGTCCTGTGAATCCAAAGGCAACTAAAGAAGCAAAAGCATTGCTGGATTTTCTGTACCAGATTAGCGGCAAGTATATTCTATCCGGTCATCATAATTATACTCATTTGCCAGCCAGGTATAACGAGGAAGTGAAACAAATGACGGGGCACTATCCCGTGGTCTGGGGAAGCGACTTTGGTTTCTATTTTAGAGGGAAAGACCCCGATAGTGTAAGGCAGGGGATGATTGATAAAGCAATCGAAATGCACCAAAAAGGTCACATCATCACCTTGATGTGGCACTGTTGCTATCCCACGGACGGGGATTCCTGTGGTAGGGAGAGTATTTGGGTGATGGAGAATAAGGTACCCCAACCCGAATGGGATTCCCTGACCACGCCTGGAACAGAATTAGATAATCAGTGGCGCACCCAGGCAGATAATGTAGCGAAATATCTCAAACAATTACAAGAGGCGCACATTCCTGTTTTATGGCGTCCCTATCACGAAATGAATGGCGTCTGGTTCTGGTGGTGTCAGCATCCCGGCGAACAAGGTTTTGTGAAATTGTGGAAGATGATGTATGACTACTTTACCAATCACCACCAATTGAATAATCTGCTATGGGTATGGAACGCCAATGCGCCGCGAAGCATACCCCGTGATGAAGCCTATGCATACAAAGATTATTTCCCGGGCATAGAATATGTCGATGTCCTTGCTTCAGATGTGTATCATAATGACTATAAACAAAGTCACCATGATGAATTACTAGAGCTGGCCCAAGGAAAACCTATCGCCTTGGGAGAAATTGGACAGATGCCAACTCCTGAGATAATTAATGAGCAACCTCAGTGGACCTGGTTTATGGGATGGGCTGATTTTTTACATAAAGTGAACAATCCGGATTCAGTAAGAGCCCTTTACAATGCCCCTCGCACGATTACTCTGAATGAAATAACGAGAAACAAGGATGGTTCTTATGAGGTCCAATTGAATACTTTTGCAGATAGTAGATTTAAAAAAGGTGTTAATCTTACAGGATGGTTTCAGGGGAACGGCCCCAAACAGATTCAGTTTACAAAATTTACTAAAAACGACCTTAAAAATATAAAAAGTTTGGGATGCAATGTAATAAGATTACCAATAAATTTGCACTTTATGACAAATGGAGCACCAAATTATATATTGGATAATTTATTTTTATCTTATTTAGATCAAGTTGTAGATTGGGCAGAAGATTTAGGAATTAATCTGATTCTTGATAATCATTCTTTTGATCCTTCTGTTTCCACATCACTTAAAATTAAAGATGTTTTAATACCAGTATGGACACAGCTTGCAGATCATTATAAAGACCGATCAAATTTCATCTATTATGAGATTTTGAATGAACCTCACGGAATTTCTGATAGTTTATGGAATAATATCCAGGGCCAGGTTATAGATGCTATAAGAGAAGTCGATAAAAAGCACACGATTATAGTAGGGCCTGCTAACTGGAATAGTTTCCATAATCTTCAATATATGCCTGTCTATAAAGATACAAATTTAATTTATACATTTCATTTTTATGATCCATTTCTTTTTACTCATCAGGGAGCAACCTGGGTAAATCCATCAATGTCTCCAGTTAAAAATGTTCCATTTCCTTATGATGTCTCAAGAATGCCTCGCTGTCCTGAAAAGCTTTTTAATACATGGGTAGAAGACCTTTTTAATAATTATAAAAATGATGGAACAGTTCAACATATTCAAGACATGCTGGATATTGCGATTGATTTCCAAAAGGAAAGAAATGTGCCGATATATTGTGGTGAGTTGGGTGCATATATGAAGAATAGCAGTAACGATGATAGGGTTTACTGGTATAGAGTTGTAAGAGATTATTTAGAACAAAATGGAATTCCCTGGACTATGTGGGATTATTATGGAGGGTTTGGCCTTTTTAAAAATGGAAGTAATGATTTAAATATTCCATTACTCAAAGCCTTGGGCTTTAAAAACCCTCAACTGAAGTAATTATACAAGATTCATCTCGAAATAGAGGTAAAGAAATTGCGTCTCAAAAATAGTAGAATAAAGATCATTATATTTTTATTTTTAGGGGTAATGGCTGGCTTTGCTCAACAAAATACACTTATCCTTAATGAATGGGAATATTTTGAAATGCCGGGTCTCAACGTCATGATTTTTCATGATATCTACCCGGAAGGTCATCAGGGCGGCATCAGTATTATTCAGAACGGCGTGCGGGTAGCCTCTAACGGCGATATCCGCCTGGAAGCGGCGCCGGGGCAGTGGCAGCCAGTACCGGCCGTGGGGAAACGATCGGTGGATTTTGAGAAACAGTTGGTCAGCGTTTACTGCACCTACCCGGATCCGAGGCGTAATCGAACCGGTTATAATCCCATCGACTACCCTGATTTGAGTTTTGGATATGATGTGAATGTGAGTGTCGAGAGTACATCGGTCCGTATCAGTGTTGACCTGGAGGAAGCGCTGCCGGCGGAATGGATCGGGAAAATCGGATTCAATCTGGAACTGTTCCCCGGCGGTTTATTTGGTAAATCCTATTTAATGAATGAACAGGTGGGAATATTTCCCCGGCTGTTTAATGGTCCCCTGATCAAAAATGAAGATGGTACTCTGGAAGACAAACCGCTGGCGGAAGGGAGCCATTCAGCTACCGTCGCCTATGGTGTCAACCGGGCAGACTGGTCCTATATTCCCGGCGGAGTCATTTCCGGGACGGCTTTAATCAGGCCGGATTTACCCGAACTCAAAGAATGGCCGTTTTTCTGGCAGCAGAACAAGTATGTTATTGGTGGAGTGGCTTCAAATTTTATGTTTCTGGTTCTGGCGGCAAAGCAACTGCTGGAGAATGAGTAAGTGTCAGAGAGAAGGACATTGAGAAATAAATTACTAACTGTGAGGTGCTAAAAATGAGAAGAAACATTACAATAAAACATATTTTTTATTCAATATGCTGCCTGCTGTTGGTCTCCCTGTTAATGGGATGCGCTCCCAAAATAGACCGAGAATCTCAAACCTTGATAGATGAGATGGAGCGTTCTTTAAAAACCGAATTACTGGATGTCTGGTATCCATTGTCATTAGATACGGTTTACGGCGGTTTTTTAAGTAATTTAAGCTATGACTGGCGACCTGAAGAGCGGCAGTACAAAATGATCGTTACTCAGACCCGGCATGTCTGGACAAGCTCGGTGGCGGCTATGTATTACAATGATGATAAGTATCGTCGAATTGCCGAACACGGTGTTCGGTTTTTAAAGGAAAAAATGTGGGACCAGCGTTACGGCGGGTTTTATATGCTCATGAATCGGGAAGGGAATCCCGAAAAGGGATCCGGCCTGGCTGAGAAAAGTGCCTACGGGAATGCCTTTGCGATTTATGCGCTGGCGACCTATTACCAGATGTCCGGTGATACCACTGCCCTGCAGCTGGCTCAAAAGACCTTCAGGTGGCTCGAAGAACATAATTACGATACGGAGTACGGCGGCTATTTTGACCGTCAGCTGCGAGACGGTTCATTGCCTGCGGATTTTCGCTGGAAAGATCAGAATTCGTCGATCCATCTCATGGAGGCCTTTACGGCATTATACATTGTCTGGCCGGACAGTCTCTTGCATCAACGACTGCTTGAAATGCTGACGTTGACCAGGGATACGATTACAAGTGAAAAGGGGTATTTAGTGCTGTATTTTCAGAGCGACTTGACACCGATATCCTTTCGAGATTCCTCGGCGGCGGTGCGGGCTGCCAATGTTCAGTTTGATCATGTCTCCTTTGGGCATGATGTGGAAACTGCCTATTTGATGCTGGAAGCCGCGCATGCACTCGGATTGGGCCATGATTCGAAGACATTAGCGGTTGCGAAAAAGATGGTCGACCATGCGTTGGCAAATGGCTGGGACATGGAGAAAGGTGGATTTTTTTACGAAGGATATTATTTTAACGATTCCGATACTATAACCATAATAAATGAGAGAAAAGAATGGTGGGTACAAGCTGAAGGGTTAAACGCCTTACTATTAATGGCTAAATTATTCCCAGAAGAAAAAAAGTATTATAATGATTTCAAGAAACAATGGGAATACATAAATAAGTATCTTATTGACCATGAGCATGGAGGCTGGTACAGGCAGGGCCTGGATAAGAGTCCCGAGCAACTGAAAGTACCCAAGGCGTCTGTTTGGAAGATTAACTATCATAATGTGCGTGCGCTTATGAATTGCATAAAAATGTTAAAATCAGAGCACGAATTAATAAAGTAATTAAGATTGATGTAATCGAATCTGTTTAGGTTACACCTGCACAAACATCAGTAAGCATTTAAGATCAAATGAATACCTACATACATTTATAAACAATAAAAGGAGTTACCCACTATGAACAGACGTAATTTTTTAAAGACAAGCAGTGCTCTCGGAGCAGTGTTGCTTTCAGGATTAGGAGTTAATGTCTTAGCCAAACCTAAAAAATCAGTACTGAAATTTCCTCGTTATCGAGGCTTTAATCTTTTGGCAAAATTCAGCGGATGGGGGCCAAGAAGAAAATTCAAAGAAGAAGACTTCGAGATCATGGCCGATTGGGGATTCGACTTTGCCCGCATACCGATGTCATACTGGAACTGGGCTTCAAAAGACGACTGGTATAAGATTGAGGAGGATGTGCTAAAAGACATCGACGAAGTTGTAGAGTTGGGCAAGCAATACAAGGTCCACATCAACCTTAACTTTCATCAGGTGCCGGGCTACTGCATCAACGGCCGTGAGCTGGAACGTATGGACCTCTTTGACGACAGCCATAAAAACATGCAAAAAGCACTGGATGCTGTGGTGTATCACTGGAAGCTTTTTGCAAAGCGATACAAAGGTATTCCGAGTTCTCAACTGAGTTTTGACCTTATCAATGAACCACCTCATATGAAAGAAGAGACCCGTTATGTAGAGGTAGTGAAGGCGCTTGTAAAAGGGATCCGTGAAGAGGACCCCGACCGATTGATTGTGGCAGATGGCAAAGATGTCGGGAGGGCACCTGTTTACGGCATAGCGGATATGGGCCTTGTTCAAAGCACCCGAGGCTACGACCCGATGAGTGTAAGCCATTATACCGCGAAATGGGTACCAAAAGATGCATTTCAAACATTTAATATTCCCACCTGGCCTTTGAAAGGCGACGACGGCAAGCTATGGGATAAAGCTGCCCTGAAAGCAAAATTGATTGACACGTGGCAGCCTCTGGTAGACATGGGTGTGCCGGTACATGTGGGAGAATGGGGGTGCTATAATAAAACGCCGCATGATGTGGCGCTCCGATGGATGCGAGACCTCCTTTCACTTTGGAAGGAAGCAGGCTGGGGGCAGGCTATGTGGAATTTGAAGGGTGATTTTGGTGTGCTCAACAGTGGACGCAGAGATGTGAAATATGAGCGTTATAAAGGTCATAAGCTCGACAGAAAAATGCTGGAGTTGCTCAAGGAATACTGATCGGAAGCAAAATATAATAGATTATGTCAACAAAACAAATAGTGGTTTAACGTCTTATTGCAGATGACAATTATAAAAAATATATTTAAGTGGAATACAACCATCAGAATCAGCCAGACACAAAACTAAAGTAGGTGATTTCAAACATTCAAAATTAAGGAGAAATGATCATGAAAAAACTTATCAAACTCTGTCTATGTATTTCAATGTGTTCGACGTCGTTTGTTTTATCACAAGAAATGGATAAAACAGAACTTCAAAAGGGCGTGAACTTCATCGAAACAAAAGTATTTTCAGATAAGGAGAATGCTAAAATTTTGAAGCTCTTTGAAGGACTACGTGTTGCTGACGTCTCTGATGGTATGGACATGGTAGGACTGCCGGGTACCGGTTTAGTAGATCCTGCAATTCATGCGGATTGGATAGATTTAGAGAATTTATCGCATCAATTTAGAGGTATTGCCGTTACGTCTCGATATGTACCAACTCAACGATCAGATAGACCAAAACCAGGTGAAGAATTTCAAAAGTGGGAAGGTCATTTTTATAATGCCTATTCGCATGAAGCTTTCACAAAAGTAATTAAACCTGGGACAGTTGTTGTTCTAGATGACGTTGAGGATAAAGATATAGGCTCGATTGGTTCTTACAATATTTTAGCCTGGCATAAGGCTGGTGCAGTTGGTGTTGTCACAGATGCCTGCTCAAGAGACACAGATGAAATCGCAATAGAAAAGGTCCCGCTATATTTACGAAAAAAAGGACGTGGCATACGCCCGGGCAGGAATGAGTTAGAATCTGTCAATCGTCCTGTGGTCATTGGCGGCGTTCTTGTTTGTCCCGGCGATATTGTCGTGGCTGATGGTGATGTTGTAATAGTGGTTCCTCGTGGTGTTGCTGAACAAGTAGCAAAATATGCACGAGAAATTTTGACAAAAGATAAGGCTGGTAGAAAAAATTTATATGAAAGTTTAGGTATGCCTTTAGATAAAACGGTTGAAGAGTAAAAAATTTGTATTCTAAAATAAGGAAAATATTTAACAATTTGACAGAGAGGATCAGAAATCACTCCTTAAATTGATTAATGTAATTCGGAGAAAATATGAAACGAAGAGAATATTTATTGACATCAATAATTTTAGGTAGTTCATTCATTTTTTCACCTGTATTATCATTTTCAAAAAGGCGTGAAGTGATACGTAAGATAAAGCATAATGACGAAAAGGTGAATAGAGTACAACAAGCAATGCTTTCTATGCAAAGAGCATCGTGGGAGCAAGGCGTGGCAGCACAGGCTTTTCTTGAACTTGGGGAAAATGAAATAGTTTATTTAATGGCTAAAGAATCTGTTTTACGACAAACAAGTGAAGGTAGACTTTCTGTCGTTTATCAGGATAATAGTGTTACTGATCCAGCAGCATCTGGAGAAGCTGTTCTTCATGCTGCAAAATTATTTGATGATAAAAGCTTAAAAGATGGAGCTGAGAGGATGTTAAGGTATCTGCTTGATAAAGCTCCGAAAACTAAATCGGGAATTATTTATCATATTCTTAGTGCGCCAGAAATATGGGTTGATGCTATGTATATGGCTCCTCCATTCTTAGCCGTTGCCGGACATTATCAAGAAGCAGTTAAACAAGTGAGAGGTATTAGGAATTATCTATGGAATACAGATAAAAAGCTTTTCTCTCATAGGTGGAATGATGAAGAGAAGATATTCGTAAATGAAGACTTTTGGGGAGTGGGTAATGGCTGGGCTGCTGCAGGTATGAGTAGAGTACTTAAAACTTTACCTTCAAATATGAGCTCTGAAAAGGATGAACTAATGCATTATATACAAGATGTAATTGATGGATGTCTTGAACATATTAAACCAGATTATCTTTTTCATAATATCCTCGATAATAAAGATTCGTTTGTAGAAATAAATCTTTCTCAAATGTTAGCTTATTCAATATTTAGAGGAGTAAAAAACAATTGGTTAGATAAAAGCTATCTTGATTATGCATATAAAATGCGAAATGTTGTCCACAATAAAGTTGATAAATATGGATATGTACAAGGCGTTTGTGGTGCGCCATATTTTGACAAACCAGGTAGAGCTACTGAAGGACAAGCATTCTTTTTGCTCATGGAAGCTGCATATAATAGCTTATGAAGTAGTTTAGGTAACAAAATTAAAAAAAACTAAATTACTATTTTATTAAGGAAGTTAAAATGATAAAGAAATGTATCAGGTCGAAACAAAACGTTATAATATTAATCATCAGTTTTCTTCTCGTCGGACGAATATCAGCTCAATTCCGTGATGATTTTAACGATACTTCCATTCCTTTGGATCCGAGTGCACTTAACGGCTGGACCTTTTTTACAGGGGACGGATTGGCAACGATGGATTTCCAGTTAGGGGATGGTTATGCCTCTATACTGGTTGACGCTACTAAGGATCAGCGGGGTATCTGGTGGGCATTGATCAGGCGGTGTGTTTCAGCAGATTTTGACTTAAGTCTCTTGACTAAATCCAATTATGACTCTAATTAAACACTTAGAGGGTTAAAAGAGCCATATTTTCGGTTTACAATTTATGTAAGTCTTTGATTATCAATAAGTTAGGTTTTTAGAAGTCAATTTAAACATGGTGCAGAAAATATTATTTTAATACTCAATTAATTGTATTTATCTCTTGCAAATAAGAGTTATTATTCTTATAATCATTAGGGTGATGATTTAAAAGAGGAGATAAATATAAAATGTTTCCAAGAATAGTTAAAAATAATAAGAAAAACGGTAGTACTTACGAATATCTTGTTTTGAGCCAGTCTGTATATAAAAAAGGAAAAGGTTCTACCACCAAAAATATTGCTAATTTGGGGAATGTAAAAAAACTGCGTCCTAATGACCTTAGGAATTTGATAGATGGATTAATCAAGATTTTTAGGTTGGAAGAATATTCATTGAGTGAGGATGTAGAGATAATAGAATCTTTAGAGCATGGTAGTATAATATTTTGGCAAAAGATATACCGTGATTTAGGATTATCAAAACTCATAAAAAATCAGGTAAGAATTAGAAATAAACGAATTACATTTAAAATAGAAAAATACATAGAGATGATGGTGATTAATAGGTGTATTAATCCTTTAAGCAAACTTGGTATTACCAGATGGGTAGAGACAACATGTTACAAAGAGATGAAGGGTTATACACATCTCTCCCGTAATGTAACCTATTTTTATAGGAGTATGGATTATTTATTAAAGATAAAGGATAAATTAGAGTTAGCCATATTTGAGAGATTGAAAAACTTATTCAGTATAAATGTTAAATTAACATTTTATGATATCACCTCAAGTTTTTTTTACTCGGAGAGTTGTCCATTAAGTAGTAACGGTTATAGTAGAGATAATAGACCGGATAAAGAACAGATAATTATTGGAATAGTGACCTCTTACGAAGGTTATCCCCTAAAGCATTTTGTTTTTACAGGAAATACTAAAGATGAAACTACGGTAAAAGAGATAGTAATTAGTTTAAAATCTGAATATAACATAGAAGAGACAATTTTTGTGGGAGATAGAGGAATGATAACCAAATTGAATTTGGACATGATAATAGTGCAGGGGTTCGATTATATAATGGGAGTAAAAGTTCGCCAGGATGAGATATGCAATATGCTTTTTTCAGGAGGTTATGCAGATGAATATTATGAAGAATATAATGATTTAAAGATCAGAGAGAGGAAAGTAAAGATAAAAGATTTTTTGGTATGGAAAACAAAAGAGATATTATCCGGAGGATCTCTCACAAGAAAGGAGAATATTATATCAGTTCCAATCCCTCCGAGGGAGGATGAAAGATTCAGTACACTGGAGGGAAAGATAAGAGCGCTTACAAATAGAGATGAGATAGAATATCATAGTATTAAGACTATTTTGATCGAAGATTCCCTTTCGGGAAAGGGAAAATATGAGGAGATTGATTCTAAAATCTGCCGGAAGATATTCAATGTAGTAAAAAGATATATTGGCAAATATGAGAATGAATTAAGATATATAATCTGTCTCAACGATTCAAGAAGAGTAGTTGATCAGAGGAGACGAGATAAATATATTTTAGGATTATCTAAAGAATTGGACAATTTATTTTCAAGAGATAAAAGTAAGAAAAAATCACACGAAATAGAGAAATCTCTCAATAAAATATTTGAAGGTTATAAAAGTAAATATAGGAGATTTTTTGAAATAGAAAGAGATAATGAGAGCCAAAGAGCTTTAAGCTATAAATTGAATAAAAGAAATATAGAGAATGATGGAAGGTTGGATGGGATATTTGTCCTTTTAACGAGCAGAGATGATATAGAAATGAGAAAAGTGGTAGAATCATATAAAAATTTGAAGGAAGTAGATATGCTTTTCGATGATCTAAAGAATTTTGTAGATATAAGACCGATAAGACATTGGCTTGAAGTAAGAGTAAGAGCCCACGTTTTTATTTGTGTATTAGCCTTATTATTGAAAAGAATATTTGAGATAAATTACCTGGGAACTAAATCTGTAGCAGAACCTTTAGAAGAGATATCTAAGTGTAAATTGGTAAAATATAAAGTAAAATTCTCAAAAACTGAGGAAAGAAGTAAAATATTGCCAAAAGTTACAAATATAACTCCTCTGCAAAAGAAATATTTTAATATGGTAGGTATAAAAAACCCTATGTGTTTAGAAAAATATATATGGTGAAGAATAAAAAATGCTAACTACCATATAAATAAGATAGTTAGACAATTTATGTGTTTAATTAGAGTTATGAGTTCCGAATTGAAACTCGAATCCGGGTAAGTCAGGCGCCCCGCCGCGTGAATCTTCACCTTAATACGCAAAGAACGACAGATTTTCACTCTCATCTCATGGAATTCGATATTCCTGATACGGTGAATTGGCATACTATCAGTTTTACTACCCATAACTTTGATGCAAAACCGGGTGACAGAGTTTACGGACAGTTTGCCCTTATGGATTGGGGACTTGAGAAGTACCGTGTTGATGTGAACTATTTTAAGGTGGACATTGTAAAAATAGATTCGGTCGGACCTTATAAAGGTGTTCAAGTCCCTTATCATCCCCCTATTCCGGATGTTAAAACATTCAAGCATCATATTCAAGTTGTACAGGATTGTATAATTGATCCGGAGTACCCTGGTATGAATTTTAATGATTGGTATTCTCAGGATAACGGCCAAAGAATAGATATTCTTGCTGTTAGCGAGTCACAGATTACTATCTTGCGCTGGGATCTCAGCGAGTTTGCTGGAAAGCAGGTGGTTGGATCTGGCCTGTTGGAGTTGACGACTTATTCGGTGCAGCGCTCCTCCTCTAAATGGAAGGACTTCGGGATGGTAAGAGTTGTCGAGATCCTGGGTGGAGATCCCGACTGGGATCAGAAAGAAGTTACTTACAACAAGTTCTGCCAGGGACAGCCCTTAAATAATGTATTAAATTCCCAGATGATAATAGATATAAATGTAACCGAAGGGCGTGACAGCACAAACCTCATTACGATCTCAAACCCCGTGCTTCAGCGTATGATTGATGGGAAGACACTGGGCTTAACGATCCGTCCTCTTGGCGCTGTAAACGCCTCTTTTTATGCTATAGAAAATCAGGGTGGAAATTTCAGTGCCAGGCTGCATCTCAATATTGATCCTAATTCTAATATATTTAATTAAATACTGATTAATATGAACTCAAATAAATTTTATAATTTAGAGGTTGTAGAGTTTTCTGATATAAAAGAAATATCGTAACGATTTTCTGGAAAAAGATCTGCAAATAAGGTATATTACCCAAAGTAATTTATACTTATGTGGTATGTTTCTTAAGATTAATAAGATGAATGATGTCAGGAATCAGGTATTTACTGAGTTTAAACCATAATTGATCATGAAACCCTTTGGCGTTATGATTGAAATTGAACGACTTTCCAACGGAATTTCCACTACTGTCGATAATCGAAGTCTGATGCTTGTCTTTAGTAGAATCAATCCCGATAATATACTTGCTTTTGATCCATTCACGCTTTTGGTAGAGTTGATTCTGATTCATGTAATTCTCCTTCCATTTTATATCAATGAAAGGATTTGCTCACAATATAAATTATCTATGATGTAACATAGATATCGTTAGCCGCTTAATAAAATGAGTTTTCGATGACGAAATTGCGAACAACTCTTGACATTATCAACCATACAATGAATTCTATGCATTTACATATTTTTTTTATCATTACTAAAATTTTTATTATTACTAATTTATTGTTTGCTTCCCATCGTTATACGCCCCAAATAGGTAATCCCCTGCTTGAACCCTGGCGATATACCGTATACTCAGAATTGAAAAATAAGGGTGTCGAATGTATGGCAGAAGGTAAAAATGGCTCAATATGGTTTGGTCTGCAAAAGGGAATTATTCATTATGATGGTATCAATTATCGTCACTATACACAGGCAGATGGCATTTTGGGGAATAGGGTCAGAGGAATTTGTTTGGACAAAGACAGCACCGTTTATATCGTAACGGAGTCAGGTGTCAGCCGCTTTCTTGAAGACAAATGGCAACAGATATTTTCGTTCCCAACAAATGTTCGGGGATATACCGTTGTTTCTGTTTCTGATTCTAGCATTTTGGTCGGTACCCGTGAAGGTGTTTTACGTATCAAAGATAACAGAATCCAATTTTTCACTGTTGCCGCAATCGCTGAAGAATTAAAGGTCTATCCTCCCTCTATCGAAGTTTGTGTCACACAAAACGAGGGATTGAATCACCTCGGGGAATTTTCTATACGAGAAATTTTTGAAGACCATCATGGACAAATATGGATGACTGTAAATGACCGTTTCATTATCCGTACGGTTTTTGAAGTAAATTACGACAATTCAATGCAGTGGAAAACCGGAAGGGTTGATGATTTTCAAAGTTTAGGCTATAAACAGGATTTTATTGAAATTGATGGAAAAGAAATTCTAATGGTGAATGACAATCCCAACCATGGATTGTTTAAATATAATGGAACATACTGGTCCGAATTTCCCTTAGTTGACATCGGTGGTAATCAAAACAATGTTTCAATTTGTCAAACCCGGGATGGTGCGATTTGGATCGGAGAGCAGGGTGGTTTTCATATCTTTAAGGATGATCGGTGGCGGGTTTACCAAACACCGGAAATACCCATTTCAGCGTCTTCCCGGATCAAATTGATGGAAGCGAGCGATGGTTCAGTTTGGTTTGCATGTTTACTGAACGTTGTCGTCCGCTTGAGTTATACAAATTCAAACTGGATGACCTATGAAGGACTTCTAATGCAGTGCGAATCCCGGGAAGGTACCACCTGGTTCCTTTCCCAGAATGGTCAAGCCATTTCAAGAGATTCGACTAAAGAAACATGGCTGGCTTATGGAGTTGAGGATGGTTTAATAGATACCCCGGTTGCACTATTCATCACCCGAAAGAATGAACTCTGGGCTGTTGGTAGTCATCAGGGAAGCGCGGCTACAGCGCTATTTAAAGAGGACAGATGGATAAAAAAAATCCATCATCATTTTTCATGGGGTGTTGATTATCGGTCGATTTGTGAAGGACCGGATGGATCTGTCTATTTTGCTTCCGGTCCTCATCAAACCGAAACTCAGGGCGGAATTTTAAAATATAAAAAGACAATTCTTGGACAACCGGAATGGACAACTATTTCTTTGCCGAGAGAGACTGTGAATTGTACTGGACTGGCATTTACTTCAGATGGATTACTGTGGTTTGGCGGGCCTGCTTTGTTTCATTATGATGAACAGACATTAACCATGATCGAAGACCCACAGGAATTGTCCGATGACTGGATCGATGATGTATACTCTCCGGACGGCCGTCAATTGTGGGTGAGCAAGGGAGGGATTGGTCTGTTCCATTACAATGGTCGGCAATGGCGTAAATATACAGTTTATGATGGACTGGCAAGTAATATTGTTTCCTGCATGTTAAGCACGGATGGTAAAACGCTTTATGCCGGAACCCCACAGGGGATCAGTTATTTTGATGGGCAAAACTGGACCTCATTGGCGCTCCATTCGGAATTTCATATTGAGCGCGAAGGAGGAACCATTATAACGACGAAAAAAGGTAACATCTGTTTCAATCTTGCCAGCCGGGAATGGTATCTGCGAGAGCTCCTAAAAATACCGGAAGGACAAATAAAACCCGTTAAAACAATTTGCTATGTACCGGATAAACTCGCGCCCGAAACGAGAATATTGGATTCCTCGGTGGGAGTAAGGCAGCCGGGAAATGCGATTTTAAGCTGGCAGGGCATGGATGCCTGGAAAATGACCCCGGACGACCAACTTCAATTCTCCTACCGACTGGATGATGGAGAATGGTCTTCCTTTTCACTTGAAAAACAAAAGATTTATTTATCTTTGAATTATGGCAATCATTCCTTTGAAGTGCGCGCACGGGATTTAAATTTCAATGTTGATCCCACACCTGCCAGCGTTCAGTTTTATGTGATTCCCCCCGTTTATAGACAATCGTGGTTCATTGCGCTTATTTCACTGTTTTTATCAATCATTATTTCATTGGTTGTGTATATCATCAGACGAAATATGCTCATAACACAGTTGGAATTGGAGAAGGAAAAAAAATCACATGAATTGGATCGGTTAAAATTGCAATTCTTTACCAACTTGTCCCATGAAATTCGCACACCGCTTACATTGATTTTGGCTCCACTTCAAAGTTTAATAACAAAAGGGAAGAGCAATCAATATCTCCAATACATTTACAGCAATGCCAAAAAATTGACCCGGTTGATCGATCAGCTTCTGGATTTTCAGAAAATCGAATCGGGACAGATTCAACTCAATCTTTTATTCGGAGATGTTGTCGGCTTTCTTGAAGAGCGTGTTGAATATTTCCGTCCACAAGCCAGCAACCGCCAGATTGCCATAGAATTCAAAACGCAGAAGAGTGAAATACTTTGCTGTTTTGATTCTGATAAATTAGAAACGGTGGTTAATAACTTAATCATGAATGCATTAAAGTTTACTTCCGCCGGGGGTGAGATCGTTGTTGAAGCCAGAATTACTAAAGATGAAGAAATTGAGATTTCTATTGCCGACACAGGGCGTGGTATTCCACGGCAGGAAATGGACCACATATTTGATAGTTTTTACCAGGTAAATACCTCGGCAAAAACGAAAAATTACGGAGTAGGCATCGGTCTCTCTTTGGTAAAGCGATTGGTGGAATTACATCATGGTCATATTGCAGTTGAAAGCCAGCTAGAAAAGGGAACTTGTTTTACAATCACACTTCCTTCTATTCACGAGAAAATTGGTTCGGATCGAGGTGAAGAACAAACCCAATTCGATTCGACAAAATCTATCGGTGAAATTCACGAAGAAATTGAAGAAGAACCACCTGGTGTCGAAATCAGACCATCCGGTAAAAAACCATTGGTTTTAATTGTTGAGGATAACACGGAATTGCGTTCTTTTATTAAAAGTGAATTACAATCGGCATATCGCATTGTTGAAGCTGAAGATGGTCTCGAAGGTCTGGAAATTGCAAAGAATGATATGCCGGATTTAATTATCAGTGATATTATGATGCCCGGAGTAGATGGCGTGGAATTGACTAAAAAACTGAAAACAGAGTTACTGACCAGCCATATCCCAATTATTTTACTGACTGCTAAAAGATCAGTAGAACATGAACTGGAAGGGCTGGAAGCTCATGCGGATGATTATATTACAAAACCATTTAATATGGATGTGCTACATCTACGTATTCATAATCTCATTGAATCCAGAAGAAAATTCAAGGAACGATTTATTCGGGAAATACATTTGCAGCCTATTGATATTGAATACTCATCCCTTGACCAACAATTCCTGCAAAAAGTAATCGATATCATCCAACGACACCTGGAGGAACCGGAATTCAATATTGAAACATTGAGCAAAAAAATCGGGATGAGTCGAAGGAGTTTTTATAATAAGATTAAATCTTTAACCGGTTTAAAACCGAATGAATTTTTACGATTAATACGGTTGAAAAAAGCGGCTCAATTTTTAAAAGAATCCCAGTTAACAGTTTCTGAAATTTGTTATACAGTCGGCTTTAATGATATGAGTCGCTTTTTCAAATATTTTAAACACCAATTCGGCATGTCGCCCAATACATTCAGAAAAACAGATGAGGGATAATTACCTCTCATATTCTTTAAACTTCACAAGCCCACTACTTTTTCCCAAAACGACTACAAAATATTCTCAAATCGCCTACGTTTCCAATTTTTGAGCCTTCTATATTTTAACAATAGAACAAAGATTGGCTGTTAAAAGAAACGCGAGATTTATATAGGGAGTTTTAGCATGAATAATAAGAGATCCACCTGGTCACTTTTTCTGATCACTACTCTTGTTATTTTTAGTACTATCGGATATGGAGCCGGACGTGGAAGAGTATCCGGTCTTATTACTGATAGTAAAACAGGAGACCCATTGCCTGGTGCTAATGTTTTGATTTTAGCTAAAGATGCAATTGTATCCGGGGCAGCTACAGATTTAAGAGGTCACTATGAAATAGCAAACATTTCTGAGGGTGTTTATTCGTTAAAAGTGACATACATTGGATATGGTGAAGAGACTGAACTAATTACTGTGTCAAGTGGAGAAAAAAAGATAGTTAATATGTCTCTTAGTTTTAAAACCATTGAAGGTGAAGAAGTTATTGTCACCGCCCAGGCAAAAGGACAATTATCAGCAATAAACCAGCAGTTAACATCCAACAGAATACAAAATATTGTATCCTCTGACAAAATACAGGAGCTCCCTGATGCAAACGCTGCCGAATCGATTGGAAGATTACCGGGTATTTCTTTGCAAAGGTCTTCGGGTGAAGGAAATAAAGTTGTTGTGCGTGGATTATCTCCCAAATACAATATTATTACTGTGGAAGGTATAAAAATCCCCTCCTCCGATGCTGAAGACCGCAGTGTGGGATTGAATATGGTTTCCTCGGAAATGTTAGCGGGAATCGAAGTGACGAAAAGCCTTACACCGGACATGGATGCAGATGTTCTGGGCGGCACTGTAAATCTTAAACTGAAAGAAGCCCCGGAAAATTTACACTTCAATATAAGAACAAATGGCGGCTATAACGATCTCGAAAAATCATTTGGAAATTATAATTTGAGCGGCACCGTAAGCAATAGGTTTTTCGAAAATAAAGTCGGTGCACTGTTACAACTCAATACCGAAAAGGTACAGCGACCATCTGAAAAATTTGGGGGTGGATATGGTGATCCGGTGTGGTTTTACGAAAAGGATAATACGGGGGCTGTGGTTGACAGCGGATTAAACGTATATACTGAATCGGCTCATTTAATTGATCTTTTGGAACAAAGACAAAGAAATGGTGGTAGTTTGATGCTGGATTTTACATCTACTAATGTAAAAATAAGATTATTTAACTTCTATAGCCAGATGAAGAGTGATAGACTTGAAAGGAATAATTATTTTGATTTTGAAGACATGAATATGCCATATGAGTTAAATATTATAGATAAGGTAGTTACTAAAGATATCAGAACTCATTCATTGCAAAATATTTTTGACATATTAGGTACAGAATTAAATATTAATGTTTCCTGTACCTTTGCAAATAGTGATGCTCCTGGAGATGTATTTGAGTTATATGATAGAGAATCTTTGGAATCCGCTCCAAAAAGCACCCTGCTTTATGCAAATCCGAAGAAAACAATAGATTTGTATAAAATACAAGAGGTGCAGGAAGGTTATCTTAGCACGATGAGCAAGCTTAATGAAAATGTTAAAGATAATAATTTCATCTCGGACATTCATTGGAAAGTACCCTTTGTGCTAGCCGGGAAAATATCAGGATATCTCAAAATGGGAGGAAAATATCACAATAAAGAGCGCAAAAGTGATAATCAAACTGTGTATGCTGAGTTATTATGGGAGGGCGGCGCCATCAGGCGAGGGAACCTGGTTAAAATGTATCCGTGGATCCAAAGCGCCAGTGATATCGGTGGCGGTGGTATGGAAATCTATGGGATACCCGCGATTAATTTTTTGGACAATTCTTTTAGTTATGGAAATTTTTTAGACGGCCGGTATGAATTAGGTTGGTGTGCGGATACCGATGTGTTGAAAGAAATCAATGATGACTTTTATAATCAATATAAGAGCACTGATTATTTCCTTGATGGAAAAGATTCTTATCGAAATGATTATTCGATAAACGAAGAACTTTTGGCTGGCTATATAATGTCGGAGGTTAATTTCGGTGATAAATTAATGGTTTTACCCGGAATTCGTTATGAGAAAATGAATACAACATATTCTGCATATCATATTAAAACTACTTCCAATCTGACCGGGATCCAGTATGCAAAAGAAAAAGAAGTTAAGCGGGAAAATGAGATTTTTTTTCCAATGGTTAATTTAAAATATAGAGTTAATAAATGGAGTCAGTTAAGAGGAGCAATTTATAAGAGTACTTCTAGACCTTCATTTATCCAGTTATCTCCTCTTGTCATTTATCCGCATGATAATAATGTTATGTATTCACATAATCCCTATTTAAAACCATCGACTGCCTGGAATTATGATTTGGGAGTGTCCATATTCAGTAAATATGCGGGCTTACTTACACTAAATGGATTTTATAAAGAAATCGATGACCTTATTTTTGACATGACTTATTATCCCCGGCAACTGGGCAATGTCGAAGGCGCGCCGGAAGAGATCTATGATAATTTATTAGGCGATGAATATTTTGATCCAGCCTATGCTAATTCTGCATATTATACATCTTTACCGGTTAATAATCCCAACAAAACATATTATAGAGGTATCGAACTGTCCTGGCAAACAAATTTATGGTACCTGCCCGGTTTGTTTAGTGGTATCGTACTTGATATAAATTACTCTTTGATGTGTTCTGAAACAAAGTACCCGTATTTTCAAACAGTGCAAGTTCTTGATACGACAGGATTTATTCCCGTTCCAGTAGATTATTATTTTTACCATACCAGAAAAGAAAGAATGATAGATCAGCCGAATTCAATTTATAATATAAGAATAGGCTATGATTATAAAGGCTTCAGTGCCAGATTATCCTTCAGATATCAAGGTGAAACCATTAACGGTGTTGATACAAAATACAGATTAAAGGACAGTTATACCGACGAATTATTCAGAATAGATTTCTCAGTTAAACAGGATATCACAAAACATATCCAGTTTTATGCAAATTTTGCCAACATCAATAAGCATATTGATGATTCTCACCTCAATGTCAAGGGGTATTATCTGCCTACGAATAGCGAGCATTACGGATTTACATCTCAATTTGGAATATCATATAGTTATTAATAACCTCTCTTTAAATTTTCACAAAATCTTCACTTTTCCCCAAAACGCCTATAATATTTTCCCAAAACGCCTACGTTTCCAGTTTTAAATATAAATATATTTAATGAAGGCTTTTTGATATTAGCTGTTTAAAGAAACGTAGATTTGATATTTAGGAGGAAATTGAAAATGAAAAAGAAGCGATCTGCGTGGTCACTTTTTCTGATCACTACTCTTGTTATTTTTAGTACTATCGGATATGGAGCCGGACGTGGAAGAGTATCCGGTCTTATTACTGATAGTAAAACAGGAGACCCATTGCCTGGTGCTAATGTTTTGATTTTAGCTAAAGATGCAATTGTATCCGGGGCAGCTACAGATTTAAGAGGTCACTATGAAATAGCAAACATTTCTGAGGGTGTTTATTCGTTAAAAGTGACATACATTGGATATGGTGAAGAGACTGAACTAATTACTGTGTCAAGTGGAGAAAAAAAGATAGTTAATATGTCTCTTAGTTTTAAAACCATTGAAGGTGAAGAAGTTATTGTCACCGCCCAGGCAAAAGGACAATTATCAGCAATAAACCAGCAGTTAACATCCAACAGAATACAAAATATTGTATCCTCTGACAAAATACAGGAGCTCCCTGATGCGAACGCGGCAGAATCAATCGGGAGATTACCAGGAGTTTCTTTACAGAGATCGTCTGGTGAAGGAAATAAAGTCGTGTTACGCGGACTATCGCCCAAATACAATATTATTACCGTAGAAGGTGTGAAAATCCCCTCCTCCGATGCGGAAGACCGGAGTGTGGGATTGAACATGGTTTCATCTGAAATGCTGGCAGGAATAGAGGTATCAAAAAGCCTGACACCAGATATGGACGCTGATGTTCTGGGCGGTACGGTGAATCTTAAACTGAAGGAGGCTCCGGAAACTTTTCATTTTAATCTCAGAACAAATGGCGGCTATAACGATCTTGAGAAATCATTTAGTAATTATAATTTGAGCGGAACTGTAAGCAATAGGTTTTTCGAAAATAAAGTCGGTGCACTGTTACAACTCAATACCGAAAAGGTACAGCGACCATCTGAAAAATTTGGGGGTGGATATGGTGATCCGGTGTGGTTTTACGAAAAGGATAATACGGGGGCTGTGGTTGACAGCGGATTAAACGTATATACTGAATCGGCTCATTTAATTGATCTTTTGGAACAAAGACAAAGAAATGGTGGTAGTTTGATGCTGGATTTTACATCTACTAATGTAAAAATAAGATTATTTAACTTCTATAGCCAGATGAAGAGTGATAGACTTGAAAGGAATAATTATTTTGATTTTGAAGACATGAATATGCCATATGAGTTAAATATTATAGATAAGGTAGTTACTAAAGATATCAGAACTCATTCATTGCAAAATATTTTTGACATATTAGGTACAGAATTAAATATTAATGTTTCCTGTACCTTTGCAAATAGTGATGCTCCTGGAGATGTATTTGAGTTATATGATAGAGAATCTTTGGAATCCGCTCCAAAAAGCACCCTGCTTTATGCAAATCCGAAGAAAACAATAGATTTGTATAAAATACAAGAGGTGCAGGAAGGTTATCTTAGCACGATGAGCAAGCTTAATGAAAATGTTAAAGATAATAATTTCATCTCGGACATTCATTGGAAAGTACCCTTTGTGCTAGCCGGGAAAATATCAGGATATCTCAAAATGGGAGGAAAATATCACAATAAAGAGCGCAAAAGTGATAATCAAACTGTGTATGCTGAGTTATTATGGGAGGGCGGCGCCATCAGGCGAGGGAACCTGGTTAAAATGTATCCGTGGATCCAAAGCGCCAGTGATATCGGTGGCGGTGGTATGGAAATCTATGGGATACCCGCGATTAATTTTTTGGACAATTCTTTTAGTTATGGAAATTTTTTAGACGGCCGGTATGAATTAGGTTGGTGTGCGGATACCGATGTGTTGAAAGAAATCAATGATGACTTTTATAATCAATATAAGAGCACTGATTATTTCCTTGATGGCGTAGAATCATATGAGAAAGACTACTCCATAAAAGAAGAACTTGCAGCTGGTTATATGATGACAGAGATTAACTTTGGCGACAAGCTTATGATTTTACCCGGAATTCGTTATGAGAAGATGAATACCTCATATTCGGCTTATCATATTAAAGCTCTGGTGTCGGCTGCCACCCTGACCGGGATTCAGTACGCAGAGGAAAAAACCGTTAAGCGGGAAAATGAAAAGTACTTCCCGATGGTTAATCTGAGATATAAAATTAACGATTGGTCTCAAATCAGAGGCGCGTATTACAAAAGTACTTCCAGACCTTCTTTTAATCAACTATCTCCTCTGGTTATTTATAGGGATGGTAGTAATTATATGTCTTCAAATAATCCATATTTAAAACCATCGACTGCCTGGAATTATGATTTGGGAGCTTCAATATTTAGTAAATATGCAGGACTATTTACAACAAATGTATTTTATAAAGAAATAGATGACCTGATTTTTAACATGACCTATTATCCCCGGCAACTTGGTAAGGTCGAAGGAGCCCCGGAATCAATATATGAAAATTTATTAGGAGATGAATATTTTGATCCTGCGTATATTAAATCTGCATATTATACATCCCTGCCGGTTAATAATCCCAATAAAACATATTATAGAGGTATCGAACTGTCCTGGCAAACAAATTTATGGTATCTGCCCGGTTTATTTAGCGGTATCGTGCTTGATATAAATTACTCAAGGATATTTTCTGAAACAAAGTATCCTTATTTTCAAACAATACAAATAATGGATACTACAGGATTTATTCCTATGCCGGTAGATTATTATTTTTACCGTACTAGAGAAGGAAATATGTTGGACCAGCCAAAATCAATATACAATATTCGGATTGGTTATGATTATAAGGGCTTCAGTTCAAGATTATCTTTTAGATACCAGGGAGCAACTCTTTCCAGTGTAGATACGCAATATAGGCTCAAAGACAGTTATAATGACAAATTATTCAGAATAGATTTCTCAGTTAAACAGGATATCACAAAACATATCCAGTTTTATGCAAATTTTGCAAATATCAATAAGCATATTGATGATTCTCATCTCAATGTCAAGGGTTATTATTTGCCTACGAATAGTGAACACTACGGATTCACATCCCAGTTTGGAATAACCTGTAATTTTTAATTAACATAGGAGGAGGTATATGGAATAACATTGTGAATGGATTAAACAAAAAGAAGTAAGAAAATGTTAAGTTTAACAAAAGTTGATTGGAGGAAAAAATGAAAACTAAGATGTTACTAATCATGGTGTTAAGCATTTTTTTAGTTTGTTCTGCAATTGCCCAGGTGCCTGCTGATCAGGATACGATTGTTATTGAAGGTGGGACCGCCAATATGGGCAATTTGGAAACTGTAATTAATTGCGATACAACGAGTACCGGTGAAAGGATAAATCCCAACCGGGTTTACAAACTTCGAAAAAATACGATATACTTCCAGTATGCTCGTATTGAAGTCTATAATCCGACAGGTACTGTATCTATAGTAGGTGAAACAGGTGGAAAAAAGCCTGTCATCATACTAACTCCTAAAGGTGAATCAGTTCCGGAAGGGAATGCCAAAATTTATGGCAGTTTGACATTGAAGAATATCTATTCTCACCAACTGGTTACAAATGGGGAAACTAATTGGACGGCGTGGGAAATAAAGGAAGATAATCAGACATATAGAATAGAAGACTGTGTCATGGAGTTCTGTTATGGTAAAGTTTTCGAATGTAAAGGTGTTACCAAAGGTGTGAAAATTATTGTAAAAAACACTTATTTTAGAGATCTCGAAGAAGTATCACAATGGTGGGGTTCCAGAGCCATCAGCGCCAAAGTTCCCGCAGACTCCATTATCCTTGAAAATGTAACGGTTTCCAATTCCGGTTTGACATTCCTCAGTGAGCAAGTTCCGCAGCACTATTTTTATATGAATCATTGTACAATCATTAACAGTAAAAAAGCGCCCCTGCCCAATACTTATTATGAAAATGCCTATATTACAAACAATCTATTTATTAACTGTCAATGGACCGGTGAAGATATCAATACATACGGTGGTGGCGGACTGGATCCCGATGCATTATTTACGGGTATTATCAATATAGACACATTGGAAACCAGTATTTATGCTGATCCTTCAGTAATGCCGTCAATGAAAGATAGGAAAATATTTATTTCTAATAATTTACACTGGGTCAGTCCGCTGTTAAATCCTTATTATAATGGGGAATATAATGGTAATTCGGAATGGACTTATCCAATTTCTAAATTAGAAACAGTTGTTGCTGGAATTGTACCTGTTGAAAATGTTCCGACTATTTGGATGAACGAACGGACCTTGAATCTGATTGCTGGCAATAATAACATGATAAATATAAATAATTACGAGAACACGACAGATCCGGGATTAGTGACTCCGAGTATTGCCAGTTCAGATGTTGTAGATGATATGGCAACATTTAACAGAATTCTGTATAACGTTGCGGAAGAAGGTGCTAGCTATAACACAAGTTGGGTTTTCGGCGACTATGATCCAACGACGGTTCCTGGTATTGAAACCGAGGTTGGCGATGGAATAACCCAAATCTCAGATTTAGTAGAGGATTTTTCGTATACCGCCGATATCACCTCCAGTATCGATGGACGCAAGTTAGGCGCTTTACATTGGACGCCGAGTGAGTTGGCAAGCTGGGATTCGGAGACGGAACGGTTACAAGTGGAAGCCGCGTATGAAGCTGCGTTAGCAATTGATGAAAATATTACTGAAATTCCATCCAGTTTCAAACTTTCCAATGCCTATCCTAACCCGTTCAATCCAACGACCATAATAAGTTATGAGGTTGCTCGAAGAGAACTCATTACGGTTGAAATTTATAATATGCTCGGACAGAAGGTCAAAACACTTATCAACAAGAATATGAACCCGGGAATATATCATGTGACCTGGGATGCAATGGATTCCAATGGCATACAGGCAAGCAGCGGTATTTATTTCTGTCGAATGAAAGCCGGTGATTTTGTCCAGATGACAAAACTGAGTTATTTAAAATAACGATTTTTATACTAATAGCATTGTTGATAATAACTTCATAACGCTTATCTTGGGGAGGGTTTGGCAACACTCCCTCCCCAAGCATCCTGTCGAATTCAAATGGGGAGGCTAATAAAATTGGAAGGTACATTTTGTGGTGGTAATAGATTTTATACAGAAGTCGGAATGGAATATTGGGAAAATTCTCTATAAGACTTATGATATTGTTAATAAGGAGTAGGTTAAATGGTAAAAATCATCGGTAAAATGAAAACACGCGGCTATCTTTTACTAATAGTATTACTAGGGCAATCCTTTCAATCTCTGCTCGCCGGCGATTTGACGGAAGCCGCCTATAATCCCTATCCGACCCAGTTCCCTGATCATATCATTCTAAGCTGGAAAGATGATCCCACCAGCACTCAGTCAGTAACCTGGCGGACGGATACCAGTATTCACGAAGCCTTTGCGGAAATCGCACCGGCAGACGCTTCCCCATACTTCATATATACAGCCAATCGTATAGAAGCCGAAACTGAATATTTAACTTTAGATCAGTATAACGCCAACTATCACTCCGTGACGTTTACCGGTTTGCAACCCGGCTCGCTGTATGTTTATCGGGTTGGATCCAGGGAGCGATGGAGTGAATGGTTTCAATTCAGGATGGCTGACAAACAGCCGCTGCCTTTTAAATTCCTTTATCTGGGCGATGGACAGGAAGGATTACTCTCCTTATGTTCGCGAGCAATACGAGCCGCTTTTAGCGCCGCTCCTGACGCCCGGTTTATCGTTCATGGCGGTGATCTGGTTGACCATGCCAGAGCCTATCGTGATTGGAATGAATGGTTTGCCGCTGCCGGCTGGATCAATGCATGCATCCCAATCGTTCCGTTAATCGGCAATCATGAATATTATGACGGAAACTGGGAGGAACTTTTCCTCACTCCGCTCTGGCGACCGCAGTTCACATTACCTGAAAATGGAATCAAAGAACTTCCTGAAACAAATTACTATTTCGATTTTCAGGGAGTGCGCCTCTTGATACTTAATTCAAACCTTGAGATAGAGAAACAGGCGGAGTGGTTAGAGAAGGTACTGCAAAGTAATCTAAACGGTTGGACTATTGTAGCCTTTCACCATACGATATATGCCGGTACGAATAACCGCGATCACAAAGAAATCCGGGATGCCTGGAATCCGCTTTTTATTAAATATAAAGTTGATATTATTCTTTCCGGTCATGATCACGTTTATGCCCGGGGCAATAGTCCCGAGGAAAAAGCTCCCCATTCTCCTGATGAAACCGGGCCAGTTTATGTCGTCTCAGTGAGTGGTCCGAAACAATATAATCTGAATAAGGATCGCTGGATGGACCGCGCTGCTGAAAATACGCAGCTTTACCAGATTATCGGTATTGATCATAACACTCTTGATTATAAAGCCTATACCGTAACCGGTGAAATCTATGATGCCTTCCAAATTGTAAAAAATTCCAATGGTTATAAAACCTTTATAGATTTACAACCACAGAATTTTCCGGAACGTACATTTAAGAATACGTTGACTGCTCCTAAATAATGGATATATCACTTCTTCTTTTACCTGAATCTGAATTTTGATGGAATCGTAAAAAGTATCAAAACTGTCATTCCCCCAAAGGGGTCTCTTTGAGATGAACGAGGTACGAGTGAAGAATCTCTATAGGGTTCTCGTCGGAGATTCTTCTTCTCCCGACAAGTCGGGATCATCAGAATGACACACATAATCACTTTTTACGAAACTATCAATTTTAGATTTGATAAATTCAATGTAAGATTAAGGATATATTTAAAACGGAGTAGATATAATGGGAAAAATCACTGAATTTCGGAAATACATTATTTATTTTGTTGGGATTGTTTTGGCATTTAAAAATGCTGAATTTGTGTGGGGCTGGGATATTCGTCACAATATAACCCGGGCGGCTGTGAATTTATTACCGAAGCAAGATCGGGAAATGCTTGGCTCTGCAGTGGTAGAATCTCTTATTGATTCTTATTATCTGAATCCGGTGCAAAATCGGACAAATGAGTTTTCTTGTATAGATGTATTATTATAAAGATATTTTTTAATGAATTAATTTTTTAAATTCACCCGGTATCTATTAAAGTGAGATGATTCAGAATATCAGAAACAGTCGTTGGACAATGAAAAATCTAATCACGCTAGCCCGCGTAATCATCGGAGAAAGTTTATGAATGAAGAAATAAAAAAGGATGCTCATCAGTATAGTCGACGGGAATTTCTGACCATGGTTGGTGCAGGCGCCTCGTCGTTGGCTCTTGGTTCTCTTCTCGGTTGTAAATCATCTACACCGGAACGATTGCCGAATATTGTTATCATCTTCACTGATGATCAGGGTTATTCGGATCTCGGCAGCTATGGGGCACGAGGTTTTTCAACACCCAATTTAGACCGGTTGGCTGATGAAGGAATGCGGTTCACAGATTTTTACGTTACCTCCTCTGTCTGTTCACCGTCCCGTGCATCATTATTAACAGGCTGCTACGCACAGCGAGTGGATATTCCCGATGTACTTGCTCCTCCCGGACCGCCGTGGACGAAAGGACGAACAAATATTGGTCTTAATAGCGAAGAAACGACTATCGCAAAAATACTCAAGCCGCTTGGCTATTCAACCGCCTGTTTTGGTAAGTGGCATTTGGGACATAGACCACAGTTCCTGCCTACCCGGCATGGATTCGATGAATATTTCGGTTTGCCTTACAGCAATGACATGATACCTGAAGATTATCCCGACCTTCCCCTTATGGATGGTGAAGACGTTGTAGAGTACAATCCGGATCAATCACGATTGACGACCATGTATACCGAGCGGTCGCTGCAATTTATTGATAAAAACAAGGATCGTCCCTTTTTCCTTTATGTCCCGCATACGATGCCCCATGTTCCCTTGTATGTGTCTGATAAATTTCGAGGGAAGTCCGAGCAGGGATTGTATGGTGATGTAATCATGGAAATTGACTGGTCTGTCGGGGAGATATTAAAGAAATTGAAACAGCTGCATCTGGATAATAATACGCTGGTTATTTTTGCTTCAGATAACGGACCATGGCTGGCATATGGCAACCATGCAGGTTCTGCTTTGCCCTTGCGTGAAGGTAAGATGACGGTTTTTGAAGGTGGTCAACGGGTTCCGTGTATTATGCGCTGGCCCGGGAAAATCCCGTCCGGAAGTACCTGTAGTGAACTAGCTTCGACAATAGATCTTCTACCAACGATTGCTTCAATTACGGGAGCCGCATTACCGTCTACGAAGATTGATGGCAAAAATATCCAGCCGCTCCTGAAAAACAAACCCGGAGTCAAAAGTCCGCATGAGGCTTTTTTCTATTATTACGCAAATGATCTGCATGCAGTTAGAAGTGGCAAATGGAAATTGCATTTACCACATAAATATATAAGTCCGGTTGAAATTGGTCACGGCGGAATTGGCGGTAAAACGGAAAATAAAGAGCTGCCATTGGCTTTATATAACCTGGAAATTGATATTCAGGAACAGATGAACGTGGCATCGCAATATCCCGATATCGTTCAGCGGTTAACCCGGTTGGCAAATGAGTTTGATGCCGATCTCAAACAGAATATCCGTCCGGCAGGTAGAGTTGAACCTTAGCCAATCAACTATAATAGCTGCCGCAAGCTAACCAGCGGTTCAACACGGAACGCAAACGCGTTCCGGTTTAACCGCAGTTGGACGCTATAGGCGTTACATTTGCGTCCGGTTAGCCGCATCGTTAGGCTGAAATAAGATAAAAAGAAATGAAAGAAGTATCCTTTATGGAACGTTTCCGAAAAATTATCTAATTTATTGGTAGAGGAAAGTTATGAATCAGACACGCAGAGAATTCATAAAGACGGCTGGTTTAGGTACAGTAGGAGTCGGCCTTACTTTACCGATTTTTCTTTCTTCATGTAATTCTATAAAAAGGAAACCAAATATCATCTTTATTATGAGTGATGATCATGCGGTACAGGCTATGAGCTGCTATAGTAGAAATTTGATTCATACACCTAATATCGATAGGATCGCTCAAGAAGGTATTCTGTTTAAAAACAGCTTCGTGACCAATTCTATCTGCGCACCCAGCAGGGCAACTATGTTAACTGGTAAATATAGCCATATAAATGGATTGCGTGACAATAGGGATGAATTTGATGGTAGTCAGATAACCTTTACGAAATTATTACAAGAAACCGGGTATAAAACGTACATAGTCGGAAAATGGCATCTAAAAACAAATCCTACTGGATTTGATGATTGGAAGATTTTAATCGGTCAGGGTGAATATTACAATCCGGTCTTTGTTGAAAATGGAGAAAAAATACCGTACACAGGATACACAACCGATCTTATTACTGACAAGGCTATTCAAACATTGGAACAAAGAGACCGAAACAAACCTTTTTGCTTATTAGTGCATCACAAAGCGGCACATCGTAATTGGATGCCGAATACCAAACACCTAACCGCATTTAATAATACAGATTTGCCATTACCGGAAACCTTCTATGATGATTATGCAAACCGTTCAGCAGCAGCAGATGCGGATATGAGAATAGAAAATATGTATTTATCCTTTGATTTAAAGCTGAAAAAGGGATTTTATAAAAAGGAGACAGGGACAGGAGGGAATGCTGAATTCGCAAGTGATGTTGAAAAAACATGGCAAAGAACCTATGAACGGTTAACCGCAGAGCAAAGAAAAGCCTGGGATGCCCATTACGATTTAATGAATAAAAAATTTAAAAAGGCCAATCTGTCCGGGAAAGAGCTGTTGGAGTGGAAATACCAACGATACCTCAAAGATTACCTGCGGTGTATTCTTTCCATTGATGAAAATATAGGCCGGCTACTCAATTATCTCGACAGCACAGGTTTAACTGAAGATACCATCGTAATTTATACATCCGATCAGGGATTCTATTTGGGTGAGCATGGTTGGTACGATAAACGATTCATGTATGAAGAATCCTTGAGCATGCCACTGATTATGCGTTATCCAAGAGAAATCAAAGCCGGTCAGGTGTCAGAAAACATGGTTCTGAATCTGGATTTCGCACCTACTTTTCTTGATTTTGCGGGTGTGGATATTCCCAGAGAGATGCAGGGAGAATCCTTTCGGTCCTTAACCCATGGAATAAAACCTGATAACTGGCGGACTTCCATGTACTACCATTATTACGAGTATCCTCATGGATGGCATAATGTGAAGCGCCACTACGGAATTCGAACCAAGCACTATAAGTTAATCCATTTTTATTATGATATCGACAGTTGGGAGCTCTATGATTTGGAAAAAGATCCTCATGAAATCAACAATGTTTATGATGATCCCACTTATTCAAATATTGTTAATGATTTGAAAACCGAACTTAAAAAACTGCAACTAAAATATAGGGACAGAGATTTAAAATTGTAATTCTAATTCATACAGTTACGTTATTCGTTTTCATAGAATATTATCTCTTCGCTCCGCTAATCCCTACATATGAAGCGTGAATAAATATTCATTCGAGAAAGACAATTATTTTGAAAAGAGATTTTAACATCATTGCAAAACCGATTGGCCCAATTTGTAACCTCAGTTGTCAATACTGCTTTTATCTTGAAAAGGAAAAACTTTATCCCGAAGAAAAGAATTGGATCATGCCCGATGATATTCTGGAGCGTTTTATCCGGCAATATATTGAAAGTCAGGATGTTGACACTGTTCAATTTGTCTGGCAGGGGGGTGAACCCACTTTATCAGGATTAACTTTTTTTAAAAAAGCAGTTGAATTGCAAAAGAGATACAGCAGGGGTAAAAAAATTGAGAACGCATTTCAAACCAATGGAATCTTATTGAATGATGAATGGTGTGAGTTCTTTGTAAAGAATAATTTCCTTATAGGACTTTCAATTGATGGACCGCAACACCTTCACGATAAATACAGAACTCACAAAGGAGGCAAACCAACTTTTGACGCAGTTTTAAAAGGAATTGATTTTCTTAAAAAACATGATGTTGAATTTAACACCCTAACAGTTATCAATCGAGAAAATTCTTATTACCCTTCAGAAGTTTACAATTTTTTAAAAGGGATTGGTAAAGGATTCATGCAGTTTATTCCTGTTGTGGAAAGGAAAGCGCATGATGAACATACGAATTTAAAGCTGGTCTCAGCTGATTACGTTTCTTCTGCCCAGGTGACCAAATGGTCGGTTGAGCCTGTTCAGTTTGGAAATTTTCTTTGCGAGATCTTTAATGAATGGGTCAGAAATGATGTGGGAAAATATTTTATCCAGACCTTTGATGTTGCACTTGGAAGCTGGCTTGGTATGAATCCGAGCCTCTGTGTGTTTTCAGAAACTTGTGGAAAGGCTCTGGCTATTGAGCATAATGGTGATTTATACTCATGTGATCACTATGTCTTCCCCGAAAATAGACTGGGTAATATAAAACAACAACAAATAGATTCACTTGTCTTCTCAGAACAACAAATAAAATTTGGACAGGATAAAAAGGATCAGCTTCCTAACTTTTGTAAACAGTGCGACGTTAAATTTGCTTGTAATGGCGAGTGTCCGAAACACCGGTTTTTAACGACCCCCGATGGTGAATACGGTTTGAATTATTTGTGTGAGGGGTATAAGAAATTCTTCAATTATGTTGCTCCCTACATGCGGTTTATGGCAAACGAACTGAGCCGGCAAAGACCGCCTGCAAATGTCATGTGGTGGGCTAAAGAAAAAGATAAAGGATTCCCCAGTTTAGAAATCGGAAGAAACGATCCATGTCCCTGTGGAAGTGGGAAAAAATTTAAGAAGTGTTGTGGAATTAGATAAAACGAAATACAATCAAACCCAAATTTAAAAATTAAAATTTAGGAAATCATAAAAACCAAAACACAAATATCAAATAAAAACCAATATTTCAAATATCAATGATCAAACAAAAGCTATGTCAGGAGTTTCACTCAATATGTGAATTTAAATTCATTATTTGTTTTGGATTTGAAAATTATATCATTGCTACTTATTTGAGATTTGGAATTTGTGTATTGGAATTTCCTGGAATTCATTTTAGAATTTCATGTTATATTTTAATTATAAGGATAAAACCAATAAGGATTAGTTATGTCTCATCAAAAGCTATCACGAAGAAAATTTATTAAGAATTCAGCATTGGACTTAACTGGATTAAGTTTGGCACCTGGATTATTTACCTATGTGAAAGGAAACAGGAATAATACAAAACCTAATGTTGTCGTTTTTTACAGTGACGATCATAATTTCGAGCATATCGGTTGTTATGGAGGCAAATCGCTTACACCAAATTTGGATAGACTCTCAAGTGAAGGCGTAATATTCACCGAGTACTATGTGAGTTCTTCTGTATGTACAGCAAGCAGATATTCAATGTTAACGGGAAGATATGCAGAAAGAAACGAGCGTTTGAGGGAACTTTATCCCCCGGATCAACCTGCCTTTATTTGATTGAATATGTTTATTACGAATAAAGAAAAAACAGTGGCACATATTTTTAGAGAAAATAAATATGCAACTGGCATGGTGGGCAAATGGCACTTAGGTCTCTATTGGGAACATATTGGTGGTGATGTATGGAAAGTAACTGAAATGACTAAGAAAACTCAAAACCTGCTATAAAAACTCAATATTAAAATACCTATTACGTAAATATTGCGGAGTTAGTGATTAAAGGTCCATTTGGTTCTTAACATTTATCGGATATCTTGTTTTATCCTGGCAGCTTTACCCTTCAATTTTCTAAGATAATAGAGTTTTGCTCTCCGTACTTTCCCAACGGAAATACGATCAATCTTCGATATATTTGGTGAGTGCAGTAGAAAAATTCTCTCAACTCCAATCCCATTTGAAATTTTCCGCACTGTAAAAGTCTCATTAACACCGCCACCTTTTCGAGCAATTACAACACCTTGAAATCGTTGAATTCGCTCTCTATTACCCTCTTTAATTTTAACTTCAACTGCAACAGTATCACCAGCTTTAAATTCAGGAATATCTGTTTTGAGTTGATCTACAACAGCTGCAGTCAATTTATCCATTATTTCCTCCAAGGTCATTTTTTCCAGTTTTACTATTCAACAAATCGCTCCGTCTCTGATATGTTCTCTTTATTCTCTGTTCATGTCTCCATTCAGCGATTTTTTTATGATTTCCAGAAAGCAAAATTTCCGGAACACTCATCTCCCGATATTTTTGTGGATGAGTATAAATTGGGCCTTCTAAAAGATCATCTGCAAAAGAATCAGTTTCTGCTGACTCATAAGAATGAAGTACCTCAGGAATATGCCTTATTAGTGCATCTATCATCATCAAAGCAGGCAGCTCTCCGCCGGTTACAATAAAATCTCCAATGCTAATTTCATCAGTCACCAGGTTCTCTATCACTCTCTCATCAACCCCTTTATAGTGACCACAAAAGAAGGTAAGGTCGCTTTCCTTTGCTAATTCTTTTGAAAGAGCATGATCAAATACTATTCCCTGAGGTGATGGATATATTACACGTGGTTTTGATTTACCCAATATTTTTTTTAGCCTGTCATGTGCCCTAAAAAATGGCTCTGGCTTTAGAACCATTCCAGCACCACCACCATAGGGTGTATCATCAACTTGCTTATGTTTATCCCTGGTAAAATCACGTAGATCCCAGACTTCGTACATAACACCTGCTTTCTCAAAGGCTTTTTTAAACATGCTCTCAGAAAGACAGGCTCTAACCATTCCCGGAAAAGCTGTGATTACAAATATTTTCATTCAGGAAATAACCCTTCAATAATCTCAACAAATACTATCCTGTTTTTCCAGTCAATATCCTTAATGAATCTCTCAACAGCAGGAATAAGTACTTCACCGGAATCTGTCTTTATAACCATAAGTGGCTGCGGATTAGAATAATCTATATTAACTACTGAGCCCTTTAACTCACCTGAGGTTTTAACTTTAACTTGAAAGCCAATAATTCCAGATAGATTTATACTTTCAACCTGGTTCACAGGTAGAAAAACTCTGACTCCCCTCAGGTAATCCGCCTCTTCACGAGAATTAATATTACTCAATTTTAAAAAAGCATGGTTCTCTACAAAATGTAAAAAATCCACCTTCCAAGGATGAATGTGATCAGCATTATCTCCCAACCACAATTCCCCTATTCTTTTTTTAATCTTAATATTTTGAGAACTAACAGAAATTATTAATTCACCGCTTAATCCGCGACTTCTGACAATTTTACCTATGGGGATAAGTTCTCCCCTACTCATCTCTAAAAATTATTCAATAATTTCTAAGATTGCCCTTTTTTGGCCTTGCTTAGCTGCAGCGGCGGTCAGTAGAGTTCTCAAAGCTTTTGCTGTACGACCTTTCTTTCCTATAACTTTACCCAGATCGCCCTCTTTAACTGAAAGTTCCAAAATGATAGTTTTTTCGCTATCAACCTGGGTAACATTAACTTCATCAGGATTATCAACTAACTTCTGAACCATGTACTTGACAAAATCTTTCATAACCGTTACTCCTTGTTACTGGTTTCTAAACAACACATTCGTATTTTTCAGAATGTAGCCAATTAGAATTTAATAAAAAAATATTAAGAAGATAATAAATTATTAATTCCGTATCTTTTTAAAATTTATATCATGATTCCTTATTTCTTGAATCTTTTGTTTTATTTTCCTCAGTTTTCTTCTTTTCAGCCTTGTCTTTATCTTCACTGATAGGACTTTTTTTCTTAGATTCCTCTTTCTTCAAGACTTTTTTATCTACACTTTCCTCAATTTTCTTTCTTTTGGCAGCGGGTGATTTTTCTTTTACTGGAGAGGTTTTTCCTTTAAGAACTTCTTCTTTTAAAGCCTTCACAGTCTTAGCACTTTCCTTTACCTCTTCTTTCTCAGCTTTGACAGCTTTCTCTTCAGCATGTGGAGTCTCTTTCTTAGGTTTCTCTTTTACCAATACTTCTTCTTTTTCAACCTCTTTACTAATAACTTCCTCTTTAACAGGTGCTTCTATTTCCTGTTCTACAAGTTGCACTTCCGGCTCCTTTTCCACTTCCAGCTTAGATTCTCTGTCTTTCTTTGCCAATTCCCATTTCTGTAATTCAATATTACGCGTCTCTTCACTTACCTTATTTCTAATAAGATGCCAGTCAAGAGCAATACCCTCTTTTTGCAATAAATTAAATACTGTCTTACTCGGTTCGGCACCTTTCTTAAGCCAGTCCAAAACTTTTTCCCTGTCAATTTGAACAGTAGCCGGTTTTGTAATTGGATTGTAGTATCCAACTTTATCAAGATAACGCCCATCTCTCCGTACTCGAGAATCCATAACTACAATACGGTAAAATGGTCTCTTTTTTCTTCCCATGCGAAATAACCTAATTCTAACAGCCAATTGTTGCCTCCTTTATTTTTAAAAACCTATCCGAAGAGCAGAAAGATTTTTTGGTATTCTCATTTTACCCATCTGCTTTGTAAGTTTTACTACCTGCCAGTACTGATTCAGAAGCCGATTCACATCACTTGTTCGGGTACCGCTGCCTATTGCAATCCTGCGACGACGACTGCCATTCAGTATCGATGGATTCATTCTCTCTTCTTTTGTCATTGATTGAATTATTGATTCAGATTTTATTAGTTCATTACCGTTAACCGAAACGTTTTTCATTTTAAATTTTGCAAATCCGGGTATGAGTTCCAACATACTTTCCAAAGATCCCATTTTCTTTACCTGCTTCAACTGAGACAAATAATCTTCAAGTGTAAATTTCTGTTTTCTTAATTTTGATTCCAGGTGCGCCGCTTGTTCTGCATCCACTGATGCTTGAACTTTTTCAACTAAAGTTACAACATCTCCCATTCCGAGAATTCTGTTGGCAATACGGTCAGGATGAAATATATCTATATCTTCTATCTTTTCACCAGTTCCAATAAAAATTATTGGCTTGCCTGTGACTTTTACAATTGAAAGAGCTGCACCACCACGGGCATCACTATCCATTTTTGTAAGAACAATGCCATCAAAATCAAGTTTTTCATTAAAAGTAGTTGCAGCATTAACGGCATCCTGTCCCGTCATTCCATCGGCAACAAACAATATATTTTGGGGCTTGACTGATTTTTTTATATCAATTAATTCTTTCATCATTTGTTCATCTATATGGAGACGTCCTGCCGTATCAATTATTACAGTATCCCGATGATCCTGCCTTGCGAAATTGATTGACTCTTTTACTCTTTTCAGAACCTTTGTTTTTTCTAAAAACACCGGAACATCAATCTGTTTTCCTAAAATCTCCAATTGAGTAACAGCAGCAGGACGATAAACATCAACCGGCACTAATACAGGAGTATGATTTTGTTTTAAAAGATGTTTTGCCAGTTTTGCGGCAAATGTGGTTTTTCCACATCCCTGAAGTCCAACTAATAAAATCACAGTTGGCGGAACAGATGCGCTTTTTAACTGACAGTTCTTTTTCCCAAGAAGATCAGTTAATTCATCATTGATTATTTTAACAATAACCTGTCCGGGAGAGAGACTTTTTGTTACAGCTGCACCAATTGCCTTTTCCTGAGTACTCTGTATAAAATCTTTAACAACTTTATAATTGACATCAGCTTCGAGCAGGACACGCCGTATTTGACGCATAGCATCACGGATATTATTTTCCGTAATCTTCCCCTCTCCCTTGAGAGTTCTAACTATTGATGCAAAACCTTTTTGTACTTGCTCTAACATACTCTTCTTAAACTTCAATTGCTAAAAGCGGGTAAATTTACTTTTCCTTAAATCCTTATGCAAGGCAAAATCATTCATTAAATATTGAAAATAGAAGTACAAAGTAGCCTCAGCAGATTAATTGGTGGGTTATGGTAATTAGTGTTTACCCATGTCGAAGACATCTCTTTGAGATAAACTTGAAAAACTTATGAATCAGTTAAATATTATTGACGGTTAAGTTCACCTAAATAAATTCCCCAGAGTGACAGGCAGGTGCTATCTTAATATCTTTATAATATTACGGTTGAGATAACACCATAATTTATTATGGTGATAAAAAAATACTTTATATCAAATAACCACTTCTCCATACGGATGCTCTACGAGTCCTATCCCAAGATGCCTATGGCACGTGACCTATAGCAAGTGGTTTATACTTTATGGACAGACTCTAATTAGTTTTCGATTAGATTGTCCCTAAAAAAAGATAGATGTTATTTTTATTGGATTTTTACTTGATTTCAGTCTGTTTCAGATTTAATTTCACTCTTGTGATAATATATATTTTAAAAACGAAAAATCGAAATGATATTTTCTAGTTATCTCAAAGAGAGCTCTAAGGGATAAGGGTGATATCACGCAAAATATTTCATCTATTGATAATGGCTAACAATCCGGTATTAAAAGTGATTTAGATGTATGAATACAGCTGAAAATGAATGCGATTGCATCTTTTGCAAAGAAGAATTACCGATAGAACTCACAAAAACATTGATATCGGAAGTTTTTAACAATAATGCGGTGATATTCGCGGGCGCTGGGATAAGCACAGAGAACAAGAATGTACTTAATTATTCTTTTTATGAGGATATTGCATCTAAATGTGACTCAAAGGAGAAAAACCTCAGTTTCCCGGAACTAATGGAGATATATACCCAGAAACCAAATGGAAGAATAAAATTATTGAGTGACTTTAAAGATAGAATTCGATATATAAGATCGTTTCCCGAGTTGTACCGAATAGCAACTAAATTCCATTGTGAATTAGCAACTTTACCTCATATCGATACAATTATTACTACAAACTGGGATACATTTTTTGAAGAGAAATGCTCGTGTACTCCTTTCGTTATGTCTGAAGACCTGGCATTCTGGGAATCTTCAGGTAGAAAAGTGCTTAAAATTCATGGATCTATCAATAATTACGGTTCCATAATAGCTACTACATCAGATTATGATAAATGTAAAGATATCTTAACATCTGGTTTAATTGGAAGTGTTTTAAAAACTATTATTGCCACAAAAACAATTATATACGTTGGTTATTCTTTTAGGGATGATGATCTAGATTACATCTTCAAATTCATCCAAGATGAAATGAGGAACTTAAATCGAACTTCTTTCTTTGTAACGCCACATGAAACACCTAAAGAGTTTTTAAACAAATACGGTATGATACATATCTGTACAGATGGGACATATTTTATTTCTGAATTAAAAAAACATGCATGGAGAAATAAAATATTATTTCCCGACTCTATCTATGAAATTGGGAATCGTTTATTATCCGAAATGCGTATTGAGCATAAAAGACTACACGAGCATTATAATTGCTATGATAATCCAGAGGTTATTTTGTGCTCATCTTATCAAGATGGTGTAATACATGCACTTGAAAGAATGCAATCTTTAAGAAGTACAGGTGAATATTCCGATCAGTATAAAATCAACGGTGTATTTAACTCGTATGATTCAATTCGCAAAGAAAAACTTAAACAGAAAAGATATGAAGACGTTGCTTATATAGATGGTTACCAAAATGCTTTAGGATTCATCTTACTAATTGGAAATGGCAATTTTAAGCGTCCATTTCCAAAATATTACATATATGGAATAAAACATGATATAATAAACTTTTCAGATTATAAAAAAATAGCACCTAAAATACATGAATATTACAAAGGTGTGTATTCAAGAATTAAACGTTTAATTCGTGAGCATACCAAATATGGCTCAAAAGTCGAATTTCATCATAGACCTATTTTGTAAACATAGCAGATGCTAAATAATATCCAACATTTATTGGACTGTATATAAATAGATCTCAACATCTCGGCCGATCTTGCGGCGAGAGATCTTCGATGATTTTGCAGTTTTGTGATTTTTTGAAGAATTTAATAGAATTAAATAAGAAGTTATGAGATTATATCGGCGTTACTCATTTCTTGTTAGATATAAAAATTAAACTATTGCATTTAATAATATGACAAAGGAATTTATCATTTTACCAACATCTTTCTAACCTGGATTATTTATAAAATTTTGCCTCTAAGTCACTAACTCAATTGTCAATTATCAACTCACAATTATCAATTTTGATTACTTTGTGTCTTGGCGTCTTTTTCCAACGGAATCCCTCCGGGAGTGGCTTATGATTTACCTATTCTAAAGAGCAAATTCCCGAATAATGTTATAAAACAAATAGATAAAAGAAATATAAGCGTGATATACAGTCCCCAGATAGGAATAATAATTCCCGAGACAAAATATGCTCCGATACAGGAACCGAGAACATCCCATGCATATACACGACCTGCAGCAGGAGCAACTGCAGAAGAAGCGCTTAACTTCTTTGCATACATAGAAAGAATAGGGAAAATAATACCTTCTATAAAACCACTTCCAAAAAGTACAATCGGAACCATCCAGGATATTGAGATAGGTGTTGCATGAAAAACAAGAAACAGAAGTACTATTATCGGAAGAAAAGTTATTAGTATCAATAGACCTATCAGCTGCTTGAATCCCATACCCGGAATGCCTTTAATTTGACACATTGCTCCCAACCCTGCTCCAATCATAAAGGCAAACATGAGAAAAACAATCCGTAGATAAACTCCTCCTACATAGCTCTGAAAAATAATGATCAAACTTACTTCTAAACTCATATGCACAAAACCGATAGCAGCCATGCTGAAATGAATCAATGCTCTTCCCTTGCCACGAATTCGAAAATTAACCACCAAAGCAGCGACAATTATAATTAATACACCCAGAATGTATTCCGGGTTGATCTCTCGAAGACTTTTATATAAAAAACTGACCACTCCTTTAGTTCGTTGATCCCATAAAACGGTATCATAGTAGTAACCAACAGGACAGGTTATCAGATTTACTATATTTGTTTGACACTGGTCAACCTGGCTCTTAAGAAAATCTATTCTCATTGGAGAAAGTCTATCATAGAGATAGTAATCCTGAATGTACATCATTTTCAGATTGCGCTTCTTTAATGTAGCAGATATACTTGCATAATCATTATGAATGGGAAAATCCGAAGCAAGTAAATGAATAGTCTCTCCCGGAATCCACGTAACATTTTTAAAAACCAATTTTACTGTATTAGATATTGTTTTTAAGAAGTCTATATGGTCCTCTGTTAAAAAATTCTCCCCGCCGGGAAAGTGAAGTACAGCAATTCCATTCGGTAACATTACCCTATGAATCAATTGGAAAAACTCAAAGGTATAAAACCTGTTCCACTGGGCATTAACCGGTGTCGGAATGTTTAGTAAAACAACGTCATATTTTGATCCGGTTTTTCTAAGCATTTTTATAGGATCTTCTATTATATAACGAACCAAACAGTGGGAGGAGTCAGAAACTGTAAAAGCATTCAGATCTTCTTGAAGAATGCCGTCTGGTTGAATAATCGTCACATTTATAACAGATGGATGACGTTCTATCTCTCGAATAAGTTCTGAATTTGCAATTCCTATAACGAGGATAGATTTCGGATAGCTATGACTCAAAAGTCCAAAGTGGACAAGTTCTTCGGCTTTTTCCCTTTCGCCAAAAGTCCAGATCGGCTCACTATCACCGTAAAGTGTGAAAACACCCTCATAATTAACAGTAGTTAGAGAAAGATAAGGAGACTCTTTAAATGATACCATTCTGAAAGGTTTCCACTTGGCTTTGAGAAGTAAGGGTTGACTGAAGATTAGTAAACAGATTATTACAAACAGACTGAAAATTAAAGAGATAAATAGCCGTTTTTTAGAAGTTACAAGAAAAACAGCAGCAGAAATGATGAATAGTGCTACCATAAGATGAAGAGTCTGTAATGTATTCAACCCAAGATAGAGAAATTCAGCGAACAAAAGACTACCTACCGCTGCCCCAAACATTTCCGCTAAATAAACACGAGAAACAGCTGATTTACTATAAAGACTCTTTATCCATTCAACAAAAAATGGGAAGAACAGTCCATTAGTAAAAGAGGGTATTATGAGAATAAGAAATGTCCATATAAAGATTGGCCCAAATCCAACAATTTCGCTTGTGTGTATTACTACTATTTTCCTTATTATAAAAAGGATATATGAAAATAACAACAGTACAATAGCATAAATAAAGGAAATAGATAGAATAGTTCGACGAACAGGTATTCTCTTTACAAGACGACTCCCTGCCATACTCCCTATCCCTGTCCATAAAAGCCAGTGTCCTAATACCACACCCATTGTCAATTCATTACCATAGAACGACAGAGCAGATAAACGAATAAAAGATATCTGCCCCACCATTGAAACCGCTCCCAGTGTTCCAACCAGAAATAAACCGAGTTTTGATTTTAAGTTATTATTCATTAATTAATTGAAGTTACCCCAAAAATTTAGGTTAAACCTGGCATTACTTTGAAATATTTTAATCACCATTTCCCGCAGGTCACGCAGGACTTCTACGAAGGATCTCTGTCGAAGACATCTCTTTGAGACAATGAGAAAAAACAGAAAACCGATAATGCTCCTCCCAACGGGATCCCTACGGGGAAAGGGATCTAGGGAAACGCCAATAAACTTCCCGATATATCAGAATTTTTATTGAGCTTACAGGCATTATTTTTATGTTTTTTGCCTGTACCGATTCATCGGAGACAGGTGGGCGGCTTTCTTTAGTGGACTCTTTTTATTTTAAAGAAAATCCAAGGGTAGATTCATATGCCACATTATCCAATAATACATTAAGTGTCTCTCTAACAACTGTATCATCATCAATGCTTGCTTTTACTCGTCTGGAAAGTCCTCCTATTAAAGTTGCAAATTCACTGGTGAGACCTTGTTTAATGAAAAATCTACTCTTATCAAATTCTCCAGCCTTAATAGAATCAAAAACCGAATAGAATTGAGTAAACGCTCCTTCAAGGTTTTTGAAAAGATCGTCACTTACCAACTTCTCTTCCAAACTTCTCAACTCTTTTTCATTTTTCATATTATAGTGAAAATCAGATTCTTTCAAATATTTTCTAAACATCTCTATTATTTTTTCATCAATCTCTATATTTTCAGAAATATCAGGGTGGTCAGTTTTATATTTAATAGCAAAAGTATAAAACATATTCTGCCGCCAGAGTTCTCTAATTAGGGTTGGCATATTATCTTGAGTAACTTTAATATCGGGAATTATCCCTCCTCCACCTTTTAAAACTCTCCCATTATGTGAATAAAAAATAGAGTCTTCGGGCATATTTGATTCTACTAAATCAGGCTTGTTAAGATAATCCGGTTTCTGAATTAATCGACCACTTGGAATATAATATTTCGCCGTTGTAATTTTGACAGAATGTTCTTTATCCAACCTAAAAACAGTCTGAACAAGCCCTTTCCCAAAGCTTGAACTTCCTAATACAATTCCTCTATCTAAATCCTGAATAATGCCTGCTACAATTTCACTGGCAGATGCACTTCCTCGATCAATTAAAACAGCAACTTTTATTTCTGGATCAAGGAGAGGTTTTTGGTTAGCAATAAATATTTTATTGGATGCTAGTGTTCTACCACGCGTAAATAAAAGAGTATCTCCAATCTCAGTAAAAATCTCAGACACTTTAAGCGCTTCTGTCAATAGTCCTCCGGGATTTCCTCTTAAGTCTAAAATTAGTGCTTTTAAATTGCCATCATCCTTTAATAATTTTGTTATTGCTTGTCGGACTTCATTAGATGCACCATTGGAAAATCCCGATAAGCAAATATATCCGAAATCATCTTGTAACAGTCCTGAATATGTCAAATCATTAACTTTTATTTTCTCACGTTTTAATGTATAAACACTCTCGCCGTGAATTCCATGTCTGCGAATAGTCAGTTTTACAGTCGTTCCAACCTTTCCTCTAATCATTTTAGCTGTTTTATTAAGACTAAGACCAATTGTGGAAATTGAATCAACTTTAATTATTTGATCTCCAGGAAAGATACCGGCTCTTTTTGCAGGACTGCCTTCCATCGGGGATATAACAGTCAATGTATCTTTTCTTGTACTTATCCGAAGACCAACACCTCCATACTCTCCTTTTGTCAACATATCAAGTGGCTCTCTTTCTTCAGCAGTTAGAAAAACCGTGTATGGATCCAATTCTTTCATCATATTCTTTATACTTACTTCTGTAAACTTTTCCACGTTTATCGGATCAACATAATTTGTATATACCTGTTTGTATACCTCATTGTAAAGTCGAACAGATTTAGATATTTCTTTATAGATATCCCTATTACTTAGTGCTAATACTAAAGTAAAAGAAATTATGATAGCTATAGTTAATTTAAAATGCCATTTCTTATAAAATTTCATTGTAATATTTTCCTTTCCTGATTTTAATAAAATTGCTCCAGATTTCATTAGATATTTCTTCTGACAATCGAGAGCCATCAATGATAATTACTCTTTCAGGTTCTTTTTTAGCAATTGTAAAAAAACCTTCTCTTACACGCTTTTGAAACTCTATATCCTCTTGTTCAAGTCTGTCTAAATCTTTATCCCTAATTCTCTTTTCTCTTTCAAATAATGATATATCAAGAATAAAAGTTAAATCAGGAACAAGAGATTCAGTAGCCACAGAATTTAGCCGTTCAATAAATGATAAATCAATTCCTCGTGCATAGCCCTGGTAGGCAGTTGTCGAATCATAAAAACGGTCACAAATGACTACCTTTCCAGTCTCAAGTGCGGGAATAATGGACTTACAGGTGAGCTGATAGCGACTTGCCGAATAAAGAAGAAGTTCGGTGATAGGCAACATCCCGGTATTACTTTTATCAAGGAGAATTTCACGTACCTTTTCACCTATTTTTGTACCTCCGGGTTCACGAAATAGCAGAAAAGGTATAGAATAGTTCTTCAAACGACGAATAAACTCCTTTACCTGGGTAGTTTTACCTGAACCGTCAATACCTTCAAAAGTAATAAAAAGTCCCTTTTTCATACATCAAAGTTTAAAACTCTCTGCCCATTGAAACAAATGAAAAATGACTTACTATGTAGCAACGAACTGTCCAGTTCGTTATTGAACCGTTAGGTTCAATAAATTAAACGTTCCACTGATTTCTTGGAAAATAAGATATATTTATCAATTTTTCCTTATTATCACCAAAACCCGTTTAGCCCTTCGGGCGCGTCAGGGACGTCTCTTCGAGAGAAACGGGTTTGGTAATACTGCTATCCAGTGAAACAAATGAAAAATGACTTACTACGTAGCTACGAACTGTCCAGTTCGTTGTTGAACCGTTAGGTTCAATAAAAAGATAATTTGTATTAGCAATAGTTTCTTTCTGTTTTTTCTAAAAAAACATATCGGACAAGACTGTCCGATGCTACG
>CAYTUQ010000006.1:10459-125036 GCA_964441235.1 uncultured bacterium | reverse complement strand
CCTTTTTATCAAGGAATTACTAATATATGTTTTTCTGAAGTGGGAAACGTTGGTTCTATTAGCGGGAGTATTGGCATTGACGATTGCGCTGTTGACGGTGAGCTGGCAGGCGATCCGGGCAGCCACAGCCAATCCGGTGGAATCGCTCAGATATGAGTGATGACATCCCGCTTGTCCCGATTTATCGGATAACTTGTTTCGGGGTCAAAGCATTGCGATACGAATGATTTCAATGATCAATTGTTCATTGATCATTGAAAATTGGAGGTTTTATGTTAAAACACAACTTGTTAATTATCTTTAGAAAATTCAAACGAAATAAAAGTTCGTTTTTCATCAATTTGATTGGCCTTTCCACCGGTTTGGCCTGTGCATTATTGATTTACCTGTGGGTGAACGATGAACTAAATGTTGACAAGTTTCACGAAAAAGACAGTCAACTTTTTCAGGTGATGAAAAATACAAAAAATGCTGAGGGCAGGATTTTGACTTTTGAGTGGACGCCTGGTCCTTTGGCGAATGCGCTGGCAGAAGAAATGCCTGAGGTTGAATATGCTGTACCCGTTCAATTCAGTACGAAAGAAGGCATTCTGTCTGTGGGTGATAAGCATATCAAAGCAAAGGAACAATATGTAGGTAAGGATCATTTCAATATTTTTTCTTATCACCTTATCCAGGGATATAAAAACAAGGTGCTGACGGATAAATACGCCGTTGTTATATCTGAGGAACTGGCTAAAAAAATATTCCATACCACTGAAAACATCATCGGAAAAACAGTAGAGTGGGAAAAAGACAAGTTTAGTGGAACATTCTTTGTTTCCGGTATTTTTGAACGCCCCCCTTCCAACTCTACAGATCAAATTGAGCTCTTATTCACTTTTGAATTTTACAAGGAAAAAGAAGCCGCTGTAAATACATGGCAATACAATGCCCCTAGTACATATGTAATTTTAAAAAAGGGCACAAACATTGATCAATTCAATAAAAAAATTGGCAATTTTCTTCAAGAGAAAACGAAGGTGGATTATCATTCATTATTTATAAGACAATATTCTGATAAATATCTGTACGGCAAATATGAAAATGGTGTACAAGCAGGAGGCAGGATAGCGTATGTGAGGTTGTTTTCTATTATTGCCCTATTCATACTGGCCATTGCCTGTATCAATTTCATGAATCTGTCCACAGCAAAAGCATCAAGAAGAATGAAGGAAGTCGGGGTAAAAAAAGCAGTAGGCGCGAGCCGGAAAGCGCTCATGGTTCAATATCTGGGAGAATCCCTATTGATAACTTATTTATCGCTACTCATTGCCATCATTCTCGTTGAGCTTTTACTTCCTCAATTTAATGAAATTACTGGAAAGCATCTTGCCTTAAATTTTAATGTTAACCTTATTTTATCGGTTTTGGGGATCACCCTCTTTACCGGGCTTATATCAGGCAGCTACCCTGCAATCTACCTTTCCGGTTTCAATCCAGCCACCGTATTAAAAGGGAAACTCAATACTTCAATAAGTGAACTATGGGCACGAAAAGGACTGGTGATATTTCAATTCACTATATCCGTTATATTGATTGTGTCGGTTTTTGTTGTTCACAAACAAATAGCATTCATACAATCTAAAAACCTGGGTTTTGACAAAGACAATATCATCTGTTTTAAAAAGGAAGGAAAGCTGGAAAAAGGCCTTGAGACCTTTCTATATGAGGTGAAAAATATACCGGGAGTTTTAAATGCATCATGTCACCTTCCTAATTTAACCGCCAATCGTACTGGTACCGATTGGGTTAGCTGGGAAGGGAAAAGCCCGGAAGATAAAGTCTTTTTTAAGTACCTTTTTGCAGGGTATGACTTCATTGAAACACTTGGCATAGAAGCAAAAGAAGGCCGTTCTTTTTCCAGAAAAATCAGCACAAATGATTCGAAAATCATTTTCAATGAAACGGCTATTAAAAGCATGGGCCTCACGAATCCTGTTGGTAAAACCATTAATCTATGGGGTGAAAGGAAACAAATTATCGGTGTGGTCAAGGACTTTCATTTTGAATCGCTTTATGAAGATATAAAACCTTGTTTCGTTTTATTCATGCCGAATTTGGATAATATGAATATAATAGTAAAAATCAAAACCGGAATGGAAAGAGCCACCATTGCCCGGCTTCAAAAATTTTATAAGGAATTTAACCTGGGTCTTCCCTTCGAATTCAAATTTCTGGATGATGATTACCAGGCGTTATATGAGTCAGAAGGTCGGGTTGCCGTACTTTCGCGGTACTTTGCCGGAATTGCCATTCTTGTTTCATGCCTGGGACTGTTTGGTTTGGCAGCCTTTACCGCGCAAAAAAGGTTTAAAGAGATTGCTATCCGGAAAGTGTTGGGATCAAGCGGGTTTGGTATTGTCCGTCTTTTATCGGGCGACTTTACCAGATTGGTAATTGTATCTCTTTTAATTGCCTTACCGGTAAGCTATTTCATAGCAAAACATTGGCTTGATAACTTTGCCTACAGAATAGAATTAGAACTGTGGTATTTTATTAGTACTGCGCTCATTACATTATTAATTGTATGGTTTACAGTGGGAATGCAAGCGGTCAAAGCAGCGATGGCAAATCCGGTGGAGAGTTTGAGATACGAATAATCAATTAACAATGATCAATGAACAATTATTAATGAATAAAACAAAAGATAAAAAACTATCATAACTGAAAAAGGAGAAAAACAATGATTAAGACCAAAAACTTGAAAAAAATTTACACTACTGAAGAAGTAGAGACCACAGCCCTGAACAAGGTGAATTTTGAAGTGAAAGAAGGTGAATTTGTGGCCATTATGGGACCATCAGGCTGTGGAAAGTCCACTTTGCTAAACTTACTTGGCATGCTGGACAACCCATCAGATGGTGAGTACTATTTTTTCGATCAGGAGGTATCCCGGTTTTCAGAAAGACAGAGAGCCAATTTGAGGAAAGAAAATATCGGTTTCGTTTTCCAGAGCTTTAACCTCATTGACGAATTAACCGTTTATGAAAATATCGAGCTTCCGCTTTTGTACCAGAAGGTGTCGGCATCCGACCGGAAGAAGCGTGTGACCGAAGTCATGGAAAAGATGCAGATGATACCAAGAAAAAAACACTTTCCCCAGCAATTGTCCGGTGGCCAGCAGCAGCGCGTAGCCGTGGCTCGGGCGCTTGTGGGAAACCCGAAACTGATTCTCGCGGACGAACCTACCGGGAACCTGGATTCGACGCACGGGGAAGAGGTCATGGAGCTGCTGTCCAAGTTAAATGAAAACGGCACAACCATCATCATGGTCACCCATTCGCCTGCTTACGCCGAATACGGGAATAGGATCGTGCATCTATTCGACGGGCATATCATCACCGAGAACATGAAGGGGAAGTTCCATGTGTGATTTCAATGATCAATGTACAATAATCAATGAACAATAGAGGAGAAGTGCCTCGGAGAGGTCTCTATGAGAAAGAAGGAAAATATCTTGCACGATAAGGCTTATCAATTTGCTATAAGAATTGTTAACGCTTATCATTTTCTTACCAAAGAGAAAAAGGAATTCATCCTGTCAAAACAACTTATCAGAAGCGGAACTTCTATCGGAGCCAATACCGCTGAAGCAAATGGGGCGATTTCAAAAGCAGACTTCTCAAATAAAATCTCTATTGCTTACAAGGAATGTCTCGAAACCAAATACTGGCTTTCATTGCTTAAGGATACAGAATTCATTGATGAGAGAACATTCGAAAGCATTCATTCTGAAGCAGATGAAATTGCAAAAATTCTCTTTTCAATTCTAAAGACTACAAGAATCAAAAAATAATTGCTGATCATTGGTAATTGGTCATTAACCATTGATAATTGGAGGCCCTGTGTTTAAAAACTATTTGAAAATAGCCGTTAGAAACCTAATTCGTCACAAGACTTATTCTTTTATTAACATCGCCGGACTTGCTATCAGCATGGCCAGTTGCTTTCTAATTCTCTTTGAAATATGAATAGTATCTTACTAATTAGCAATCAATTATTAGGATTCAGACAACCTATTGCTAATATCACTAAACGCTTTCCCTGAAAGAATCCCACATTACTTGCGTCGCGTGATCCATTAACTCATCACAGTCAATGCTTTCCTTAATATATAATCCACAATGACTACCCTGGTTATAATAGCATGTAACCAATTAACATTTCCTTCATCTAAAAAGATTGAAAAACTGGTTTACTCATTGCAAAATAATAGAAAGAAGGAGAAAAAATGTTTTTAAAAGATGATGATAAAAAATTTGTACGCGAAAAACTATCTGAGATGTCAAATAAAGTGAAAGTAGTCTTTTTTACTCAGCAGTTGGAATGTCAATTCTGCAAAGAAACACATCAGCTACTTGAGGAATTTGCCGAACTTTCGGACAAACTCTCTCTCGAAATTTACAATTTCCAGATTGATAAGAAAATTGCTGAAAAATATGGGGTTGACAAAATTCCTGCCGTAGTCTTATTAAAAGAAGATGGAACAGACCCGGGTATAAAACTTTATGGAATTCCATCCGGGTATGAATTTTCTTCGCTGCTTGAAGATATTATTGATATATCCAATGCAAAACATGGATTTTCTGATAACACTTTAAGAGAATTAGAGGCTATTGATAAACCTGTACATATTCAGGTCTTTATAACTCCAACATGCCCATATTGCCCTACTGCCGTAAGAACAGCTCATCGCCTTGCATTAGCAAACAAATATATTACAGCAGATATGGTTGAAGCAATAGAATTCCCATACCTTGGCCAGAAATATTCTGTAAGAGGTGTTCCAAAGTCGGTAATAAATGAAAACTGGTCTCTGGTAGGTGCTGTTCCTGAAGAAATGTTCATAGAAAAGATAAAAGAAAGTTTAAAATAGAAATAGATTAAGTTTTTTTACAATTTGAAATAAATTCCCTTATGAATCTTTGCAATAATGTTACTAAATTATGTGGCATTGGAAAATAATAATCAGAAAGAACAAGAGTTAGTCAGCAAAGTGAAACAGGGAGATAAAGAGGCTCTTTCTCAGCTCGTTTCTATTTACAGCAAGAGAATTTATCATTTTGGCCTAAGATTAACGGGAAATGAACAGGATGCTGAAGATATTCTCCAGGATACTTTTCTAACGATGTTAAAAAAGATTAACCAATTTCAGGGAAGATCATCATTTTACACATGGCTATACCGGATTGCTATTAATATTGGTTTAAGAAAAATTCAATCTAAAAAGATGAAGTACCAACATGTTTCAATTGACGACCCGGATATAGAAAAAACACACAGTGAACATATAAATGAATGGCCTAAATTCGAATTCAAAAACATAACATCAAAGCGTTTTAGAAAAAAATTGGATGAGGATCTTGAACAACTGCCTGAAAAATATCGAACAGTCTTTATTCTGCGTGACCTTCATGAATTGTCCACCGAGGAAACAAGCAAAATCCTTCAGATTACACCTTCCAATACAAAAATCAGATTAATGCGTGCCAGAAATTTCTTAAAAAACAAATTGGAAGACATGGTTAAAGAAGAAAACTTAATATGAGTTACAATAAAAAAATGTTCCATGAAGTTTGTGAATTTCTGGGAAGTGACCTCGATTCTAAACCATGTAAGATGCTTCAAGTACATCTTAAGAAATGTCACTACTGTGAAATATTTGTTGATAAGATCAAAAAAACCGTTGAAATATATAAAAAAGCAGATAGGAGCGACATTCTTCCCAAAAATGTTTCAAAGAGACTCTATACTTTCCTTGACCTAAAAAATCCAGATAAATCATTTTAAAGAAGTTAAAAATTATCTATAAGGCAATATTTTGATAGAAAAGACAACACCAATTGAAGATATTGTTAATGAATACCCTGAATTAGTAAAACCACTTATGAAATTCGGAATTGTTTGTATTGCTTGCGGAGAACCAGTTTGGGGTACACTTGAAGACCAGATTAAAGAAAAGGGCATTAACAATATAGATAATATTATAGAGCAGCTGAATAAACTAATAAAAAGATAATTTTTTGAGGTAGATTATGCCAGTTACAGTACAACGCGCTCAAGGCTCTACATTTATTGGAAAGGGTCCTTCAAATCACTGGGTAGTGCTCGATACTATAAAGGAATTCGGAGGAAGTGAAGCAGGCTGTAAACCTATGGAACTTCTTCTCATTGCACTTGGCGGTTGTACAGCAATGGATGTAGAGTCCTTACTTCATAAAATGCATACTCCCACAGATGACTTCAAAATCGAAATAACAAGTGAACGAAGTCCGGAACATCCAAAGGTTTATACTAAAATTCATATGAAGTTCTTTTTTTGGGGAGAAAATTTAAAAGAAAATCTCATAGAAAAAGCAGTTGATCTATCTCAGAATAAATACTGTTCGGTTACAGCAATGCTCGTAAAAACAGCTGAAATCACTAGTGAAATTTTAATTAATCCATCTGAGATATAAATTTCCAGACAGTAGTTTAAACAATTATAATCATCATGCCGAAAATATTATAAGATCTTTTCCAATACCATGTCTAAACGCTCATCCACATCTTCATAGAATTCTTTGTGTGGGACATTCAATTTCTTTAGAACCTCTATAAATTTCAAATAGCCTTTATCAGCTCTTAATTGGACCCATTCAACACCCAAATTATCTGCTTGAATTTTATTTTTATCCGAAAGTTTATCAGCAATAAATATATTTGGTTCTCTCGCAAAAATAGCATCTGCACTTTCAGGATTACCCTTTCCCATAAGTTTTACTTCACAGCGTAATTTTTCATTATAGGACGATAATATATAAAAATCTACTTCTCTAAAAGATTTTGGATTATCACTTTGGTCAAAAGACTCAAACGGAACATCGAAAAGCTTACACAAGGTTACCATCAGTGGTTTCTCAATTTGTTTTCCAACGGTACTCCATAAACCACCTCTTATCTCTGCTCTTTTAACTGCAAGTGTGTTGATTACTATTAAACTTTCGTTAATTGTTAAATCAACACTAACTCCACGAAATTTAATAGTAAGAGTAACTTGTAAATCTTCATCTGCTTCTATTAGGTTATTTATCGTTTGATAAAGTCTTTCATAATTTTTCTTAGATGCTTCAATTACAATTTCTTTCCTTCCTGAATTATAACTGTTAGTTATTGTTTTCATATTAAGACCGGAATTGATAGCAATATCTTGTTTAGGTAAATTAGGATTAAGGAATTCTTTTTTATACCAGTCTGATGTTATATTCTCGTTTTTTATTTTAGCTTCAATGACTCTTTTGAAAAAGTCTATACAATAATTTAAGAATATATCATCAATTAATAATACAACATCAGATCTATAATCTTGTCCATTAATTAAATTACGGATTATTCTTTTCTTTACTTGATTGCTTAATGACATTTGATTCTTCCCTCGCTTTCTGAGCAAAATCATTTAATTTTAAATATTGTGGAGCCTTTTTTGAAAATATGGAATTGTTCTCAATTCGCTCTTTTATTCTTTTCACATAGTTATTATCTATTTCTGTTAAGAAAAAATACCTTTCTAAATTCCATGCCACTTTTGCAAACGTTCCGCTTCCACCAAAGGGATCAAAAACTAAATCACCAATATATGAATAAAACTTTATAACTCTTTTACATATTTCTACTGGAAATACAGCTGTATGAACTTTATCAAATGTTGGATCAATTTCCCAAACATTTGAAGTTTCATAATTACCAAGTACCTTGCTTTGATTTATTATTTTAAAATCATATTGGTGAATGTTCCAATCTAAAAGCTTATGCGTTTTTTTACGATAAACCATAAGATATTCTGTTCTTGGATTTGGTTTATATCCTAATGGTTTCCGATGTTGTAAAAAGCCAGCATTACGATTTTTAACACTAGCCTCTGGTTTTACCCAAACTATATCATCAATAAATTCCCAGCCCATTTCAATTAAAAAATGATGTACATCAAATGGAATAGGATATCTTTTACTTGCATGTTGACGACTTACTCTTGGGATAATAATTGGAGAAGTATTTAGTATAAAAAATCTACCTTCTTTTGTAATTCTATGCACTTCTTTAAAAACATACCTTAAAAACTTTAAATATTCAACATAACTTGGGTAAATTGAATAATCACGGGCATTGTAATAAGGTGGTGAAGTAAAAGTTAAATGAATCGATCCATCCGGGACATATTTTAAAACTTCCCTTACATCACCTTGTACAACAACGTTTTTCATAAAATCATGTGATTCAGTATGTTTCTGTTTTATAGAAGAAACTTCTTCAGGCTCTGCAAATTCTCTTTCAACTACAGATCGAATCATTTCATTGGAATGACTCTTCAATTTCTTTAGGTGTATTATCACATTTTTATCATATTTGAAAACAAGAAGAGCTCTAATTGCTTGTAAAATAACTTTTGGGTCTGAATCCTCTAATTTTTCAATTAAAAAAGGTATTGCTCTTTTTGACCTCATCCTGCCAATCGCAGAAGTTGCTTCTCTCCTTACCATAGTATTAGGATCATTATATGCAACTTCTGAAACAAACTCTAAATAGGAATCATCATTCAATTTACCAATATTTTTAACTGCTAAAAGCCTAATCTTATCGTTTTTATGTTTCAATAAAGGAATAAAACAATTACCATCAAAATCGGAATTTAGACGTCCAAGATTATTTAAAATAAAATAAATGTCATTGTTATCTTGCCGGGTGCCTAAATATTTTGATAATATACCATTATTTTGTGTCTTCAACTTACTAATATATTCTTTAGTTATCATTATTTCACTTTATCTTCTTCAGTCTTAAGCTTCTCTATTTCTTTACGGACTTTCTTAACCTTTTCAATATTTTTAGATTTTTTTTCAAGGATATTGAGCACGTCCAATGCCTGATCATATAATTTTTGTTTTTTTAAAACTTCAACAAGTGTAAGAGTTGGAATAGGAATTTTTAGTTCAACTCTTTCCTCACTATCTACTGTTTCCTTTTTAATAGTCTTTTCAGCACTCTTTTTCTTTAGCACTTTTCGCTTGGTAGAAGCAACGCCCGGTTTTTTCTTCTTCTCAGGGGGCTCCTCCACAGGTTTTTGGATTAGTGCTGCAACTTTATCTTCAATAGATTTAAAAGGTTTTATTTTCTCTTTAGTAACTATCTTTTCTACAGGTTTCTCTTTTCCTAACGTTACTTTCTCCTTTGAAGGTACAGGTGATTCTTTAGCTTCTGTAATAGCCACTTCCTGATTCTCATCAAATCCTGAAATATCCCAGGTTTCTTTTTGTACCTCATCTAAAGGCTTGCTTTTGAGTTTACTAAACATATCATCGAGTTTTGACTTACTTGCAGTTGCTTGTGGTGAAACTGGTTCTACTTCCGGAGGAGTTTCTTTCTCTACAGAAACATCTTCTTCTACCGAAATCGTACTTTTTTCAGATGGAACCCCAGCAGGTTTTTCCTCTTCTTCAAAAGTCTCTGGCTCAACAGGTCCAAGATGTGCTTCTTCCTCACTCAACTGTTCAGGAGCAGTTACTTCAATCTCTGGTTCTGCAAGCTCTTCAACTTCTTCAATTGGCTTTGTAGGTTTAGCTTTTTCTTTCACCTCTACTTCAGCAATTTCTTCCTCTATCTCTTTTTCAGGCTCTGTGAAAATTTCAGGCTGAAATTCTTCAACTTCCGGCTCGCCCGGCTTTTCAACTTCCTTAACTTCAACAGATGGAGCTGTACTGATAATTGTTTCTACTTGCTCTTTTGTGTGAGGATCAAAAGGATTTAGCTGAAAAATCCTTTCATAACACTTTTTTAGAGATTCTGAGTTTAATGTACCTTTTCCAATTTCAACCAATCTGTAATATGCCTGTAAGAAGCCCCTGTCCAGCTGAACTGCAGTTTTTAAATGCTCCACACCCATTCCAATATTGTTTATTTTAATAGCAGCTAATGCCCAAATATAATGACCAAGAGCTGAATTAGGGTATTTCTCAAGCCCGGCACGGCAGACTTCGATAGCTTCTTCTGGTTTATTATCCTGTAAATGATAATCCGCTAAAAGCGGAAACAATATACTGTCTGCGTTATTATCTATATAGGCTTGTAACGAGGTCTTCGTATCAGTCACTCTCATTTTTTCTCTCCTTAATAAAATATTTCATAATCAATCCGAATTTATCATTTATGTTTTATAAATCAAAAAGTATAGATCTGTGCAATAAAATAAAATTAATTCTATGTAGATTTAAAATAAACAAGCCCGCGATCCGCAAAACTTGTGTGTCCATCGCCTGCAATAATAATATGGTCTAATACGGGAATACTCATTGCTTTACCAGCCTCTACCATTTGCTTAGTCAGTTGAATATCTTCTCTACTGGGTTCTAAATTCCCACTGGGATGGTTATGTACTAAAATGACGGCAGCGGCATTGGCAAGCAGCGCAGATTGAAAAACTTCTCGTGGAGTAACAACGGAAGCATTAAGTACACCTTCACTAATAACCGCATCACCTATGACTTTATTGTTGCTCGCTAACAAAATAACCATGAAAATTTCTTTTTTAAGGTCTCTAAGTTTCGGTCCATATATCTGAGCCGCCTCATCTGAGGTCCTTATTATTTTATCAGGTGATTTCGCTGCTTCCGACTGCAACCTTCTCACAAGCTGCATTGCCGCAACAATTGTAACTGCTTTGGTCTTGCCTATACCTCTTACTCCAAGTCCAAGAATATCATTGTAGTCCATTTTAACCAATTTTGATAATCCGCCTGATTTAGTAAGAACTTCCCTCGCAACATCAAGGGCTGAATGATCACCCGAGCCAGACCTTATTAAAATCGCTAAAAGCTCTGTATCGGTGAGTTTGAAAGGTCCCCACTTCATTAATTTTTCACGAGGTCTCTCGCTTTCAGGCCAATCCGTGATAGGCAGTTTATAATATGCGGGTTCTTTTGCTTTCATTCTTTATATCCTGATAGATAATGAAAAATCTCTATTCCTTTATCTCTTTTCAAAAAGTAGTTTTGCTCCGTATCCTTTCCATATTTCACCTTTACGATTCTTTATACATTCTGATAGGGTTTCGTTTTCATAGTTCAAAATAAACCACAAATCGACAGAATTCAATCTATCCCCATTTGAATCTTCAAGAAGTATATTAATTATAGGCTCGGATTTATCATTCCTAAATTTATTTTTGATTTCTTCGATTTTTTCAGAAGCCTTTTTAAGACAAATTTCACAAAAGGGTTTGCTAAAAGTAATGTAGTAATCCAAATCCCCAGGTTTTAATTTTTTATTCCTGAAGAAACTTCCGATACCGAAAATTGATTTTACCGATTGAATTGAACACAATTCAGTAAAAATTTCTTTATGAATGGCATTTAGTTCATCTCTTAACATGAATAAAATTAGAGTGTTTAAAAAAGTTATCATTAATCCGAAGAAAACCACTACTTCAATTTACTATCAAGCACAAAAGTTACAGGTCCGTCATTGATTAAATGCACATCCATCATTGCTCCGAAAATTCCAGACTGGACTGGAATATTTCTCTTTTTCAAGCAATTGATAAAATATTTGTATAGACGTTCACCTTCCTCTGGTGGTGCTGCATTAATAAAACTGGGACGCCTTCCTTTTCGCCAATTGCCGCAAAGTGTGAACTGAGAAATAACAAGTGCACTACCGCTCACTTCATTTACAGACAAATTCATTTTTCCTTTATCATCTCGGAGACCCGTCTGGCGACTGAAAATCCTCATACCTGTAATTTTTCTTGCCAAAAAATCAGCATCTGTTTCCTTATCACCCCGACATACTCCAAGGAGAATTACTAATCCATGGTCAATTCTACCGGCAATTTCACCCTCAATAGAAACATCCGCATTTTTAGACCTTTGAATCACAGCTATCATCACTCAATCCAGACATTTTCTTCGCCATGTTTATTTCTCAGTTTTTCAATAAGCTCTTTATTAGGATTTACCTTTATCGAACCTGAGCGGATCAACCTACTGTTTTTATTTTTATCATAAATATGTAAAATTAAATTGCAATTACCTTTGTATTGCACAGCCAGATTCTTCAGATCTTCTATATCAGCCTTTTTTGTCTTCTCAGCCTCAAATCGAATGTTAATACTACTTGATTTTCTATCCATCAATCCTTTAAGAAAACTTATATCTTCCACCAGAATTTTCCCGTCCTCCTCACCTCGGCAACTTACTCTTCCCTTAACAAAAACCGGATTATCAATATGAATTATTTTATTAAATCTTTCATAAATATCCGCAAATGTTATAGCTTCAACAGTCCCATTCAAACTTTCCAGAGTGATGAAAGCCATCTGCCGATTCTTACGATCCAGTAGTTTCTTGATCTTGGAAATTATTCCTCCCAATTTCACCGTTGAGCCGTCCAAATTTGCCAAAGGCTCAGTAAAATCATAGTTCGAGAAAGCTTCAATTTCTGCCGTATATTGCAAAAGCGGATGTCCGGTCAGATAGATACCAATAAGTTCCTTCTCCTTAGACCATCTTTTATTATCACTCCACGGCGGAACATCTGGAAGATTTGGCTCTGACAACACAGATTTATCAGTATTCCCCCCTAATTGAAAAAGATTTACCTGCTTATTGTCTCTCTCGGCTCGAAGCGACTGTGAATATTGAATCGCAATATCAACAGCGGCAAACTTTTGTGCTCTACTTCCCTCCAAAGAATCAGTTGCTCCGGCAGCAATCAGACATTCTAAAACCTTACGACTTACACATTTCATATCTAAAGCAGAGACAAATTGAAAAAGAGTTTTAAAAGGTCCTTTTTTCTTTCTTGAAGAAACAATATTTTCTGCTGCCTTCTCTCCCACATTTTTTATAGCATTCAAACCATACCTGATAGATTTCTTATTAGGAGCAAAAAATACTTCACTATAATTTATATCAGGAGGGAGAATCTCTAATCCCATGCTTCTGACTTCATTAGAAAGAATAATAATTTTATCTTTTTTACTAATCTCACTACTTAAGTTAGCAGCCATAAATTCAGATGGATAATGAGCTTTTAAATAACCGATGCGGTAAGCAAGGACAGCATAAGCTGCGCTATGGCTCCTATTAAAACCATAACTGGCAAACTTCTGAATCAAAGCATAAATCTGACTGGCTACTCTTTTTTCAATACCTTTTTTAGAAGCACCATCAACAAATTCTTTCTTAAGTGATCTCATTGTCGCAACCTGCTTTTTCCCCATTGCACGACGCATAAGGTCTGCTTTTGCTAATGAGAAACCTCCTACCTGACTTCCAATCTGCATCACCTGTTCCTGATATACTATAATACCGTATGTATCTTTAAGTATTGGTTCTAGAGATGGATGTAAATATTTAATTTTTGCTCGTCCCTGTTTTCTATTGATAAAATCGTCAATCATGGCCATGGGACCAGGACGGTATAAAGCATTCATCGCAATTAAATCTTCAATTCCGGAAGGTTTAAGTTTCTTTAAATAATCTCTCATTCCTGCCGATTCAAACTGGAACATTCCAATTGTCTTGCCTTCTCCAAAAAGAGATAATGTAAGTTCATCATCTTCTGGAATTTTGTCTATATCAACTGAAATCCCTTTTTCTTTCAACATCTTTAAGGTGTTATCAATAACAGTAAGATTTCGAAGCCCCAGAAAGTCAACTTTGAGAAGACCAATTTTATCTATACTCTTCATGTCATACTGCGTAGTAACATCACCATTACTGGACTTATAAAGAGGGACATAATCCGTGAGGTTTCCGGGGGCAATAACTACACCGGCAGCGTGAGTGGAAGAATGTCGATTCATTCCCTCAAGGATTTTTGATATCTCAAATAATTTTATGTGTTTTTCATCTAATTCCGAAACTTCCTTCAACTCACGGCTCTGAGTAAGGGCATCTTCCAAATTTACATTGGGACCTTCAGGAATCAACTTTGCAATACGGTCAACTTCCGACAGAGGCATACTTAAAACTCTACCTACATCCCGAATAACTGCCCGAGCTTTCAATTTACCAAAGGTAATTATTTGAGTAACACTATTTCTGCCATATTTATCTTTAATATAATCTATAACTTCGCCACGTCTCTCATCACAAAAATCAATATCAATATCTGGCATTGAGATACGCTCAGGATTAAGGAAACGCTCAAAAATAAGATTAAATTTTATCGGATCAATATCTGTAATCCCAAGTGCATAGGCAACGAGACTTCCCGCCACTGAGCCACGCCCGGGACCGACAGGAATACCATTATCTTTCGCATAGTGAATAAAGTCCTGAACTATAAGAAAATATCCCGCAAAACCCATCTGTTTTATAACACTTAGCTCATACTCAGCTCTTTCCTTTATTTCATCTGTTATATTTTTATAATGAGATTTAATTCCATTTTCTACCAAATGAGCAAGATAATCGTTGGGATTTCTTTCACTGGCACTCTCGGGAATAGGAAAAAGAGGAAGGTAATTTTTACCAATTTCTATTTCTAAATCACATGACTCTGCAATCTTGACCGTATTCTTTAATACCTCATCATCACCAGGAAATAAAGCAGCCATCTCTTCTTGTGATTTAATCCAGTACTCAGGAGGATCATAGCGTAAACGGTCAGGGTCTCGAACCTCCTTTCCAATACCAAGACAAAAATGAGCATCGTGAGCTTCCCAATGTTCTTTTCTAGCATAATGACTGTCATTTGTTGCAATTCGAGGAATGCCCAGCTCTTGCGAAATTCTTTTAGCTGCATTGCGCCAGATAGATTCTTCTTTTAACCCATGATTTTGCACTTCGAGATAGAATCTACCTTTAAAAATTTCTGCATATTCAGAAGCTATTTTTTTAGCTCTCTCATAGTCACCCTTGACAGCTGCTCTCTGAACCTCACCCTTAATACAGGAGGTAGAAGCTATTAGTCCTTCATTATATTTCCTTAACAGCTCTTTATCTACACGTGGGCGATAATAAAACCCCTCAAGATAGCCCAGACTGGCTAACTTTATTAAGTTGTGATAGCCCTTTATATTCTGTACAAGAAGCAGAAAATGGTTATATCCCCAACCGCTATGATCTTTCGATTTTTTATCAAAACGATCTTTTTCTGCAACATATACTTCACAACCTATGATAGGTTTTATACCGTACTTTTTTGCAGTTGTATAAAAATTAATAGCGCTGAATAAATTCCCGTGCTCGGTAAGTGCAACGGCTGTCATACCAAGTTCTTTTACTCTCAGCACTATACTCTCAACAGTTTGGGCGCCATCAAGAAGACTATAATCAGAGTGATTATGAAGATGAACAAATTCAGGCATTTAAAATCTTCCTAAATATATAGCCAGTAATCCAAAGAAAATATCAGCTTTCAAAACGGATGAGATATGAGAGCAATTTGTTGCTGAAGTATCTCTCTGAATTGAAAATATAGCATATAATAATGGAATTTCAACAGTAAAGATTAAAGCAATTAGATAAAATTTTCCATACACATTTAATATGTACGGAAAAATTGCCCCTATCATAAGTAAAAAAGTGAATATAGTAACTAATTGTTTGGAAGTATTAATCCCATATTTCAATGGAATCGTATTAAGCCCAAGTGCTCTATCTCCTTCAATATCTTGCATATCCTTGACAATTTCTCTTATAAGAGTAAAAGCAAAGGCTAACAAAAATGGAACCACTCCTTTTAAAATATCACCAAAGACAATTGCTCCAAAAAGAAAAGCCATTCCAAGTGTAAGTGACACAATAAGATTTCCAAAAAATGCTCTCATTTTAAAAAAAAGACTGTATGTTATTAAAAACAGTAACGCAATTCCTAAAACTATAGCTACCTGTAAATCCCAAATAGGAATGGCAAGAAGCAGACTTGAAATAAAAAGCAGAATTGAAAAAATCAATGCTCCCTTTCTTGAAACTAACCCCATAGGAATAGGGCGTTTCGGACGGTTTATTTTATCAATTTCATAATCGCAATAATCATTTAAAGCATTTCCAGCGCCTGTACATACCCAAACTATTGTTATAGCTAATAATATCCTCCACCAAACAGGAAACTGCTCCATAAGTGTTGCACAAACCAATATTGCTATTGCTCCTTGAAGCAAATTCAAGGGACGCATCAACCTGATATAAGCAACAAATATCTTCATTTATTCAGCCTTGCAACAATACAACGACTTTGACCAAGATAATCCTCTATAGTTTCGAAATCACTTAAGTTATACTCCGTAAAAATATTTTTCACATTCTCTTCCTGATAAGTACCCCCAATTTCAACAATCATAATACCATCAAGTGATAGAAGTTTATTAGACAACTTCCCAAGCCGACGATAAAATGTAAGTTCATCTTTACCTGGATACAGCGCTTGAACGGGTTCATATTTCCTGACTATTTCCGGTAAATTCTTAAACCACTCTCCAGCAACATAAGGTGGATTTGATACTACTATATTAAAACTTCTTTTGGATTGTGGAGATTCTTTTAAAATATCCATCTTTATGAAATCCACTTTCCCTGACATAGAATTATCAGCAGCATTTAATTTTGCGATTTCAAGTGCTTCACTACTGATATCCAATCCAAGAACAAGACAATTAGGATATTTAACCGCTAATGAAATAGCAATATTTCCCGACCCTGTTCCAACATCTAAAATCATTGGTTTTTTCCATTTATCTTTCCTTAATATTGCTAAAGCCTTTTCAACGAGAATCTCTGTCTCAGGACGGGGAATCAAAACCGATGGAGTAACTTTAAAATTCAAACCCATGAATTCTGCATAACCAATCACATATTGAATAGGTGTACCAGAAGCCCTTTTTATAAGTAATTTTTTAAATTTTGAGAGCTCTTCTTTTGATAGTGGACGATCGTGTTTCAGATATATATCAAGCCGAGAACATTTTAAAATATCTCTTAATATCCATTCAACTTCTATCTGTGGAGATTCAACACACTTCCCCTTAAGGTAATCTTTCGACCATTTCAATATATCCACAATACGCCAGATTTTAGGTGTGTATGAATTCATAAAACTGTTTGAAATTAGAACTAGTTTAAATAGTGGACAAGAATATTTATGCGTTATTGAAAAATTTTAAGAAATAAATATTGAGAGAGAGATATTTTATAAATCTTCCAAAGAGCCTTTTAACAGATCCATATTATGAGCAACTTTTAGTGCTTCAATAAGCTCGTTAAGGTCACCTGCCATAATATACTCTAATTTATATAGAGTCAAATTTATTCTATGATCTGTAACTCTTCCCTGAGGGAAATTATACGTTCTAATCTTTGCACTCCTATCTCCGGTACTAACCATAGATTTTCTTTTTGCAGCAATTTTAGCATCATGTTCTGCTTTTATTTGAGCATACACTCGGCTTCTAAGTATCTTTAAAGCCTTCTCTTTATTTTTATGTTGAGATTTTTCATCCTGGCATGTTACGACCAGATTTGTTGGAACATGAGTTATTCTAATAGCTGACTCTACTTTATTGACGTGCTGCCCACCGGCACCACTGGCTCTATATGTATCTATGCGCAAATCAGAAGGGTCAATATCCACATCAACCTCCTCTGCTTCAGGTAAAACAGCCACTGTAGATGCTGAAGTATGAATTCGTCCCTGCGTCTCTGTTAATGGAACTCGCTGAACTCTATGTACACCTGATTCAAACTTCATGGTTCCATAAACACCTTCACCATTAAGAGAAAAAATTATTTCCTTGAAACCACCTATTCCGGTAGGGTTACTTGACAATTCTTCAACTTGCCAATTTTTCCATTCTGCATATTTAGAGTACATACGATAAAGGTCGGCAGCAAAGATAGCGGCTTCATCACCCCCCGTACCTGCACGAATCTCAATGATAGCATTTTTGTTGTCATTGGGATCTTTAGGAATAAGTAAAACTTTTAACTCTTCTTGCAACTTTTTCTCTTTTTCCTGAAGCTCATTAATTTCTTCGTGAACTAATTCTTTAAGTTCGGCATCTGATCCCTTTAATATCTCGTGATCCTCTTCTAAATTTGCTACTACTTTCAAATATTTTTTGCTTTTTTCAACTATCGGCTGAAGACCTTTACTTTCTTTAGCAAGTCGGCGATATTCTTCCTGCCTGTTAATTATATCAGGATCATAAAGTCTCTTCGAAATCTCTTCAAATCTCTTATTTATCTCTTTAAGTCGATCTATCATAATTAATTTCTTTAGTCTACCGCTTCAGCAATATATTTCTTACCCTCGTAATCAGAAAATTTATCACCAAACGCAGCTTTGAGTGCTGTGATTGCAATCTCAACTTGATCATCAGAAGGGGGTTTCGTTGTAATATGTTGAAGCCATAAGCCAGGCATCGTTAACCATTTCCCAATGGACTTATTTTGATACTTTGCAGTCAATTTCAGAAATTCATACCCCACACCGGCAACTAACGGCAATAGAGCTAAATGAAAAATTATTCTAAGTTTAAGGGTAATACTACCAAAACCCAAAATTATAAAAGAATCAATTAAAGCAAACATTATAATTGATACTAATAGCACGATAAATATAAAACTCGTCCCACATCGAGGATGAAAAGTTCTAAATTCACGTGTATTTTCAACTGTCAAATTTTTACCAGCTTCAAAGGTAAAAACAACTTTATGCTCAGCACCATGATATTGAAACAACCTCTGCACATCTCTCATTAAAGATATTGCCCACAAATAAATCAAAAAGAACAAAATCCTCCACAATCCGGCTACAATATTAAAAGCAAATGCCTTCCGCTCAATATCCAATAGCTCAGTTGTTAGATAGAGAGGTAATATTGCAAATATTCCCAATCCCAGAATAAGAGCTACAAATATCATCACAATTTTCGAAAATTTCCCCTGACCCTTGGACTTTTTCTTGCCTTTTTTCTCTTCTTCCTCCTGTATTGCTATATCAGCTGATAATTGTAATGTATAAAGACCAATTTTTAGAGATTCAAAGAGAGCAATTACACCACGAGATACAGGTTTTTTCAAAAATGGAACTCTCTCTGTAAGGGAAGAAAATTCAGACCGTACAATTTCTACATTTCCATCAGGCTTTCTAACTGCTGTAGCATAAGCACCCGGTACGCGCATCATAACACCTTCTATCACTGCTTGCCCACCCACAAGAATTTTTTGTTCCATATTTTTATCTATAAAAATAGCGATCTCTTCATAAAAGAGAAGACATCGCTACATTTAGAAGGAGTTGCTAACCTTTTTTTATCTCTTTATTATACTTGCGTAGGAATTTTTCAATACGGCCTGCAGAGTCAACTAGTTTTTGTTTCCCTGTGAAAAACGGGTGGCAGGCTGAACAGATTTCTACTTTCATATCGCCTACTGTAGAACGAGTAATAAATGTATTTCCACATGCACAAGTAACTTTACATTTTTTGTATTCAGGATGAATTTTAGGTTTCATATCCTCTATCCTTTACCAATAAACTCAATTGCTTAAAACGGTGCGAATATACATTATTAAAAGGATTAAAATCAAGACAATTAACGGCATCAGATTCAAATATCAAAAAAGAATTGAGAGTTATGTCTTCAAGCTTTAAAAATTCTTTTCTCATAACAATTAGCCTCGAAGAGAACCCTTTGGGGCAATCAGTACTCAGCAATCAGTTCATTTATTCATGGACTTGAGAAATTCTCGGTTATTTCTTGTTCTTCTCATTCTTTCAAGAAGAAATTCCATCGCTTCAACTGAATTCATCTCACTAAGAAGTTTCCGTAAAATCCAAACACGTGCTAATTCCGCACTGGATAAAAGTAATTCCTCTTTTCGTGTACCTGAACGATTTACATCTATTGAGGGAAAAACACGTCTATCACTGAGTCGCCTGTCAAGAACTAATTCCATGTTGCCCGTACCTTTGAACTCCTCGAAAATAACATCATCCATTCTACTTCCAGTATCAATAAGAGCAGTTGCAATTATAGTAAGACTTCCGCCATTTTCAATATTTCGCGCAGAACCAAAAAAACGCTTTGGAAGATGAAGAGCATTTGCATCGATACCTCCAGATAGTATCTTCCCACTGTGAGGAACTACAGCATTATGCGCACGAGCCAACCTTGTAATACTATCAAGAAGAATTACCACATGAAATCCAAGCTCAATAAGTCTTTTTGCTTTTTCCAAAACCATACTCGCAACCTGAACATGTCTTTCTGGGGGCTCATCAAAAGTAGAACTAATAACCTCTGCTTTTACCGAACGCTCCATATCAGTTACTTCTTCAGGTCTTTCGTCAATAAGAAGTACCATTAAAATAATTTCCGGATGGTTAGTAGTTACACTATTTGCAATCTGCTGAAGTAAGGTTGTTTTACCGGTTTTAGGCTGAGCAACTATAAGCCCTCTTTGTCCCTTCCCAACCGGGCATAAGAGGTCCAGAACTCTCATTGACATATCTTTAGAATCAGTTTCGAGTTGGATACGACTTTCAGGATAAAGTGGTGTAAGACTATCAAATGAAACTCTTTCCTTTATTTTCTCCGGATCCATCATGTTAACTGACTCAACTCGGAGCAATGCAAAGAATTTCTCATTATCCTTTGGAGGCCTAATTTCACCTGCAATAATATGTCCTGTTTTTAAACCAAACCGCTTAATTTGAGACGGAGAGACATAAACATCATCGGGACCAGAAAGGTAACTAAGTTCTTCTGAACGTAAAAATCCAAATCCCTCATCCATAACTTCGAGCACACCCTGGGAAAAAATATGACCGGCTTTCTTCGCATTTGCTTCAAAAATCTTATAAATCAATTCTTGCTTTTTAATTCCAGCATACCCAGGTATTTCCAGTTCCAATGCAATATCAGTCAATTCTTTGATTTTCATTGATTGCAAAGTAACAATACTCAACTCCTTTTCCATAATATATTTCCTGATTTAATAGGTTTTATTCTTTAGTTATTTCATATTAGGTAGTCAAAAATGAAGACATTATTTCTAATGCTTATATAAATATAAATAATAATTTCTATTATTCAAATAAAAATATTAAAAAATGGGTATAGTATTGGAGCTATATAATGGCTTCCTATAATTAGAAGAATATCGTCTTTCTTTAATCTCCCGATCACTTCACTTAATAACAAATTAAAATTCTTATCAATAACTAACCTATTCTCTGGAACCTCTTTTCTAATTTCTTCTGCAATCTTTTCTGCTAATGCAGATTTATGATCAGGTATTTCAGAAATGTAAATTCTTCCACCTAATTTTTTCAATATACGTCCAAGAGAATTATACTTCTTCTTTTCCCCTAAAGTTATAATTGTATTAACAGCTTTATCTGGAAATAAATCTATAATTGTTTTAACTACATTTCTAATTCCATGCATATTATGTCCAACATCATAGAAAACTAACGGTTCTCTCTGTAAAATTTGCAACCTACCGGGCCAACAAGTTTTTTCAATCCCATTTACTATATTGTTTCTGCTAATAAAGGCATTATTTAGAAAATTAATAGAATAAACAGCAGTCTGAAGGTTTATGAGTTGATACTTCCCAATTAATGGAAACTTAATATTTGATATTATTTCATTCCCAAACTCAACTGTGACATACTGCCTATCTAAAATAGTATCCTCCAATCTTACCTGACATTTATCCGGAGCATAATAGAAAGGACTTCCTCTTTTTTCCAATTCATCTATTAAAATCTCTTTAACTTTAGGCTGTTGTTTTGATATAATACAAGGTACACCTTTTTCCCCAATTCCAGCCTTTTCCTTTGCAATATTATAAATTGATTTTCCTAAATGCTCCTCGTGATCCTTCCCAATAGGAGTTATTATTGAAACTTCAGGACATACTATATTAGTTGCATCGTATCGTCCACCCATACCAGTCTCAAGCACAGCATAATCCACTTTTTTTTCATAAAAATAATTAAATGCCATTGCTGTAGTAGTCTCAAAAAACGTAGTGTCAATTTCATCAATTAAAGGTCTTACATCCTGAATGAAATCGCTAACTTCGCTATCAGTTATTTTTTTATCATTTACTCTAATCCGCTCGCTGAAAGAAACAAGGTGTGGAGAAGTATATAAACCAACTTTATATCCGGCAGTTTTAAGTATTGAAGCAATTAAAGCGCATGTTGATCCTTTACCATTGGTTCCAGCAACATGAATACTCTTAAAGCCCTTTTGTGGATTCCTAAGTTGTTCAAGGATTTTTTTTATTCGTTTTAAACCAAGCTTTATGCCTCTTCCATCAAGGGCATATAAGTATTTTAAATCTCGATTAATACTGTTGGAAGAATTTGTTAAATTCACTAATGATAATCATCCCATGAAATTTGCTTCACATTAGGCAGCGATTCGCCAAGAAATCGTTCGGCAATCTCTTCAAACCGCTGAGGACGGTCACTCACATAAAATTGATGATGAGGTTTCTCCACCTGTCCCCTTAGAAGGTTTTGCATTTCGAGGAGAGAGTGTACTTCCCTGGCAATCTCTACTGAAGAGTCAATAATCTTTACTCTGTCACTAATAACTTTATGTAAAACATCTTTAAGAATGGGATAGTGAGTACAGCCCAAAATGAGAGTGTCAATCTCTGTATTGATGATTTGATCAAGATATTTCCTGGCGATCATTTCAGCAACATCAGATTGTTCCCATCCTTCCTCTACAAGAGGCACAAAAAGAGGACATGCTACCGAATTTACATTTACTGCAGGATCTAATTTTTTTAGTATCTTTTCATAAGCGCCCGATAAAATAGTAGCAGTAGTTCCAATTACACCTATTGATTTACTCTTTGAAACCCTCAGAGCAGCAGAAACTCCTGGTTCGATTACACCAAGAACAGGTACAGCAGTATTTTCTTTTATCACATTTAGCGCCAGGCTCGATGCTGTATTACATGCCACGACAATTATCTTCACACCCTGGTCTTGAAGAAAACGTGCTATCTGCAAGGAAAACTTGTGAACAGTCGAAATACTCTTCGTACCATAGGGAAGCCGGGCAGTATCACCAAAATATATAATAGATTCGTTCGGAAGATGCAATAAAATCTGTTTTACAACAGTAAGCCCTCCCAAACCAGAATCAAAAACACCTATTGGCAAAAGGCTTTTATCTTTATCTTTGAAATTAGTTGCTTCGTGCAATTGATCGATCACTCATCTCCTTAAATTCAATAATACTTTTATATAAAGATTCTGCTATTAATTGACGGTGTTTTCTACTATTTAATTTTCTTGCTTCAGTCCTGTTTGAGTTGAACCCAAACTCACATAACACTTTCGGCATTGATGCACCAACTAAAACATAAAAATTTGCTTGTTTAACACCACGATTCAGCTGGGGCACTTTCTTCGACAGGCTATTTGACATAATCTCGGCAAATTTTTCACTGTCCTGCATGTTTACTGAATGTACCATATTTGCTAAAATGTTAGAAATGTCATCATACCCCTCATATTTCTTCTTATCCTCAGAACCTTCTAACTGTATTACTGAATTTTCTCTTTCCGCAGCTCTAACCGCATCCTCGGACTCACCTGAGCTTAAAAGGTATAAACAAATACCATTGACAGACTTATCTTTACAAGCATCTACATGCAAACTTAGAAACAATTTCCCTCCTGACTTGTTTGCAATCTCAGTCCGCTTCCATAAGGGAATGAAAACATCTTTCTTTCTTGTAAATACTACCTTCAGGTCTTTTCTCTTTTCCAACAGTTTTCCTAACTTTAGAGCAATATCTAAAACAATATCCTTTTCGTGTTTATAGCCCCATCGCCCTGGTGTACCTGGGTCTTTTCCCCCATGCCCGGGATCAATTACAATTGTATCAATAATCCATGCTGTTTTCGCTTCTTCAATCTTCTTTTTTATTTCTTTGTTAAGAGGTAAAAATAGTGATAGAAGTATCTTGCCTGTACTAAGATCATAATGAATATCTGAAGAAATAAATTGCTGCCTTAATTTGAAACAGAGTTGAACAGAATTTCCACTTGTTATTGCTTCAACTCTTTCAATAGAACTTGTGGGGTTATTTTTAGAAAGAGTTAGAGAATCACAATAGCCACCGTAAATGGTAAGATAAAACCAATTACCTTTTCTGAAAAAGGTTGAGAAATCTGAATCTCTAAAAGGTTGAGTCGTAGTTATTTTTATAGATAATCCATTTTTCTTTTCTTTATATTGAATACCTGTAAGATTTATTACACCCGTCTTCTTTAGGAATTCTTTTCGATAACTTGATCCGGGTATAGACCTGGAAAAAATACTACTGTCTTTATATTCTCTAAAAGTATATTCCTTACCCTTATCAGAAATCGTAAACTGCAATGTTGGAATAACTGATTCCTTTAACAAACTCATAAACGGATAAACAGGAACAAAAATCTCTTTATCTACAAGTAGTGCCGGTTGCGGCATATGCATCATTTTTGAACCAATCACAACAAAAGTGCTGGCTGCTGATACCTTAATTTTTTCACCAGGGAAGAAAAGAACTATCTTACCAGTCTCCTTTCTGTAATAAGTTCGTACTTTGTATGATTTGGCAAGATCTGTGACAGACATGTAAGGTGTATTACCAAAATTAAGGACTTTTATATCAGAATTTGCAGCTTTTGGGGCGGGATATACAAGAATCAATTGCTCAGTAAAACCGAGCCCTGATAAAACTAAAATTATAACCGATAAAATAAAAACTCTCAATCTCATCTTAATTCGGCGAAAACTTACAAACTCCCCTTTCATAAATCAACCAACATCTGAAATTCTACTGATGTAGTTTCTATCCATCTCTCCTCATCAATGTTCTGTCTTGACTGAAATTTACCTGCAACTGAACTTTCAAAAATTTCGTTGAATTTTCTTCTTGCAACTATAAAAAATCTATACCCCGTGCCATACAGTGGCATCATATTAAACGTAAATGGAATACCAGGTTCAAAAAGGTAAACTCTACTATCAAAGTCATCTGAATAAAACTGGGTTGCTCCTATCGTCAAAACGCTCATGGAATTTATTTTAATATTCGTTGAAACACTAAAAGCCGTTCCTTTATTAAAGTACTCGTCTTTCTTTACTAAAATATACGACACTCTTGTTGTGACGAAACAATCATTGAGTAAATAATATTTTAATTTCCCCTTTAGTTGATATTTCTTCTCAATCGGATCGCTTGAAGACCCCTGCCACTTGATACAACGCTTCAATTTTAGATCAATATTGTGTCCACCCCTGAAATTGCGGCTAACTCCAGCAAAAACTTCATTTCCCTCTGGAATAGGTACACCCACTATGTCAGACCGAATTCTACTGTAAAAGTCAGTATATGATGAAAACCTCCAACCGCTTTTAAATCTGACATTCATACCCATATAAAAACCCTTTTCATTAGAAGGGTAACCGGAATATTTCTTCATCGGATAACCCATTAGAGGGTGAAATTCAGGAGAGAAATACCTGCTACTGACACCAATGGAAACTGCTCCCACTTTAATAACTCCACTCTGAATAACTGCCCAATCGCCAGGATTCAAATAAGCGATTTCTCCGGTAAAAGTCAAATCTTTATGGTCAAATTTGTGGAACACTGAAAAACCATGTAAGCTTTTAGCGCAGTTTAAAAATTCCAGTGGATACGAATACCTTGAATTAAAGAATAAACCACCTACCTTAGCATGTTCAGTACCGAACAAAGATGCAACACCAATAGATCGTTCTCCCAAAGCATCCTTTGATTTTATTTGCGATTTAGATTGGTGAATTCCATCTGTTTTAAGGGCTGATACAGATCCACCTGTTATTGTTGCATCCAGATTATGATTTGAGTAAAAAGGGAATAATTTCCATTTGCCAGTTTGAAACTTTATAACCGAGCCAAACAAAAACCTATTCTCATCAGAGCCAAGATAGTTTTGTATTCGTTCATTTTTAGGCATAATATTTCTAATTGCATCACTGCTTCTTGAATTCATCAGATTTGTTGTAAAGAGCAATCCATGCCCCCAATGCAAGCGAAAAGCGCCACCAACGACTTCCAAATCCGATTTGACAATTGGACTACGGAAAGTTAAATTGTAAAAATCACAAACATGGGGTTCACCCTTATCTGCTTCCGTTATCGCCCCGATAAACCACCCAGAAGGATAATCCCACCTACTTCGCACCAGACTTTTAGAAAGGTCTTTCTCGGATTGATTTCCCTTAATAGAGAAATAGCTTAAAATCGATCCTGTTCCAACTTTTCGCTCTTCCAAAATAATAAAAGCACTAACAGCTTCCATTTCACGTTTACTTATACCCAGATCTTTCTGAAAAGATTTCCAGTTATAATATATTTTGTTCCTCTTTTTTAAATCAATTAGCATCTCTTTCAATGCATTATTTAGAGGCAATTCCTCAATTTCGTCCTCCGTGCAAGAATTCCAGACTAAAGGATTCTCTGAATAATATTCAATTAAATTCCACAATTCTTCCGAGGAAGTCTCGTCTACCAAAAGGTAGCTGTCAGATATTATATCAGTAGTAATTGTTTGTCCACTAATGTGCAAATTCGCCACAAAAAACAACAATAATACTACAACGGATTTTATCAGATATTGTAACTGCATCCAAAATAAAAAGTGTATGGAAGTACGACGTGATGAAGTATTGCAACATCGAATTGGAAACCATTCCAGACACAACTTATTCCGCCTGAATAGCGATCAGGATTAAGTTGAACACCAAGTAAGCCAAATAACCCTTGAAAGACCGCTACTTTAGCACCAACTCTAGTAGAAAAAGGGAAAATGGTATCCTTGAATATCTCTCCATCAATTTCAACTCGAGAATCTGGTATCCACTGAATTCCAAAAGTAAAAGATTCGGGCAAAGCATCACTTTTATTACAGATCTTAGGAGCATTCACATTTTGGAAAAGTAAAGACATTCGCAAAATATCGTTCATGTAAAATTTCGAGCCAAAAGTTAAACCAATTGTCCCTGCTCTATCATAACCGGCTATCGTTAGATCATAATATTTGACTACTGCACCTAATGCAATGACGTTTCTAATTAACTGACAGTATCCAATTCCATACGTATTTTCCTGATAAATTTGACTTCCAAGAGAATTCACATAAAAGGAAGCACCTCTCTTATTGTTGTTCCCCCATCCAACATTAAAATCGCAATGTCTCAAACCTTTAATACCAAACAAATTGGAATAATCCACCCTAAATTTTATCCCTCGATTTTCAAGCGTTGCTGCCGGATTTAAGGAGCCGGAGTGTATCGATATGATTCCACCTCTGGCAATAAAACTCGGATTTAATGCCTGTACCTCGAAAGCAGCATATACTCTAATAAAAGAAAATAATAAGAAGAAAAGTACTCTTCTTGGCATATTACACTACGCAGAAAAAATTTCTATCGTTTTAAAATCACGGCATCAAAAAAAATCTCAACGTACCTGTTTGTAATAGTTCTTTTGTATTTTCTAATTTCCACTTTTAGTTCGTTTTATCAAGCTCTGGAATGAATCTTTCTATATAACTTCCCGAAAAATTTCACATCTGTACATTATTATTTCACTTTTTCACTATATCTTCTTCCTTACGTTCGCTCATAGGGACAAATGTATTTAATTTTTCACGAACAATAAGGGGATGATCACGATGATGAAGACAGATAATTCCCTCAATCATTATCTCCTTAAGCATTATTTTTTCCTCTGAACGCCATTTTAGTTTTCCACCTATTGGAATAAAAAGTAAATTTGCAAGAATTAATCCATAGAAAGTGGTTAAAAGAACCATCCCCATTCCAACAAGAAAATCTTTAAACTGTGTTGCTACATCAAATTGAAATGCTCTTGCCATTATTCCGGCATCTGCAATACTTCCACCACTTGTATTAAAATTTTTCATCATTACTATTAAACCTACAATTGTTCCAACCATTCCAAATGCCGGGGTATAAGTTCCCATATAGAAAAATATTTCCTGCCCAATATTATGTCTCTTGCGCATATTAGAAAGCTCCAGATTTAAATAATTACGGAGTCTTTCCTGATCCCTTTCATTAATTGCCAATTCAATCCCATTTCTCGTGAAATTGTATTCAATAGAATCCAAGTCGTCTTCAAGAACCATTAATCCCTTTTTTGTGACCTTTGAGGCAAATTCGGTAAATTTTATATGAAAGTGCCTGATGAACAATGACAAATTAACAATAAACAATCAACAATATACAATTTATATATTTTAAAAATATCAACTTTTGTCAAAGATATCTCTTTGAGACATGCTTCGTTGTGGCCGAAAGGCCATGGGAGTTATTTATAACCTCTTGATATCCGAACTTGAGCGTTTGAAAGCCTTTTTGACAACTCCAAATACACTCCACAAATTTTTTAAAGGATAATTCACAAAAGTAGCTGCAATTGTACCACCTAATACAAGAAGCAGAGCTGAATAATCCCAGAAGTAGGCTGCCTCTCCCTCACGCACAACTATGGCAAAAATTATTAAACCTATCCCCACAATTAGTCCAAAAAAGGTGGCAACATCCATAATATTTCCCTTACCATTAAACGATAATTTCTTACAAAGGAGTACTTATAATGAGTCTCAATTTATAAATCAAATTAATCAGTTTTTTCAACTTGGCTTCTCAATAACTCGAAAAACCTTCTCGCCTTTCTTTGCCATGCGGTATCGCTCACGAGCCAATTTTTCTATATACTTCAGGTCAGTTTCAAGTCGTGCTTTTTCTGCCCTCAATGAATCCTGCTCCACATTCAACTCAACAATATGAGATTCAATTTTACTCTTCTGTTTATGCAGTAAATAAATCTGGTAAAGTCCGTAATCTCCCACAACGAAGAAGATCAGAAAAACTGTAATCAATGTAAGTAACCCCAAAATCCAATAAAGACGTTTTATATTATCAACGTCATTACGCTTTTTGTATTGGACTTTTGATTTTTTCACTTCAATACTTTACGACCCAAAAATATTGCTTCGTCTTCTAATTCTTCTTCAATTCTCAGCAGTTGATTGTACTTGCAAATTCTGTCAGTACGACAAGCGGAGCCTGACTTAATCTGCCCTGCATTAACAGCAACAGCGAGATCAGCAATTGTAGTATCTTCAGTTTCACCAGAACGATGGGAAATTACGGTAGTAAAACCATTTCTATGTGCCAAACTGACTGCATCAAGTGTCTCTGTTAAAGTCCCTATTTGGTTCAACTTAATAAGTATTGAATTCATTGCTTTTTCTTTTATAGCACGCTCTAAACGTTCAACATTCGTTACAGTCAAATCGTCACCGACAATCTGAATACGGTCTCCAAGTTCCTTGACCATATACTTCCATCCATCCCAATCATCTTCAGCCAATCCATCTTCAATAGAGACAACAGGATATTTGTTGACCATCTCTCTGTAATATTCCACCATTTCTTCTGAGGTTAGAGAACGTCCTTCAGATTTGAGATTATATTTGCCAGTCTCCTTATTGTAAAATTCCGAGGATGCCGGATCAAGTGCAATAAATAAATCTTCTCCAACCTTATATCCTGTTTTTTCTGCAGCTTCAAGAATAACTTCAACTGCCTCGGTATTGGACCTTAAATTAGGAGCAAAACCACCTTCATCACCCACCGAAGTATTCATTCCTTTTGCCTTTAAAACACTCTTAAGATGATGAAAAGTTTCTACTCCCATTCGGAGTGCTTCTTTAAATGAGGTCGCTCCTGCCGGAAAAATCATAAATTCTTGAAGATCAACATTATTGTCAGCATGTTTACCACCATTCAATATATTCATCTGTGGGACAGGAATTACTCTGGCATTTACTCCACCAATATATTTATATAGGGGGAGTCCGACACATTCAGCAGCAGCTTTTGCCACAGCTAACGAAACTCCGAGAGTAGCATTAGCACCCAATTTGGATTTATTTGCAGTGTCATCAATTTCAATAAGAAGATTATCAATGTAAGATTGACCAAGAATATCCTCCCCTACTATTTCAGGAGCGATTATTTCATTTACATTCTGAACAGCTTTCAAAACACCTTTACCCATATACCGATCTTTATCACCATCTCGGAGTTCAACAGCTTCATGCTCACCGGTTGAAGCCCCAGAAGGAACTGCAGCTCTTCCAAAGAAACCACTTTCTGTTAATACCTCAACTTCAATAGTGGGATTTCCTCTAGAATCTAAAATCTCACGTGCATACAACTCAATTATCGTACTCAACATACACCTCCATACTTATTTTTAATATTTTACAACCACAAAACAACTTAAAAATCACGGATAAATTTAGTCATGCTTTCCGTATTTATCAACTAACACTCAATTAATAGTAACAAACAAAATCCCAATACTTAGAAAAATCTTTAACAGAACTTATAAAGCTAAAATACACAAAAATGTTAAATCCAGCAATGCAACATTAACCTTTCCCAGCATTATTTTTAAACTTAATTATAATCTATGATATTGTCAAAATAAAATTAAAGTGATAAGTGAAACGTAAAAAGTAATAAGTGAAGCGTGAAAATTGAATAATAAAGAATATCAATTTTAGCAAACCTGTTTTTCCACTAAGGACGTCTTCTACTAATCCTCAGGGTCAAACATGTTTGGCATTGCTCGGGAAAAACTAAACCCGCTTGGCTTCGCTTTAAACAGGTTTCTTTATTTCTGAGCGAGGGGCTAATACAATCTTTGCGAAAGTTTGACCAAAACTTACTTCTTCGGAGAGTTCCTCATAGAAACTCTCGCAAAGTTTAAGGGAAAGCGAGACCCGTTTTGCGCTCGTTTCCTTCGCAGAGATATCTACGACACAAGTCCCAGCTTCTTCCCTATCTCATTCCCAAGCTCCAGCTTCGGAATGAAAAAAATATATTTTCCGTTGAGTCAGGAGTTCACTCCTGACGCTTTTACTACAACTCCTATTCATCTATCGTCAGGTCTGAGGACCTGACACGACTATAAAATTCAAATTGCACGTTGGTGTGAGAAAGAATAGCCCAGCATTTCAACGCGGAGTACTGGTAAAATCCTAAACCCATCAACCACTTTAGCGGTTTATTGAATAAGCCTCAGACAAGAGTGTAAGAGCTACAAATATTAAAAACTCAATTTCAACCGCACGTAAGGCCAGATGTTCTCGATCAGATCGACTTCTTTAACACTGTAAAGCGTATAGCGCCCATCGAATTCCGAGCCTCTTGATCCGCCGAGTATAAACGCACCGACGGTGATGTCAAAATTGGAATAGGGCGAATAGCTATATCCCGGCAGAATCGCATAACTGCCGTCATCGAGATTGTTGAAAAGCGCCAGGCTGAATTTGTGAAAATCCCTCACGGTTTTTTCGGCGAACAGAAATCCGTAATTGCGGGCATTGACCAGCCGCTCACCGGAAAGAACCGTCAGAAGATTGTAATCAGCTTTGCTTTTAGCGCCTGATCCCTGATAATAATATTCGAACCGGGTTTCTACGTCGATTCCGGGAATGGTGTAATCAAAGCCCATGCACATCTCCACGTTATCGGCGAAACTGTAATTTTCCAGCACGAATTTCTTGTCATTTCTGTCACGCGGAGTACGGAACGCAAATTCGCCGTAAACCCCAAAATCCCAGATGGCCCCGGCAAAATCATAGCCAACATAATAGCTACGTTTATAATAAGGATGGTCCGGAAGATCAGCGCTTAATTCGGCCATGGCACCTTGTTTGAACATATCCAAAACAGTTGTAGTATCACCGTCCTCCAACAGGTCGGTCATCATCTGATTAGCAACAATTCCCCGTATGTATTCCATTCCGGCTTCAGTCAGTATTTCATCCATTGGGCGATAATCAAGGTCGTTGTATAGCAACTCTTTGATCCAGCTGAGGGACATATCAAAGGAACCAACAATGGTGTTAAGTTTAATACCGTAGGGAAGGTTATTGGCGTCGCTGTCTTCTTGGTAAGCCGTGGTTTTTCGGGTTTTATCCTGAAAAGCCAGATAGGCTTCCAGTGAAAAACGATCGGAAAGGGCGTAACTTGGCAGAATCGCCATGGTTCCAGGTGTGTCTTCGGTGACCATATCGAGGAATGGCGGAAAAGCGACACGTGCGGTTGGGTTGAATACGTATCCGGTTCCCCAGGCAATGGGAAATTTACCGAACTGCATATCAAAATTGCCGATATTGACCATACCCCAGACATGATCAAAAAACATGTGTTGATTGTAGTCTTCCATCGGATAGTCGCTCTGGGAAAAACCGGAAATACCGATCTTTTCATAAAGCAAATATGGATTCTGATTGCCAACATTAGAGATGTAGGAGAATTCCATGTGAAAGCGCAGGTTCTTCTCCGGACGCCAGTCACCTTTCAGGCGCAGTAACAGCGCATTTCCAAATGTTGGTTTAGTAAATCTTTGGTTGGAATAGTTAAGACTGGCCTGGAAATAATCGATCATGTAGCCGTATAGGCTGAATGGCTCTTCATAGCTGATGAATGCGGATCTTTCTGTGGGATTATCATCCCAACTAACGTCTGGAAAATCCGAATCCTGGGCTTTCAGGTTGAAAACTCCAAGTATTATAGATGCGGATAATAGACAGGTTGTATTTTTCATAATCTCTGTACCTATTTATAAAAACGCATGGGATTAAAGTACTTATCATCAATCGGAATGTCGTATTCAGCTTCATGAATAATGACGACGGTTTTGCTCTGCTTAATCAGGTTTGTCATCGTCATGCGGGTGGGCATCAGGCGCCCGGAAATGGTATTGAATTCTTCGGAAATCAGGTCTTTTTTATGTCCGTCTTTTTCAGTATAAAATTCGACTTTGAGTGTCAGGTAATTCTCTTTGGAAATGACAACAAGGATTTTTGAATAGGCAGATTCTTTTATTGGAAGACCTTCCAGAGTCCAGGTCTCTTTGTCTGAATTCAGAATTTTGAAGGTGTATTTTTCTTCCATGGAGCCGCCGCCAAGGTCTTCATAGGAAAAATCACCGCCCACGCCCTGTACCGATTTATCCTTGGATTTTGAGGCGATTTTCCGCACCCGTCCGGTGGAGGGGAAATAGACCCATTGATCACCTTCGCGGGAAAGAATCCGTAAACCTTTGATTGATTTGGGGGAAATGAATTCTATATAGCTGTCGTCATCGCCCTTTCCGTATGCCAGTACTTTCATATCGCGGTAGTTGGTGTTATCTTCGGAATAGGGAAAGGTCAGCATGCTCATTTTGGCGATGCTGGTAGTGATTTTACCCATTTCATCCACTTTGCGAATGATGGAAAGCGCATCTTCCTGCGCAATTATCGAAACAGTCAGCGAAAGCGCGATTAGAAAAATTATCAATGTTGGTATTATTTTTTTCATCATATCCTCCAATTATTAGGACTTTTTATTTTCTTTATCGAATGAAAGTAATGCCGGCAAAATAAACAGGGTTGTCAGCAGGCAGGTCAGAATCCCGATAAACAGAATCCGTCCCATGGAATTGACGGAACCAAATCTGCCGATCAATCCCAGTGATCCGAACCCGATCATAGTTGTTAATGCGGAGAGAAACACGCCCTTGCCGGTATAGCGATACACGGTTTCGATATTTCGCTCTGTCTTAAAGCGGTGAGTGATATGAATCCCGAAGTCGATACCCATGCCGATGACCAGCGGCACAACCATAATATTGATGATATTCAATGACTGCCCGATCAGCGGATAAATACCTGCCATCCAGATCATACCGATGACCAGCGGAATCGATGCGAAAACCACATATTTTAAATCACGGAAGTTCAGAATCAGGAAAAAGATTATAGCAGCAAAGATATAAATTCCAGCCTTACTGGATGCACCGATGACCTCATCTATCCAGGCGGTCAGAATCTGGGTTGTGCCGGTGATTCGCGAGGACACGCGGGCAACGGAGTTATTAAAGTGGCGAATGGTATTAACATGATCGAGAACCCCTTTATCGGGATAAAACATCACCAGGTTGCGCTCGCCGGTTTCATCAAACATACTTTTCCTGACGGATTCCGGCAGGTCTTCTATTGTCATCGGACGATTTACGCGGGACATCCGGGTAACAATAGCATCCATCTTTTTGGCAAATGCAGCGTCCAGCTGGCTGAGCCTCGGGGCGTATAATGCCGGATCGCTTTCGATCAGTTTGATGAGCTTCTGAAACACTTCACGCCCCGGTTTACCAACCTCGGCGCCGAATATTTCCCGGATTATCGCATTGCGCTTTTTGACGATCTTATTATCATCGCCCAGTCCGGCGACGGAGAGATCGCCCATTTCGATAATATTCCATTCACAGCGCTGAATCTCATAAGCGACGGTTTCCATATCCTGTTTAGAATATATCATTGCCTGGTAGCGCGCGGGCATATTGTGGATTTTTCCAATTGCGGCGAGGCGCGCCTGTTGTTCGTCTTCCGGCGGGAAGAAGTAGGAGATCGAACTGATATCCGCCACCCTCGGTGTTTTTTCCAGCTTTTCTGTAATTTCCCGGGCCTCTTCGATACTGTTGACAATTATCATTGAGGCAAAGGGCGTCATTTCAAACTTGTCTATGACCTTTTGATATTGAATTACGGATGGCATTTCTTCCGGCTCGAGCTTCATCATATCGTATTCCATCCGATTCAGGAAAATTGCGGCAAATAATCCGATAGTCACAACTGTTCCGATGATAATGGTCAATGTGCGATGGCCAAAGGTTTTTTTACCAAGATTTGCCAGAAACCGGTAATTGATGTTTGGCAAATGCGTCTTGCTCAAATCCTTTTTGCCCCACCAGAGCAGCATGGCCGGCAGGATGATGAACATTGCCAGGAAACAGTTGATGATCCCGGTACCCATAATAATTCCGAACTGAGCAAATGCCTTGGTGCCGGTGGCCGACATAACAAAAAATGCCAGAGCAGTCGTAAGCGCCGCCAGCATGGTTCCCATACCGGCTTTCAAATAGGTTTGGCGTAATGCTTCTTTAGGTTCGTAGCCATCCTCCCGATATGTGGTGAAATTGGTGACGATCTGGATACCGTAATCCACGCCCAGTCCGATCAGCAGCACTCCCATAATGCTGGTCAGCATATTGATTTCCTTAATCGTGATGCCGATGAAGCCGTAATTAAAAACGATTCCTGTGATCAGGACCAGCAGAATGAAGAAAATCGAGCGCAGCTGACTGAATGAAAAAATAAACAGGAGCAATATCAGAACGATGGCGACCAATGAAGGCACCAGCATGTCGAAGCCCAGCGCGTCCTGTTCATCGCTCTGCATCGGAATTTCCCCGGTATAGCTGACATGCAGGTCGGGATATTTCTCATTTATGTCCGCCTGAATAGTTTTGATCACCTCCATCATCGCGTAAATTTTATCGAATTCAATCGAGCTGAAACGTGGCGTAATTGTAAACAGCAACATACTATCATCGTGGTTGAATCCGTATGGATCGCCGTACATGAAAGTTTCGGCGAGGACTTTTCCCTGTTCCTCAACCGGTAAAGATTCCGGATTTTCCAAATATTCTTTCAGCAATGTAAAGAAAGTTTCCAACTGTCCGAGTGTCGCCACAGCGTCGTTTTCCTGCTTGTTGGTCTCCAGCTCATCTTCTGCTTCGTCGCTGGTATATGTCTCTTCGAAAGAATTATTTAGCGATTTGATAAATGGCAGGAGATTCAGTTCTGAAAAGGTCTTTGCTGTTTTATCCAGGTCTTTAGCCTTTTGCAGCATCAATCCCCAGTCATCAATGAACTGCCGATCGATTTTCAGGTTGATGGCTTTGATTTCTTCCATGATTTCCGGGTTAGCTCGCAGCGCCGCGACAAAATCTTCGGCGCACTGTCCCATGCGGATTTTATCGTTCCCCTCAATGGTAATCATGACCGTCGCGCCGCCGGCGAATACCGAGTCCACTTCGATATAGCTGGCAACCAGGGGGTCCTTGTCTGACATCAGGTTTTTGATTTCAGTTTTTGTTTCGATATTACTGGCGGAAATGATACTGAGAATAAAAAGCAATAGTGCTGCTAAGGGTATCCATTTGTAAAAACGGCTTACGAAATTCGCGATGGCAGTCATCATTTTTTCTTCCGTTTTCATAATACCTCCCTAAATGATTCGTGAGTATTGTCAAAAATTTTCCATTAAAAACACATATAACTAATTGTTAATTAAGGTGACATAGGTCATATATTAAACCTCCCCCCTTTGACTGCCTTGAGCGGAGCCCTCAACATAGCTCAAGGTCAAGACAGTCAAAGGATTACGGGGATTTGTCATTAACATGTTTTTCATAATTTTTTCATAAACTTTTGACACTACCGATTCGTGCGATTTGCTGTTCAAACAATTGATGTGAAATATTTACTCTCTTGAATTATTCTTTAGCATTTCTTTGAGAGTAATTGTTTGAATCTGTTCCTTTGCAAAGGCTGAGTATAGTTTTCCAATAGAATCTGCAAACAGATTTGTAATTGTTTTCATATCCATGTTATAGTAGTCACACCACTCGTCACTGAAAATCACAAAGGAAAACAGCGGTGCAAAAAAGAGGAAAAAGCCGCTGATCATATCTTGCTGATTTTTCCTCGATTTGAGTCCCATTTTTTCAGAAATTTCATAACCGGCATTGAAATTCTGATCGAAGTACTTGAAAATATTTAGATGAGGCACTTCACTGACGTCTTTAATTGATTCGGTAAAAACGATTTTAATAATATTTTTATTTTCCAGCATAAAGGGTAAAGAGTAATCGCGGATGATTTTATCAACACCGAGGGTCGTCTCTGCCATCCAGGCGCCGACGATTTTCTTTTTTATTACGACGGTTTTTTTTACAAAGATGTCAAACAGAGCCATGAGGATTTCATCCTTGCTTTTAAAATAGTAATAGATCAGCGACTTGGTGATTCCTGCGGTTTTGGCAATGAGATCGATTCCGGTGGCGTCGAAGCCTCTGCCGGCAAAAAGGACTTCCGCAGTATCGAGGATTTTTTGTTTTACGTCTATTTTTTCTTTTCTTGTCATCTTGAGATTTTCAATTATACTGACCGTTCAGTCAAAATATATGAATTGAAGTTGGTTTTGTCAAGTGTTTATTTGAACGATCAGTCAAATAAGTATCACAAGTCAGAGCATTGCGATGAGATCTAAAACTTGACTTTTGCCGGCGTAGCCCCGGGAAGAGTTAAGTTGAAGATAATGTTCACGCTGGCCTGTGGGGATACTTCGTCGCCAGCCTGCGGTTGTCACTGTCTGGATGACAGAAAATAAAAACTATTCATACCGGATTGACTCCACTGGATTTGAAGGTGCAGCTTTTAGCGACTGAAAAACAACTGTTAAACCGGTAATAGCGACTAAAATCAACATAGGGACAAGAAATAGAAAAATGCCTATTTCTATACGTGTATTAAAACCCTGCATCCAGTTTCGTATTCCGAAAAAATGAGGCCGGCATCATTAATATAGTTGATAAGGCAACTAAATATAACGGGTCTTTCACCAAGAGCACTACGATAGTTGGCACGCTGGCTCCCAATACTTTTCGGATTCCGATTTCTTTTCTGCGTTGACTGGCATTAAAGGCGGTCAATCCAAATATCCCTAAACAGGTTACAAAGAGCGCCAAAGCGGTGAATGTACGAAACACATTCCCGAATTGTTCATCGGCATAATACTGTTCATTGAAATATTCATCCAGGAAGAAAAAGGTAAAGGGGTTATCGGGAAAAAAGTTTTTCCAGGTGCTTTCAATCTGTTTGAATGTGGTAGACACATCGGTTGATTTCACTTTCACGGAATACATACCGCGATGACTATTGGTCATAAAGCGGAAAATGGTTGGTTCGAAAGCTGCTTTTGGTGACTTATGATGATAATCGGCAGTGACACCAATGACGTTATATATCTTACCCCAGTAGTTGATCTGCTTACCGATCGCATTTTCGGGTGATTCGAATTCTGGCCACTGAACCGCGGTTTCATTAAGAACCAGGACGTCCGGATCGCTACTGAATTCCCGGGAAAAATTCCGCCCGGCAAGGATTTTCATATCATATAGATTCGGGAATTCGTAATCCACTCACATGATCACTCTTTGATGAAATCAGACTGTATGCTAAAAAAGTTCAAGGATGAGGTTTCGGCTGTGCTCAAAGAAAATATCTCCAGTTTATAAAATGATAGAGTATATGTCAGGAAAAACAGGTTTTTCAGTTGAGTCAAAAGCTTACCCCTTAAACCTATCAGGTTTTTTAGGATAAGACCTAACGCAACTAAAAAATTTCAAAGTGCAGAATGTAGAGCCAAATCTGTTTTCATCCCGCAGTGGCAATTGTCATACTTAGCTCATAATGTCATATTGAGCTTGTCGAAATATGAACTTTTAATTGCCTGACCCCGATTTATCAGGATAGGGAAATATGAGATTTTGCCACAAGTCACCCTTCGACGTATCTCAGGGTGACATCCCCGGTTTGATTGATCCCGATGAATATCAAGGATTAAAACGGGCTTTTCTATTCCTGTGTGCTCTGAGGTAGTTTAATTTCATTGAATTTCTTCAAATACATCAGTAAAACTTCAGAAAATATTTTGATTTACAGTTGTAAGAACTTTAAATTCTTCTCGATTTTATTGAAACAATATGTCAATTTCTATTAAACCATACGAAGATAAATATTTTAAAAACTGGGACAAATTTGTCTGGGAGAGCGTAAACGGTACTATATTTCATACAAGAAAATTCCTGTCTTATCATCCTAAGGGAAGATTTAAAGATGCTTCTCTGATATTCAATAAAAACAATAAGATGTTCGCCACTTTCCCTGCTGTTTGTGGAAACTGGGATGGAAAAAAGACTCTTCAGTCTCATCGCGGTGCCAGTTACGGAGGTTTCGTTTACAAAGAAGGTCTTTCTATCTCAGACTCATATTCTCTTGTAAAAAATCTCGTTAAATATGCAAAAGATGATAAATTTGAAAGAATTTTAATTACTCTTCCCCCGATCATTTACAATCATAGGCTTTCAAATTATATTGATTTTGCCCTTATTCAGCATGGATTTAAATATCTGAAGCGAGAAGTATCAAGCGTGGTTTCAACAGAGAGCAGTATTGCGGGAAATGTTGGTAAATTCAAGCAAACCAATCGTACAGCTTTCAGAAGGGCAATAAAACTTGGAGTTGAAGTTCGTGAATCAGATGAATGGGAACGTTTTTACGAAATATTGAAAAACAATCTAAAAATACGTCACAATGTTCAACCAACTCACACTCTTGAGGAATTAGTAAAATTAAAAAAACTGTTTCCTGATAAAATCTTTCTATATAGCGCCTATATACATGATGAAATGATTGCCGGAGTTGTAATGTTCGACTGCAATCAGGACGTTTCTCTCGCTTTTTATATAAGTCATGATGAATCAAAACAAAAATACCGGGGGGTGAATATCCTTTTTTACCATATAATCAATCGCTGTATCAACAAGGGATTCAAATATCTCGATTTCGGAATTTTTACCGTTAATATGGAACCAAATTTTGGACTTGCCCGTTTTAAAGAGGGTTTTGGCTCCAGCGGAATTCTACGTGATACATTAGTGCTCGATTTATAAGGGAGTAACTATATAAAATTTAAGATACCCCACCATTCTATAAATATATTGCTATCATTTATCTTTAATTAAAAAATATCTAACTAATTTTTAATAAAGGGAAATTATAAAATTTCAGCGTCTATTAGATCTCTAACCAAACAAACTCTCGTATATGGTGTTGGAACAATTCTAACAAGATTTGTTACTTTTCTCTTATTACCACTATACACAAATCTGCTTTCCCCAAATGACTATGGTCTGGCAGCTTTAGTATTCGCATTTCTTGGCTTTATGAATATCATCTATAACTACGGCTTAGACTCAGCATTAATGCGATTTTATAGTGAAGATTCTAACCGTTCCTGGAAGACTAATATATTATCCACAGCAATTTGGATATCGCTACTGACAAGCTTAATTCTCAGCTGTATTATCTATTCCCTTAGTTCAGCTCTCGGGAAGACATTGCTATCAAGTATTGATTATTCATTTCTTATAAAATATACAGCATTCATTCTATTTTTTGATTGTATATGTCATGTACCTTTTGCACTGCTAAGGCTTGAGGAAAAACCTTTCCAGTTCATGGGAATACGCTTTATTAATGTTCTCATTACCTTTGGACTGAATATTTACTTTGTTGCTTTCCTTAAAATGGGTGTTGAAGGTATTTTCAAAAGTAATATGATCACTTCAGCAGTAACCGCTACTATTCTTTATGCATTTACAATTCCCAAAATTAAATTCACATTTTCCAGTTCTGCAGCTAAGAATCTTGCACTGTTTGGGCTCCCATTTATTCCAGTAGGTTTAGCAACAGTTACTATGGAAATGTTAAATCGCTATATAATTGAACACCTTATCGGTTTAGAAGCAGTTGGTATCTTCAGCGCCGGGTTCAAATTGGGTACTTTTATGCTTTTAGTATGTACTGCTTTTTATTATGCCTGGCAGCCATTCTTCCTGAAAGCAGGAAAAAAGGAATCATCGCGCCTTCTTTTCTCGCGTGTTCTTACATACTTTGTTCTTGTTACTCTTTCGTTCTGGGTATTACTAACAGCTTTTATTCATGAAATTATTCACCTTAAATTTGGAAGTTTTTACCTTATTGGCACAGAATTTCAGGCATGTGAACCATTGGTTCCAGTAATACTTTTAGGATATGTGTTTTTAGGTATTAACCAGGTGTTTCTACCTGGTATATATTTTGAAAAAAAGACGCGATACCTTGCTTATATAACAATAATAGCTGCAACTGCAAACGTGGCAGCAAATTTTATTTTAATTCCTTTTCTCGGTATTTTAGGTTCAGCATTTTCATCGCTTTTTGGATATATAATTTTAGCCTCATCAACCTTGGTAGTTTCACAACGGCTTTTCAAAGTGCCTTATGAGTTTCGAAGAGTTGCACTTTTATTTGTCCTTGCTATGGCAGTTGGAATTCCAACTTACGTCTTCCAGCCGCAAATAATTATCAGAATTTTCGTTGTAATTGCCTTTCCTCTATTGCTTAAAATCTCTGGCTTTTTCAAAAAAGATGAGATTGGAGCACTCAAAGTCCTAATTCCACATAAAAGTAGAAAATGAAGAAATCGCCTCGCATTTGTCATATAACAGTAGGTCATAACCCTCTTGATGACCGGATATTCTATAAGGAAGCATACTCTTTAATAAGGAAATATCGAGATATCAATATCGTTGCGCCTGAACGGCAAAAAATCAAAGAAAAAAATGGTGTAAAATTTTTTCTATTTAAAGAAGGCAATTTCTTTTCAAATCTTATTCACGCTTTTAAAGCAGCAAAAAATATAAACGCCGATCTCTATCATATCCATGAATTTGAATTTCTACCTTTTGCCCTTTGCCTAAAATATAAATATCATAAAAAAGTGATATATGATGCTCACGAAACAGTATATTTTTTCTTTGTGGAATTTTCTCGTCATTCAAAATATATAAAATTCCTCTTGGCTATCTTCGCCCAATCTTTGGAATGGTTCGGCTCTCATTTCGTCGATCATATTATAACCGTCACACCCTGGGTTGCAAAAGGCTTTAAACCTTTCCACGAACGGATTTCACTTATTTATAATTACCCAACTTTAAATCTTTTCCTTCTATTATCTAAGAAAACAAAAAAGAAAAGGGAGCAAATCATTCTATATCATGGTCACCTTGTACCGGCACGGAATATTGACATTATGCTAAAAGCAATGTCGTTCGTAAAACAAGAATTCCCCAATGCTAAATTACTTATTGTCGGTGGAATTACAGATTGGTACAAAATTCAACTTGAGCGAATAATTAAGCAAAATCATCTCGAAGATGTTGTTGAATATAGAAAACCCATTCCATATAATCAGGTTCCCAATCTCTTAGAAGAAGTAACTATCGGGCTTTCATCAATGGCACCAAATGAATCATTAAAAAGGTCTATTCAAATCAAACCTTTTGAATTCATGGCTATGGGAATTCCTGTACTCGGTTGTCGTGTACCATCTACTGAAATCTTTATTGAAAAAACTGTATCAGGGATCTTGATAGATCCACCAACCGCAGAAAATTTGGGCAAAACGATAAATTATCTATTAAAAAACCCTAAATTGATGGAACAAATGGGTAAGCATGGAAGAGAAGCAGTTTCAGAAAAATATAATTGGTCACTTATGGAAAATAAATTGTATGATATTTACGAAGAAGTATTAAAGTGTTAAAAATACTCTACATTTCTCCGGAAAATACAGTTGGGGTTCTAACTTACTGGCAGCGTGCTCATAGATTAATGGGAAATGAGTGCTGCTATGTTACATTTTTCAAAACGGCAGGTGGTTATGAGGAAGATATTTTACTAAATCTTCCTCTCGTTGCAGCAAAGCCGTGGTTTCTGAAATCGCGAATAATCTTCACAAAATATGTTGAAAGAAAAACCCCGTGGAAAGACATAGGAGGAAATCCACCAATCTGGAATCCACCCACATGGCAAAAAAAGTTATTCAATCTTCGAGAAAAAATCTGGCAGCCAAAAATTGAAAACGCAATTAAAAAATATGATCTAGAGGATTTCGATGTTTACCATTTTGAATGGGGAACAGATTTCTATAGAGATGCACGATTTGCTAAAAAGATGAAAAAACGAAGTAAAAAGATTATCTGCCACTACCATGGTCAGGACATGAGAAATAGGGGCGTCATTCCCGCAATGGACAAAATAAGTGATCTTAACCTGACTAGCGAACTTGATCTGACATTCCGACATCCAAATTTGAAATATATCTTTCTGCCTTTTGATGTAAAAGCATTTAAGCCTAAGACTTCTATTAACAAAAAAATTACAATTTGTCATGCAACTACAAATCGTCTTATCAAAGGTTCTAATGAAATAATCCGAGTCTGTACAGAACTTGAAAAATCTTATAACATAAAATTTATCTTAATCGAAAATCAACCTCACTCTGTCACACTAAAGTTAAAAAGCCAGTCGGATATTTATATTGACCAGGTTACAGATTTCGCTTGGGGTTATGGAATGAATTCGTTGGAAGCGCTTTCAATGGGATTGGTATGTGTTACTTATTTAAATCCAACTTATGAAAATTTTATTCCCGACCATCCATTTGTCAATGCCAAAACCTTGAATTTAAAAGAAAAGTTAATAGAACTGATTGAAAATCCCGACATTCTAATGCAAAAAAGTACAGAAAGCCGTAAGTGGGTAGAAAAATACCATGATTACAGGAATGTAATTAGGGAGTTGTATAAATACTATGAATCGGAATTAGGGTTGGCAATTGCCTACGGCTCGTAGAGATTATTGATTATTGCCTGCCCTGTAGCGACGAAGGAGCGTACAGGGTCTATTGACTATTTACAATTTACAATCGAAAATTGAAAATATAAAATTATGAGAATCACTTTTATATTACCGGGCTTTATAAAAATTCCAATGGGCGGAGTGAAAGTCGTTCACGAATATGCTAATCGACTTGCAGATAAAGGACATGTCGTTACGTTAATTTATCCGGTTGAATTAGGCAAAAATCGCTTTTCTTCTTTCAAAAAATTACTTAGAAACACTTACGACAAATTAACAAAAGTAAATAATGAACTCTATTACAATCCTAATCCCTACGTCAATGTTTTAGTAGTTAAAAAAGTCATTTCAAAATACATTCCTGAGGGAGATGCAATTATTGCGGTTGGTTGGCAAATAGCAGAAAGTGTAAATAAACTTCCTAAAATTCACGGTAAAAAATTTTACTTACTTCAGAGTTTTGAAACATATTTCAGAAACAGAAGAAAAATCCTAAAAACTTACCATCTGCCAATGCAAAAGATTGCTATCTCTCAATGGATATTAGATGACCTAAAAAAATTAGGTGAATCCGGATATGGTCCTCTGGGTAATGCAATAAACTCGAACGAATTCTTTATAATTAACCCTAAAGAAAAACATCCCTACCACATAATGATGCTTTACCATCATCACAAGATCAAAGGCGCTAAAGATGGATTATCAGTTCTTAAATCAGCCAAAAGAGCTAACCCAAATATTAAAGCAGTCCTGATTGCTCCCAGAAAACCCATTCATAAAATTCCAGATTGGATAAAAGTTGTTATAAGACCATCGGTTGAGGAATTACGTAATTTATATAACTCCTCGAAAATATTTCTCCACACCAGTTATTGGGAAGGCTGGGGACTTCCGGTTATGGAAGCAATGGCTTGTGGATGTGCTATAGTGGCAACTGGAAACAGAGGGGTGAGAGAATATCTTGTTCACCAAAATAACGCTCTGATTTCGGATATAGGAGATGTCAAGTCATTAACGGATCAAGTATTATTACTCTTAAACGACACGGAATTTCGTAACAATTTGTCACAGAAGGGGATAGAATTAGTGAAAAACTATTCATGGGACAGTATTGTAATTAGACTTGAAAACATTTTACAGAAATAATATTGAATTTCATGCAACCGAATGTTTCCGTCATTGTTCCTGCTTATAATTCTGGGAAAACACTTACAGTTTGCCTAAAATCATTGTCTAAACAGACTTACCCTTCAGAAAAATATGAAATTATTATTGTTGATGATGGATCAACTAATAATACAAGTATAATCTTAAGCTCTTTACCAGAAGCAAATTTATTTAAAGTAATTCACCACTCAGAGAATTGTGGTCTGGCAGCAGCCCGTAATACTGGAATCAAAAATGCAAAGGGAGACATTTTAATTTTTCTTGATTCTGATATGGAAGTTGAAAAAGGTTTTATCGAAAAGCATGTTACTTTCCACAGAAAAAACAGTGTAATTGGAGTGTTAGGTTCCATTATACCTGATATTGAAAATCCTTACGATAAATATCAACGGTATCTGTACGAATCTAAGCGTGGTGCAACCAAATTTGATATAAACAAGCCCATACCTTTCAACGCCTTCATTTTTAATAACACATCGATTAAGAAAATAGCTTTTGGAAAAGCAGGTTTATTCGATGAAAACATAAAAATGTATGGAGGTGAAGACACCGAATTTTCCTATCGGGTTTGGAGGTATTATCCTGAAGGATTGTATTACGATCCGTCAATTTTAGTAATGCACCATCATTACAGAACTATTGAACAGACATTGGATATCATTGAAGAATTCGGAGAAAAGGTTGTACCATATTTAATAAAAAAGCATCCTGAACTGGCTAAACTCTACGGTCTAAGTTTTTTAAATTGCAAAATCGATGACGTCAATTTCAAAACCTCCCTCATTAAATCTACAATAGGATTTATTATCAGGAATAAAACAATTCAAAACTTGGCAATGCAACTTTACAATATTACTCCATTTCCCCTTTCAAACCCACTTGTAAGACTACTTATGGCTTCATCACTTCTAAGAGGTATTGCCAGGTCGTTGTAAACATTATGAATCTTGTAAAATTAGAGCTTATTGATAAAGTTTTAAATTCTCCTGAAATTATGTAAACTATTTCGAGATGAATTTAAATATTCTTAAGAGTAGCAAATATTAATATTGTAAAAAGCCATTTATTGTAAGTATATTAATAACAAGAAGAGCAAAAAAGAGCCTGTTTATATATGCCAAAAAAAACTCCAATTATAAATAGGAATAAAAATGAAGTTTACCGATACTAGATTTTTCACAAATGAACCCGGTTCTACATTACTTGACCGTTTTAGAAAAACCCTGAAAGATGCCCAGTATTTTGATATTTTAGTCGGATATTTCAGGACAAGTGGTTTCTATAAGCTATATGAATCTTTTGAGGATATTAAAAAAATACGAATTTTAGTAGGCTTAAATATTGACCGAAAAGCATATGAAATTATAGAAGCATCTAGGACACAAAAGCATCTGGATTTTTATTCTCACAGTAAAACAAAGGACATTTTTATTCAGCGAACAACATCGGATATGGAAAAATCTGAAGATACCTATAGAACCGAAATAGGAATTAAAAAGTTCATTGAGTTTCTAACAACTGACTGCTTTGAAAAAGAAACAGATGAAAAAAGAGGGGGAAATGGGAAAAAATTAGAGTTACGTGTTTATCCAGGTGAAAATCTACATGCAAAGGTCTATATCAATCGTTTCCATTCTGAAGATAGGGATTTTGGACGTGTTATAACCGGCTCCAGTAATTTCTCAGAAAGTGGGCTGATTGCTAATCGGGAATTCAATGTAGAGCTAAAAAGCCGAACAGATGTTGAATTCGCTTTAAATCAGTTTGAAGAACTCTGGAAAAATGGTGTAGATGTTTCCAGAGAGTACGTAGATACTATTAGGAATAGAACATGGCTAAACGAAAATATTTCACCTTATCATCTATATCTCAAAATGCTATATGAATATCTAAAAGAAGATATCAATGCAGATAGGGATGTAGAGCTAAATCTTCCAGAAGGATATCTTGATCTTATATACCAGAAGCAAGCTGTTGCCTCAGCAAAAAAAATCCTGGAAGGGTATAATGGTATCTTTTTGGCTGACGTTGTAGGGTTGGGGAAAACTTATATATCAGCTTTACTGGCTCAACAACTACCTGGATACAAACTGGTCATCTGTCCACCAATCTTATTAGAGTATTGGGATGACACATTCCGTGACTTTGGGGTCAAAAAATATAAAATAGAATCTCTTGGAAAACTTGACCACTTGTTAAAAAGAGATTTTGAAAAATACCAATATATATTCATTGATGAGGCTCATAGATTTCGCAACGAATATACCCAGGGGTTTGAAAAACTTCATCAGATATGTTTTGGGAAAAAGATTATACTGGTTACTGCTACTCCACTAAATAACACATTTCAAGATATCTTCAGCCAGTTAAAATTATTCCAAATTCCTAAAAGGTCTACTATTCCGGGGATTACAAATCTGGAAAGATTCTTCAAAAATCTGATTCAACCATTAAAGCAATATAAGAAATCAGATCCTGAATATATTCAACTAATAAAGAAAGGATCGAAAGAAATCCGTGAAAAAGTTCTGAAATATATAATGGTCCGTCGTACTAGAACGGAAATTATCAAATATTTCAGTGAGGATATTAAACAAAGGGGAGTTTTATTTCCGGATGTAGAAGATCCAAGACGAATAGTTTACGAGTTTGAAGAGAAAACAGGAGACATATTTAACCAAACTATAGAACTACTTAAGCAGTTCAAATATTCACGATATATACCTTTATTGTACCTTAAAAAGAAAATATCCGATTTTGATAAACAGAGTCAATTAAATATCGGTGGATTTATGAAGGGTATCTTAGTAAAAAGGCTTGAGAGTAGTTTCTATGCCTTTCGAAAAACCCTGGGCCGATTTATAGAATCTTATGAAAAATTTATTAATATGTTTAGTGAAGGAACAATTTTAATAAGCAAAAAGGTCAATGTATATGATCTTCTTAATGAGGACAATGATGAAAAGATACAAAGACTTATTGACGAGAATAAATTAGATAAATATGACTCAGATGAATTCAAGTCAGAGTATATCCTTGATCTTCAAGCCGACCAAGATTTATTGGGAAAAATACAAAAATTATGGAAAAATGTTAACACCGATCCGAAATTAGAGCAATTTATTCATGAATTAAAATCAAACAGTGAATTAAAAGGAAATAAAATAGTTGTATTCAGTGAGTCTAAAGAAACTGGTGACTATTTGCAAGGTCAACTTAATAAAGAATTCCCAGATGAAGTTCTTTCATATTCAAGCGAAGGCGGTATTCTCTCTGGTGGAAGAAAAACAACTGGATTTGCTCGTGATCTAATCAAAGAAAATTATGATCCGAATAATAAGGTGCAAAAAAATGAAATACGAATTTTAATAAGTACTGATATATTATCAGAAGGAGTTAATCTGCATCGTTCAAACATAATTCTTAATTACGACCTACCATGGAACCCAACTAAAGTGCTTCAGAGAGTAGGGCGTATAAACCGTGTTGGTACCAAACACTCAAATATTTTAATTTTCAATTTTTTCCCTACCGCCGAATCGGATGCTCATCTCGGACTTGAAGACAATATCAAAGCCAAAATCCAGGCTTTTCATGATACACTTGGAGAAGATGCAAAATACCTTACGGAAGAAGAAGTACCTGGGACCTATGAGCTCTTTGGCGATACCCTTTATAAAAAATTATCAAATAAAAAAACTTATGAGGGCGAAGAGGAGGATAAACGCTCAGAGCTTGAATACTTAAAATTCATTCGTGAAATTCGAGATAAGCATCCAGAATTATTTGAAAAGATAAAACGGTTACCCAAAAAATCCCGCTCTGGAAGGCAATCTTATGAGAATTCTGATCAATTAGTAACTTTTTTCCGAAAAGGAAAATTGAAGAAGTTCCTGATAACCAATGGTGAACAATCTGAAGAAATACCGTTCTTTGATGCAGTAGATTATTTCGAATGTAGTGAGGATACAAAAAGAAAAAATATCCCAAAGGCATATTATCCTATGTTAGATAAAAATAAAACCAAATTTGAGTTGCTGACTTCAATTGAAGATATAGAACCTGCCCGATCAGGAGGTGGTCGTTCAAATGAAAGATATGTTATTTCACGCTTGAAGGTAAAAGAGTTTAAGAACTTTTATGGTTTTACGGATGAAGATGAAGAATATATACAGTTAGTAATGTCTGCTTTTGATGATGGTATAATTCCTCTTAATACATCAAAGAGGATTAAGAGAGCTATTGAGGAGGAAAAGAATCCACTTAAAGTGCTGGGCATATTGAAAATGAATATCCCCTATAATTTACTGGGATTAAAACATACAAGACAAACGATGGAATTAATAAAAAGAGAGATTATCCTTTCTGAATATTTAATAAGAAAAAATGAAACTTACACAGTTATTAAAAGTAATTGAAAATATAAATATCGAATTGCAGAAGAAGGCACTCTCTTCAGTTTATCAAATGCGGGTAATTCGAAATTGGCTAATTGTATTTTATATAGTTTCTGTCTATAAATTAAGGGAAACCGATGAATCGGTTAGATGTTTTTTTTACATTTTATATTACCAGAATAAATTCGAGTGTTATCTTACATTATTGCATATTAATAGTTTAAGTCAACACCAGACTTTAGTCTGGTGTATGAAGAATTCCCCTTTGCTTAACTGCTTCAGCAGTTTTTCCACTTTTAATTATATACAGCCCCAGAGTTATTATTGAAAAAATTAAAAACATAAACTATGTGGTAGATTAATGGATATAAAAACAGCACAAAATATGATAGAAAATACTTTTAACTACCCCTTCAACGAAGAACGTTTTAGAAATTTCTCAATTAATTTTCTAAATGATTTAAACGAGGGAAAAGCATTTAATTACATTTCAGGTCAATACATCAAAGATTCATTTAAAAATCATATCCGTAAATATAGACGACTTGGTACATACACAGAACCATCCGGAGATAAGATTGATGTTTTGATTGTCCATCTTAAAAACCCATGGGCTCTTGAACGCTCACGAACCATGCTAAGAAATTTTGTTGCAGATTACTTAAAAAATCGTAATGAAAAGGATGCCGCTCTTATTGGATATCATACTGACAATCCTGACGATTGGAGATTCTCGTTTGTTAAGATGGAATATCGATTGGAAGAATCTGAAACAGGTAAAATAAAGGTTCGCGAAGAGCTAACACCCGCCAAAAGATATTCATATCTGGTAGGTAAAAATGAACCTAACCATACCGCACAAGCGCAGCTTATTGATATTCTGCAGAATGATAAAAAGAATCCTACTCTTGCTGATATTGAAAAATCTTTTAGCGTTGATAATGTTACCAAACAGTTCTACAAGGACTACCGTGGTCTTTTTGAAAATCTAACTAAAGAACTTGATGTTATACTTGAAAAGGATGCAAAGATTAAAGCCGAATTTGGGGAAAAATCCATTGATACTGCTAATTTTGCTAAAAAACTACTCGGTCAGATAGTCTTTCTATATTTCGTACAGAAAAAAGGATGGTTAGGCGTAGAACGAGATGAAGAAGGTAACTATAAAGAATGGGGCACTGGTCCAAAAAACTTTATGCAAAAATTGTTTGATAAGCAGTATTGCGAATATAAAAACTTTTTCGACGACATCCTGGAACCGTTTTTTTACAGTGCTTTGAATAATGGAGATAGACGCAGTGATTATTATGACAGACTTGACTGTAAAATTCCATTTTTGAATGGCGGTCTTTTCGAACCGATGAATGACTATGATTGGGTTGAAACTGAAATACTTATAGATAATGATATATTTACTGAAATTCTTGAAACATTTAACCGTTATAACTTTACAGTTCGTGAAGACGATCCTCTGGATAAAGAGGTTGCTGTAGACCCGGAGATGCTTGGAAAAGTATTTGAAAATCTCCTTCCGGAAAATTTGAGAAAAGGCAAAGGAACATATTATACTCCTCGAACCATCGTTCACTATATGTGTCAAGAGAGCCTTATAAATTATTTATCTACGGAATGTGAAGACTTAGTTAAAAAAGAAGATATCGAGCTGCTTATTCGAAAAGGTGAAATAGCAAAAGAATATGAAGAACTGCGTATGGAAAAAACAGCTGAAAAAGAGGATTATAATGGAAATTACAAGGAATCTAAAATACCTGAAAGCATTAAGGAAAATGCCAAACTGATTGATGAAAAATTAGAAAGAATTAAAGTTTGCGATCCAGCTGCAGGTTCAGGAGCTTTTCTTGTAGGAATGATGAATGAAATCTTAAAAGCAAGAAATGTACTAACGATCTATCTATCGGAGAGCGTCACCCTGAGCCCGTCGAAGGGCGACGCAAACGATGGCATACTTCGACAGGCTCAGCATGACAGAACCATTTATAACTTGAAACGTCACTGCATAGAGGAATCGCTTCATGGTGTAGATATTGATCCCGGGGCTATTGAAATCGCAAAATTGAGACTCTGGCTTTCATTGGTTGTGGATGAGGAAGATTATCACACAATTCAACCTCTGCCAAACCTTGACTTCAAAATTATGCAGGGCAATAGCCTGATTGAAGAGTTCCACGGTATTTCATTAGAGCTGAAAAAGAAAGAAAATAATGGAAGTCTTTTTAAGGATACTGATGATGAACTGGATAGGTTGATAACTGAATTGCATGATAAGCAGCATGCACTGTTTAATTCAATTCATCCCGGAGATAAGATAAAACTAAAAGAAGAAGTGGAAGAAGCCATTTTAAACGTTTTTCATTATGAATTGAAAAGGCAGAAATCTAACTACTTCAAAGAATTGGATAAAATAAAAATAGATGCTCAACAATTAAAAGGCGAAACTTTTACCACTTACGTTAAGGAGGAAAAAGCAAAAATCTATAGAAAACACGGTGGGTTTGACTTTGAGCAAATTGAAGATGAACTAAAGGAGATGACTCATGGTAATAAAGAACGCCCTTTCTTCCCCTGGAGACTCTATTTTGCTGATATATTCAGGGGAAAGGGTGGGTTTGATGTGGTGATTGCCAATCCGCCATATGGTGCAAATATTGACAATAAAATTAAATATTTCCGAAAAATTTATATTGAATCAATTAAGAATTATACAGAAATATATAAGATATTTTACCATAAAGGTCTTCTAATAACAAAATCAAAAGGAACATTGGCTTTTATAACTCCAAATACATTCTTGACACAACCAAGATATAAAGATATACGGACATACTTGTTAAATAATTATGAAATCCAAACTATTATAAATTTAGGAGAAGGCGTATTTCCTGAAGTAGTAGTTCCTGTATGTATCGCAATATTGATAAATAATTCAAATGATGATTATTTTATTCGACTATCAGATCTGATAAATGAGACTAATCAGTTTAAAGGTGATTTCTCAAGCCTGATTTTCAACAGAGTGCATTTAAAAAATATATTTGACAAAGAGGATAACAGTTTTATTGATTTATACCAATTAAAAGAAGGTGAAATATATATCGATGATGTACTGGTGATAAAAGATGGGGGAATCCAATATCATAGGTCGGGTATTGGCCTAAAAAATAAAGGTGGAAATGATTTACGTCAAAGAATATTTCAACACACAAGTGAAAACAGATTTGAAAATAGCGCTAAAGTTTGGTATGGTAAATTGGTCGAAAATTACTACATAAATGAAGAAACAGATGAAGAATTCAATCTTAACTATAAGAATGTATTAAAAGAAGATGAAACGGTTAGTTTTTCAAGCAACGCTTTTGAACAATCAAATAAAATTCTTTGGCGACAAACAGCATCATATATCATTTCTACAATTGATACAAAAAAGAAACTATTTAGAAATACCTTACAATGTGCTTGGATTAGAGAACAATATAAAGATACGATTGATTTAAAGTATGTCCTTGCGATTCTCAATTCGAAATTTATCAAATTTGTTTATAATAAATATGTAAGAGAAGCAGGTAGAGTTTTTCCGCAAGTAAAAATAGGAAAAGTTAAACGATTACCTTTCAGAATTATTAATTTATATAAGCAAAAACCGTTTATCAATTTAGTCAACCAAATTCTCACAAGCAAAAAAGCCAACCCGCGGGTAGACACCGCCGCCCTTGAAGCGGAAATAGACAAACTTGTGTATGAGTTGTATGGGCTGACAGAAGAAGAGATAAAAATTGTGGAAGCAAGTGTAGGTTAGATAGGATGATAAAGATTGATCCACAAAACCCATTTACAGAAAATACAATCAGTCAAATATTTAGATTGAAAGAAGGCAAAGATTATTTGATTACCCGAGAATCTACTAATATTGAATTCAAAAAGTCATTTCATGAAAGCAGACTTGAAAAATATTTTAAAACAATGTGTGCTTTTGCCAATCATTCGGGTGGTTTTATAGTATTTGGTGTTGAAAACAAACCACATATACTATCAGGATTAACAAATAATGACTTTGAGAATTTTGATGAAGCAATATTGACTGGTCAATTAAATGATAGTTTTTCTCCTGCTATTCATTGGGAGAAAAATAAATTAGATATATTAGGGAAAGAATTTGGTTTACTTTATGTTAGAGAATCTGATACAAAACCAGTGATAGCAATAAAAAATGGTGGCTCTGATAAATATAGGTTTAATAATGGCGAAATATTTTTTCGTTACAATGCCCGATCCGAAAAAATAAAATATGCAGAATTGAATAAAATAATAGAAAATAGAATTATTATTGAACGGGAAACTTGGCAAAATTTAATGTTAAAAATAGGTCGTATTGGTCCGGAAAATGCCGCTGTTATGGATACAGTAGAAGGTGTAATTGAAGGGAAATCTTCTTCAATATTAATAGATGAAGATTTAATTCAAAAACTGAAATTCATTCAAGAGGGGAAGTTCGTTGAAAAAGATGGTGAACCTACTCTTAAACTTATTGGCAATGTTGAATCTATCAATGTAATTGCTGAAAAAGAAAAAATTGTTCACGATGATCCATATATATTTAGGCCGGGTCAAGTATCAGAAAAAGTACAACCGCATATTAATAAAACTTTTAGAACGCAACCTGAGCATTTGCAGTGTTGGAGATACTTTAAAGTGAGAGAATCAAAAGACAATTTTAACTCGAAATACTGTGATTATAAATCTGCTTACAACACTTTTTTATATTCACAAGAATGGATTGATTTTTTAATCCAAGAATTATCAAATGACGAAAAGTATAATGAAGTTATGAACTATAATAAGAAGAGCGACTACTAATGGAAACAAAAAAAGCCATCCTACAGGTAGACACCGGTAAACTCGAATCCGAAATGGGTCGTCTTGTGTATGCATTGTATGGGCTTACGGAGGAGGAGTTTGCGATTGTGGAGGAAGGTATAAAGTGAATTTTGAAATCTACTGCGATGAGTGTCGTCCTGAATTATTTACTAGTAGTGTAAAAAGTCCACCATTTTTATCCATTGGTGGTATTTGGATTCCTGCTTCAGAAAGAGATAATATAAAAGATATAGTTAAACGATTAAGAAAAAAGCACAATGTATGGGGTGAGTTCAAATGGAGTAAAATTTCTGCTAAATCGTTACCATTTTATTTCTCACTAATTGACTATTTTTTCAGCAACGAAAATATGAGATTCCGAACTATTCTGATTGATAGTCGAAAGGTTGATCTGTTCTTATTTCATGATGAAGATGCAGAATTAGGATTTTACAAATTTTATTATCAACTCATTCATAACTGGATTTATGATTTTAACGAGTATGAGATATATACAGATATAAAAACGAATAGACTTCCCGACAGGCTAGCTGTACTAAAAAATGTTTTGATCAATTCTAATTTATCATCAAAAATTCGCAGTATACAGGCATTACCATCAAAGGAAGTTATTCTGATACAATTGGCAGACCTTCTGACCGGGGCAGTAAATGCAAAATTTAACCAATCCGTTACCAGTCAAAGTAAATTAGCAATTATTGAAAGAATAGAGTATAGATTAAAGAAAGAAATTATACCAACTTCTAAGAGCGAAGAGAAGTTTAATGTATTCAAAATTCGCTTACAAGGCGGTTGGTAGTGGATTGTCCACCTTTATTAAAATTTGAATCAATAGATGACTACAGGACTTATTTCAAAAAATTTTATTGCAGAAATCCAATTTTAACGTTTGATAACATTCCTGTTTTCTTTCATAAAAACAAATTTGACCACGCATTTTTTGAAAGAAGCAAAAGAAGTGGTATTAAAGATATATTTTCCTGGAAGAGAGCAGAGAGGATGAACTGGATAAAACATACATTACAAGACCAAAAAGCAGAACTATACATAGGATGGGATAAAAACAAAAAAAGGTATATCAGATATCGTCGTGTTTCAATCGTAAATGGAAACTATGTGGTAGTCATACACTTTCATAAATCCTTCAAAAGAGCATTTTTTGTAACTGCATATGTAGCTGATTCGAAAAGAACTTTAGAGATGATTAAGAGGAGCCCAAAATGGCAAATAAAAAGCCGCTGATTCATACTGGTTCAGCGGCTAAAACCTTTTTAGATTCCCTACCATTGGTAGAGAACGTTTCTATTTTAAGCATAATTTTAATATATGTAAAGTGTTTTTTTACATTTTTACATTTTTGTTGAATTAAATAATTTATTTTAAATGTTTACGAGAGAAAAAATGATTTCCTATTCAGGATATGGCAATAATTTTACTGGTACTTTTGTAGAGATTTGCTTTAAGTCTTACTCTAAATATAGACAGGTGATTCAGGATATTGATTTGCCTTTTTAAAGATGGATGGACTTATTTTTGAAATATTCGCTAGAGTTCTAATCTTAAAAATAATGGCTTTATTTAGATTTGACAGTCCAACAGTATTTCCTTTGCTACAAATTTTAGATAAATGGAAAGACCCAGTATGAGAATTTCTTCAATAGACCTCGGTACCAACTCAGTTGTTCTAATAATCGTGGACGTTGACAGAAATGAAAATCCAAGTCAACTGTATTTTGAGTCAAATATAACACGCATCGGTTTCCAGATTGACAAAACCCACAAAATCAACCCAAATGCCGCTGAATTTACGATGAAAACATTTCAAAAGTATAAAAAGATTTCAGAAAAATACAGCGTCGACCATATTCTTGCCTGTTCCACAAGTGCATTAAGAGATGCTATAAATGGAGTTGATTTTATAAATCGCATATATAAAGAAACGAGAATTTATCCGGAAATAATATCAGGCGAGGACGAAGGAAAATTTATCTATACGGCGATTAAACATGAATTCCCAGACTTTACAAACAATTTGTTATCTATGGATATTGGAGGAGGCAGCACGGAACTTGTTTATAGCAAAAGCAAAAATATTAGTTTAATAAAAAGTTTAAATATTGGTGCAGTCCGTTTTACAGAAAAATACGTTAAGAACAATCCAATGACCTCTGATGAACAATTAGAGGCAGAATCTGCTGTAATGAGTATGCTGCCTGAATTAACAATCCCTGAAAAGTCAATAAATGCTGTTGGGTCTGGCGGGACGATTACTACCCTTCAAGCAGTCAAACTAAAAGTAAATAAACGTAACCACAAGAAAATTCACAAATCAATTCTAAAAATTCAAGACGTTCAAGCGCTTCTGTCTCTTTTCAATAGCATTACTCTTGAAAAACGCAAATTGTTAAAAGGATTATCACCCAAAAGGGCAGATATTATTCCAATGGGTGCTTTAATTACACTCTGTATAATGCAAAAGTATAATTTACCTGAACTTCATATATCAAATAGAGGGCTGCGCTGGGGAATGATCTATGATTATTTAAAATACTAATTAGAGTCTGTCTATAAAGTCACAAACCACTTGCCATAGGTCACGTCCCGATCGAAGATTCCTTCGGAAAGGGATCCCTTTCGGGATAGGTCACGCAGGACTCCTTCGGAGAATGCCTATGGCACAAAAAAACAAGAATTTGAGAATTAAGGGACTAACATATCCTCGGCAGCATCTCACCAGTCAGCATATCCAGAATACGTTCGCTGCCGATATGCGTTTTTAATAATACTTTCCCCTTAGGCACACTTATTACTTCGCCAATCATTTTACCATTCTTGCCAAGCGGACTGGATTTCAAGATTGACAATGCTTTTTCAGAGCTATCCGGTCCTACAATAAAAACAACTTTACCTTCATTAGCCATATACAACGGATCAAATCCCAGTGGTTCACAAAGCCCACGCACAACTTCTCTTACTGGAATATCATTTTCATAAATACGAAAACCAAAATTTCTTCCCCAAACAAATTCATTCAATGTTGTAGCTAATCCACCTCTTGTAGGATCACGCATAACTCGTAAATCCGGGATTTGTGAAACGAGTTCCGAAGTCAAATCACAAACCGGTGCACAATCGCTTTCAATATCGATATTAATATTAAATTCCTCACGTGCTCTAATTATCGCCGCTTCATGGTCCCCGATGTAGCCGCTTACGAAAACTTTATCACCAGGGCAAACTTTACCAAGTGAAAGATTCACCCCATCCGGCAGAACTCCTACCCCAGCGGTATTTATATAAATCCCATCAGCAGCTCCATGCTCCACAACTTTAGTATCGCCGGTTACAATTGAAACTCCAATATCGTCAGCAGTTTTTCTCATCGAAATCACGATTTTTTCGAGAATCGCAATTTCAAATCCTTCCTCGATAATCATTCCACACGAAATCCACAGCGGTTTAGCACCGCAAACTGCCAAATCATTTACTGTACCTGCAACCGATAATTTCCCAATATCTCCACCTGGATAAAAAAGTGGTTTAACAACATGGGAATCTGTAGTAAAAACCAATTCCCCGTCTATTTTTCCAAGAATAGCAGAATCGCCAAGTGAGTTTAGCTTCTTATTATTAAAATATTTGACAAATAAATTCCTTATTAAATCGTGAGTGAGTTTTCCACCGCTGCCGTGAGCTTTTGTTATTCTATCTCGTCTATCCATTTTAACCCTACTACGTAATTTAATGTTTTTTATACTTCATATTGTGTTGTACCATTAATTATAAAACGATATATAGTATCAAATTTTGCCAGTTCCGTTATAGGGTTAATACTTCCAACTATTTTTTTTGACTCTTCAGATTTTATAATGAAACGTTCATGCCGACAAGTCGACACAAAGAATCATGAAAATAGCCGATAATATGAAGAAAGTAAAAAACATAACTAATTATCCGTGAGTATCCGTATCATCCGTGTTCTATTTTCAGGTGAAACATAACGTTTTGCGGGGGAAAAGTTCGGCGATAGGCAAATTTGGGTAAAGGTGCGTCCTTGATTTTTGTAAACATCCAATATGTATTAGTAAAGTATCTCATCTACATAATGATCCTCGTGCTCTTCTATGCAATCTTCGCATAAAAACACTTCTCTTCCATCATCTTCTGAGCATTCAATGCAAATCCATTTGGCAATTGTCTTCTTCCCTTGTTCCTTGCACATCTCACAGTAGTGATAACTTGGCTTGTTTTTCGAAATTATCCGAGGATATTTAACACCCTCTTCTGGCTCCATTATTTTTTCTAAAGTAAGAACATGATGGATTTCATCGCCGAAGTCATAGACGTACCCCAATTTGTCACCTTCAGATAAACCAAGTCGCTCAATCTGCTTTTTAGCACCGCTGCCCCCTCCATCAGGATAGATTTCACCAAAGCCTCCCTTTGAGCATCGTTCCATAAAGAATTCACTTAGATGATCCCATTTATCATGATTGAATGCTTCACGAATGATATTATCAAAATTACCAAGTGTTTGTTCACTTCTGATCTCGATGCGACGCCAAAGCCTTTTCCGATACTTCAAAGCAACCTTAAATACGTATACTTTTTCCATAGATAACCCCTTTTAAAAAATAATATTCTCAATTAATAAGGCGCTTTCGCCTGACTTTTTGCGGAAAAGCGAAGTTGCCGATGAGTTAATTTGAGTGGAGTAGTAAATCCAGATACCAGATAGTCTCTCAAAAGTTAATTTCTTGTCCCGACACGTCGGGATATTTTGTCATTCTTGATCTAAGATTCCCTTACATGATAAGTCGAAGGACTTCTCCAATTATATAGGCTACAACTGTCTTTTTGTGTATATCCAACCCACAACCCCTAAATATAAATAACTCCCCCCGAAAGGAACCCTTCGAAAATTCCAATCCCAAAGGGAATCTTCGATCATTCATAGCTAACTCCTTTTTGATATAAATTACTGCTATGAATGTAAAATCGGAAATACTTATCTACGCGCAACCAGATTTTCATCCTTCTTTGTGTCTATTTAGACATGTACGTTTTATGTTGAAATGGTTTGTCTTTTGGAAGAGTAACTTTATAACATTTTTCTATCACAGGAATTGATGACCAAAACTGGACAATATCATAAAAATGTCCCTTCATTGGATGAATATACTTCTCATCTTCCTCATCATATAAAAGTGCATAAGTAAATCCTTTCCGAAATACCTTTACTTCAACAGCATTACCTACTTCAAGCCTTCCGATTTTTGCCATTTTTTCTCATGCTCCCCAGTAAATCCAGGTACATTTAAGTTTCAATCTTATTCCACTGTGTAAACAGACTTGATTCTTAATAAAAGGTCCCTTCGCTCCAAATCGGGACGGTTACAGAAAACCCTCTCTCTGCGTACCTAACTCATTGAGGAACGAGCAGGAACGCAGCAATACACCTTTAAAAGGCTTTAGCTTTCTGATTCGACTAATCGAATGCTTTAACCCCCAGGCTTTTAACTGATGTTTCCGCTTCCGATATATTTGTGTCTAACTTATTCTTTAGGAAAAGCCTTAACGCTAAGTGCTGTGGCAATAGAATAAAGCACACAGATACCTGAAAATCTAAGATAACTCAATGGTTTCAGTGTGCAAACCTCAAATGGGATTAATTTAGCGAGAATTCCTACTACAACACTTGCAATTCCCAGAAAGAAAGAAACATAAAAAATGCAACGTAACATCTTCGGACTCATACAAACCTCCTCTTTTTTCAGTTTATCTATTTTTACGGATTATTTTTAAAATAGTCAAGAAATAAATTTCTAAAATTTTAAAAACATTAAAGATCATAAAAATATTACATCCCCAACTGATATTTATTATTATTTCAAACTAACCCATACTCTTCTGTTACGTGGACCATCAAATTCACAAAAGAAGATTCCCTGCCAGGTTCCCAGCTGCAGCCTTCCATTTTCAACAATAACCTGCTCGGAACAACCAACTAAAGTAGATTTAATATGTGCATCTGCATTTCCTTCCATATGACTATAACCATCTCGGTATGGAATTAGCTTATTAAGCTTCATCAAAATATCAGAGGCTACGTCAGGGTCAGCATTTTCATTAATGGTTATTGCCGCTGTAGTATGTGGACAATAAATAGTACATATTCCATTCTGAATTCCCAATTCTTCTACTACATTTCTTATTATAGAAGTAATATCAATCATCTCTATTCGTGACTTGGTTCTTAATGATACCTCTTTCATAGTTCCTCCTTTTCACAAAATTATCTATATATAAAACAACGGAGCACCCTCTTTAAGGTGCTCTGGACATTCGCTTACCATTTTACAAAAGAATCAATAAGATAGCTATTCTTAAACTGTTATCACTCTATTTCTCCTGAGCTGGAGTTGTATCAGCTGGAGCTTCCTGAACCTGTGTCGTATCCACTGGCGCTTCCTTCACCGTTGTATCAACTGGAGCCTGTTCCTCAACCTTTGGTTCTACCTTTTCTTCCTTTGCCTTCTTCTGACAACTTAAACCAAAAATGAGAAAACTAAAAACTACTAAAAGTACTAAAACCTTTTTCATTTCACTACCCTCCTTAAACATAAACAATTCTTTCTTTTATCCCTCATTTTTAAAACTTACAAAAACTTATTCAAAAAAAATATAATCAATCTCCTACAAAATAAGCAACAAATAAAAATTTATTATCTTAAAACACAGAATCCAATTTTACTAAAAAAATAAAAATTGATACAATCGTAAAAAGTCACCGCAAAGACGCCAAGACGCTAAGAATTATTAAAAAAACAAGTGTTTACATTGAATGCTCATAAACCATATAATTACAAGAGTTAATTTCATTTTAGCAATTTTTATTGTTACTTTTTACGAGACAATCAAAATTAAATCCATTACCAGTCATAATGTTAAACTACAGTGTTCAATTTGAGATTTACAATTTGAAATTTGCAATTCTCTATGTCTTCCGCTCCTTCTTCCTTGCTGATGGAAAAAGAACATTATTCAAAATTAACCTGTATCCAGGCGAATTTTTATGCAGTTCTAATCGCGTCGGTGGATCACCTACATAATGCCTGTAATCTTCCGGATCATGACCACCTAAAAAAGTGAAGGTACCTTTTCCATAATTCCCATGAATATATTTCACCTGTTCCCCACCTTCTACCTCACCAAGAATGATAACATGCTTTTTTATTTTATCACGCCTGAATCCGGTAGTCTGCCCCATAAACCCCTTAACAACTCCTGCATGATCCTGTGTAAGCATTGCCGGTACAGGGTCATACTTCGCAGAGAAATCAAAAAGAGTAAAGTAATCTGCTTCTGCTCCCGGAGCTATCGGTTGGAAACTTGGCGGATAGTCAATATCCGAATACTCATAAAGCATTGGATCGGTGTATAATTTAAAATTTTCAAATGCAAATGTCTTTGAAAAATCTAACTTCTCATTTGCATGAGGGTTTACAGGATCACCATCGAAAACCGATGCAACAATATCAACACCCTCCGCCGCTAATGCAATATCCAAAGCATCTGTAGCCGAACACATTGCGAATAAAAATCCTCCTTGTCCCACATATTTTTTTATAGCCCTTGCAACTGCTTTTTTCTCTTCAGAAACTTTATTAAATCCCAATTTAGCAGCCATTGCTTCAAATTCCGCTTTCTGTTTTTTATACCAATCCTGATTCCTGTAAGTTGCGTAAAATTTCCCGTACTGCCCTGTAAAATCCTCATGATGCAGGTGCAGCCAATCATATTCAGGCAGTTTGCCGTTTAATACTTCTTCATCCCATATTACAACATAATCTATTTCTGCATAAGTTAGAGCAAGTGTAACGGCATCATCCCATGGCTGTTTATTTGGTGGTGAATATATAGCAATTTTAGCAGCCTTTTCCAGTAAAGCAATGTCCATATTGCTCTCATCGATAGTAGAATAAATCTGTAGAACCTGTGCTGGATTCGGCTCCTCAAAAGAAACTCCTCGAAGACGCAACTCTTTAATAATACCTGGATACAAATCCATAAGGAACGAACCACCACGATAGTTTAAAAGCCACTCAACATTTACTCCCTGTTTAAGAACCCAGTATGTTACTCCATAAGCTTTCAAATGATCAGTTTGAGAAACATCCATAGGTATTAAAATCTTTTGTGCATAAGTTGATACCGCCAGTAATAATATTAGGATATATTTTTTCATAACTTTAATTTTCGTATCTTCTCTAACTTTCCTTCTCCAAATGGGCATTTTTCTGAAATTCCCTTAGTCGTTTTCTTGCTAAATCCATATAAAGCGAATACGGATATCTCTCTAAAATTAATTCATACCAATGGCTTGCTTTATCAATATTATTATCTCTATAATGTGCTACTTCTGCCATCATAAAAGATACTTCATCCGCAAACAATTCTCCAATATCCAAAATAGGTTTGATAGTTTTTTCTGCTTCTTCCATTTCACTAAATTGCAACTGAATTTGAGCTAATCTAAATCTTGCAGCACTGGCAACCGGAACATCCAGATAGTTTAGCAATACAAATTTATAAACCTCTCCAGCCTCAGAAAGTTTATTCTGACGAAGAAGTAATTCACCTTTAACAAAATCACTAAAAGCCTCCTTTCCCTCTTGATCAGTCTTTGTATAGTTCTCATCAAGGAAATTCATAAACTCAAAGACATCATTAAAAAGCGGATTTTTTATTCCTAACAGCCCAAGAATATCATTCTGACTTGCAATGATTGAATCAATTTCCCCTGAAAGATATTCAGATAGTAAAGCACGAACTTCCAGTGATTTCTCAATATTAGTTCCTTCTCTTTTTCTCGCTTCAGTAGTAAATATATCAAAAGCAGCAATGAGGTCACCTTTTGCAAGTATAACTTCACCTATACGTATCTTACAATTATCTCTCAGATTTCTATCCCGACTTACCTCATACGCTTTTCTATAAAGTTTCAATGCACCGTCAAAATCTCTTGTAACTCTAAACCTGAGTTCCGCTAATCTATATAAAGCTTCAGCGGAATAGATACTTCTGGGAAGAGTTATTATTAAAGAATCGTAAATAAAAAAGGCTTTTTGTAGATGCTGCTCACTAATATCTACACTCTGCACAAAATCCGTATTAAAAAAAAGATTGCCCTGGAAAAAATACGTCAACGGTGAAATAGATTGCCTGTTTATCACCGATTTCTCTGCAGCATCAGCCAATCCTAGAAGTGCTTTTGGAGCAATCTTCTGGAACTCACTTCTCTGAAGAATCTCTGTGTATAATTTCTCTGATTTTTCATATTCACCTTCTTGTAAAAGATCCTTAGCAAAATCCAAAATCTCTTTTCCCTTATTCCCGGTTAAAACTTCAACAAAAAAAACCTCTCTTGCTGCATCATCATATCGTTTAAACTTAAAAAGAATATCTCCCCTTAATCGATGCAAATAAGATTTTGAGCCTGATTCACTTATTTCATTGTTTATTAATGAATCAACACCAATAAAAATATTTTCTTCTGAGGGAAATCTCAGTATTTGTCTCGATGCAATCTTATAATTTTTCGGATTTGTCCGTGCATATAGTAAATACTCACGGGCAGATGAAATATACTCACCCCTTATCATATAGAAACTTGCCAGTTCTAAAGAAAAAAGATCGCTTTTATGATAATACTCCCTTGCTTGATTAATTAAGTTTTCTGCCTTATCATACAATTGATGGGCAATCATCCCATTAAACAGAACTCTATAAATTGATACCGAATGGTGGAAACGTTCAAGAGATTCACTCCAATAATAAAAAGCCAGGGAGGTATCCCCTCTTACATAATAGAGTTCCCCTAAATCCACAACTGCATTCTCATTATCAGGATGATACTCAAGAAACCTATTTATTACATGATCAAGCTCATCGAAATCCTTGCTCTTGAAAAGGAGATTCACATAACTATTATAGTACGAATAATTATCAGGTTTTTTATCAACTATATATTTATACACTTCGATTGCTTGCTCTATCTGTCCCTGTAATTCAAGTCTTTGTGCTAAACGGAGTTTAGAGTTTAATTCCTTATTTATCTGTTTTACAGGTGCCCATTTCTGAGCAAAAACAGAACTCGTAATTAGCAAAAGAATAAACAGAAAACACAATGCGTGATTCGTAAATAATTGATAATTCTTCACTCAACTTCCTCTTTTGACAGCGCTTCAAAATAGCGACGTATTATTTCTTCATATTCCCTGGAATAACCATCTCGCATCGCCTGTTCTAAATTTTCTTGAAGAAGACTTCTACGTTCTCCAAGATCTTTGGGCAGTTTACCGGGAGATGTACGAACTATATCTTCTCCTGTTTTGCTTTTCCTCTCCTTCTTAAAACTTTGAGTGCGTAAGGACTTCTGAGCATCAAGCAACCTGGTTAAAATACGCTGCTGCCTTTCAATTGTACGACGCAATATTTTATTATTTCTCAAATCTTTAATAACCTCATCCATATCTTTAGCGATTCCTCCAAGGTCACCAGCTTTACTTGTACTCTCGCTTATCTCATTTTGAAGTTGTTCCAATGACTTTTGCACCTGTCGCTGACGAGCAGCAATGCGTTGTAGTGCAACCTGCTGACCGGGAGAACCCATTCCAAGCATTTGTGTATCATCATTGATTCCTTCCTGCTGACCAGCCATTTTCTGAAGCTGCTTAAGATAATTTTCAAAGCCTGAAGAAGAACCACTTTTCTGAAGATTCTGCATCTCTGACATGAGTGCTATGGCAGTACCATTTAGAGCCTCCATAGCCTTTTCTCCTTCTTGAAAGGCTTTATATGGATTACGATTTTCCATCTGGCTGATCGCATTTCTCATCATAGAAGATGCTTTTCCAAAACCTTTCCCGATTTTCGGAGTCACACCAAAGGTTTTATTCGAAAGAGCGATTACGTCCTCAACAAGATGTCCCAGACTCTGATGAATTCTTTGTTGATCAACAGCGACATCCATCAAGTGCTCACTCTGGCGCGGTGTATTTTTTACAACTTTACTCATAACTTCCTGGCTCTGAGAAAGCTGCAGTGTTTTACTAATAATCCGTTGAAAATCCGCCATTACTTCATCCATATTCCTTTTATTAAATTCATCACGGAAGTTTTTCATCATATTTAAAAGGTTTGATAGATTTTCCTGCGATTGTTGAGAAGGCTTCTGTGCTTTTGATTTATTTCCTTTTTTCAATGACTTCTGAGACTGTTTCAGGTCTTTCAGAAGACCCATATTTTTCATTTCTTCAATTATTTCATTCAATTCCGTACCTGGCATTAATGGAAACTCAGACATTTCATTTTCTGTTCTTTGCATTAAATCCTGAGCAATTTCTGTATCCCTATGAATCGATTCCTCTTCCTTCGATAAATCAGACATTTTGTTATAATCGTCTGAAGAAGTTTTATCCAGATCTTTATTCAGATGTTCCTGCCTATTTGCAAGATCATCAAATCTTTTCACTAACTCATCAATAGACTGCTCGATTTTTATTCGCTTAAATAGATTCAACATTCTATCTAATTCTTTTGAAAACTCTTCCTGTGAGTTTCTGAACTGTTTTAAAGCAGCCTGGACTTCTTTAGGATCCATATTTTCAAGAGCTTTTTGAAGTCTTTCCATCGCTTTTCTTAACTCCGGAGTCATTATATCTTGAAAGGCTTCCTGAAGCTGCATATATTTCTGAAAAGTTTCCTCATTGAAAAGCTGGTTTTCCTTTGCTTTTTGAATCAAATCTTCAAGACGATCACCTATTTCCGATAATTTTTCTCCTGCTTCTTGAGTCTTCTTTATTTCTTGCTCAAGTTGTTTATTCTGTTCCCACTTAATTTCCGGATCTTTTAAAAGTTCGAGAGATACTTTTTCTAAAGCCTCTTTAGTGTTTTTTAACTGCTCTAATATTTCATCTCCTGAGTCAGCAATTTCCTCTTGTTGTTTATTTATTCCTGCAAATAGGTCATTAAGTGATGGAAATCGTGCTTTTAATCTCTTTGAAGAAGACTTCTTAGGACCATTAATTATGTCATTATCATAAATATCAACTCTGAATTCCACAGCATCTTCCGGAGAAAGCCCCAATCCACTGATATCCCATATATAATAAAGCTCTTGAAGAGTTAATCTATTATCATAAAGTGGAAAGGTAACCTCATTTTCAATCTGCCCCTCCTGACTGTACTTTTTTATCAATTCATACCTAATAATTGCTTTTGAAAAACCATAATCGTCTCTAATTCTTATGCCTAAGGGAATTTCCATGGATTCATCCAGGTCAATATCCTCCGCAGGTGAAAGCAAAGTGATTATTGGATAGGAATCAGGTGATACACGTATTCTATATATCACGGGATTTAGATTCGAAACACCATTTTCATCTTCAACTATTATTTTAAATTGATCATCACAAGTTACTTGAAACTTCCCATGAGCAGAACACTTTTCAACCGTAAGTGGTATCGATCCAATTTTATCAAATTTTAAATTTCCAGATGAAAGCTCTTTATTTGAGTAAATATCCAACTGTACTTCCGTCCCAGGTAAAACATAAAATTCCGTGTTGTTTGACTTCTGAACCTTATCCTCAAGTCCTGTGTATTCCGGAAAATGGAGCAGTGATTTTACGTTAAGGATTTCCGGACGATTGGTAACTCGAATAGTATCAAGCCCGGAACTAATTCGCTTCCACGGAACAAATAGAGAATGATTCTCCACAAAACCCTCATAAATCACATCCTTGCGCACAGACCTTAAACTAAATTCCGCACTCCCACATGAGTCAACGGAAAGGTTTTCCTCTTGAACATAATCCTTATAAATCAGGGACAACTTTATCTGCTCAGGGAAATGCCCATCACATTTAAATACAACTCTTACACTATCTCCACCAAGAATACCAAACGTACCTGATTCCGATGTAATTGAAAATAGTTCGGGAATGGGAAAATCGGTACCAGGATGCAAAAGTCGATTTGCGGATGATGTAAAAAAATTCGGTGATATAGCAAATAACAAACATACCAAAATCACATTACCTAAAAAAAGGTGAAATCCCTTTTTTATCTCATGACGAGGAATTATTGCTTTAAATGAATGTGGCTCTATCTTTTTAGCAACATTTTCCATTGACTGTATCACAAGTGTGGTGGAAAAACCCTTTTCTCCATTTACAACCATATCTCTCAGCTGAAGAATATTAAAAAGAGAATCTTTAATATCCTTATACTTTCTCCCTATCATTTCTGCCAGGTGGAAATCGGTGAATGAACTCATTCTATTCCGAATAACCATTATAGACAAAAGAAAAGGTGTAATAAAAAATATAAACCCAAATATTGAGAAAAAAATTAATATTTGGTTGCGGATATTTCCATTCAGGTATAAAAATCCTTCAGTTAAAACAACTAAAAAAGCAATTGAAATAATAAGGGAAAACGCTCGAAAAATTCCTTTAATCAATACATGCCTGCCAAATTCCCGACGTAAAGTTGAGAACTTTAATGAAATAAAATCTGAGTATTTATGTAATTGTTCGATGTTTGTCATTTTATTCTATACACCTGTCACGGTGAGCCCGCCAGTCGGCAGATCGAACAATGACTCAGGTTTTCCGTGAATGAGTAATTCAGTTACTTCCATATTCTTTAACAATCTTATTTATATATTTCCATTCAAATCATCATTTCATCAATGAATACAAAATTATATTTGCGCCCATTTTCAACGCTGCCTGACGTTTCTCCTCAGGGTCGTGATGAACTTCGGGATCTTCCCACCCATCACCTAGATCACATTCGTATGTATAGAAAACGACCAACCTTCCTTTATAAAAAATACCGAGCCCCTGAGCCGGTTTACCATCATGCTCATGAATTTTTGTTAAGCCTTCAGGAAAATCATAGAATATATGAAAAATAGGATGATTAAAAGGCAATTCAACAAGCTCATTATTTGGAAAAACACGCTTTATTTCCCTCCGAAATGACTTATCCATCCCATAGTTATCATCAGCATGTAGAAAACCTCCGGATTGCAAATATCTACGCAGCCGCAACACTTCCTCATCACTAAACTTGATATTTCCATGTCCCGTCATATACAAATAAGGATATGAGAAAAAATCATTATCCATTATGGAAACACGAATCTCCTCGGGATAGGCATCAATGGGAGCGTTTTCACTAATAAATTTTAAAAGGTTAGGTAATGAACTCGGATCACTGTACCAATCACCACCACCGTCATATTTTAACCTGGCAATTGTGAATTTTCCATAAGTGGAAATATCTTGTGCATAAGAAATGGCAATATACAGAACCAAAAATAGCGCAAGTGCAAAATAAACTCTACCAAAATGCCTGATTCTATTTCCTTTCATTTACTATTTATTCTCTTATATTTAATGTAACCGTTCACGGTTGTAACTCTAAACCTATGGAATATTGGAATGCTGGAATAGTAGAATAATGGGTAAAAAATCGGAATGGGTTATTTCTATGATGAACTTTTTCATTTATAACCATCATTCCTCCGAAAGAATCTTCGGGACTTTCTCCATCCACCTGGCGGAATCCACCACTAAACCATTTCTCTTCTCCTCTGCTCACTTTCCACCTTCCTCAGCCTCAGCCTTTTACTTCTTACTTTCTCCATATGGATCGTAGATACTTTTACCTTTTTACTTTTTATTTCTCACTTTCTCCTCTGCTCCAATACTCCATTACTCCAACACTCCAGTATTTCATTACTCCAGCATTTCGTGAAAGGTTACTATTTAATTTTAATACATCAATACATTTCACGATATCACCTGTGCTAAAATTAATTCTCACTCGGTTTAAACAAACAGTCACTAAGTAATGTTTCAAAAAAATGCTCTATTCATTCAGTATGAAAATAGCCATTGAACAAAGAATATACAAGATTTCAAAAGGACCAATTGTTCATATTTCTTTACCTATATCAAATTCATTGCAGTATTTTTACTTATCGATGGAGTTTCATGGACACAAAATATTGATAAAATATAGGTTAAAACATCGGCAACGTTATAAACAAATGAAACGACAGATAATCATAGTTGCAATTATTTTAAGCTCTATTGTAAATATTCAACCTCAGGTCTTGTATAAAATTCCCGATTTCTTCAGGAATCCTATTGAATATCGGACACCATTCACATTCTCACTTTTTGACATAAAGGTAGGTACACAAATCAATGGTTTTACCGAAAACTCCACTCTCTTTGACTCTACATGAACAGAATTAGAAAAATTTAACCTTCTCCCTGTTCGCTCAATGAACTCATTTGAACTTGATTTACTAAAATACAATTATCTTAGATATATCCTTCCGCAGAACTTTATTGACTTTGATACAGGGCTGGGGCTAAAATACAAAAGCGCAATGATAAACCTCGGTCTTCCAGGAAGCTGGCAGCATAACAATCCCAAAGACAAAACCAAATTGTACTTCTCACCCAGGCTTATCGAAGCAAATATAAATCAGTCATTCTTATTTCACTGGTCACCACGATTTTATAACCATTTTCAAATAAATATGGGCAGGGCATACACTTCCGCTTATCGCTCACGAACTGGCAACCGATACCTCTACCAGGAAGGGTGGACTTACTCTTTTGCACTTGAAATAAAAATGTTCAGAAAAATTGACACTATATCCAAAGAAGGTTATGGCATTGAGATAAAATATACCTCTACTCAATTCGATGAGCTGCGTGATCCCTACCAACTCAGTCCTATAACCAATTTAGATTTCAGTAGTATAGGCATATATTTCACTATTAATTCTATCCTTAGTGGTGAACCTACCCTCGGCGATGAAGCTAAAACTTCCTACAACTCGAGAGACTACATAGCATCAAAAGCAAATTTTAAAGAGTTCATACAGTCATATCCAAAACACCCTAAAAAATTTAAAGCAAATAAGATGATTCAGAATTGCACTAATCGAATTCCATCTCATGAAGTAGCTTTAGCTGAATCTTTCTTAGAAACACAAAATTTTGCAAAAGACTCTCAATATTTAAAGTAAGCCTCAATAACCACAGATACATCCCTTCAATCCAGAATAAAAAAGAATTATAACGTAATTGGGACATGGTATATTGAAGAAATAGATACAAATATTTTAGCAAATGATATAGATTATTTAACTACAACAAATAGGCATTCCTGGAAACAAAAGCTATCTCTTGTCCTACAACTTTGATAACTCCTGCTGCAGGAACAGCAAATAACATTCCTAAAGGACCGAGTAAGGTACCTCCGATTAGTAATACTATCATTACCAGTATCGGATGAAGTCCAACACTTTCACCTACCACTTTAGGCGTCACATAGTTATTATCAATCTGCTGAACGATAAGAAACATCAAAATTATATCAACAATAAAAAATGGTGATGGCAATATCCCAAATAATTTGTGCCCTAAGGCAACGTTATTACCAAGATTATTCATAAACGCAATTAAAATCGCCGGTGCCATACCAACAAATGGTCCCACTAAAGGAATAAGATTAGCTAACCCGGCGATAATTCCAATAAAAACGACAAGCGTTAAATTGGCGCCGAATGCGTTGAGTATAAATAATCCAATGATGGATAATATTGCAACACTGGTAGCTGCCAGCAATTGTCCTCGAAGATAGCTTGAAACGGAACGCTCAATGTTGAAGATCAACCGTAAGCCAATTTCAAAATATTTATTCGGAATAAACCGGACAAGAGACTTCCTGAAATGGTAATATCCATACAATATAATGACTGTAAAAATAATCACCATAACTGCAGTAAATACGAAACTCCCTACAGCTCCTGCGAACGACAGGAGATTTTGGAGAAACTCACTCACTTGACCTTGAAGCTTATCTGTCATATTACCAGTTTTAGGAATGATATCCCTCATAAATTCAGGTAGTGAACTAATGGCTTTCTCTGCAAAGGAATTCAGGTCTGAAATATAGTCGTCCTGATTCAACTGCGAAGAAAATTCTTTTGTTTGCTTAATAAAATTTGATGTAAAGCTCCCAAGGAATACAGAAATGACCGCAATTACTATAATAGTCATGATAAGAACACTCAAACCACGACTTTTAATTTTGCGCTCTAAGTAATCCACAACGGGCAACAGAATAGTAGTAAACAAAAATGCAAGAACCAGCATAACCACTACTATAGAAATGTAAGGCCATATTACATACACGAATCCAACAATAATAAGACCAATAATAACTCGATAAATTTGCTGCAATGGATCTTTTAACTTACTCATATTTATTCCGCTGCTTGACTTTCAGTTAAAAGCTCATTGGTTTTCCTGAGGCGTGCACCAATAACACGAGCCAGATTCAAGAGAATTTTATTCCCAAGCTCTGGATTTCTCTCAAGAAGGGAGAATAAATCAGGTCTGAAGAATCCTAAAAGTGTAGAATGCTCTTTGGCTAAAGCAGAAGCTGAACGTACCTCTTCATCTAATAAAGAGAGCTCACCAAAGAAATCCCCCTCTTTCAATTCCGCAAGAGTCTGTTTTTTACCATCTGCTTCTTCAATAAAAATCTCAACTTTACCGGACAATATAATATACATTCCTACTCCGGGAGCCTTCTTTTTAAAAACATACTCATTTGGTTTATAAGTACGTTCATGGATTAAATTTTCTATTTCCCGATACTGTTTGTTGCTAAATCCCTTAAAAATGGGTACCTGTTTCAAAGTGAGAACTGTCGGATTTTCTTCTTTTCTCCATCCTTTAAAAATATTTCCCCAAAAAGCATTTTCCATAAATTAACTCACTATTTTTTAATTACAATTTTTATAAACATAATATAAGATTTTTTAATATCCAATGTTTTTAACCAATCACTAATTCTAATACATTCATTTTTCCCCCAATTAAACGGATTTTTCAAGTTTATAATCTTGAATTTCAATCCCAATATCATTATTTTGAACAAGTTTTATGAGAATACAATTTAACAAATTGATAATAGCATCGTTACTTTTTATAATTCTGGTACCTGAATCTCTAATTCTTCAGGAAAAGGACATTAACAAAAAAATTGAGTACAAATCAGATGAATTGGAAAAAATCCGAACTGATATAAAACAATTTAAAGAAAACCTAAAAAAGACAGATGCTAAGGAAAAATCTCTATTAACCAAACTTAATGAAACAGAAAAAAATATTAGCTTAACTGAAAAAATGATTTCTCAACTCAATCGTGAACAGAAACAAAAAGAGAGAGAAATCCAATCTACAAGCAGATCTATAAAAAAACTGGAAAATAATTTGACTAAATTGAAATCTAACTTTGCAAAGCGTTTAGTCAATATATACAAAAAAGGAGAATATAATGACTGGGAACTTATTCTGACTTCTCAATCATTAAATCAGGCGATCTACCGATACAAATATCTTCGTATCATTTCAGATATCGATAAAAACACTTCAAAAGAAATCAGACTCAACATTACCACAATAGATAATAAAAAACACAAAATGATAGCTGAATTAGAGGACAAAGAGAAAATCATAAACGAGAAAAAGACATATCAAAATAGCCTATCCAAGCAAAAAAATCTCAGGAAACAGCGGATAAATAAGGCAAGAAGAAATAAAAATAATCTTCTTGCCCAAATTAAGGAAAAGGAAAAAGCTGCAGTAAAACTATCCAAATTAATTGCTAATCTCGAAAAAGAGCGGGAAATACGCCGAAGGGAGCTAACACGCCAGAGAGCACTTTCCGGTGTAAGGGCAGACAATCCCTTCCTTTTAAATCAGGGGAAACTTATCTGGCCAGTTCGAGGAAAAATCGTTTCAAAATTCGGTACACAAAAAAATCCCGTACTAAAAACTATCACTGAAAATTCTGGAATAGATATTAAAGCAGAAAAAGGCACACCTGTTAAAGCAATTCTGGATGGTGTAGTAACAACTATTACCTACATCAGAGGTTTTGGAAATACAATAATAATTGATCACGGTTCCGGATTTTATACAGTTTATACTCACGTAGAATACGTTCATATCTATGAAAAACAGTATGTTTTAACCGGTACTGTAATAGCGAATGTTGGAGAATCAGGTACTTTAAGTGGTTCAATACTGCACTTTGAAATATGGAAAAATAAGATAAAACTTAATCCTGAAGATTGGTTAGCAAAAAGAGCATGAGCCTATTTCCACTAATAAATCAAGATTTCAATCGCAATTTGCTTTTAAATGCACTGGAACATGATCGTGTTGCAAACGCTTATCTGTTCTATGGACCAGAGGGAAGTGGACATGAAGGTTTCGCCCTCGAATTTGCTGCAATGCTTAACTGCAATTCGAATAATGAGCGACCATGTGGTAAATGCCTTTCATGTAGAAAAATGAAAACCCTTGAGCATGCTAACTTGCAGCTTGTATTTCCAATACCTATTAAAAAAGATACCTCTTCTGATAAAAAACCATTTATGAGTCTTTCACAAAGCGAAATATACGAAATCCAAAACATTATCCAGAAGAAAGCCAAAAATCCTTATGAAAAAATATCGATTACAAACGCCCAACATATCTCAATCAACTTTATAAGAGAGATTAAGAGAACTATCTATCTCACTTCCCCTGAAAAGGGTTGGAAAGTTGTTATCATTTTTGATGCACATTTGATGACCGAACAGGCTTCAAACGCATTCCTGAAAATACTGGAGGAACCACCCCCTGAATCAATTTTCATTCTCACCAGTTCAAAATTGGGAAAATTAATCCCAACAATTCACTCACGCTGCCAACCTATTTACTTCCCTCCTCTTCCCAAATCCTCACTTGAGTCGGTTCTATCCTCAAAAGGAATTCCTGAAAACCGCAGACGCCTGATCATTCGTTTATCATCCGGCGATTTAAATCAAGCAGTCAATTTATCTGAAACTGATCTAACCAAACTAAAAGAGAGAACCCTGGAAATTCTACGTGCCATTGCTGTTTGGAACATTGAGAAAATCTATAAATTTATCGAAATACTTTCTACACTTTACAAACAAGAACCAGAAAATTTTACTCTGCTTATGTTATCGATCTCATCCTGGTTCAGAGATGCTGCTGTTATAAAAACCGGCTGTCCAGATACAGAACTTATCCACTCAGACTTAAAGACAGAGATCTCAAAATTTGTCAAAGCATTTCCCGATTTTGATGGTTTTGAATTGAATGCTTCCATCGAAAATTGTATTGATTTCATACAACGCAATGTATATATTAACCTCGCTTTGTTAAACATGTTTTTCAAAATACACGACGCCATTAATCCCGGAAAGAATAAATAAATGAACAACAATAGTCCTTTAGTAAAAATAAAATTTAAAGGTTCACGGCGTGAATATTTCCACAATTCAATGGAATTCCCAATCAAAGAAAACGACCACATGGTTGTTGAAGCTGATAGAGGAGAAGATATCGGAATAGCACTTGCAGAAAATCCGGGCAAAAAGCCACCCTGTGACGATGAAAATACCTTTACAATCATTAGAAAAGCTACAAATAATGATCTAATCCAAGATAATGAAAACAGAATTAAAGAAAAATTTTCCTTCCAATTCTGCAAGAGAAAAATTGAAGTGCTACATCTCCCTATGAAACTCGTGGATGTCGAGTATCGGCTCGATAGGAAAAAAATCATATTTTACTACACTGCTGACGACCGTATAGATTTCCGAGAGCTTGTAAAAATTCTTGCTGCAGAATACAAAACACGTATTGAGATGAGACAAATAAGCACACGTGAAGAACTGAGAAGAATGGGAGGAATTGGTCCTTGTGGAAAACAGCTATGCTGTACCAATTGGATTGATGATTTTGAACCTGTCAGCACTCAACTGGTAAGAGAACAGAACCTTCCAATGAATCCTTCTAAAATTTCAGGTTGCTGCGGAAAATTAAAATGCTGTTTTAGATACGAACATGACATATATTCAGAATTCTTAAGGAACTATCCGCCTTATGGTTCTATAGTTAAATACGAGGATAAAATGGGAGCGATCGAAAAGATAGATATTTTCCAAAAGACAGTCACTATAAAATTTGAAGATGACCAATTAGAAGAATTTCCCCTTCAGGATTTCAAGAAAAAAATAAAAGTTTTGAAGTAGATTTCAAATAAAACCACTTAATAATAATGGCACAAAACAACCACTTCTACATTACGACCCCAATTTATTATGTTAATGACAAACCACATATAGGTCATGCATATACCACAATATTAGCTGATGTTCTTGCAAGGTATCACAGAGACAAAGGCGATGATACATTTTTTCTGACCGGTGTAGATGAACATGGACAAAAAGTTCAGCAAGCTGCTGAAAAAGCAGGAATTGATCCGCAAGTTCACTGTGACACAATGGTTGTTCACTTTCAGAAAGCATGGGAAAAATTAGAAATTACCAATGACTTTTTCATCCGTACTACTGATGATTTCCATATAAAAGTCGTCCAGAAAGTACTTCAAGACCTTTATGAAAAAGGCGAAATATACAAACACGAATATGGCGGATATTATTGTATTGGTTGTGAACGTTTCTACACGAAAAAGGAGCTAGTTGACGGTAAGTGCCCTCAACATCTTAAAGAGCCTGAATATATCAAGGAAAAAAACTACTTCTTTCGCATGAGTAAATACCAGGATTGGTTAATTGAATACATTAAAACACATCCTGAATTTATCCAACCTGAAAGTAGAAAAAACGAGGTTCTGGGATTTTTAAAGAATAAACTTGGCGACCTTTGTATCTCACGACCAAAATCACGGCTAAAATGGGGTATCGAATTACCATTTGATTGCAATTACGTAACCTATGTCTGGTTCGATGCTCTTCTGAACTATATCACTGCTATTGGATACAAGCAGGACGAGGAAAAATTCAACAAATGGTGGCCTGCAAATTATCATCTTGTTGGCAAAGATATCGTTACTACACATTGTGTCTATTGGCCTACAATGATGAAGGCAATTGGCATTCCAATGCCTAAAACAATCTTTGCTCATGGGTGGTGGATGGTAGATGAAACAAAAATGTCAAAATCACTGAAGAATATTGTAAAGCCACTGGACTTAATTGACTCCTATGGCGTGGACCCGGTTCGATACTTCCTTATGAGAGAAATGGTACTTGGACAGGATTCCAACTTCAGCGAAGATATTTTTATTAGAAGATATAATTCTGAACTTGCAAATGATTTTGGAAACTTAGCCAGCAGAATTGCAACATTGATAAGGAAAAATTTTGATTCAATCGTTCCAAATATTTTTATTAATGGAAAAGAAGAACTGAAAATAAAAGATAATGCAATAGCTCTTCCTCAAAAAGTTCATAATCTAATTGATGACCTGCATCTTAATGAAGCAGTTGAGGCAATTATCACATTTATTCGATCAATAAATAAATATATGGAAATTCGCCAACCCTGGCATTTAGTAAAACAAAACAAACAAGAAGCGGGAACAGTTTTATACACAGCCGCTGAAGGACTTAGAATAGCTGCATTGCTTCTTCACCCGATAATGCCTGAAAAAATCTCAACGCTTTTAAAGGCACTTCCAACTGCTAATAACAAAGACAAATTTTTTGAATGGGGAACATTGAAATCCGGTGAAAAATTAGGCAAACTATCAATTCTATTTCCAAGAATCAGCAAGAAAAAAGAGGTTATAAAAGGAGTACAAAATAAAGAGGATAAATTGATTTCCTTTGATGATTTTTCAAAAGTAAAACTAATTACTGCAAAAGTGCTTACAGCAGAGAGGATTCCGAAAACTGATAAACTACTGAAGTTATCAATAGATACTGGCGAAGAGAAACGCCAGATTGTAGCGGGAATCGCACAATATTACAACCCGGAAACCTTGATTGGAAAAACAATCATCATTGTCGCAAATTTGCAACCTGTAAAAATCCGAGGGATAGAAAGCCAGGGTATGCTGATTGCTGCAAAAAAAGGTGAAAATCTAACTTTATTAACAACATTCGATAGCATAGAACCTGGATCTTTTATTAGCTAAACCCGAATTGCAAACTGTAAATCGAAAATTTTTAAATAAAGTGACTAATAAGTGTTCTCCAAAATTTCACTTTGAAAACTCTCTAGTAGAAATCTCTTTGATCAATTTGAACTTTGCAACACGATGTTTATCGACACTCACTGTCATCTAAACTATTCTCCACTTTATGAACAAGCCAATGATGTAATTAAGCGTTCATTAGACGCTGGTGTAGAGAAATTGATTTGTGTTGGCACTGATATCCCATCATCCAAAAAAGCAATTCTTTTGGCAAAACAATATTCAAACGTTTTTGCATCAGTTGGTATACATCCACATGACACTGAAGCAGCAAAATCAGGTTGGCAAAAAGAACTTATAGAATTTACCAAACACGACAAGGTAGTTGCTTTCGGAGAAACCGGATTAGATTATTATAGAAACTATGCTCCTAAAGAAATCCAAATTGCACTTTTCTCTGAGCAGATAGAAATAGCAAAAGACCTGCAACTGCCAGTTGTCATTCATAACCGCCAAGCTGATAAAGACATTAAAGATATTTTAACTGAAAATAACTATTATAATTGTGTTTTACATTGTTATTCAAGTAATGCCGATTATGCGAAAGAGATGCTCCAACTTGGACTTCATATTTCTTTTACAGGTAGTGTAACTTACAGTAGTAAAAAAACAGCAAAAGCAGTCAAAGTTGTACCATTTAATCGTTTAATGCTTGAGACTGACTCTCCTTTTCTTACTCCTTCAAGCAAAAGGGGAGAAACAAACGAACCGGCAAATATTCCGTTGATCGCTCAAAAAATTGCTGAACTGAAAGGATGTTCCATTGACAATGTGGCTTCAAGAACAACTGAAACCGCTTATAGATTTTTCAATTTACAACAATGAATATATATCCCAAAAAGAGATGGGGACAGAATTTTTTAGTTGACCCGAATATCCTGCGAAAAATAGTCAGGACTATTGATCCCAAGCCGGAAGATATTATTATCGAAATTGGCGCAGGTAAAGGTGCTTTAACACAATTTTTAATAGACAGCAAAGCAACTATTCATGCATTTGAAATTGATAGTGATCTAATTCCTGTATTAAAGGATAAATTCTCTAATAAGATAAATTTCATACTTCATCAAGCAGATGTATTAACCTTTAACTATTCACGATTATTTAAGTCAAATAAAAAAGTAAGGATCGTTGGAAATATTCCATACAATATCACAAGCCCACTTCTGTTTAAAGTCTTTGAAAATTCCATTCATATCAAGGATGTAATATTTTTAGCCCAAAAAGAGATTGCGCAACGTATTTGTGCGAAACCTGATAATAAAGATTATGGGATATTGTCTGTTCTTTCTCATTATTACGGTTCACCTAAAATGGAATTCCATATTTCACCTAATGTCTTCCGCCCTATCCCGAAAGTCGTTTCTTCTGTGATTTCCATCCAGATAAAAACATTGGAAGATAGCATAGATTTCCAAAAAGTGTTTTTAAAAGTAATAAAAACAGCATTTAATAAACGCCGTAAAACCTTGAAAAATTCGCTTAGCGAATTAATTAATAAAGATAAAATAAACTGTCCAATAGATTTGAATAGACGCGCTGAAACATTGGCAGTAGGAGAATTTATCAATCTAACAAAATGGCTATTTCAAACTGATTAAAATTGTACTTAAAAATCGCATTTTTTCTTGTAAAAAACAGTTATTAGAAATAATTTTAACTGCTTTCTGAAAAGGGCCTCTAGCTCAACGGTTAGAGCAACGGACTCATAATCCGTAGGTTCGGAGTTCGAATCTCCGGGGGCCCACATTCATTATTTTATTTACCTATTAAAATCCGAAACCGAAGACTTATATTATATTGGTATCTTATAAGACACATATCGAAGACTATAGGAAAATAATTCAGGCAAAATGTTGTTATCCAAATCTAGTGCAATGTCATGCTTTTATTGTCAGATAAATATAAGTATAAGAATAGCACCACAATTTATTATGGTGAATAATAAAAAAGTGTGTAATCTAAAAGTCGGCTTAAGCCGACTTCCAAAGTGATAGTAGGTGATCCTATCCTCACCATTCTAAAGAATGGTGTTAATCTCATTTCATTTATTTAAAGATGAATAAAATTCACAATAACTTAAAAAATGAACAAATCTACTCAGGTTTTCCAGCCTACTCTCAACCCTGATAAAATCGGTTGTAGTATGGCAGCGAATCCGCTGGAAACCCACAAAGTTAATAAAACACGTAGTCAGCAGAATTATCTTAGTCAAAACCATATTCTGTAGGTTCAGTGTTTTCTCATAGAGATTCCAGACCTCGGCATTTTTCTATATGCCTGTAATTCTGTTGGTTATAAATACTTATTTTACTGGCAGTTAGAATATATCCTTAAATTTATTTATTCAGGAATTTCTATATCTACTTCAGAAGACAACTTGAAACGAAGAATTTGATTATTACCAGAATCAACGACATAAATCACTTCGTCATCTACAAAAATACCTTCCGGGTGATTTAATAAATCATTATAAAAACGAGTTACAATAGTATCTCGTTCAACGTATGAAGTATCAATGAAAGAAAGTCCCAGAGTATCAATTTTTGTAATAATAGTATCTATAACTGTCGTATCTATCTGTACCTCTCTAATTCCGGCTTTTCTTACAAATTTTCCGAAATTATCAAATTCCAGAACCTCATCCAATCCGGAATTCAAAACAAAAATATTTCCATCATCATCCACAGAAACGTCAAAAGGTTCAATAAATTGTTCCAGATTCATGATCTCATGCTCACCCAGCATAAATGCGGAAGTCCAATTATTAAAACCAGGCAGTTCTTTAATTTTGTGAAAACCAAAATTTACTCCCAATTGTGTGTAATAAATATTACCTTCCTCATCAACACAAATTCCGCGAGGATTATTCACAGTTCCTGCTCCTGTTCCATCTGTTGCAGCATTTCCAAGGAAAGTGCCTTTATGCTGCCATATCTTAGTACCATCCTTAAGTTTTAGATATTCGCTTCTTTCCATTTTTATTATAGCAATTCTCTGGCGCTCACCATTATCAGCCACATAAATCTGTTCTACTCCAAAAGGTGCTGCTGCGACACTTATAAATTGGGCAGATCCCTTTGATAAATCATCATAAAACACATGTGGAGCTAAAATACTATCAACTTTATCAGGATTATATTGAAAAACAGCATGGTCTATTGTGTAGCCGCTGTCTTCCAGAGTATATGATTCGGAGAAATTAGTGATAGTTTTAATATTGCTATTAGCCAGATTAACGTATATAATAGCACTTGCTACAGAATCCACTCCAACATTATTTATGTACTGATTCCATAAGTAAATATTATCTGATATATCAACAATGTAAATATTGAGTTTTGAATCTACCGCAATTCCTACAGGACTGATATTTCCCGAAGCGTCATCAGCATCACTGATATTTGTCAGAGCTGTAAAATCATTACCGTTGTCATCCTGACTGATAATGTTACCGGTTTTGTCTAAAACGAGAACCCGAGCATTACCGCTGTCTGCAATAAATATATAACCGTCAATAGAAATATATATATCAATTGGATGATGAAAATTCCATGGACTTCCCTTCCATGCAGGATTTATCGGGATATATTTTACTTCCCCTGGGTTGAAAACAGCAGAGAGACTGTCAGGAAACTCAGGAACTGAAATAGCATTATAATCACATCCCGTAATAACGAAAAAACATACAATAGAAATAAATGATAAAACCGTCACCAAACGGGTCTTCAAAAAATATCTTCTCATCTGAATTGAACAGTCATTTGAATTTTTTGAATATCTCCCAGAACACCAAAATTAGACCATGAATAATCAGCAGAAAATCCCAGTGGGCCAATTGGAAGCCTGACACCTCCACCCATAGTGAAGGAGCGGTCTTCCTGATTGAAAATTTTCCCTGCACGTACAAAAAATCTACCAAATATTGATTCTTCGACACCAAACACAAAATTTTCTGCATTATCAACAGGATGGTTTAGTTGGATTGACAACATTGTCTTATAATTTGAAGATTCGAATAGATCTATAGCAGAGCCAATTCGAAATTCCGTTGGTGGTGAAAACAGTGTATATTTTTCAGCCTTTTCTCCACCTTCTTTTAATGGTTTAGTATAAGTTCCACCCGGTCTTGATTGTGTCCCAAAATTCACAAGAGAAACACAGAACCGTAATGTTTTAAAACCCGTCCAATAATATGTCCCCAGGTCCATTAAAACATTATTCATACTCAAATCAGCAAGAGTCTCCTCTACATATTTAAATGTAATGCCATAAGAAAAACGATCGGTCATTTTCATTGAGTAAGTAAAACCTAAAAATAGGTCACCATAATTAAAATATTCTCCCGTTCCATAAGGTTGATACTCAGTCGTAATTTCCATTGGATCAGTATAAAGCGCTCCTGCACTTATACCAAAAAATATATTAGAACTAACCTGTTGGATATATCCCATATAGCTATATTCTATTTCAGCAGGCCATCGTGTATGGGAAACAGTTAAATTATTTTTTTTATCAATTTGGGCAGCGGCAGCAGGATTCCAATATAAAGAGGTAGCATCCTCAGATAAGCTTACTCCTGCATTTGCCATACCAGCTACACGGGCACCCACCCCAATTTTTAAAAATGTAAATACAGATGTACCCGCTCGCTCTCCACCTAAAATTTGGAAAAATCCATCTCCTCCATATAGAAATGAGGATAGCAATAATACAAAAATCAGGATCAGAATATTCAGGTTTTTAAATCTTTGCATTAAAATTTGTATGAAACTCCCAATAAAATAGTTCTTGGTCTCCTAAACCGACTGGGATCAAAATTCGGATTAGGTTTATCTATATAATAATAAGCAATTGGTTCACCCGGATTATAGGCTTCGCCAGTATATGCATTAATGAATGTGGGTATCTTTTTATTAAAAACATTTTGAACTTCACAAAATATCCGTACTGAGTTTAGATTCTTATGAAAGATATTTTTATAGATTTTTACATCTAATAAAAAGAACAAATCGGCAAGTTTGGAATATGGTTTATCTGTTTGCGGGGGGCCAATTAGATACAATTTTCCTTCCTGATAAACGGAATCTATAATTGTACTCGGAGTATATCGTCTACCTGATTGAATTTCAAGGTGAAAATTTGCTCCCCAGTTATTAAGAATAGGAATTGAAAAAAGTCTTACAGGTTTTTTTTCTTTCACCTTAATTCGAAAGTTTGCTGACAATTGAGTTGGAGTATCCCAGCGTAAAAAATTCTCCCCTAAAGGTTTAGAGTTAAGACGTCCAGCCTCTACTAAAAGGTTGTCATTAGGAGTAGAGCTCTTCCCGGTAGCAATTGAATAGGAAAAATTCAAATCACCTGAAAAGAACCTACCATAGCGCCGCCTATATATCAGTTCTATTCCACGAGAGCGTGCATAATCCATATTTATATACATAATAAGACTGTAACGCCCCAACTTTGGGTTAAATGTCGTTATCTTCTGAGATGTTTCATAATCAAACATATCTTTATAATATGCTTTGAACTCAATAGCACTATGCTCAGATAGTCTATGTTTAATACCTAACTCATAAGCAACTGTTGTCTTTGGGTTTAAGTTTGGATTACCAATAAGACTGTATGTTGCTTCGGCTGTACTGTTTAGCTTTGCATATACAAATTTATAAGTAGGCAGCTGTGAAAAATGTCCATAATTAAAATAAAGCACATCATTATCAGTTACAGGATGAGATATTCCAAACCTGGGTGAGAGATGTCCTTTACCTCTGTGTCCGAAAAAATTAAATGTATCATTTCTGAATTTTTTACGACCGGCAGAGGTTATTGTATAGATCTTAGGATTATCAATTGCATCTTCAATATATTTCCCTGGAAACCAGTAATCATAACGCATACCAATATTAGCAATCATTCCCTCAAACACTATTCTATCTTGAATATAGAACGATCCATCATTAGGGTAGACTTTATACATATCCCAACTCTGCCCAAAACCGGTACTACCTAACCAGGGTTTGAAAATATCAATCACTTGCATTTCTGTGTACCTGGCATCAAAACCAGCTTTAATACTATGGCGAGATCTGGTTTTATAACTGAAGTCGAAATTTATAGACCAATTATTGCTAAAATAATCATACCAGTGAGGTTCATCGCCGCTATCCCAATATTTATCTCCCTGCTTGATCCTAATATCACCATCCTCATTTATTTTAGTATATTCAACAGGTTTAAGATCAAGTGTTTCACTGTACTCATCCCACGATTTACCACGAACTGCTGAATTTTCATAAGTGAGATATTTCCCCAGATTTACTTCATAAAAAGATCGAGAAGATAGAGTTTGAGTCCAGGTTAGATTAGTAACATAAGAGCCTCTGGTTATCGTCAAATAATTGTCAAGTATTTGCTCAAACTCGTCCTTATAACCTCGATAGGAATAAAATCCCTGGTCGATATTAATCGAATTATTTTGTGAAATAGACAATTTATGTTTAGGAGTAAATTTCCATGTGAGTTTGCTCATCCAGCTCCAACTGTTATCCTCTCTTGGTGCAAAATCCCTTTGCCATCTCTCTTTTGGATACAGCTTACTGGCATCTGGTAAATAGGTATCGGTAATATTTCCATAACCACTAATGAAGAAAAATATGTTTCCAGGTAAATTCAATCCAATTGCCTGTAAAAATAAATTCGAGATTGATTCCTTTCCACCGAGTGTAAATTCTGCAATATCCGTATTGAAACCTGAACCAATAGGTTTTAATTGATCAGTTTTATATGATAAGCTTCCTTCAAACTTATCACCTCCTTCTTTCAATTTTACGTCAATGATCCCCGACATTGCCTGACCGTATTCAGCACCAAATCCACCGGAAATAAATTCCAGCTCCTCAATAGCATTAGGATTAACATATAATTTGTTAACAGCACCGGAAAGTGGATCTTTTAACGTAAGACCATCAACAATAAACTGGCTCTCATCTACCCTGCCGCCACGAATATGTATCTGGTTATCGGATTCAACAACTCCAACTTGCTCCTTTAAGATATCTTGAACATTTTCCACTATCTTATTTGATATATCATCACGACTAAATTTAACAGAAGAGGATGTTTCATCCACTTCTAAAATAGGACGATCCCCAACTACTATTACTTCCTGACCTAATGCAAGAACCGTTTCTTCCATTTCAACAACAAGATTTGTTGTTTCACCAGGATTCACTTTAATCCCGGTAATTAAATGAACCTTGTAACCTATCATCGATACTTCTAAATCATAAATATTATGTGTCATTCCTCTAATTTTAAAATACCCGTTTCCATCCGTCGCTGCACCATAATAAGTCCCTCTTACGATAATATTTACACCAGGCAGAGCCTCACCTGTCTTTTTATCGATTACCTTTCCAGAAATTGAACCTGTAGTTTGAGCAGAAACTTGGGGATTTAAAGTAAAATAGATTAAAAATATTGCAAAGTGTATAAATAGGATTTTTCTAATCTTCAAACTCCACATTTAAGATATAATCCAGTAGTGCTCTTACATTATTTCTTCCATCACAGTAATTAAGAGGTAAGGAAAAATATATACTTTCACCCTCTATAAAATCAGGTTTATATCGGATACCAACAGATGGGGTTCCTGAATAAGGCACAGAAACAGATGCACTATCCGGATGCTCCATAATATAAATCGCATCTGTACCAGGTGTATTGCCCGGAATTAACGCTGAGACTCTATTCCCAATTAATTTTCCTGTTTCAAGAGTAAGATTTTGATTAACGGTTTGGTCTCCAAATTTAGCCAAAATCCTGACCCCACTCATAAGCCGTCCACTCGGATTAAGCCTATAAACTGAGTCCAGATCAGTAAAAGTCCATGTTGTATCTGGAACCTGTTCATTGCCATTAGTTATAAAAATCTTCCCACCCTGTTTCACATATCTGGTAATACTTAATCCAGACTCACTGATGTGAGTACTCCCCATGTGACTAAACCAAACGACTTTATTAAAGTAGTTCAAATTCGCCTCAATGTCTATTTGTGTATATGGAAGAGAGTTTTCAATGTTTGGGGATTCCATACCTGCCTTTATCATCGAGCTACCTATTTCCCAAATAGAAAATGCACCTCCTTGTATTACTTCAGCAAGTATATCAGCATAAAATTGCTGTGTTGTGCCATTTTTCTGATCCAGTGCATAATCATCCACCAGTAGAACATCTCCCGAAACCGGTTTCACAACCCAATGATTCGGAACATTATCATCTATGGAATCGGGAAACATAATAGTATTGCTTTCAGCACTGGCGATATCTTTTGCCTTCACATAAAATATATGTGGGCCTGTACTAAGACCAGTAAGGGTTAACTGATCCATTAAAATTCCATATTCATCTCTTCCAATAACATTCCATGCTGTAGTATCATCAAGTGCCCATAAAATTGATTTTATAGTTTCATTTCCATCAGCATCGGTAGCATCCCATACAAAAGTGCGGGTTGGAAAAGTGTAACTTGTTACATTTGGATTATTTGGGGGAGCACTGGGATTACTTTTTAACCTAAATTCGATGTGAGGGCGAGTATTATAAACAGGAAACGTTAACCTTGCCGGAGTAGGATCAACTAAGCTGTCATCATCAATAGCTTGAACTGAAAAATCAAATAAATCATATTGCTGTCGAATTGGAACATAAAAAGTTCCCGCTTCCGCCGTTGTAAAAGTTGGTGTATCTTCATAATTCCATCGATAATAATATCCAATAACTTCACCATCCGGGTCTTCCCCCCACCAATGGATTTCTTGACGACTCGATGTCGTATCGAGTGTTGTAATTATAGTATCTTTTACGATTACCGGCTCGCCGCTATCATAGGTTGTATCCTGAACAGTAAATGTGTCGCTTTCAAAGAAAAGGAAAAGATAGGTCTCGGGAGCCTGATTTTCGTATCCCTTAGATTTATTTTCCTTTAGAAATGGATTTTCTATTTTATCACAGGAAAATAAAGTCCATAGAACAACAAATATTATAAGGACAAAAATATTTTTGTAATTCAACCTTTTCACAATAAAAATGATGTTGTGGAGAAAAAGGAGAAAATACCCCCTCTCCACAGATTATTTTTTAATTATCACTTGACTTAAGCTTCGCATATAAATAAATATTTAAAATTCAACATATATATAAGAGTTAACACTATACTGCCTTCGAAATTTTTAACCGTAAACTTATTTCTTTCCATTTTTGATAATAATATAATTTCAGCATTTAGCATATCCTTATAAAAAAGCGATTTCCAATATATACCTTTCTTCTACAAGGCAGTTTACAACTTTTTGGTTCTTCCTTTTCTATTAAAAACTTTAGTCATTAGTTTTGCTATTTACTTTACCTCCCCTTTCCGAAGGAACTCCTGCGTGAGCAATCCCCTCCTTACAAAGGAGGGGAAAAGGGGTGGTTAATGTTTCTTTCCCCCCAACGTGTCGGGAGAATCACCTAAAGCTTGTTACATTTAATTGTCAAATCCTACAAACATGTAAAGCAAGGAAATATCTTTTTTTACGAGACCTAAGTTACCTGATCAATAACATCTTCTTCGAATCAATATAATTACCTGCTTTCATACGGACGATATATGTCCCACTTGAAACAAGTTCACCATTATCATTTCTACCATTCCAATTGAGAATATGCTTTCCTGCCGGGTAAGTATCCATTGCAAGATTACGTATTTTCTGTCCTAAAATGTTGTAAATAACAATGGAAATATGTTCCTGATTCGGAATTTCGAAATATATCCTTGTTTCAGGGTTAAATGGATTCGGGAAGTTCTGTTTCAGACTATATGTAAGAGGATAATTGATTGGTTCCTCAGCAATACCTACGATGGGACCAACATCTTCAATATCTCTTACCTCAATCTTATATGTACCAAAACTGAACGTAAATACACCGGTTACCTGACTTATAACGTCATTAACTTCAAGAGAATCAAACCAGGCATCAATACTTGAAGCATCATCGTCCAACAAACACGGACCACTGCCATCATCAATTGACCAATCGTATGGATTGATTGCTGTTACCTGTGCATTAGCGACTTTTACCAAAACACCTTCATATTGCTCTGCTGTCTCAGAATCACCTGAAAGTTCTGCTGTTGTTAATACAACAGGCGATGGCTCTGCATTTCCCGACGATAAAATCTTTACAGAATCAACAAGAATAACTGTATTATTATCCCACTTAAAATGCCAATCAGCATTATAGTCATCAACGGTTCCCCAAACCTGCACTTCATCTCCTCTAAGAAGAATATCATCAGTACCAAAAATGTAAATACCATTCCAGGGACCAGCACCGTCCTGAATCACATAAGCTCCATAATTTGCCTTAAACGCTGTATCAGCAGTTACAATACCTGAAACTGTAACCTCGTATCCATTAAATGGGGAATCAGCAAGTGACCACGGAGTATATTGAACATCAGAAATCGTCAGTCCGGCATCTCTTACAACATAGCTATAAAACAGAACAGATGTATCGGCTGGCATTGTTGATGTCAAACCTATATCATCTGTCGCAACAATGTAATAATCTACCCATGCACAATCACTTTGCTGGGGAATTGTTCCGGTCCAGATATCTCCCTCTAAAAAAGACATTGCCGTATGTATATACTCTCCTCCATCAATAGTGTACCAAATTGTTACAGAGTCAATCGTAGCATTTGTTGTTACATCCACTGAAACCTCAACCGGATCAGAGGAAGTTGGCACTCCAGGATTTCTGGAAACATTTGCAAGTTGTGGGGGTCCCGAACCTAAAACGAGGTCTTCTACATACAACGGCTCAAGTACATATGTATTGGAATCGGTGTAACTTCCGTAATGATGGTATACCCATCCTTTAATTGATTCAAAAACAGCACCAACTGGTGGATCAATATATCCTATCAGACTATCAGAATCATCATCTATAAGTATTTCACCCGTACCATCATCAACAGAAAAAAGCTCATATTGAGGATTTACATCAATAACAAACGCATCCTTAACGGCGATCATTACATTACCCCATTGCTCTGCAGTAACTGGTAAACGCAAATCACCAGTTGCAATCGTATCAACGGGAGGCAATGGTTGTCCGATATTTAAAATATTTATCGGGCCTGTAATCCAGAACTCAGTCATATTACTGGATGCAGTAGTATATTCACCAATGTAACCGCTCATTTCAATCTCATCACCCTCATAGAGAACGGGATATGCAGTTGAATCAGCATGATAAGATAAGATCGCACTCCAGGGACCTCCTCCCGGTTCCCCAAAAATGAACTTTATTCCTGCACCCGCATAGCTTAATCCGGTAGGCATAGTTACAATCCCTTTAACTTTCATTGTATCTCCATCCAGATAAGAAATATCAGACTCAGTATCAGTGGGAGTTTTTAAAAGGTCACTATTCCGAACCTGTTGAATTCGCTGAAGTCTCGTATATTCGCCAGCTTCAACAATGTCGTATGCTAAACGTGGAGAAAGTTTGTATTCACCGTAATCATACATAACAATTCCGGATATCGATTTTACAGAATCATCCAGAACCGGTGTGTAATAAAATATTGCCCTTGTACTTATCTGTATTGGACCGGAATTATCATCTACCCTCCATTCACCATAACTACCGATATTAGTTTCACTAATCTTGACATCTTTAACACAAACAAGACAACCTTCATAAGGTTCAGATGCAGCTTGTGCTGTTATCACCTCTAAAGCTTTAGGTAATTTACATCCTGATTCATGAAGTGTATAACTCGTGACATCTTTAATCTGTGTTTGATTATAGTTTTCTTCTACAGTACCACAAATCGAAATAGAATCTCCCTCTGCTATAAGACTGTCGCTATAAACAACCTTTATTCCACTCCATAGCGCTTCATTATCCTGGATCCAGAAATAGTAATCAGAAATCCCACCATTGGCTTTGTTGTCTCCCTGAAGTTCAGCAGTAACAATTCCGCTTACAGTCACAACCTGACCGTTAAGAGGCGAATCAGGGCTTCCTGTACCCGTTGTATCCTGAATATCTGCAATGCTTGTAATAGTTTGAGCAAATGCAAAAGAAAAAAGGAACAACGCAACAAAAGCAAACATTAACAATTTCCTTTTCATTTTTTCCTCCTTTTAATTACTTAATCACTAGAAACTTACCCCGTTGAATATCGCCTGATTTTAAATCTTCAACGGTGAATATATACAAACCTGTGGCAATCGCTTGATCCCATTTTGTAATGAGGTCCCATGCATGCTCACCACCGGAGAATTTTACTTTTCCTTTTTTAGAAATATCCTGCAAGTTCCCAATATCAGAACCACAGTAAGTTTCAGAGTTATGTCGAATTTCATCTACCAATTCGCCGGAAAGAGTGTATATCTTTATCTTCGCCTCAGCAGGAAGATTATAAAACCAGATCATCCTTTCACGTTCACCATATCCGTCCCATATTGCTCGTGCTTTGTACGGATTAGGATACACTCCTATTTTTTTCTCAAAATTTGCAGTCTGGGGAGTTTTACCTGCAATTACATAAGTTAGATTAGTTATTTTATTACCCTCTAAACTCTCCAATCCTGTTGCAGGGTCTCCACTATCATAAGACGTAACCGCATAAACATTTCTTTCAGGCCATCCACTTTGAATTCCTGTATTTACAAAACGGTAATATACTGTATCACTATTAATAATTTTATAGTACATAGTATCATCATCTATTATTGAATAAAGATAATTGTATAACGTGTCAAAACCAACAATTTCAGCAACAGTGGATTCCTCTTTTTTTATTTTAATATCATCAAATCCCGTGTTATATCCTAATTCATCAATTTTGTCGAACTGCGCCAGAAGAGTCCAACCGGGCTTATCGGTTAAAGTTTTGCTTCTTGAATATATCCTGTATCCTTCAAAATCACGTCGCTGCGTTAGAGGGTCTTTCGACAATTCCGATTCCCTGCCCCAATACAATGTTACACAATTACCATCAGCTCTAATATGTAAACGCGGCGATGGAGGTGGTGCAGGTAAAATATACCGGTCAAGTTTACCGTTGTTGTTTACATCCTCACTAATATCCAAAACGCCATTTCCATTAATATCCTCTCCATTATAAGCAGTTTGAGCCCAATCTGAATTTGCATGAAGGTAAGCTCTTCTTGCATTATTATCATCCAGTGAAGAATTAGCCCATCTTGCACAAACAACTGCAAATGACACCCTTATAGAGTCTCCGGGGTTAAGAACCCAGTTTGTGGAATCAACATAAACAACATTGTCAATTGTATCACTAACTGGTTCACTGCCAAATGGTCCCGTAGATAATAAAAACAACCAGCTATCCGGGTCATCGGGATAACCATTGCTATTATAACCTTCAACTCCAATTCTCTGGGGAACGGATTGATGCATAAAATCATAGCGCTGCATATCATCTATTGGCATTACATACTCAGGATAGTTCATATTCGAGGAGCTAGACCAGACCCATTGCCGATAATAAGAACTCCAATACTCTCTTGGAACAGTTTCATTACCCAAAGTGCGGAACCCAATATAACTTTGCGCATAGCCATTATCTCCGTCAGCATCATATTGATAAGCAATATTGCGAGGATAACCGGGATATTCATCATCAGGATAAGGGTCATAAATAGTCTGATCAAAACCATCTATATTATCATACCATGTAAAACCACCACCGGGCTCATAAGTACTTGTGTAATTCATATTCGCTACTGAGGCATCTACCCATATCCCAACGTAAATATTCTTAATTGGCCATCCTTTGGGATCAATAAGTTTTGAATCATTGTGTATACTATAATCCATAATCACAAATGCATCAGCAAAGGAATAATTCCAGGCATAAGATTCCTGATGGATTCTTAATCCCATTGGGTTATGATTTGAAATTTCCTTTAAATCAGTGTAATTGCAGATGAAATCTTCATGCGAAACAGCATCGGGTGAAAAATAACGACTGGTTTCAATTGATGATTTTATTTTTATCGTATCAGCAGGATTTGGAGTTGCACTAAACTCGAAGCCTTCCTCACTGACATCAAAAACTCCGTCAACTATTGCGGTAGAAACCCGTTTTGAACCTTTAACAAGCCCACCAATCCAGAGTCCTGCAAACGAGAAATGTTCTATTTCCTCCTTCTCGATATCAGCATACTGTTTATATCTGCATGAAGGTTGATCGGGGTTATTCCATCCTTCCCCTAAGACGCCAAAATTTGTAATTGTTAAACCTATCTGACCAACTTTCGTGTATTTATTGTAATCATCAGCTGAAACTTTTGATAGTGGACTATGATTTTGATTTCTTGAAACATTCTGAGCAATTAAATAGAGGGGTAAAAGCACGAAGAAGATAACGAGTTTTCGAGAGACCAAATTATTTTTTTTCATTTTCTTTTTCAACACTATACAATCAATACAAGCAACAATGAAATCTACAAAAAGTATATTCAATCAAAAAGTAAAAATTAAGGCTCTATTTAAAATTTCTTTTATGCAAATACCTAACCTGGACAAGCCAGAATTTCAAATTTCAAATTTATAAGAATATTCCCAAAAAATTTACGATTTAAAAGTTTCAGTAAATTCAATAAAAATTTCTTTGCTATATCATTTTGTCGGAGACCCATCTAGGGATTGACAATGACTTATCAGAAAACACGTCTGTGCAAGAACGATAAAAATTACTCTTTATTCCGAAGGAATTCCTATGGCACAAAAATACAAGAATTTAACTTTTAAGTAACTAATGTGTTTATTATATTAAATTTTTATTTGTTTTCCTCTGATTTATTTGTTCCATTGTGAAAGTTGTAATTCCTTGGATTGATCATCTCATTTTGTAGTGACAGTGCATTTTACTATTGAACTATAATTAAATCAAGTTTTGCACATGCTAAATATATGATATTATGATAAGTACAATTAAAACATGGAAAATTGATATTAACTCCTCCGTAGGAAACCCTTTGGGTCGAAGGATTGTGTCGATCCTTAGGATTCTCCGGAGTCCTATCTCAAAGAAATGCCTACGGCACGTAACCTTTGGAAAGACATCCCTATGAGAAGATGATTATAGCAATGGGAATAAATAAACATTTTAACCCTGCAGGGGTGATATGTTATTGGTGTATTTGCATATTAATCAATTACATGTCACTCCCTCAACAGAGGCTCCTTCGGAGCTATCGGAGTTGGGGTTTGAGACCTCGATAATCTATAAACATGCCGCCCGTACGGGCTATTACCTGCTAATGCGATTAAGCATAAATTTATGATACGCGCTAAGCAGGTTGTCTACGAAATTGAATGGGAAGATTATGCGAAACTTGAGTAATTAAAAATCAGATTAAGTAGAATAACGATTATAGCAGACAATCAAGGTCCACTTAACTCGAATTTTCCTACAGCCAAATCTACCAGATGCCGGATGTTATCGGCAAGGGTTTTACCAGAAATTTAGTCCCGTAGGGATGGAATGTTTATAGAAAAATAACATCACCTTTAATCCAGTTCCAGAGGAACGTCATATTCATGACAAAGGCATCTCTTTGAGATAGAACAATCTATCACAATTTCAAATGCAATAACAATATGAGGCACAGGATTTCCCACCGTAAATATCATCAATTGTGGGAGAGATTTTAGCTGTGTATTATGTCTTAACCTAATTGTCTCTTCAACCCCTTAACCGTCAACATCCCCCAAACGAAGGAAATTGCGGCTGCCGTCACATTGCCTACCGTGATACCCCACCATACACCAACAATTCCATATTTTAGCGAGATTCCGAAGAGATAACTGAAAAATACCTGCATAATAATTGTCCTAAGGATGGTAACCGCTAAGGATTTTTCACCCTTTCCAATACCCTGAAACATCGATGAGGTCAGCATTCCAAATGGCACACTTGGAAGAAACCATACCAGCCACCGAAGTGCTTTAATCAGATCACCTGATATATGAGCTGCACCTTTTGAATAAGTGAATAGATAAGAGAACTGGTGCGCCAGGATCATAACTAGGGCAACGACTCCGAGCTCAATACTAAATCCAAGCCTTATCCCGTAGAGATAACCGGTTTTTAGTTTACCAATATTTTTAGCACCATAGGCTGCTCCTATAACTGCAGTAACACCGATAGCAATCCCTATCAATGGCACTATACCAAGCATCATGATCCGCCAGGCGCTTGTGAATACTGCAATACCATCAGTCCCTCCAGCCTTGACAATTATGATGTTCAAGACAAACATCGCCAGAGCCATCGACATCTGGGCAAAGGAAGATGGGATTCCTACCCTAAGGATATCCTTTACTATCCTACTGTTAAATTTAAAATGTTTAAATCCAATATCGACATAAGTATCTTTCTTGATAAAAAGCCAGAAGATCATCAATACTGAGACAACACATATTGATGTTAGAGTTGCCCAGGCAGCCCCAACAACACCCATCTTCAGTTTATATATGAAGATGGGATCCAGAATGATATTCAGTCCTGATCCAAAGACCATGGCATACATGGCCCGTTTGGTATCCCCTTCACCCCGAAGAATACCACTGGCGATGTTTGTAAAGACTAATATGACAGCACCCCCAACAAGGACCCGAGCATAGCTGACAAGTAACTGAACAACTTTCCTTTTAGCCCCGATTGAAGTAAATATCTCTTTTAGAAAGGGAAACATAGCACTACTAAATAATACCCCGATGATGACACCAATCACAATGGTGTGGATCGCAGTAGAACCCGCCATCTTTCTATCCTTGGCTCCGATTTTCCTCGATATTGCCGAACTGCCGCCAACCCCGATTCCAGCAGCCAGGGATATTATAACCATAAATATTGGGAAGAATAGGCCAATCGCAGCTAAAGCATCCGATCCTAAACCGGCCACCCAAATCCCATCAACAATATTATAGAGGGTCTGGACAAACATTCCTATGATCATCGGGCCAGAAAGTTTAAGTACAGCTTTTCTCGGATCGCCGAGTAGGGTTTTAACCCCTCCGGTAAATTCTTTAGCCATTCAATCCCCTTTTCCAATAATCAAATATTGTTTTCTGAGAACCAGCCCTCTTTCTTCATCACTTCTATTGCGATCTTAGAGCTTTGCCCATCTCCCCTGGCAACATTAACAGATACTTTACCTTCTAATGCCTGAAATATTTCTGATACATCACTATGTGTAAATCCCGGACAAAGTATAATTGCATCTATTCTCTCTTTATCATAGATACTTTTAGAAACTTTTAATGCTTCGTCTTGAGTTTTCACAACAAATGTCAAAAGTCTGTACTTCCCTGTATCAATAACACTTTTATGTTTTTCATAATCTGCATCAGGTGCATGTGCTAAAAATAATGCCTTAAAAGCCATGAATTACCTCCTTTTTATTTTGAATTTCAACTTGGTTATAAATATGTTTTAAATTTCTATTTCGCATAACGTTTAGTATATCTGATGTTTACCGTAGCGATAGCGGAGGTAAATATGGGTCGAGTGACGGCAGGATCGAGCCAGATATACTGTGTTAGGCGAGGGTAATTTTCTGTAGTGATAACGGAAGAAAATCAATTGCAACGATCCCTTGCGTATTTTCAAGCCTCTTTTTCTTCAATTTTTGAGTGAAAAATTTTTGCTTTGGGCGAAGAGCAGAGGGGAATCAAAGGGGTGAATGCCCGTAGCCCAAAACTCCTTATTTTTTCTTTTCAAATGGTTTCAAATAATCCGCAGATTTTCCAAGCATGAATTCAATAGCTGAATCAAAAACTTTATATTTCTGAATTTTACTATTTGTTGGAGATGTTATTATTACTTGAATATTTTTATCTTCTAATTTTTCCATAATTCCGCTTCCAATAAAAGACCTTAAGCGATTACTATAATCTTCCCAAGGAGTATCATATTTTATTGAGAGTAATTCTTCTACCATGCCATTATGCTTAAAATCCTCAGGTAAAAATATTTTTCCATCCTTCATATTTTTCTGAAACAAGTCCCTTGCTTCTTTCCATCTGTCGCCAAGGGCATAAAATCTATTGCCTGGAATAACAGTATTTAATGCATCAACCATTTGTTGGGGATTCACATCTTCGCCAATAATTTTATCTAATTGAATCTGTAGTCTAAAAACAATAATCATAACATCTGTAGGAAGTTTCTTATCCACTTTTATGTTTCTAATTTCCTTTACTTCTATTACATCTTTCTTTTTCTGGAGTACAACAATATAAGGTTGGCAAATATCTTGCTTTGTTCCCTCTTGAGAAACCCCCATTGTGTATTTCTCATCTTTGCATTTCTCCATTCCATGTAATGCACATTCAAAAGCTCTGATTATTGGGTGAGGTTTATAATTAATATTTTTTTTATATTGACGAGAAATATAATCGAGAAAGATTCTCATCCCATCACCAAAAAAATCAATTTCCATTTTATTTTTTGTCATGTGATTTCATTAGTAAATTTATAAAACTATCCTCTTTATCAGATATTTGGTCTTTGGTTTGACTGCGTTTTGTAATGAGGTTTTTAATGTCTCTTCCAGCTGTGGCTACGGAAACGACATTCCCTAAATAAGGAACAAACCCTGCCAAAAAGCCTCCTGTTGTAATAGGGATTTCTTTTTTTGTTATATCTGAAACCTCTTTTTCAAGTGATTCAATTTCAGATTTTTGTTGCTTAAATGCTTCTTTAAAGTTTTTTTCAACTTGTTCTGAAACTTCTAGCAAATCTTTGTCATTTTTAGCTTTTAAGTCTGTAACGCTTGTTCTTAAAAGACTCCTCATATATTCCAACTTATTTTCACTTCTTAAAATTTTTATTGCAGAAATTGGAATCTTAGTAATCCACTCGAATTTTTCTTTTTGCAATGAATTGATAATAGCATCATCAACTCCTCCACACCCCATTTCATAATTGAAGAAAAACCAAGGTAATTCATAATCATAGATAGGTTCTGCTTTTAATTTATAGCAAAAAAATCTATGTTCTTGAACTCTAATAAATTGAGATTTAATATATAAACCAAAATTCCAACCTGTTGATTTACTTCCAAATTGTGAATATTTTCCTGTATCACCGAAATTGTTTAAAAAACTACTAAATAACCTAATATCTTGAAAAATATTTGGCAATATCTTCGGATTTTTAATCTTATTAAAAACACTTTCGCTTGTTTGGAGTTTTTCAAAAAATGATAATGAATCCTCAGCATTGGCAAATTTTTTATTAGTAATGGAGTTTATATAATCTGAGAATTTATTATTTGCATTACCAAGCAAGATATTTCTTTCTTCAGAATTTACCAATTGTAAATTGATTGGAAGTATAAAAAGTATATTTTCTTTCGAGTCAGCTAAGACCAAGTCTTTTAATTTCAAAATATTAAAAACATGCCTTATAAGTTTGTTTAAATAGTATTTTTTATCTAAAATTATTTGTTCTTGAAAAATTGATAAATTATAAATTGGATCAGCAATGACAACTGAATCGACATACAAAGAACTTCTTTTTATAAAGTCTTCAAGAATTACTGGAGATATATCTCCAGAATAAATACATTTCAATGTTTCCTTTGTTTTAATATAATCAAAAACTTTTTTAGCATTTTCACTCCAAAACTTTTCAATTTCTTTATCCAAATCTCCAATTGCATCTAAAATTAAATCAGAAATCAGAGGATAGCTTGCCATATGGATACCTAAGTCTATATGACTATCTTTCTCTTCGCCTAAGTAATGTTTTATACTCCCAAAGAAACTATCGATTATATCAAAGTAGTTTGAATATATTTGTTTAATAGATGATTGACTTATTTTATCCATGTAAAATTGATTGTATTTAAAGTTCTTTATTTTTTAAATTCGTTTTCGTAGCGATAACGGAGAAAACTCCTTATTTCCCCTCATTTTAAAAAAGAAAATTTTTTCACTCATTCCTTATTCAAAAGAGACTTGGAAATATGTCGCCTAACGTTAGTGTATATCTAAGAGTAGACATATATTTCCTTCCCTAGACGGGTCTCCGTTAGGTTGAGTATGAGGTAGACATATTATCCCATTTCCACTGTATATATCTACCTGCTTCCGAATTCTTATTTCTTGTCCTCGTTAGATTTTCACTATCTAATGGAGCAAGTAATTCCTGAATATATCCCGTATCGCCCCCACTTTCTAATAAATGTGTTGTCCCGGAGGAATGTCTTTTACAAAATTGAATGACACAAAGAATGTATTCCCACATTTTTATTGATTCCCGCTTCTTTCAAAGCAGTTTCTAAAACTTTTTCAATCGTTCACACCGCTTTATTTCTTGACTTACCATAATTTTATTTAAAAGTAATACTGCTAATTTACAAAAGCAACACTTTTGCCGTCGTAGAAACCTTGAAGGTTTTTTTAATAGATGAAATCTATCCAGGAGACAAAGTTACCTCAATGAATAGACTAATCGTCTAATTCTCCAGCGATTCTTTTAGCAATTTCCATCGGAGCTGCACCAGGAGTAACATCTATCCAGGTCGCTTCAAGTTGGTTTCGGAACCATGTGAGTTGACGTTTGGCATATTTACGTGTGTTTCGCTTGACATTCTCAATCATTTCTTCTTTTGAGCATTGTCCATCCAGATAGACAACTACTTCACGATAGCCGAGAGTTAATAATGCATCCAGGTCTCGCCTGTATCCAGAATTCAAGAGCCATTTTACTTCTTCAACTAAACCGTCTCTAATCATCTTATCCACACGTGAATCTATTTGCTTATAAAGATTCTCACGCTCCATATTAAGAACAAAAATGCGATAAGGAAATGGTGGACTGGTTTTTTGATTTTTATAAAGTTCAGTGGCTGTTTTTCCAGTGATCTCATAGATTTCAAGTGCTCTTGTAATACGCTTTACATCGTTGACGTGAATTTTCACTGCCGATTCAGGATCAATGTCAACAAGACGATTATACAGAGCGACAGATCCCTTTTCTTTCAATTCCTCTTTGATTTTCTTCCTGATTCTGTCATCAGTTTTGCTTTCAGTAAAAATACCTTTTAGAACAGCTTTAACGTATAGTCCGGAACCCCCAACAAAAATCGGTCGTTTACCTCTTGCCAATATTGATTCAACCGCTTCAAGAGCAAGTTTCCGGTAACGTCCAGCACTGATGGCTTCGTCCGGCTTCAAAATATCAATAAGATGATGCGGGATTCTCTTTTGCTGCCGAAGAGTCGGCTTCGCAGTTCCGACATCCATCCCTGTATAGACCTGGCGTGAATCCACAGAAATTATTTCACCTTTTAATAATCTTGCTAATTCTAATGCAGTATTTGTTTTCCCAACAGCAGTTGGACCAAGGATAAACGGAATTTTAGATTGATGATTGTCTATTGACGATTGTTTATTGATTATTGTCTATTGATTATTGATAATTGATAATTGATAATTGATAATTGCCTACTCCTAAGTACGTTCAAATCTTTTATCAAGTTCTTCTATAGTTAAGTTTATAATGATAGGGCGACCGTGCGGACAAAAATACGGGTTTTTTGTAGCAAATAATCTATCAACCAGATTCCGCATTTCTTCCTCCGTTAATGAATCACCTGATTTTATAGCAGCTTTACAGGAAAAAGAAGCGGCAACTTTAGATTGTATGCTGGTTTCTTTAGTACCAAAATCCTGATAACTATCAAGTATCTCTTTTATAATGGTTCCTTCATTTCCCCATTTCATACCAGCGGGAACTGCTTCAATGGCAATCGTATTTTTGCCAAATTCTTTCATACGGAACCCTATTTTTTCTAAAAAAGGAAAAATTTCGAGAAGCGTTGAAAAATCTGTGACCGATAATTCAAGAATCTGCGGGAAAAGCAGCTGCTGTGCTTTCCAATTTTCATTTTGCATAGATTCAATCGCTTCCTCATATAGAACCCGCTCATGTGCTACATGCTGATCTATAATCACCAAACCGGATTTTATCTGGCTAATGATATACTTATTGTGAATTTGATATAAAGGCACATCTACTTGAAAAGTATCGTCTTCCGTGGGTTTATAAACATCACGAAATCGTTCGGCTCGATCCGTCCATTTTCTTTGATCTACCTTATGTGAAAAGTGCATTGGAATTTCGGCTTGTTTAGAGGTATCTTTCTTTTTACCTCTCTCTTGAAAATCGGACGTTGGCGAAATTGCTTCCTGAGTATCTACCTTACCTTGAATTTTAGGAATAGGCGGAGGTGAATAATAGCTGCTCGGTGAAAACTTTCCCAAATTTGGAATAACTCGAGTAATCTCCTTAATGCTTTCCTCAACAGAATTCTTTAAAAACTGATATACCATACCCTGATTTCGGAATTTCACCTCCATCTTAGTCGGATGAACATTTACATCAATCATCTCAGGGGGTATACTAAGATGAATACAATAAAAAGGAAACTCTCCACGCGAAAGAAGCCCGGAATATCCCGAAACAATTGCATGATTCATATACCGGTCTGTTACAAAACGATTATTTACATAAAAATATTGTTCTCCTCTTCTCGCCCGAACAAGATTCAAATTCCCGATAAAACCTGATACGCTTAATATTTCACTTTTGTTCTCTATCGGTAATAAATTTTTTCCATATTCTGAGGAGAATAAATGTTCAATTCGATCCTTTGCATTCTCCGCTCTAAGTCTGAATATCTCTTTTTCGTTATGAATAAAGGTAAATCTAATATCCGGATGGATCATGGCAAACTTACGCATTATTTCAACAATATTACGGAATTCAACTTCTCTACTCTTGAGAAATTTCCTTCGTGCCGGAACATTATAAAAAAGATTCCGCACTGAGATTGATGTACCGGGTTCAGGGCTATGAGGTTTTACATCACGAAATCTTCCACCCTCAATTCTTAATTCATATCCTGTATCAGCTCCCTGAAGAGTCGAAATCGCATTAACTATTGAGACAGCAGAAATACTTGCTAATGCCTCACCTCGAAAACCTAAAGTTCTGATATCCAAAAGATCATCCACAGTAGAAATTTTGCTCGTAGCGTATCTCTCAAAAGCCAGAAGAAGGTCATCTTTTGACATCCCCTCGCCATTATCTATTACATAGCAGAGAGATTTGCCACCATTTTTTATTACTACGGTAATTTCAGTAGAACCGGCGTCAATACTGTTCTCAACCAATTCTTTTATTAAAGATGCCGGACGCTGAACTACCTCGCCTGCTGCTATTTTATTAGTAAGTTGCTCTGATAGAATTCTTATTTTCGACATACTTATTAATATAACCCACGAAATACACTAAATGACACTAAAATATTCTTTTTTATTATATAAAAATTAAAACATGCCCCAATTATAGCATAACTTTCATCAGGATAAATAATTTTAGTCATTCTCTTACTCTAACCAATCTTTTTCGTGTTTTTAGCGGGATATCTTTCTATCTGATAAAATTAGTCGTTCGTATTCAAGTTTCGGAAAATGCCCAAAGTTCATCAAAAATCCAAGTTTCATCTCAGCTGCATTCAAATAATTAATTAAAGTTTGTCTATAAACTCAGTAAACCACTAAAGTGGTTGTATAATATTGGACATCGCTTATCCACCACAATAAATTGTGGTGTTATCTCAATTATCACATTATTAAGATGTTAAGACAACACCCTGATTTATCAGGGTGGGCATGAATACATTAAAAAACTCTAACCGATTCATCTTACAGATCCGTATGGATCGGTTTATTCGACTTTATAGACAGACACTAATTAACTGAGCTTTATTCTCATCAATCAAACTGTACAATGCTTTAATCCTAACAATAATCTTATCATAACAAATAAAATCAGGTTGATATGTTTTCTTCAATTGCCTATCCCTATATCTTAATTTCATCTCTTTTTGTGAAAAATAGGGGATTTTCTGATATTCAAATTCTATTTCTAAACATTCTTGATAAACCGCCTCTAAAAATCCAGCACCCATTTCTTTATACACATTAAAACATGCCCCAATTATAGCATAACTTTCATCAGGATAAATAATTTTAGTCATTCTCTTACTCTAACCAATCTTTTTCGTGTTTTTAGCGTGTTCCGCGGGAAATTTCTCTACATTTCTTCAATTTTCTCCTCTACTCTCTTCACAATTTTCCAGACAATCCTTTGACCATTTTTATTCAACTCAGCGACTTTACTACGCATTTTATCACAAAATCCTCTATCATCAACTCCCGGCAAATTAATTAACACATTAAATCCTGCACCCTTCACAGCAGTGCCTGCCGCAAGAGCTGCAACACCGGCATCACTAATAGAATTGACATTTCCATATTTTGAAACGGTATCAACATAGTTTAAAACTTTTAATGTTGTCTTCATTACAGAAAGCGGAACAAGCGTGGCTTGTTTTGTCGCATCCTGAATTGCCCTAACTCTCTTTGCTTTATCATCGTCAGTCTTTTTAGGTAAACGTAAACTATCCATAACTTTATTAAAAGCAAGTGAATCGAGATCAACTAAACGCAGCAATTCGTCTTTAAGATGCTGTGCTTCAACAGCAATATCATTCATTTTCTTAAACTGCCGCTCGTAACCTTTTTTACCATATGTCAAATTTGCAACCATAGCGGCTAGACTTGCCGATAGTGAACCGCATAAAGCCGAAACACTTCCGCCACCGGGAGCAGGTGAATCAGTAGAAAGTTCATCTGCAAAATCCCTCACCGTCATGTCAATAAGTGGTTTATCAAATTCTTTAAATTGATATTCAATGATTTTCTTTGCAGGATCAAAAGGTGAAACATCATTCAGACCCATAGACTGAATTGCCACACGTATTAATTCACTTTCAGGAACTCCTTCCGATTTTCTCTGGTTTTTGAGATAATAACGTCCCGCCATTAACATTGCTTCTTTTGGAATTAATCCAACCACTTCAGAACCGGTTACACGCAGACCTTTTTTTGTCGCAATTCGCCTTATCTCTTCAAAAACTTCATGAGGAGCGGTTATTTTGTAATTCGTTAAATTAATGGACACTTGCGCCATTTTATATTCGTCAATATACCAACCGACAGCCTTTGTTGACTTTAATGTACCAGGCTGACGCAGTGCTACGCCGTTTTCATCTCGGATGACTTTCCCCTTTTTGTCACGTTTCAATCTTCCATTTTCACGAATGGTTAAAGCAATATCATGTGCCAATTTCCTGTCATTTGTATTTAAATTAACATTATAGGCAATTAAAAATTCACGCACCCCAATAACAGTAGCACCGGACTTCGCATTAAAAACCGCCTCACCGTAATCAGGTGCCCAGTGTGGGTCTTTAATCTTCTTAGCCAAAGCCTCATATTCACCACTCCTGATATTAGCAAGGTTCTCACGGTCGGGTGATTGTGCCGACTTTTCATAAAGATATATTGGGATTTTCAGTTCTTCTGCAACACGCTTTGCCAGTTTATGCGAAATTTCAATACACTCTTCTTTACTGATTCCTGAAATAGGCACAAGTGGACATACATCAGTAGCACCCAGCCGTGCGTGAGCACCTGAATGCCTGCGCATATCAATTACTTCAGCAGCTCTGGCAATTCCGGCAAAAGCTCCCTCAACAATACCTTTTTTCGTACCGATAAATGTCACCACTGTCCGATTAGTATCGGCGCCAGGGTCAACATCCAGCAGCTTAACTTCATCTACCGATTCAATAGCGTCGGTAATTGCTTTAATTACATTGAGATTGCGTCCTTCACTAAAATTTGGAATACATTCAATAATTTCCGGCATAAACAGCTCCTATATTTGCCAATAAAAACAAAATTATCTCCTTAGACAACGAGACATAAAAGTTGATATTTTCAAAATACATAAATTGTATATTGTTTATTGTTTATTGTTAATTGGTCATTGTTCATCAGGCACTTTTCACTTTAGACACTTTAGTTCACTTTAGGCACTTTTACATAATTAAAATTCTTATATCTCAGCGTCCTCTGTCTCATGGAGATCCCTTCGGGGCGGTGAATAATTAATTCCTAACTGATTCTATTCAGGTAAAACATTATTGCTAAAACGATAATAGTTAATAAAAGAAGCCACCAAAGAGGTTTCACCATCTTTTTTGGGTTTCTTCCTAAGCGCTTAAAATGTATCCTTCTTTTATCTCTCTCAGCTCGCTTATCTTTTATTGAAAACTTTCGAGGTTTATTCATAATGCAACTCCGTTGAAATTGCCCCAAAGGGGTCTCTTTCCCATAGGGACTCCTTCGGAGCGAGACAAATTTCAAATTGTCCCAACGGTCACGGAGGACTTCTACGAAGGATCTCGATGAGGCAAATTGTTTTAGAGACTTGGGATTAGAAAATATTTTCTTAAAATATTCAATTTAAAATTTAAAATTTGATATTAATACCTATCATAATTAGTTAAACATTTGTGCTAATCCCGACTCGCAGTAATAAATAATAATGTGTAATTATATAACCATCACACACCTCCAAAAATGTTTGAAAAAAAGTTTATGAATGGACTGATAAAAGCACCTATAATAGATATTTTCGTTATCCATCCAAAAAGAATTACTCCCATAAGGATAAAGGAACCATATTTTTCAAGAGGGTCGATAATATACTCATATTTATAAGGCAATAGTCCGTACAATATTTTTGAGCCGTCAAGCGGGGGTATTGGAATTATGTTGAAAATTGCCAGAGCTATATTTATCTGCAAACTCAGTATGAGCATTATATAAACAGGTTGAAGAATAACATGAGGCAAAAAGTTAAGAGCGCCTGCACGTACAAACCGGACCAATATTCCACTTAACAAAGCTAAAACCATGTTAGCAGCAGGTCCGGCAACCGAAACAATCAACATGTCTCTTTTAGGATCATGAAAATATGAAGGATTCACAGGTACCGGCTTCGCCCATCCAAAATGAACAAGAAATACCATCAACGTTCCAATAGGATCAAGATGTGCGAGAGGATTCATTGTTAATCTACCTGCATATTTAGCAGTTGGGTCTCCCAATCTATAAGCAGTGTATCCGTGCATATATTCATGAAATGTTAACGCAAGTAATATGGGAGGAATAAGTAAAACTATTATCTGAAAATTCATTAATACCTCGGAGTAAAATTAAACTTTAAAAAAAATTATAAAATTCAAATAGCATATCATATTTATTTAAAATAATTTATAAAGAGACTGTTACAATAGAAACAGAAAAGAACGAAGTTTCTAATATTTTTTATTGACATTCTAAACGTTTTTAAATAAAATGCCATATGAAAATGGAATTTCTAATTTGCCAGAAAATCCATACTTGTTTAAGTGTAACTATGTAATTTTATGGGACGGAGGGGACGGGATGAGCCAGCCGGTTTCTTACGGGATTTATCTATGCAGGATTAAGGCAGGGGAGTTTCGGGAATTGAAGAAGCTGGTTTTAGTGAGGTGAATTTGCGGTTCTATTGCGAAAACCGATTACGCTTATTTATTCAATAACCGTGTAAAATATTTTTGTAACCTATAACAAAAGTACCGAAACTAACACAAAGAGGTGTGGTATGGCCAATTATTTAAATACAGAAGTGTCAAAAACCAATGCGGGAAAGATTCGCATAGAAATTGATAAAGAAGATTTCGAGAGCTTTTGTAATGCTTGCGGTCTATTTAGAGAAGAGTTTATTAAATACTTGGAGAAATCAGAACAAGATCACCGAGAGGGGAGAATTACGGAAAGAGAGTCGCTTTACGGGTTAATGGATGAATGATAAGAATTGTTACCACAAAAACGTTTGACAAGCTCTTTAAAAAGTTTGATATAAGGATTCAAAAAAGGGCTGCAGAAAAGACTGATCTTTTCAAAGAGAATCCATTCAATCCAGTTTTAAGAACTGAGAAATTGCACCCCAAGGATCATGATGTCTGGAGTTTTCGAGTTGATTTAGATTATAGGATTATCTTCAAATTTGTGGAAAAAGATGTAGCAGAATTTCGCTTCATTGGCCATCATAACAAGATTTATAATTATCCCATTTTCTTCAGTTAAGGCCAACATGGCTATCCTGCATAAAATTATATGGAACGGGAGTGATGAAATGAATCAACCTGTTTCTTCAGGGTTTTATCTGTGCAGGATTAAGGCGAGGGAGTTTCGGGGGTTGAAGAAGCTGGTGTTGGTGAGGTGAGATTTCGATTATGTCGCAGTAATTAATTGAGGTGCGAGTGTCTTCTTCGCACTGACAGGAACTTAAAAATGCCCAAGATGTAATAGTTCTTGCAAAGGAAGTCACAATATGAACTTATTTGAGATCAAGGACAGATAAACCAGGAACGCGTTTGAAATCTCTTTTGTTGAGTGTGGTTATTTTGTAAAGTTTTCTTTTCCCCATCCATGATGCGATATATGCATCTATGAAATCAATGTTCAAGGAGTGAAAATCCTCCAATGCTTGCAAGAGTATATCTCTTTCTTCAATTTCAAACGCTTTGGATGCAACGATGGCGCTTACAATTTCATCTATTCTGTCTTTTGGGTATTTGTAAAAAGATTGCAATGTCCATACTATTTCAGCAAAAACTATGGAATTTTCGACAAGTTGTATTTCACCGCGATTTGATCTCTCGATCAGGTTTTCAAGCAATGTTGCCTGTTCGGGCAAGTCATTTGTTAAATAACGAAGGAAAAGATTTGTGTCCACGAAAACTTTATTCATTTGCAAGTCGCTTCGAGACTTCAGTCTTTACTTTTTCTCTGATGGATACAAAATCCTGGGAATCATTGACTCCTACTATTCCGCGAAGACTTAATATGTCCCGAATAGGTTTTATGATGATTGAATCGGCTCGTCGTACAAATATGACTTTGTCATTTGTCTTGAGATTAAGGTCGTCTCGAATTTTTTTAGGGATTGTGACTTGACCTTTTTGTGTAATAGTTGAAGTTAACATTTTGGTAACCGTTTCGTTTTTAATATTACTTTTTATAAAATGTAAGATTTATTTAGTGGAAAGTCAAGTAGAAATTCAACTTCTTGGTAATACAATCAATTATTTTGGGGATTAGAAAATTCTTAAGGTGGGAAAGGGAGAATTGGGATTAACAAAATTATGGGGCAAAAAGATAAGAGCTCCTGCGCGTGCAAAACGAACCAATATTCCACTTAATAAAGCCAAAACCATGTTCGCAGCAGGTCCGGCAACCGATACAATCAACATGTCTCTTTTAGGATCATGAAAATACGAAGGATTCACAGGTACCGGCTTCGCCCATCCAAAGTGGACAAGAAATACCATTAATGTTCCAATAGGATCAAGATGTGCGATAGGATTCATCGTTAATCTACCAGCATATTTAGCAGTTGGGTCTCCCAATCTATAAGCAGTGTATCCATGCATATATTCATAGAATGTTAATGCAAGTAATATAGGAGGAATAAGTAAAACTATTATCTGAAAATTCATTACCACCTCGGAGTAAAATTAAACTTTAAAAAGAATTATAAAATTCAAAAAACATAACATATTTATTGAAAATAATTTATAAAGAGACTGTTACAATAGAAACAGAAAAGAACGAAGTTTCTAACATTTTTTATTGACATTCTAAACGTTTTTAAATAAAATGACATATGAAAAGGGAATTTCTAATTTGCCAAGAAAATTCGCATTTATTTAATTTACCATTTTACCCAAACAAAACACCGAAGTTGTTTAAAGTGATAAATATGAAAACAGTTCTGGAAAAAACAGATATAAGTAGTTCAACCCTTGCAGGGTTGGAGGGTTGGTCGTTGACTCCTCAGTCAGCAGGTCTTACCTATTGTTATTCATATTTAACCCTTGTCCCACAGGGATCCCTTTGGGACAGGGTTATTAGAACATTATGAGTGTCAGACAATCCCGGAGGGATTGAATGTGAATAACATCCGGCAGTTGCCGGATGAAAAAAAGAGCCCCCCAGACAAAACACTGGAGGTGTTTAAAGTGATAATCATGAAAAGTGACATTAATATCGTTTATGTTAAATGCGCCAGGAGCGATCTTCCGACACAACTAAAAAAAACAAAAGGAGTAAAACCATGCGAAGATTAAATTTTCAAATGTTCGTTGTTTTATTAATTATCTCTATCACTAATCTTTTTGCTCAATCACTTCCTCTGGAAAAAATCAGTATTCAGGGAACAAGTTTCTTAGAAGACGAGGCAGGAATATCAGCTTATATGAACTCTGGACAGACTATTGATCTGGCATTGGCAAAACAGGCATATAGAACAATAGAAGATGAAACAGACCAGTACATAATTGGATCAGTTCAACTAACGGGATATTCTGAGACTGAAGACATTCATGCCTATACTCACAAAGATGGATGGATTGTAACATATTATCTAAAAGATGAACCTTCTGCAAAGATACTTGATTGGAATAATTACAGCGAAGATGAAACAATAAGAGGAACTAAACTTGAGATTGGTATAGTAAAAATCTGTGATTTTGCCGGATTAGCAGTAGAAGGATATAAAATATTATCATTTTAAATATACAGATGCCACTAAAATAATGATAGCAGCAGACGCACTATGGCAAGTAGGTGGTGATGATACATTTGATTTAAAGCTGCCGAGAGATTTTGTATTTTATGAGAGATCATTTTCTCACTATTCTAGAGGTAGTATCTATTGCTCAGTAATGTATATAGATGACAACAAAACAAGTCAAATATCGTACAATGAAACACAATATTGTATACTTTCACCTATAGTACTTTCGCTCAACGAATTCCATACGATAAAGATAACTCGCGATGAAAGTCCTGGAGTGGTTGCATGTAGTGCAATTGTTCTTATCTATAGTGAATAAATGGGAGGTTTAAGATGAAGCGAATTTTTATTTTATTCCTTATTCTATTTACTTTTATTCAAGTTAAAAGTTCTTATGCATCAGATATAGTAATAAATAATGCTGATACTATTATTGAAGATACATTGTGCCATTCAGATAATTTGGCATTTTTAATAAGCAATATGTCTCCAAGAATTTTGCTAAATCGTTCAAACACAATTTATAGGTCTGATCTTTTAAATATTCCTACTTCTTTTTCTAATATTCTAAGTAATTTGCCATCTACAAGAAGATTGGTAATAAATTATGCCGCATCCAGTTATATTTTACCATTAACGTATACTTCGATTCCAGCAGGAGTGGAAGAGACTGAAAAGAATAATATACCCGATGAATTTATGTTATTTCAGAATTATCCCAACCCCTTTAATTCAAGTACCACTATTTCATATCAAATTCCTAAGATATGTTATGTTAATATTTCAATATTTGATATTAATGGTCGCTTGGTACAAACTTTGGTTAATCAACGACAAAATGCTGCAAAATATAAAGTTATTTGGGACGGAAAAGACAATTCAGGTAATGACGTTTGTAGCGGTTTGTATTTTTATGTTGTTAAAACAGGCAATTTCAAAGACTCACGCAAAATGTTGATATTGCGATAATTTTGAATTTTATAGATTGAAATTAAGATGAACAGCAGAAACTCCTGCAAACATTAATAAAATATTTCTGACTTTCAGGCGGGCAGTAGAAGAATACAAGAAAAGTATTGTATATACGTTGTTTTTCCCTGATATGGGAGGATGGTGGTAGGACGTGAGTCCCTGAAAATATTCATTCCGGCATGAATATGCTTTGCGATCTGAGAAGAAGCTCTAGTAGATAATGTTAGAAAATTTTTAAGTGAAGGCAAAGAATATGTTGAAATGTATTTCACAAAGCACCACATATTTAATTAAGATAGTGGCGGTATTTTTTTGCGCCCTGTTTTTGTTTCGTTCAAGGGAGGTAAGAGCTGGGCCTAAGGAAATATACCATGAAGGTGTAGCTAATTTACAGGAATTTGACCTGGTTTCTGTAGATGAGGGGTGGGTATTGATTGACCAACAGCTTTACTGGACGAAGACTGGTGGACAGCATTGGATAAACATTACACCGCCGAATATAGGGCGATTAATGATTCGGGCCGTATCATTTCTAGATACTCAACACGGCTGGCTCATTTTGACCAAAACTGATAAAGGTGGCAATCTCACCTATGCCCTTGCTCCAACCTTCGATGGCGGTAAAAACTGGCAAATCAAAGAGTTTTCACTTTTTGAGCATGGTGATGTAAATTCGCTTTCTGGAGCGGTGTATTTGCAGTTCATTGATGCCAATGTTGGATGGCTTGTCATCAAACGTGCTACAAGTAGTAATTTCAGTAAGGGTACACTATTTAAAACCACGGATGGTGGCGACACTTGGACACAACTTTCCATTCCAATTGGTGAGCCGGTGTATTTTGTGACAAGCGAGATTGGCTGGACTGCAGGAGGAGCTGCTGGTAACGAGCTCTATCGTACGCAAGATGGTGGGTTGAGCTGGCATCCTCAAACCATTGGTCGTCCATTAACACCTATCACAAGTCAACGGAAGCTCTATCAACTTCCTATATTTGTAAATGCATATGAGGGTGTACTGCCTGTGATTTTGCCTGATGAAAACAACACAGAGGTCGAATTCTACGTCACTCACGATAGTGGCCAATCCTGGAATCTTGCGAGACATCTGTCAATGAATCGAGGGGTAGCATCAGGTACCCATATTCCTCTCGCAGTATTTGATACCAGGGATTGGCTAATGATTATGCCATACAGCAACCAGCTATTTAAAAAATCAGACCGCAATAAGACTTTGACAATGATTAGCCAGGATCCCTTGATTGCTGGAATAACCGAGCTTGATATGGTAACACCAATAGTAGGTTGGGCTAAGCACATGTCTGGAAGATGCGTTCCTGCACCAGGAGTAGATAATACATCGCCTCAATCTATTACTCGTTATATTCTGGAAACCAAGCTTCTCCGAACTAACGATGGTGGACAGACCTGGGTAGTGCTGAAGCTGCCTTAACCTAATTTGTCCGGTATGGAAGGCAGTCTTATCACACCGAAAATCTTGGGAGGTGCAGGCAATTGGAAGTGTAGCCTTACGGTGGCTAAAAATTAAAATGATAAACGAACAAATTCATGGCAGGTGTGCTATGAGTAGAACATTCTTTATTTTAAACCTTGCAATGATGTTGCTAATTTCAAGCAACGTGGCGGTCTCAAGTACGACTGAGACGCCACTGCAGCAAACTAAGGAACAAGAGACTTTCGATAAGACGATCCGGGAATTTGACCTGGTTTCTGTAGATGAGGGGTGGGTATTGATTGACCAACAGCTTTACTGGACGAAGACTGGTGGACAGCATTGGATAAACATTACACCGCCGAATATAGGGCGATTAATGATTCGGGCCGTATCATTTCTAGATACTCAACACGGCTGGCTCATTTTGACCAAAACTGATAAAGGTGGCAATCTCACCTATGCCCTTGCTCCAACCTTCGATGGCGGTAAAAACTGGCAAATCAAAGAGTTTTCACTTTTTGAGCATGGTGATGTAAATTCGCTTTCTGGAGCGGTGTATTTGCAGTTCATTGATGCCAATGTTGGATGGCTTGTCATCAAACGTGCTACAAGTAGTAATTTCAGTAAGGGTACACTATTTAAAACCACGGATGGTGGCGACACTTGGACACAACTTTCCATTCCAATTGGTGAGCCGGTGTATTTTGTGACAAGCGAGATTGGCTGGACTGCAGGAGGAGCTGCTGGTAACGAGCTCTATCGTACGCAAGATGGTGGGTTGAGCTGGCATCCTCAAACCATTGGTCGTCCATTAACACCTATCACAAGTCAACGGAAGCTCTATCAACTTCCTATATTTGTAAATGCATATGAGGGTGTACTGCCTGTGATTTTGCCTGATGAAAACAACACAGAGGTCGAATTCTACGTCACTCACGATAGTGGCCAATCCTGGAATCTTGCGAGACATCTGTCAATGAATCGAGGGGTAGCATCAGGTACCCATATTCCTCTCGCAGTATTTGATACCAGGGATTGGCTAATGATTATGCCAAACAGCAACCAGCTATTTAAAAAATCAGACCGCAATAAGACTGTGACAATGATTAGCCAGGATCACTTGATTGCTGGAATAACCGAGCTTAGAATGGTAACGCCAAGCGTGGGTTGGGCTAAGCACATGTCTGGAAGATATGTTCCTGCGGTAGGATATATTTTGGAAACCAAACTTCTCCGAACTAACGATGGTGGACTGAACTGGGCAGTGCTGAATTTGCCTCAGTCTATCAGCCCCGTACTGAAGGGAGAGAGCCTAATCACACCAAAGATCTTGGGAGGTGCAGGCAATTGGAAGCACTTTGAAGGACAGGGTTTCGATAAATGTGAGATACCTAGCCTTAATCAATTGCAAAACTGGATCACAAATAGCCCTTATAGAGCAGTGAATCTCTACATTGGTGGTTCATGTCGTAGTTGTTCTAATTTAGCGCTAACAAAATCTTACATATTACAACTAAGCCAGCAAGGCTGGGTTTTCATACCGACTTGGGTCAGGCCGCAATTTGCTTCCAGCGGTCTTTGTAGCAGTCACCAAATAAGTAATGACCCAACGCAGGCTTACAACCAGGGTGTTAGTGAGGCTGATAAGGCAGTTGAGGTTGCTTCTAATCTTGGGCTGACGAATACAGTTATCTATTATGATCTAGAGGCATATGATACTAGCGAGAGGCCTTGTAGTGCTTGCCGTGAGCCTGCCAAATCTTTCATTTCAGGGTGGACTACTCAACTTCATGCACGAGGGTATCTTTCGGGGGTTTATGGATCATCCTGTGCCTCACATATTAGCGACTTTGCCTATATTAGCAATGTGCCGGATGCTATTTGGCCAGCTGCTTGGTTGATTCCATACCAATACAGGTCCGATGCAAAAGTATGGAATTGCTCGTGTCTTAAAAACGACCTCTGGGCTGATCATCAACGTATTCGACAATATGCTGGCGACCACAATGAACCTTGGGGTAACGTTACACTTAACATTGATTGTGATGTGATTGATGGCATTGTGGCAATTGGTGCTTCGCCAGTACCAACGCTTATTTCTCCACCAAATGGCTTTCATCAGACGTGTAGCATTACTTTCCAGTGGAATAGCGTTTCTAGCGCTACTAAATATAAATTATACGTACTACTTCCAGGCAGTTCTACTTGGTTATCTGATGAAACAACTTCAACAAATTATCCTTATTCGCCGGGGGTAATGGGAGAATATCATTGGAAAGTAAAAGCCTACGTAAATGGAACCTGGTCTGATTATTCAGATGAGTGGACTTTCTACTTTGATGGCGTTGCTGCACCAAATTTGATATCCCCTCCATATAATTCGGAAATAACCGACCTAAGGCCGACTTTTCAATGGAATTCTGTTGCTTGTGCAAATTATTATGAATTACAACTTGCCAGAAACAGTTCTTTTACAGATATTGTTAAGGATAAATGGAATATTAATAGCACATCTTGGCAATTAGATCAAGATTTAGATAAGGGGCAAACTTACTATTGGAAAGTTTGTTCCCAAAATCCAATTGGAAACTGGTCTAATGTTTGGCATTTTAGTGTTGTACCACCAGTTCCGAGTTTAACAAGTTTTGTGATAAATAATGGAGCATCGACGACGACAAGTCGTACTATAACATTGAACAATTCCGCGACGAACAGTCCTACACATTATATGGCGAGTGAGTATTCCAATTTTAGTGGAGCGAGCTGGAAGACGTATTCGAGTTCCCCATCATTTACTTTAAGTTCTGGATACAGGATGAAGACTGTTTATTTTAAGGTGAAGAATGCAGGTGGTGAATCGAATGTTAGAAATGATAATATTGAGTATGTACCACCAGTTCCGAGTTTAACGAGTTTTGCAATAAATAATGGATCATTGACGACGACCAGTCGTACTGTAACATTGAACAATTCTGCGACGAACAGTCCGACACATTACATTGCAAGTGAGAATTCTAATTTTAGCGGAGCGAGCTGGCAGACGTATTCGATTTCCCCATCCTTTCTATTGAGTTCTGGATACGGGACGAAGACTGTTTATTTGAAGGTGAAGAATGCAGGTGGTGAATCGAATGTTCAAAATGATAATATTGATTATGTACCACCAGTTCCGAGTTTAACGAGTTTTGTGATAAATAATGGAGCATCTACCACAACGAGTCGTACGGTTACATTGAACAATTCCGCAACAAACAGTCCGACACATTACATTGCAAGTGAGAATTCTAATTTTAGTGGAGCGAGTTGGCAGACGTATTCGAGTTCCCCGTCCTTTACTTTGAGTTCTGGATACGGGACGAAGACTGTTTATTTGAAGGTGAAGAATGCAGGTGGTGAATCTAATGTTCGAAATGATAATATAGATTATGTGCCACCAGTTCCGAGTTTAACAAGTTTTGTGATAAGTAATGGAGCATCGACGACGACTAGTCAAACAGTTACGTTGAATAATTCTGCCACGAACAGTCCTACACATTATATAGCGAGTGAGTATTCCAATTTTAGTGGGGCGAGTTGGCAGACATATTCGACAGCGCCGTCGTTTCAGTTGAGTTCTGGGTATGGCACGAAGACTGTTTATTTGAAGGTGAAGAATGCAGGTGGGGAGTCGAATGTGAGGAACGACAATATAGATTATGTGCCACCAGTGCCAGTTTTGACGAGTTTTTCGATAAACAATGGTGCATCGACAACGACGAGTCGCACGGTTACATTGAACAATTCCGCGACGAACGGTCCTACACATTATATGGCGAGTGAGTATTCCAATTTTAGTGGAGCGAGCTGGCAGACGTATTCGAGTTCCCCATCCTTTACTTTTAGTTCTGGATACGGCACAAAGACAGTTTATTTAAAGGTGAAGAATGCAGGTGGTGAATCGAATGTTCAAAATGATAATATTGAGTATGTGCCACCGGTTCCGAGTTTAACAAGTTTTGTGATAAATAATGGAGCATCGACCACTACGAGTCAGACGGTTACATTGAACAATTCCGCGACGAACAGTCCTACACATTACATGGCGAGTGAGTATTCCAATTTTAGTGGAGCGAGCTGGAAGACGTATTCGAGTTCCCCATCCTTTCTGTTGAGTTCTGGGTATGGCACGAAGACTGTTTATTTGAAGGTGAAGAATGCAGGTGGTGAATCTAATGTTCAAAATGATAATATTGAGTGTGTACCACCAAAAGTTACTCTAACCGTTAACGGCAGTCCATCGCAACATGACTTACCTAACC
>CAYTUQ010000006.1:0-10359 GCA_964441235.1 uncultured bacterium | reverse complement strand
AAGCAGTATAGATATTTCAATGAATGAAGCAAAGACAGTTGTTGTCTATTTCAAGGAAATACCGGAAGTTGTTTCTATTCCCAACACTCCCACAGGTCCATCGAGTGGTAAAGTTGGCCAGAGTTTGTCATTCAGCACAGGAGGTTCAAGCAGTAATTTAGAACATCCAGTAGAGTATCAATTTGACTGGGGCGATGTCAACCAATCGAGTTGGGGATCATCGACACAGAGTTATATTTATAGCAGTTCAGGTACAAAATATGTAAAAGTTCATGCTCGCTGTCAAACCCATACCAGCATCGTTTCCGGTTGGTCAAGCACAAAATCCGTATCCATATCCTACTGCACATTAACGATCAATGTGAGTCCATCAGGTTCAGGTAGTGTTACTAAGAATCCAAACAAGACAAATTACAATTACAATGAAAGCGTACAATTAACCGCCAATTCCAATTCAGGTTATGAGTTTGATCACTGGGACGGTGCTTTAAGCGGTAGTGATAATCCCAAAAATATCACCATGAGTGATGATAAAAGCGTAACTGCTTATTTCACACAAATACCGAAAGTTACTCTAACCGTTAGCAGCAGTCCATCGGAACATGACTTGCCTAACCCCTCATACGGTCCACATCAGTACGATCAGGGAGAGACTGTAAATGCTTCGGTCACCAGTCCTGCAGATGAAAGTGGAGGCGCTCGTTATAGTTGTACAGGCTATAGTGGAACGGGTAGTGCATCATCAGGTTCAGTAACGAGCACAAGTTTTACTATTAATCAGAATTCAACTTTAACCTGGAACTGGAAGACTCAGTACAAACTTCAGGCGTCTTCAGCGGGAAATGGTTCAGTATCGCCGAGTGGAACTAATTGGTATGATTCAGAATTCAGCGTAACATTAACTGCAAATCCAGATGATAACTATCAGGTTGATTATTGTACTGTGAATGGTAGTTCAACAGGCAGTGGGCAAAATAGTATTAGTGTAATAATGAATGAACCCAAGACAGTTGTTGTCTATTTCAAGGAGATACCGGTACCTCCACTTTTAACTATTTCAGAAGGTAATATTTCCCACAATTTCGGTACAGTAGAGCAAGGTAATAATCCTGATCCTGACAGTTATACTTTTACTGTAAAAAATACCGGTGGAGAAACATTATCAGGTAGTATTTCTGAATCAGCAAATTGGTTATCATTAACTCCAACAAGTTTCAGTCTAACACAAAATCAAACCCAGCAGATAACAGTAACTGCAACTACTAACAGTTTAGAGCCTGATAGTTATTCAGAAACAATTTCAATTACTTCTAATGGAGGAAATGAATCGGGTAATGTAGAAGTAACTATTACTCAAGCACCGGTTCTAAACATTTCCAGTGGATCTATTTCACACAATTTTGGTATAGTAGAGCAAGGTAATAATCCTGATCCTAACAGTTATACTTTTACTGTAAAAAATACCGGCGGAGGAACATTATCAGGTAATATTTCTGAATCAGCAAATTGGTTATCATTAACTCCAACCAGTTTCAGTTTAACACAAAATCAGACCCAGCAGATAACAGTAACTGCAACTACTAACAGTTTAGAACCTGATAGTTATTCAGAAACAATTTCAATTAGTTCCAATGGAGGAGATGAATCGGGTAATATTGAAATAGAAATAGTCCCTGAAACTGGAGTTACTATATTATCTTCTGAAAAACCAGATGTGTATGAGTTGGGACAAAATTTTCCTAATCCATTTAATTCAGTTACTGAAATTCATTATAAAATTCCGGAAAAATCCCATGTGAAACTGATCATCTACAATTCTAAAGGAGAAATTATTAATACTTTGGTGAACTCATATCATAGTGCTGGATGTTATTCGGTAAAATTTAATGGTAGTTCTTCGCTATCTACAGGTATTTATCTCTATAGGATTATCACCGATGACTATGTAAAAACTAAAAAGTGTATGTATTTAAAATAGTAATAAATTAGACCTGTCAGGTTTTGAAAACCTGACAGGTCTAAAGAGATTCATTACCACCTCGGATGAAATGTTCGATGCTGCTCTATAAGATACTCTCTGTCAAGGTGAGTATATATTTGAGTAGTTGATATATCGGAATGCCCTAACATTTCCTGAACATCTCTGAGGTTTGCGCCGCCTTCCAGGAGATGAGTCGCAAAAGAGTGTCGGAAAACGTGAGGACTTATCTTTTTTCTAATACCTGCAAGCCGGACGTACTCTTGAATAATTTTCCAGACCCCCATTCTTGATAGAGGAGCACCTCTCATATTCAGGAATAGAAACTCTTTAGTTTTTTGCGATCTGGCAAGGAGAGAACGAACAGCAGTAATGTAATTCTTTATCTCTTTAGAAGCTCTGTTTCCGAATGGAACTATTCTCTCCTTTGAACCTTTCCCAAAAACTCTTAAAACTTTCTGATGTAAAAAAACATCCTGCATTTTAATTGCAATTAGTTCTGATACGCGAACTCCGGTAGAATACAAAGTCTCAATAATTGCCTTATCTCGAATTCCTTTATTTTTTGTAACATCAATTTTACTGAGAATAAGCTCAATCTCAGGTAAATCCAGAACATGCGGTAACCGTCGGGGTAGTCTTGGAGTTTGAAGCAACTCAGTTGGGTCTGCTTCAGTTAAATTCTCGGATACCATAAATTTGTGAAAAGAGCGAATAGAAGAAAAGTTCCTGGCTAAACTGCTTGCTGACAAACCCAATTCTGTGAGACAATTAATAAAATCCTGAATATCAGAAAGTGAAATTGATTTTGGATTTGATATCTGCCTATCTAATAAAAACTGACTGTATCGTTCCAAGTCATTTCGATAAGCATCGACAGTATTATTGGCGAGGTTGCGTTCTATCTTTAAATAATTTATAAAATCTTGAACTATCTTCAGCATTCAAGGTATCTACTATCATCTATTTATAAAAATGGATTGTTCTAACAAATCACACAAAATATGCCCAATTGTTATATGAGATTCCTGAATTCGCTGAACATCTTCAGATGGAACAATAATATCAACATCTGCTTTACCGGCTAATTTTCCACCATTCCCACCAGTCATCACAATTGTCTTTAATCCCTTTTCACGAGCATAATCAACCGCTTTTAATACATTCTCCGAATTGCCACTTGTACTGATTCCAATAAGAAGATCGTTTCTCCTGCCAAATGCCTCAATCTGTCTTACAAAGACCTGAGAAAAATCATAATCATTTGCAATAGCGGTCAATGTAGAAGTATTAGTAGTTAATGCAACTGCCGGTATAGCTGCTCTTTCCAACTTCAGTCTGGAAACCAGTTCAGCGGCAAGATGCTGGGAATCAGCCGCACTACCTCCATTGCCACACAGTAGAATCTTCGCACCTGATTTTATAGTCTTTATCATCAATTCAGCTGCTGAAACAATAAAACCAATCCCAGAAACTGCTAACTCGCGCTTTACGCTTGCACTTTCCTCTAACTGGGCAATTATATTTCTTTTAAGGGGAAATACTAAACCTTTATCAGCCACTAAGAAAATTCCTTGAAATGGATGGCACGAATAAATTCATCGATCATCTCAAAATTTCCAGGGTCATCCAGGACATTTCCAGTGACGACAAAGGTGGCTCCGGCTTCTACTTTTGATCTTGCATCTTCCGCTGTTCTTATACCACCTCCGGTAATAACAGGAATATCTATATAGCTGCTTACGGCTTTAACAATCTTTACTGGAATTGAATTAGCTGCACCGCTTCCTGCTTCAAGATAAACTGTGTCCATGCCCATATATTGTGCTGCAAGGGCATGAGCCATCGCAATCTCGGGTTTATTGATTGGAAGTGGCTTAGTATTGCTTATAAATTCTGCCGTTGTTGTTCCACCGGATTCAAATAACATATACCCCGTTGAAATAGGTTCAATACCCATTTTACGAATAAAAGGCGCCGCAATGACAAGATCACCAAAAAGATAGTTCGGGTTTCTGCCACTGATCAATGAAATATACAAAATCGCGTCGGCATTAGGTGACAATTGCTGTAAAGATCCAGGAAAAATGATAATAGGAACCGTACTGACTTCTTTTACAAGATTCAGGGAACTCTGAAAATCACCATTAATAATCAGGCTTCCACCAACTAAAATTGCATCAACACCCCTGTAACATATCTCCTTTACAAATTCCCTTAATTCATCATTCTTTCGTGTATCAGGATCGATGAGAACGAAATATCCGCCGCCTTTTTCTTGAGCAATTTTTGTAAGTTTCTTAAATACTTTCATACACCTAAAATTTAGACAAATATTTTACAAAATCATCTATTTCTTGGCAAGTTCTTTTTTCTGTTACCGCAATAAGCAAATAATTTCCCCATTCTCGTCGGTAAATTCCCAAATCAATGCCTGAAAATATATTTTTTTCGACTCCAGCATCAATAATTTTTTTTGCAGGTACAGGAGTTTTCACAACAAATTCTTTAAAAAACGGTATATTTTTATACGGTAAATCAAATCCCTTAAGATGGGCAATCTTTCCACATAAATAGTGACTGTTATTTAGGCACAAATTTGCCACCTGTTTCAAACCCTTCTTCCCGACTAATGAGAGATAAATCGTTGCTGCTAATGCCATTAGACCTTGATTAGTACATATATTTGAAGTAGCTCGCTCACGACGTATATGTTGCTCTCGAGTTTGAAGAACTAAAACATATCCACGTTTACCATCAACATCAACAGTTTCCCCAACAATACGACCTGGCACTTTACGAACCAGTGATTTTTTTGCAGCAAAAACTCCGAGATAGGGACCACCAAAAGATTGATGAATTCCAAGAGGCTGTCCTTCAGCTGCTGCAATATCCGCTCCTAACTCACCAGGAGATTTAAGTATACCCAGTGAAATAGGATCAACATAAGTAACAAATAAAGATTTATTATCTTCTAATATTTTATTTATACCATTGAGATTTTCAATATTACCGAGAAAATTTGGAGATTGCACAAGGAGAGCTGCTACTTTATCATCTAACTTATCCGTAAGGTCTGTAAAATCCGTTAAACCATTGGACTCCGGTAATAGCTCAATCTCAACTGCTCTATTATATAAGTAAGTTCGAAGTACATCTATAACAAGTGGGTTTATAAGTGGTGAAATTAAAACTTTGTTTCTTCTGGTAATATTCACGCTCATAATTGCTGCTTCAGCAAGAGCGGTTGCTCCATCGTAAAGGGAAGCATTGGCAACTTCCATATCCATAAGTTGACATATCATAGACTGATATTCATAAATTGATTGGAGAGTCCCCTGGCTGACCTCAGCTTGGTAAGGAGTATATGCCGTATAGAATTCAGAACGACTTATTAAAAAATCTACTACGGCAGGAACAAAGTGGTCATACGCTCCTCCTCCAAGAAAAGAAACTGTATTTCCAGAATGTTTGTTTATACCAGCAAGATTCTCTATATGCTTAGAGATTTCTATTTCTGAAAGAGGGAACGGAAGATTTATTTGGCACTTCTTTAAAAATCCCTCAGGAATATTTACAAGCAAGTCTTCAAACCTTTTTACACCGATTGCCTGGAGTATCTCTTTTTCAACTTCAGCAGTATTTGGAATATAATGCATAAACTAACTTACCAATTTTTTATAATCTTCGGAGTCTAATAAACCATCAATCTCAGATAAATCTGATATTTTAATTTTAGCAATCCATCCCTCGCCATAGGGGTCCTTGTTAACCAATTCGGAAGCATCATTTAATGCTTCATTAATTTCCACTACTTCTCCGGAGACAGGAGTATAAACATCAGCTACAGTTTTAACAGCCTCGATAGTGCCAATAGCATCACCTTTCGAGACAGTATCTCCCACAGCTGGAAGTTCTATGAAAACAACATCACCTAATTCACTCTGGGCATAATCTGTAATACCCATAGTAGCATTATCTCCATCAATCAACGCCCATTCATGGTTTTTAGTATATTTTAAATTATCAGGTACATTCATTTAAAAAACCTCCTTAATTTAATTCTTTTGTAAGTTCGAAAGAATCTAAAAATCCAGTATTAAAATCTCCTGAACGAAATGAACTATCACGCAAAATAGCCTGGTGAAAAGGAATTGATGTAGAGACACCTTCAATAATAGTCTCTTCCAATGCACGTTCCATTCGGGCAAGAGCTTCTTCTCTATCTCTGCCATGCGTGATCAATTTTCCCAGGAGTGAATCATAATTTGCAGGGATTTCATAGCCAGCGTAAACATGGGTATCCATTCTTGTACCGGGTCCACCGGGCGCATGAAATGAAGTTATTTTACCAGGCGATGGTCTAAAATTTTTATAAGGGTTTTCGGCATTTATTCTACATTCAATAGCATGCCCCCTTAGTTTAAATTTCCTTAACCATTCCGGTAGCTTCTTCCCACAGGCTAAATCAACCTGCTCCTTTAAAATGTCAATTCCAGTCACCATTTCTGTTACAGGATGTTCTACCTGGATTCTCGTATTCATCTCCATAAAATAAAAATTTTCATTCTTATCTAAAAGGAATTCTACAGTTCCAGTACTTGAATAATTTGCTGCTTTTGCGGCTTTGACAGCAATTTTTCCAATTTTTTCCCGCATATTTTGATTAACTACCGGTGATGGAGATTCTTCAATCAACTTCTGATGGCGTCTCTGAATTGAGCATTCACGTTCACCCAAATGGGCAATATTCCCAAAATTATCACCCAGAATTTGGACTTCAATATGCCTTGCATCCTCAATAAGTTTCTCAATATATAGATCAGGATTACCAAAAGCTAATCTTGCTTCCTCACCAGCCATTAAAAAGGCATTCTCAAGTTCGGAGGGTTCACGTACAATCCTCATTCCTCGACCACCACCACCGGCACTCGCCTTCAAAATTACAGGATATCCAATTTCATCTGCCACTTTTTTAGCAGTCTTGAAATCAGGCAATACACTTTCACTGCCAGGAATAACCAGAATACCAGCTTTTATCATCGTTGATCTTGCCTGTGCCTTATTGCCCATCTTTCTTATCACTTCGGGTTTAGGACCGATAAAATATATCTCATTATCCTCACACATCTGTGCAAAATCCGCATTCTCGGCTAAAAACCCGTATCCAGGGTGAATAGCGTCAGAATTAGTAACTTCAGCAGCACCGATGATTTGGGATTGTTTTAAATAACTATCCTGACTATTTGCTGGTCCTATGCATACAGCTTCATCAGCAAAACGTACATGTAATGAGAGGGAATCAATAGTAGAATAAATAGCAACAGTAGGAATATTTAACTCCTTACAAGCTCGTATAATTCTAAGTGCTATTTCGCCCCTATTTGCAATAAGGATCTTTTTTATCACAATTTATCTTTTAAATTGACTCTCTCTTCATCAAGATTATTCGACAATGAAGAGTGTTTGATTATATTCAACCGGTTGAGCATTCTCGACAAGCGCTCTAACAATTTTGCCTGTAACCTCAGACTCAATTACATTCATAATTTTCATTGCTTCAATTACACACAAAGCCTGTCCTTTTGAGATATGGTCTCCAACTTTAACAAATGGATCAGCGTCAGGTGAAGGTGCCTTGTAAAAAGTACCGACAATTGGCGTCTTGATCTCAATCCCCTTTTTCTCTTCACTTTTAGAAATCTCAGGCTGGGTTTCGGAAATACTCGCTACTTCCACAAATTGCGGCTGGGCAGATTTATTTACATCCTCGGATATCATGTTAACAGTCTTCGGTGTATTTCTCCCCGAGACCATTTTAGCAATACGTATTTTCTTCCCCCATCGGGAAACTTCTATTTCAGCAATATCATGAGACTCAAGGATTTTTACTAATTCAAGTATTTTTGATGATTTCATTGCCATCCCTCTCGTTTATTTAACACGCTCACAGTAGGACCCAGCTCGTGTATCAATACGAATTTTATCACCTTCATTAACAAACAAAGGTACCTGTACGGTATATCCGGTTTCAAGTACAGCAGGTTTTGAAGCGCCAGATACTGTATCCCCTTTTATCCCGGGTTCTGTGTCCGACACTTCTAAATTGACAAATATAGGGATTTCAATATCAATTGGTGTATCATCATTGAAAAGGATTTTAACTACATCATTCTCCTTTACAAATTGAGAGGCTTCTTTGAAAATCTCTTCGGAAAGCGGAATTTGTTCATACGTTTCATTATTCATAAAAATATAATTAGGCCCGTCTTTATAGAGATATTGCATCTCTTTTGCTTCAAGCCGAACAACCTCGATCTTTTCACCAGACCGAAACGTATTATCAATTACCTGACCAGTGCGAATATTTTTGAATTTTGTGCGAACACGTGCACCACCCCTGGCAGTCTTTACATGTTGAAATTCAATAATCTTTACAAGATCGCCATTGTAATTTATAATTAGACCATTCCGAATATCTGATGTTGTTGCCACTAATCCCCCTTTCAATACACCCTACTTTGAGAGTGGAATTTACGGGTTGGTTATATAAGTGTCAACCAATTTTTCCTTTAAAAACAGCTGCTTTCAATGACAATGGCGTAATCAATCTATCAAATTTCTTTGGGATGTCATAAAGTTATTTTAGATTAAATTATATATGAGAGAATTTTTTATAACACCTTTTAATACAGAACATTTTTTTACAGTTGCAACATTACTGCTGCCAATTTTCCTTTACGCAGAAATCCATTACCGTTTACCTTTTTTTACCGGGCGGCTGTATAAAAAACAGCCTGAAATCATATTCGATTTACCATACCGAATACAGACTGATTTCTTATCCGTAATGCTGCTAATAAAAGATAGTGACCTCCATCCTGTAACTCTCTTCGAGGTAACTCTAATTATTAGTTTCCCGCAGACAAAGCAAATTCTACAAACACTTTCATTTTCAGAAAATATCACAATATCTAAAAAATGGTTCAGTAAAATTTATAATATTAATGTAAATCAGTTTAAAGATCATTGGCTTGAAGTTGAATGTATTGCCTCTATAAAAATCAAAAATCATGTTTACATAGTAAAAAATGACAATTATTCAACTCTCTCAAATGGAAATTTTAAAACCTACATAGATTCAGAACCACTGCCGTCTCCTGCTGAATGGATTTGGGGCGACCTGCACTGCCACTCGTCCTGGACAGAAGACCAGGTTGAATTTGGAATCCCAGCAGAAAACATAAGCACATTGGCAGAAACTATGGGCATATCTTTCTGTGCTTTGACTGATCACTCCTATGACCTTGATGACATTCCCGATTCCTGGACAAAAAATGACCCTGAATTAACAAAATGGAAAAAATCCCGCAAACAAATAAAATCACTTAATAATTTCAATAATTTCTTAATAATCCCGGGGGAAGAAATTTCTGTTGATAATGGTTTAGGCAAAAATGTTCATATGGCCGTCTTAAACAGTTCTGAATTCTACTTCGGTAGTGGAGATGGGTTTGAGAAACTTATCAGTAAATCTTCAGAAAACCATTATGCCAGAATCCTTGATAATCTCCAAAAAGACAGTATGGCTTTTGCTGCTCATCCTCAAGCTAAACCTCCGATATTGCAGAAGTTTTTTATCAAACGAGGTGTATGGAGCCAGTGGGATTCTCACAAAAGACTTTCCGGTTACCAGATTATGAACGGATCTCTCAAGGAAGATTTCATAAATGGAAAGAAAAAGTGGATTCAGCAAATATTAAAAGGTAAGAAAAAATATATTTATGCGGGAAATGATTCACATGGAAATTTCAATCGTTTCAGACAGGTGAAATTTCCAATGTGGAAACTGCACGAGCATAATTATCAAATTTTCGGTGAACATTTAACCGCTGTTAAATCAACAATCACCAATGGAGTTGAAAATCTAATTAATGACCTTAAAAAAGGTCAAGTAATTACATCGAACGGACCTTTTGTAAACTTTACTATTCATGATGATAGTGTTCACAAAGCGTCAATAGGTGAGGAACTATCATCTGTACCCACATCAGCTAATATTACGGCAAATTCGACTAAGTTTTTTGGTGATCTAAAGAGCTTGAAACTCATTCTCGGAAATATTGATAAGCGACAAGAATTTCTATATCAAAACATTTCAATTTCGGGTTATTCTACTAAAACACTCTCAATCCAATTAAATAATCTTCCCGAGAGAGGTTATCTTAGAGTAGAAGTTTATACACAAAAAGATAAATTTGCTTTATCTAATCCTATATGGTATTCGAAACATTTGCCGTGAAGACATTAGTTTAATTATCAATTTTGGTTCTTCCGACATTAGTATGGAACTAAGCAAAAGACGCCCTTATCTTTAAGAA
>CAYTUQ010000005.1:138785-140690 GCA_964441235.1 uncultured bacterium | reverse complement strand
TCCCGCATATGAAACATTTAAATGATATTTACCCACTCTAAACGAGAAGGAACCATTAAAACCCTTTTTGAATGGGGTCTAATTATGGTTGATATATCAACATACGAGGAAAATATTGTTAGTTTTTCAAAGAGGATCCTGTTGGAAGTTTTTGCTCTTCTTAAGAAATACAAAGAAAATCTTGTTTTGATCGGGGGATGGGCGCCATATTTTTTACTTGAACGGCATAAGCCGCAAGATGTTGAATTTGAACATATCGGTTCAATAGATATTGATATTGCTATTAATAGTGAAAGAATACCATCTGTTAGTGAGGTTTATGAAAGTATTAGACAAAAATTAGAGAGAAATAACTACGTAATCAGAAAAAGTAAAGACAACCAGCCAATCCCTTATAGTTTTGAGAAAGAAATACATGGAAAGGTTATTCATGTAGATTTGTTAGCCTCTGAATATGGAGGTACCGGTAAAAAACACAGGCATCAAAGAATCCAGGATATATTGGCAAGAAAAGCAAGAGGATTAGATATTGCCTTTCAGAATAATGAATTAATCAATATAGAAGGGCGATTACCTAATAATGCGAAATATAGTGTAGACATTAAAATAGCTGGTGCCGTTGCGTCTATTACAACGAAAGCAATCGCTTTTGATGATGATATAAGTCGAATAAAGGATGCTTACGATATTTACTCAATCCTTAAATATTATAAGCTGGGGGTCGATAGTGTAGTCGGTGATATTCAGCAATATTTAAATAGCAAATTGATAAAGGAAGCAATAGAAAAACTATCTTTATTATTTTCTACGTTAGATTCAGTGGGGGCGATTGGATTGGCTGATTTTATACTTCCCGAAGCTAGAGAATCCGAAGATTGGGAATTTTATCGAAGAGATGCTTTTGAAATAGTTCAGCAATTTCTACAAGGAATATAATGATTCAGCAGCTTACACTAAATGGTATCATTGCGGGCAGCATTTATGCTCTTGTAGCGATAGGTTTTACTGTAATTTACCGCACGTTAAAGTTTTTTCATTTTGCTCATGGTGTGGTTTATGCAGCTGGAGCATATTTTGCCTATACTTTATATATACTTGCAGGATTTAATATTATTGTTTCTGCACTATTAGCAATAATCTTCTCTGCCTTGTTGGGTGTAGCTATAGATAAATCTGTTTATTACTACTTACGAATTAAAAAGGCGTCCAATCTCATCTTCATGCTTGCCTCTTTTGGAGTATTCATCTTTCTTCAAAACCTTATCCAAATGATATATGGAGCACAGATCCTAACCATTCGTACCGGTCCAATAAAAGAAGGACATCATTTTCTTGGGGCAGTGATAACCGATATACAGATCATTATTTTAGTAGTATCAATCATTCTTATGGTTTTGCTGTGGTTATTTATTCAGAGGACAAAGCTCGGCAAGGCAATGAGAGCTGTTTCCGACGATCCCATAGCGGCAAACGTTGTTGGGATAAATCCTGAAAAAATAGTACGAATTTCATTTGCTCTTGGCTCTGCACTGGCTGGTGCTGCCGGGATACTTATTTCTTTTGAAACCAATATTGAACCGACAATGGGGTTTAATGCTCTCTTGAAGGGAATTATTGCTTCTATCATTGGCGGTATTGGTAATATTCCGGGTGCGGTGCTTGGTGGATTTTTTCTTGGATTAGTTGAAAATCTCGGTATATGGAAGATTCAGGCAGGCTGGAAAGATGCGATTGCGTTTGGAGTTTTGATCATTTTTCTTTTAATAAGACCATGGGGTATTTTGGGGAAGAGAGTCAGTAAGTTAGAGAGTTGAGAGTTCGGAGTTAGAGAGTTGAGAGTTGAGAGTTAGAGAGTTGAGAGTTCGGAGTTAGAGAGTTGAGAGTTAGAGAGTTCGGAGTTAGAGA
>CAYTUQ010000005.1:0-138685 GCA_964441235.1 uncultured bacterium | reverse complement strand
GTTGAGAGTTAGAGAGTTGAGAGTTAGAGAGTTGAGAGTTAGAGAGTTGAGAGTTAGAGAGTTGAGAGTTCAGAGTTGTAGATTTAGAGAGTTGTAGATTTAGAGAGTTGAGAGTTAGGGAGTTCAGAGTTGTGGAGTTGGAGAGTTAATGAGTTATGGAGTTAATGAGTTATGGAGTTGGGGAGTTGTGGCAAAGATAGAAAAATTTGAAGATATAAAGACATGGAAGAAGGTAAGGGTATTGGTTAAAGAAGTCTATAAAATTTCTTGTGCTAAGAAGTATCGTAGTGATTATAGTCTTATTGACCAGACTAAAAGATCTTCAATTTCAATCATGGCTAATATTGCAGAAGGTTTTGCCATAAGGACTAAAAGGGAGTTTATCAACTTTTTAGGAATAGCGCATGGTTCTGCAGCGGAGCTCCAATCACATCTGTATATCGCCCTGGATCAAAAACATATCAGTGGGGCAAATTTCAATTCGATTTACAAAAATGTTGAAGAAGTTTCCAAAGTGATACAGGGCTTCATCAATTATCTGAAAACGTCAAAACCTAAAAACTAATGAGCTCTTTAACTTTTAACTCCACAACTCTGAACTCTATAACTCTAAAACTCAAAAAACTCTTTGAGTTCAGATAAAATTATGTATATTAGCGTTATGCAGATAAGCATAATGTCAATCAACATAACTGGAAACTGAAATGAAAAATCCCTTTGTATTCGGCGAGGCTGTCCGGGGTGAAAATTTCACTGACCGGAAAGAAGAACTTAGAGAAATCGTCCGTGATCTAAGCAGTACTGAGTGTGTGTTTCTGATTTCTCCCCGACGGTATGGGAAAACCTCTCTCATATTAAGGGCATTGGAAGAATTAAAAACCATGGGATTTTATACAGCTTATATTGATCTTTATAAAGTTACTTCTCTGCAAAATTTCCTTGAAATATATACCCGCGAAATCGTGCTGGCTGTCGAATCGAAGATAGAGAGGATGTTCAATTTCTTAATAAAGAAGCTTCCTGGTTTGCGTCCCAAAATCAGCCTAAAACCGGACGGCACGACAACCATCAGTATTGAGCATATTCCAAAAACCGAGGATGTGATAAAATTCCTGGATGAGATCTATGATCTACCTCAAAGGCTTGCTGAGAAAAAGAAAAAACCCTTTATTATTGTATTTGATGAATTTCAGGAAGTAATGAATTTAAATGGCGATTCAATTGAGAAAACAATGCGTGCCAGTTTTCAGCATCATGATAAGGTCGGGTATCTTTTCGCTGGTTCGAAAAGACATATTCTATATGATATGGTATCCAATCCGGACAGAGCCTTTTACAAAATGGGTCGCGTAATGACACTCGATAAATTGCCGGAAGAAGAATTTAGCAATTTTTTGCTTGAGGCTTTTAAAAAAACTGGTTATTCAGTGGAAGATGGCGCCATTCTCCAGCTATTGGAAATCGTTGAGAACTATCCTTACAACGCCCAGTACTTTTGTCATAAACTCTGGGATGACTTTTCCGACAGCCGCAAAATATCAATTAACGACCTTGAACCGACTTTAGTGTGCTTACTGTCAGAAAACAATCCGGTTTACATTTCTATCTGGGATGGACTTTCTCTGCACCAGCGCCGCCTTTTGGTTGCAATTGCTACACATGGCGGAAATTCCCTGTTTTCGCAGGATTTCATCAGTGAAAATAATCTTGGAAATTCCTCCAGCATACAAACCTCGCTTCGGCTACTGATGAAAAGGCAAGTCCTGGATAAAGAAGAGAACACCTATTTTATCACTGATGTATTTTTCAAGGAATGGATTCGCAGGAATATGAGTTAGTGAGTTATGGAGTTAGTGAGTCACAGAGTTACGGAGTTTGGGAGTTCAGGGTTGGAGAGTTTTTGAGTTATGGAGTTGGGGAGTTTTTTAGCTATAAATGATAGGCGTTGATATGGGGAAAATAGAGAGGTTTGAGGATATTGAGGCATTGAAGAAGGCAAGGGTATTGGTTAGAGATATCTATAACATTTGCAATATCGAACAATATAAAAGGGACTATAATTTAGTTGATCAGACTCGAAGAGCCGCTGTATCTATTATGGCTAATATTGCAGAAGGTTTTGCCAGAAGGACGAAAAGGGAGTTTATCAACTTTTTAGGAATAGCGCATGGTTCTGCAGCGGAGCTCCAATCACATCTCTATATCGCCCTGGATCAAAAACATATCACTAGGGCAAATTTCAATTCACTTTACAAAAATGTTGAAGAAGTTTCCAAAATGATACAGGGTTTTTCTAATTATCTAAAAAATCTTGAAAAATTGAATTTACAGTTAAACTCTCAAACTCCTAAACTCCCTAACTCCGGACGCTAAAATGGAATATCTACTCCACATATTAGTCATCTCCGGTATCTACGTTATTCTAACGCTGAGTCTGAACCTGATAGTGGGATTTACAGGGCTACCATCCATGGGACATGCGGCTTTTTCCTGTATCGGCGCATATACATCAAGTTTGCTGGCGTTGAATATGGGTTTATCTCCCTGGATAGGGCTATTGGTAGGAGCTTGTGTAGCAGCATTATCAGGTATTCTAATAGGGTATCCTTCGGTGAGGTTAAAGGGTGATTATCTTGCATTGACAACATTTGGCTTAGGAGTCATTATTTATTCCATTGCTAAAAACTGGGTATCGCTCACTCGAGGCCCAATGGGACTTCCCGGAATACCCGGCTTTTCGATTTTTGGTTTTCAGTTGTCGGAAATATGGTCTTACCTGCTGCTTGTTTTAGTTTTCGTGATGATTACAATTTTTGTTATAAGGAGAGTAGTAAATTCACCTTTTGGAAGAATACTGAGGTCTATTCGTGAAGATGAGGTTGCCTCAGAAGCTTTAGGGAAAAATACTACCAAATATAAACTATTAGTTTTTATCATCGGGGCATTCTTTGCAGGAATTGCCGGAAGTCTTTACGCTCACTATATAACATTTATTGATCCGTCCAGTTTTACGGTGATGGAGTCTATTACTATTCTCCTCATGGTTATTTTTGGAGGAATGGGCAGCATTTCGGGTTCTGTAGTAGGTGCATTAATTCTTGTAGTATTTCCTGAACTTCTGAGATTTGTGGGCATGCCTTCTTCAATAGCTGCTCCGATGAGGCAGATGATTTATGGATTGCTTCTTATAGTTCTTATGCTTAAGAGACCACAAGGTATAATGGGGAAATACAGGTTTAAATGAGGAAAGTTTGGGAGTTTAGGAGCTTTAAAGTTTGTGAGTTTAGGAGTGTGAGAGTTGAGGAGAGATATTTCTTATTGTTTGCGTGATGAACTTACACCAGAAAAGTTTTTCTAATTGTCATTGGACTCAATAATATAATTTGACTTTTGTTTGTAAGATTACTATAATTCCAAAAGTAGACAGTTTTGTCTATTAAGGGAAACATGATGATGTGGACTATTATTCAAGAAAAGGCTCGTGAACAGAAACTTCCGCTTAGTACTGTTGTAGCGGAAGTAATACACCTCATTATCCTGGATTCTCTATTTGGGTGTCCTGATAGCCAATCAATATGTTTTCAGGGAGGAACCAGCATTCATCTACTATATGGGGGATACTGTTACTCCGAAGATTTAGACTTTGCCGGCGAGTTTATAAATCCATCTTTAACGCAACAACTGATCTCCAGATCGAAGTCGAGTATAGAGAAAAATGTTATTCAGTTGTTAGGAATGGGTAAATGTGAATGGCGTTTTCCATCTTTTTCAATCATGCAACGTATTTATGCTATCTGGTTCAATTTTCAGCCTCAGGGCAAGAATCAGAAATATCGTGTAAAATTAGAGTTTGCACGTTACCCTATTTACGAATCGAGGATAATGCCAGTAAGTTCTAATCTTGATATCTTACGGCGCCGTCCTCTTGTAACCGGTCTTACCGCTGAAGAACTTTTAGCAGAAAAGATAACAGCTGTAGCTGGACGGGTATACATTAAAGGCAGGGCTCTCTTTGATCTCTGGTACTTATCTAAGGTTCTTTCCATTTCAGCAGAAGTACAGTTGGTTAAGAAAAAGTTTGAGGATTACCGTGTATCGCTATCAATATCAGACATAGGACAGAGATTGATTAATTATGATATTAAGAAATTAACTATTGAGTTAGGGCGTTTCTTACCTGAACGCTATCGCCGCCAGTTACAAAAAAATGATTATGAAGAAATTCGTGAGACAGCAGTTCAAATAATGAAATCAGTTATTACAAATTTTTAATCGCAGAGAAATTGTTCATGAAAAGAGTTTTTACCCAAAGTAAATGGATTGAAATCTTGCGACAGGGAAAGTCCATATACAATTTTGCCGAACTTATTCGTCTTTCAGGATTATCTGTCTCATCATTGCGTCGGGCGATTCATCGACTTACACAACGGGGACTTCTTATCAAATTAAGCAAAGGGCTATATGCCAACTCTTTTGCCTGTCCCAGTCTGGAGGAGGTAGCTGGTATACTTTATCCGCCATCTTATATTTCACTGGAATCCGCCTTATTTCTGCACGGTATTTTAGATCAAGTACCCCATCTGGTAACCTGTGTTTCTCTCAATAAGACCAAAACCTTTCATACGACCATTGGTGAAATTGCATATTTTCATATTAAAAAAGATCTGTTCTTTGGATACCAGATTAAAGATAGTGTTCCAATTGCCTTGCCGGAGAAAGCCGCATTAGATTTTATCTATCATCAGAGGCAAAATGGTTTAGAGCCCATCTTAGATGAATGGAATTGGGATAATTTGAACCTTAGCAAAATAAATTATTTAATAGAATCATATCCAAAAACGGTACAAAAGGATGTGGAAAAAAATATTTCTCTCCCTTTAACTATTGCCAATAATAAGCTTTTAGTGTCTGAGTAGAGAATATGAATGATATTTTAAATACTGAAAATGGGCAAATGAGAACTATCCTACAAGTGTGTAATCTAACCAAGGAGTTTGATGGACTGGTTGCTGTTGATGACTTGTCTATCTCTATTGAAAAAGGGAAAATAACAAGTCTAATAGGTCCAAATGGAGCCGGGAAAACAACTGTTTTCAACGTTCTAACAGGTCTTTATCGTCCGAAAATGGGAGAAATTCTCTTCAATGGAAGAAGAATTACACATTTTCCTCCTTATAAAATTGCTCGGATTGGAATAGCTCGCACATTCCAGATTATTAGACTTTTTCCACAGATAACTGTTCTGGAAAATATACTGTTAGCGACGGAATATAAAAAAGGAGAAACACTTTCTGCGGCTTTGCTTCAAACAACGACTATGAAAAAAGAAGACAAGGAAAATAGGGAAAAAGCACTGAGTTATCTCAAATTGGTTGGTCTTTTGGATAAAAGAGATGAATTGGCAGAAAATCTGTCCCATGGTCAAAGGAAGCTTCTTGAACTTGCGCGGGCAATAGCAACTGGAGCTGAACTCTTTCTTTTGGATGAACCTACAGCCGGTGTATTTCCTGAAATGAGAATGAAGGTACTTAATATTCTTCAAAAATTGAGAGATGAGGGAAAGACCATCCTTTTTATTGAACATGATATGAAGTTTGTAATGGATATTTCAGAGAAAGTCATTGTTTTGAATTACGGTCAAAAGATTGCTGAGGGGCTACCCGAAGAAATAGCAAAAGATAAGAATGTAATTGAAGCCTATTTAGGAAGGAGTAAGGTTGTTCCTTGAGGTAAAAAATTTAACTGCTTATTACGGTATGGTTCGGGCTCTCGATAGCATTTCCCTTGAGGTTAATGAGGGAGAAATCGTCGCTATGATCGGTCCCAATGGTGCAGGAAAATCTACCGCATTAAAAGCAATCTGTGGTCTGCTGAAGGAAACCGGAGGTGAAATAAGAACTGGTGAAGTGGTTTTTATAGGGGATTCTATTAAAAATGTTCCTACTTTTGAGCTGGTTAAAAAAGGTATTTCGCTTGTTCCGGAAGGAAGAAGGGTTTTTCCCACAATGAGCGTTTTAGAAAATCTGGAGATGGGCTTTTATACTCAGTTTTCAGTTGCAGGTGAGAGTTTTGACGAGAGAATGAATACAGTCTTCCATCTTTTCCCTGTGCTTAAAGAGAGGCAAAAGCAAAAAGCAGGTACTTTGTCCGGTGGAGAGCAACAGATGCTTGCCATTGGGAGGGCTTTAATGCTCAAACCTAAATTACTACTACTTGATGAACCGTCTTTGGGCCTTTCGCCTAATTATGTAGAAAATATGTTTGATAAAATAAAAGAGATAAATGAAGCAGGGACTACTGTTTTAATAGTCGAGCAGAACGCAAAAATGGTATTAGAATATGCAGACAGAGGTTATGTTTTTGAGATTGGGAAAATTGCCTTTAAAGATAAAGCAAAAAGTCTTCTTGAAAATGATGTAGTCAGAAAATCGTTTTTGGGAGGATAAATTCTATTCCAACCGATACTCACTCTTATACTCAGGTATTTCAACACTCCATCCAAATTTTGATCTGATTCTATCTGCTAATGCACTGGATTGATCAGGTTCGCCGTGAACTATAAAGACTTTCCTGGGTGGAGAGTTGAAGTTGGAAAGCCAGGCAAGCGCTTCATTGTAGTCAGCATGAGCAGAAAATCCACTGATTTTTTCTACTTTTGCATTAATAGCTACATGCTGTCCGTGGATTTTTACACTTTCGGCACCGCTAAGAATTGTCCTACCGCGTGTCCCTTCAGCTTGATAGCCGATAAATAGAACGGTATTTTTAGGACTTGGAAGTCTGTGAAAGAGATGATGTAAAATCCGCCCGCCGGTTACCATTCCACTAGCTGAAACGATAATGGCTTTGCTCTTAATTGTATTCAGAGCCATTGATTGTTCCCGGGTACGAGCGAATTGAAGTTTTGCGGTTTTTAGTATATCCCTGCCGGTAAGCGCTATCACTTTTGATTCCAAGTCGTGGTCCTTTTTATTTTTCTCGAAGATTTTAGTTGCACTTATAGCCATAGGGCTGTCTACATAAACAGGTATTTTGGGAATAACATTTTCTTCTTCGAGTTCTCGTATTGTGAAGAGCAGTTCCTGTGTACGACCTACAGCAAAAGAGGGAATTATGAGAATGCCCCCTCTTTCTATACTTTTATTGATTACTCTGGCGAGTTCACTTTTGGAATCTTCGTTGCCATGAAGGCGATTACCGTATGTTGATTCAATAATAAGGTAATCAGCGCCGTATATTGTATAAGGATCACGAAGAATTGGCTGTGCCGGTCTTCCTAAGTCACCTGAGAAAAGTACTCGTCTTTTTTCATCGCTTACTCCAATTCGAAGGTCAACGAAGGCGGATCCGAGTATGTGTCCGGCATCTCTAAAGGTCAATTCAACATCGGGTGTAAGAGTTATTGTTTTCCCATAAGGCATGGGATTGAATAAGCTCAAAGTGTTTTTGGCGTCATCAATAGTGTATAAAGGCAAAGCAGGCGAGTGTTTCGTGAATTTCATTTTATTTGCGTACTTAGCATCTTCTTCCTGTAAGTGTGCTGAGTCTGGCAGCATAACCGAACAGAGATCAGATGTAGCCGTGGTGGCATACACCGGTCCATAAAAGCCATTTTTCACAAGGCGTGGAAGATAACCGGTATGATCAATATGAGCATGAGTCAAGATGACCGCATCAATTTCTGAAGGTGAAATGGGAAAAGAATCCCAGTTCCTCAGTCTTAATTTTTTTAATCCCTGAAACAAACCGCAATCGATTAAAAACTTTTCCCCTCCCGATTCAATAAGGAATCGTGATCCTGTTACTGTTCCTGTAGCACCTAAAAAAGAAAGAGTTGACATAATATTCCCTTAATAATTTTATTTTTGAGCGTTATAACAGATTGCATCGATTTTTCTGCTACTTCAGATATATCACTTTTTGCATTAGTGTGTTATCGTGAAGATTGACAGTAAAAATATACATTCCTGAAGATACACTAACTCCTATATCGTTTTTCCCGTTCCACATAAGGTCAGTTGAATTATAATCAGAAATGTTGTTATAAGCAATTGATTTAATTTTCTGTCCAAGAGAGTTGTATATTGGTACATTAAAATCTTGAGCACGAGGCAGTTTCAATTGGAAATTAACTTGGTCATTTAATTAGAGGCAATGGAGATTCAGGGCGAAGTGTAAAAGTGAGTTTGTTGTTTTTAAATAACCCTCATGATTTTCCACCACAACGAAGTATGCTCCGAAGGTCACAACGGACTCCTTTGGAGAGTCCCTTTGGGAAAAGATGGAATAATGGAGTAATGGAGTATTGTGTTGTCAGTCATTCGCTTCGCTGCCTGCCCCGTAGAGAGCTTGCTATCGTATTGGGGTCATTCAATTGTCATTCAGTAGTCATTTGATGGTCAAGAGTGAACTATAAATTTTGGCAATTTTTGTCCCGACAAGTTGGGATTAGTAATCTTGGCAATTAAAAGTGGTTACTTTCATATAAACCATATAGAATTGTCAATTAAACATATATGTTCAGTGTCAGACCTTATTGCAAAATCCTTTGCTTCGATTGGGGCGTGCAGGCATTTTTGCAAAACATTATTGCTGAAAGCCTTAATAGATTGATTAATGGGATCGAGTACCCAAATTGTGTCTTTCTCGATGTGAAGATTTTGTGGACCATATCTACCGTCAGGTGCGGTAAAATATCCGACACTATTGAGAGAATCGTCTCCCCACGGTATAAAAAGTACTTCAGTTGGTGAAAATGACTAAGCAAAAACGGTTACGATACTAAAGAGAATTGATAATAATGTGCGCAAAATAAATCCTTTCATGATCAATTATTAAATACCAGTGAATATTAGTGAGAAACATTTAAAATTACAATCTGTCTAATACGTCCAAACCTTTAGTTAAGTTTGCTTTAGCTGACTTGACTTAAGGTTTCTAATTCATTGAAATAAGTCAACTTAACTCATCCGCCCCCTGGCGGACAAGTCAAGTTTACATTTACCGAAAAAACGACATTATAGACAGATTCTAGTATATCCTTCCTCAGGATTATCATGTTTCAGCGTTTTAACCAAATCACCACCAAGAGTATAAACCCTTTATTGCAATAACTTATGACGGTTTAGTGGTATACTCCAAATAGCTCTTAAAAAATCAACGGAAAAGCATATTTTCAACAAAAACATCTTGGAACATTGGGTCTGCTGCCAGGGGAACATGTTCAATCCTACTTAATAAATCATCGAATAGAAAATTCCCATCGCTTTCAAATAAAGCGATTTTTGCACCTTTAAGAGCCGTGTTACCAGCACTCTCTAACTTCTCGACTGCAAAATCACAAAGACCAATTTCAACAGCATGAATAGGATCAATATAATTCCCAAATGCACCCGCCAGGTGGACCTTATCAATTTCCGAGTGTTTGACATTCATCCTTTTCAGTAAAAGCTCAACCCCCGCAGCAATAGCACCTTTTGCCAGCTGAGTCTCACGAATATCCGCCTGGGAAATACTAACAGGGCTTAATATTGTAAACTTGCCACCTATACAGTTTAATTTACCTCTCGGTGTTATATGACCTAATTTCAAGCCGGCCGCGATAGTATCCACAAGTCCGCTTCCACAAATACCATCTGGTATTACATTTCCGATTACAGAACATTCAAGTTTCCCACTATTCACTTTTACTCTCGATATGGCGCCGGTAGTAGCTCTTTTACCCATAGAGATCTTAGCACCCTCAAAAGCCGGGCCTGCAGCTGTTGAGGCACAAACAATCTTATCTTTGTTCCCAAAAACCACTTCACCATTTGTTCCAAGATCAATTAATCCGATAAGGGAAGAACTCTCATGCATCCCTATTGCAAGAATACCCGCCAATATATCACTACCAACAAAACCTCCGAGACTGGGGAGAAAAGTAACAGTCGGATTTCCCGGAAGTTTCCAACCCAGAGATTCGGCACTTAAGTGAAAAACTCCATCATTCACAGGTTCAAAAGGATACCTCGATAGAGGAAGTGTATCAATTCCACAAAATAAATGATGCATTGCAGTATTCCCAACCAGGACTATATTAAGCAGCGGTAATTCATCCTGTAAAGACGTATTACACAAAAGATTATCAATTTCTTTCCTTATTTTACTTCGTACTAAATCCCTAAGAATTTGAGCACCTTTGTCTTTGAGTGCAAATTCAATCCTACTCATGATATCAGCGCCGAAGCGAGCCTGGGGATTCAAAATCGTCCTTACCCCAAGAACATTTCCACTCCGTAAATCGAGCAGCTGTATAACAATTGTAGTCGTTCCCAAATCAACTACTATTCCAAGACCTTCACGGGGTTTCACTCGAATTCTGGAGTCATCCGAAAGAATATTCATATTCCATTGGGCAAGTTCTATAACAAGCGGTTCTTTAACTCTTGCATGACAAGCTAACCGTAGTCCCTGTTTGATTTCCTCTTTCGTAAGAGCCTGCCGATCATAATCACTAATTGAAATTTCCCCCTCCAGAACCCTAATAATACATCCTCTACATAATCCCTGTCCGCCACATGGGAACTCAACACCGTAATCGAATAATATGTCCCGCAGAGCAGTATCTTTTCTAACTTTTAAACTAATACCAAGCGGTTCAAGTTTTATAGAAATCATACACAATCCCTTATTTATAATAAAAGCTTTTTGTAAATCTGAACTTTTTATAGCAAATTAGTTACTTAAGTTTTGCATTTTGTAAAGTATTACAAAAACAACAATAACACTTGAGAAAAACCCTGTAAAATTGCCCCTCTCTTATAAAATTTAAATGATTCAGAAAAGTAATCAAGATAGAGGTAATTATGATATACTTGGAAGGTCTGAAAAAAATAAAAGAATTGCAAGACTTTTTATAGAAGAAAGGAAATTTCTGAAATAATTGTAAATATGTTTCCTCCGGTTTAAATATTGCAGAGGGAAAATTCGCTTTGTTCGGCGAATCAGGAAGGTGTTGTGCTTCCAGACAAAATCCTGTACGATGTTTATAAACAATACCTTTTTCGCCCGTGATTGCTTCGTCTAGAAAATTACCTGATTAAACTGCACTCCTGGTTCATTTGTAGATAATTCCATAATTCGACCGCTTTGAGGTCCATATACATTGATAACCTTTCTGAGAGAACCAAAATTTATCTTGACTTTCTTTTTAAATAATGTAAATTTGTAAATGAGAATGATTCTCATTTACAGATGCTGAGTTCTTATGACTAAAAATAATAAAAGAGAAAATATAGCCAAGTTACTAAGAGAGAAAAGCCTAAAACCAACGGCGCAAAGAATTAGCATCTTGGGTGAATTAAAAAAATTACATACACATATCGAAGCAGAAGAACTATTCTATCACCTCCGAAAAAAGAGTTTCAAAATATCACTTGCTACAATTTACAGAACCCTGGAAAGATTATCTCAAAAGGGAATTATTAAAAAAGTAAATTTCGGTGATGGATATATGCGCTATGAAATCAATTTACCGGATGTACATCATGATCATCTAATTTGTGATGAATGTGGAAAGGTTATTGAATTTTTTAATCCCGAGATCGAAGGGCTTCAAAATAATACTTGTTCTGAATATAATTTTCAAGCAACCCATCACACAATGATTATACATGGAACTTGTGAAGATTGTCAAAAGAAGAAAATGTTAAAACAAGGAGAAAAGTAAATAATAATGGATAAAGTTGATTTAACTCAAATAAATCAGGGAGAGGCTGTTGTTGTTGTTGATATTAGAGGTGGATATGGTTTGAGCAGGAGATTGGAGACTATGGGTATAAAACCTGGAGTAATGATTACTAAGGTCAGTTCTCAACTTATGCGTGGACCAATAACTGTACAGGTAGGTAACTCAAGGCTCGCTATAGGTTTTGGAATGGCAAGAAAAATTATTGTGAAGATATGAAGAAGAATTATCCTGTGACATCCCGGAAGTTACTTCTGATGGGCAATCCAAATGTGGGTAAAAGTGTGATTTTTTCCCGTCTTACTGGAGTTCATGTTATTGCCTCTAACTATGCCGGCACTACGGTAGAGTTCACAAAAGGCTGCGTAAAGCTCGCTGATGAAAAGGCAGAGGTAATAGATGTCCCCGGGACTTATTCAATAGACCCAACTTCAAAAGCCGAGGAAGTGGCTGTGGAAATGCTTCAAAACGCTGTATCTGAAAAAGGACGTAAAAATATAGTCATAAACGTTATTGATGCTACTAATCTTGAAAGAAATCTGAATCTCACACTCCAACTGCTCAAACAAAACATTCCTTTAATTGTTGCCCTCAATCTCTGGGATGAGTCAAAGCATATCGGTATATCTATAGATAGGGAAAGGCTTGAAGAAATTCTTGGAGTTCCTGTTGTGCCGACTTGCGCCATATCAGGTGAAGGTATAAAGGAACTTGTGACAAGACTTGATGAGGCAAAAACCGGAACTTATCAATATAAGGAGGAAGATCGCTGGAAAGAGATAGGAAAGATTATCGGTCAGGTACAGAAGGTGACTCATCGCCATCACACCTTTTTAGAAAGATTGGGGGATGCTTCGTTGCAACCTCTAACGGGAATTCCTATTGCTCTGATCGTAATATATCTTATGTTTACGATTATCAGATTCATTGGTGAAAGTCTTATCGGCTATGTTTTTGAACCTCTTTTTGAAAAATTATGGGCTCCCCTGATTATGAGACTTTCTTCTATCCTAGGGTCTCAGGGATTTGTTCATGACATATTGATAGGAAAGTTAGTTGACGGAGAAATTGACTTTGTTGAATCTCTTGGTCTTTTAACAACTGGACTTTTTGTCCCTATCGCCATGGTTCTCCCTTACGTTCTCGCCTTTTACCTCGTTTTAAGTTTTGTTGAAGACTCCGGCTATCTTCCCCGACTTGGTGTATTAATTGATAATATTATGCATCGTTTGGGTCTGCATGGTCTGGCAATAATCCCGATGATGCTGGGATTAGGATGTAATGTTCCAGGAGCTTTAGCCACAAGAGTACTGGAAACGAGAAGAGAAAGGTTTATCGGTGCAACATTAATGGCAATAGCGATTCCCTGTATGGCACAGATAGCAATGATTGTGGGACTGGTGGGTAAGCATGGTGCAAAAGGACTTGGATTGGTTTTTGGCACTTTGTTCTTAGTCTGGATTATACTTGGTATTCTGTTAAACTCTATTCTTAAAGGAGAAAGTCCGGAAATATTCGTGGAGATACCGCCTTATCGCATCCCATATTTTATGGCGTTATTAAAAAAATTATGGATGCGAACCAAATGGTTTTTACAGGAAGCCATTCCCTATGTTCTTCTCGGAGTTCTCCTTGTAAACATTCTCTATTCACTTCGGATTATTGATTTCATTGGCAGGTTCACCGCTCCAATAGTTACAGGAATTCTTGGACTTCCAAGAGAAGCTGTTGGTGCTCTTATTATTGGTTTTCTTCGGAAAGACGTTGCTGTTGGAATGCTCTCTCCTCTTGGTTTAACATTGAAACAGCTGGTGATAGCCTGTGTTGTTTTGGCAATGTACTTCCCCTGTGTCGCTACATTTGCAGTTTTGGTCAAAGAACTTGGCGTGAAAGATATGTTAAAATCGGCAGGGATTATGATCGTGTCTGCATTAACTGTTGGAGGGATACTTAATCTGGTGCTATAAGATTTCTTATGTACGTATCAATTTTTTAAGATGTAATAAAACATAGTGGAAAAATAGTTTATAATAATGAATTAAAGATGAAACAAAATTCAAGTTTAAAGCATTTTTCTAAAATATCGGCTTCATTGCTGATATTGTCCTTAATTGCAAATTTCACTTTTAACAATCTGTTTTTACATGCACATGTTCTAGCAGATGGAAGGGTTGTTGTCCACAGCCATTATGTCCAACATAATAATGCTAAAAAAGGTCATCAGACTAATCATACACATAATAATCTTGAGTATCTATTTTATTATTTAACAACAAACTCAAAGTGCTTACTTTTCTATATTCTATTTTTTATTCTAATCTTTAAAGTATTGTATAATTCTCGACTATTTTACAATAAAAAGATATATCACAAACAATTCATCTACACAAATCACTCTCTTCGCGCTCCACCCTTTTAATCTCCATATAATTCTTAACTGCGCTAAATATTTCTCATGTGATTTGTTCAATTAATTGATCACTGCTCTGGGAATATTAGCAGAAATAATGCAGTTCCATTAAAAGCTACTGCAGATAATTATATAGTATATCTCAAAATATGAAAGGAAAAATAAAGATGAAGAAGTTATATATAGTAATTCTGATTTTAGGAATTTTATTATTTCCACTTTCTATTTATTCATCAAACTTAGGTAAAATCGAAGGTAAAGTAACTGATAAAAATAGTGGTAAACCCCTTATTCTTGCCAATGTTCTTATTAAAGGAACTTCTTTAGGTTCGGCAGCTGATGCAGATGGAAAATATTTTATCTATAATATTAAGCCGGGAGACTATCAAGTGATGGCAACTGTTATGGGTTATGCAGCTGTAACTAAAAGAGTGTCAGTTGCACTGGGGCAAACAGTTAATCTCAATTTTGAGTTACATGAAAGTGCAATTGAACTCGGAGGAGTGGTAGTTACAGGTACCCGAACACCGAGATATGTAAAGGATGTTCCTGTTCGCACGGAGGTGATTACTTCTCTGATGCTTGAAGAGAAAGCAGCACCGAATCTATATGAAGCTCTGGAGGGAGTTCCTGGCATAAGAGTAGAACAGCAGTGTTCTTATTGCAATTTTTCTATTATAAGGATGCAGGGCTTGGAGAGTGGTCACGTTCAGATATTGATTGATGGTCAACCTACCTATTCTGGTTTGGCATCGGTATATGGAGCGCAGCAGGTTCCGGCAGGAAATATAGATAAGATAGAAATTGTCAAAGGTGCTGGTTCTGCTCTGTATGGCAGTTCTGCTATTTCGGGAATAATTAATGTTGTGACTAAAAAGCCGGGTTCGGAACCATCTGTGAGTGTAAGTGCAAGTTTTGGAAGTCATAATACAAATGACTACACCCTATCTTCTTCCCGAAGGTATGGAAATATGGATATGATGGTAAATGCGCAAAAAAATACTGGCGCTGGAATTGATGAAGATAATGATGGTTTTACAGATAGGGTCGAAACAGATAATTTAGCTCTAGGAGCCAGAATTAATCTCTATAATGTATTTGGAGACGATGAGATCACATTTACGGGTCAGACTTTAAATGAGATCAGGACAGGCGGTGAGATAGGTGACGTAGATCCATATGATGGATGGTTACCTGAATGCTGGGAGAATCCTTTTTCGGCAGGTACAGAGAACATCAAAACGAACCGATACGAAGTGGGGGTTATCTATAAGAAGAAATTTGTACGAGGTAATGAAACCACTCTTAACTTCAATTATTGTAAACACGACCGTAATGCCACTAATGATGGTTTCTTAGGAGATTATATGGATACTCACGGTGATACTATACCACCGGTAAATGAGATGAGTCCATATATTGCTAAAGAAAATCTCTATGTAGTGGATTGGAACTATTTCCATTCTGTTGGAAGCAGTCATCGCTTGTTGGGAGGGGTTCAATATTCCTACAATAAATTAGATGAGTCAGGCAGGTATGTAATTGTAGATGAAGATAGTCCTGATTATAGTAGTACATATACATCTGAAAGCGAAAAGTTCGCTCATGATATTGGCTTTTATCTTCAGGATGAATTTTCAATAATAAGTGGCATTCTGGAAATGGTGTTAGGTGCGAGATATGACATTCACAGTTCTAAAGATGACTTTGGAGGTTCCGGTAAGGTTGCTCCCAAAGATAGAATTAATATTGAGTATGATGAAAAAGCTTTTAATCCCAGATTGGCACTAATGTACAGGTTATCTCCTGAACTTGCCCTGCGAATCAGTACAGGAACCGGTTTCAGGGTTCCTTACGGGTTTAGTGAGGACTTGCACCTTTGTAGCGGCTCTCCAAGGGTCAATAAACCGGCAGGCTTAAAACCTGAGAAATCTGTAAGCTTCAATTTTGGAGCAGATTACTCAGCCAGGAGATTTACAATGAATGCCAATGTATTTCGCACTAACCTAAAAGATAAGATTGGATTTGTAGATGCCAGTGAATCATCCGCAAAACTGGGTTATACTTACGAATGGGAAAACATAGATAACGCTTATACGCAGGGGGTGGAACTTGGCTCTAGAATGCTCCTAAGTAGCGACCTTTCTCTTGACTTTACTCTATCTTATACAGATGCTCAATATGAACATAAACGGGATGATTGGGAAGATAGTCCATATTACGATGACAGCAAATATATTCCTCGTGTTCCACTGATTACTGGAAATATCGGGATAGGGTTTACACCAGGCGAATGGAACCTGACACTAAGTAGTAATTATACTGGCAGAATGTACATTGATTATTGTGAGGAAGAAGAATTCTGGCAGCCAGACCCAAGCGAACCAGGATATAACTCCAAGATTAAACATACTGACCCATTCTGGGTGGTAAATGGTCGTATAGCCAGAGGTTTTCCTGATAAGGGAATTACTCTCTTTGCAGGTGCGAAAAACCTGTTGGATTATGTTCAGGATGAGAGACACCCTGATGATGCTGCTTTTATGTATGCACCCTACACTGGCCGCATTATCTACGGTGGTGTGGAAGTTAAATTATGAAAAGTGTGGAAGGAAGAATGAACAACTTGAACTATTTACTTAAAAAACAATTGTGGCGAATAGATCCAAGTTAAAGGAAGGAACAATGAAAAATGAATGAAAATTTTCCAAAATGGTTTGGATAATAAGTAATGGAATGTAGCCCTGTATGATTTTTATTATACGGGGCTTTTTTGTAAAGATATAAGAGCCGACAGTAAATAGATAATCAGGGTATGCAACAGATTTTTTACTCGAAAAAAAGTCTTGACAAATGAACATATGTGCATTATATTAGTTATGAGCATATGTGCAGAAAGGATTAATATGCCAAGACCTCAGAAACAAAGAACAGTCCAGCAACCTCCAAGAATTCAGGGATTAAAACCTATAGGTGTTCCTGCAAGATTTCTTGAAAGCGTTATGCTTTCAATAGATGAATATGAGGCTATCCGTCTTGCTGACTATGAAGGTTTGGATCACCAGGAGGCTGCTGACATTATGGAGATTTCGCGACCTACTTTTACACGGCTTATTGAGAAAGCCCGGAAAAAAGTAGCTGATTGCATTGTTGATGCTAAAGAACTTGTAATTGATGGTGGAAACTATTCATTTATTGCCAATGTAATTCAGTGTTACGACTGCGGTAATGTTTTCCGATTTGACGTACCATCTAATGTGCCTGTATTATGCCCTTCATGTGGTTCGGCAAATATAGTCCATTTGAATCAACAGTTTGGTCGAGGAATGGGGCTCGGTCGAGAGGGTCGTGGACGCAGAGGAAGAAGAGGTCGCGGTGGTTGGTAAAAAAAATAAAGGAGAGTTTATTATGCCTAGAGGAAGAGGTAGAGGTGGACGCGGAAGAAGAAGGGGTTGATAAAGATTTTAAAAGAAGAAAGGAGAATTTATTATGCCTAGAGGAGACGGTACGGGTCCGCTTGGTCAGGGTCCCGGCACAGGGCGAGGTGCCGGCCAAGGCGGTGGTGGCAGAGGCGGACGCATGGGCGGTCAATATGCTGCCGGACCGGGCGGAGATTGTGTATGCCCAAGCTGCGGTCACAGGGTAACGCACGTTGTAGGTCAACCCTGTAATCAAAAAGAGTGCCCAAAGTGTGGCACGATAATGACAAGAGGATAATAAATGATGGAAGATTGTTAATGTTTGATGGTTGATGATGAAACGTGAAATGTGAGAGATATTAAAGGCGAAGGACGTGACCGTGCCAAAGGCAACCCTTATGCGGAAAGACAAAACAAGCATCATAACCTTAACTGAAAAACGTATATCTGTCAATTAAGACTTATATATGTGAGTTAGTTGAAGAATATACATTTAGAAAAAAAAGAAAGGAGAATAATCATGCCTAGAGGAGATGGAACAGGACCCGCAGGAATGGGTCCAATGACCGGACGCGCAGCGGGATACTGTGCAGGATATCCAGTTCCTGGTTACGCAAATCCAATACCAGGAGCCGGTGCAGGTTTTGGGCGCGGCTTTGGTAGAGGCGGCGGCTGGGGCAGGAGAAACCAGTATTATGCTACGGGATTAACTGGCTGGCAAAGAACCGCGTATCCTTATCCAGCTTACGCACCAGCAGTGCCGTTTGGTGCACCAGTGCCCCCAGCTATAACGGGGCAACAGGAGGTAGATTTATTAAAGGGTCAAGCAGAATATCTTGAGAAATCCCTTGAAGAGATCAGGAAGCGATTAGGAGAACTGGAGTCAGAAGCCAAAAAGTAGCAAGTATCGGAAGTTGTGGGATCAGGGAATTCTTCCCTGATCCCGCTCAATGCCTGGGATAAACTTAACACAAGTCCATAAATGAGTTGATATTTTGGGTAAAGATAATCGATAGGACTCCGATATGTATCGGAGTTAAGAACTATGGAGTGAATTTATGAAAATAGCGATTTCAACAGAGGGAGAATTTGTATCTGCCCATTTTGGTCGCTGTCCCAATTTTACCATCATAGAAATTGAGGATGTCAGATTAATAAACAAGGAAGTAATTGATAATCCGGGTCATCACCCTGGATACTTACCGCAATTTTTACATGATAAAGGGGTAACCTGTATTATCGCCGGTGGTATGGGTAGACATGCATCTGGTCTATTTGCCGAGCAAGGAATCCAAACAATTATTGGAATAAATGGTGGTATAGATGAAGTGGTAGATAAAATAATTAATGGGACGCTTAAAGGTGGTGAGAATATATGTAAGCCGGGTTTAGGTAAAGGATATGGAGTAGAGAAGACCGAATACCAAAATAGTAAAGATAGTGGAAAAGGAGGGCTAATGGTATGAAGATTTGCGTAACTTCACAGGGAGATAGTTTAGATTCTGTCGTTGATCCCAGATTTGGAAGGTGTCAATATTTTATTATTGTTGATATCGATTCTTTAGAATTTGAGACAGTTCAAAATCCCGGTATTGCTGCTGGTGGAGGAGCTGGGATTCAATCAGCCCAACTCGTAGCTAATAAAGATGTCGAGGTAATTTTAACTGGTAATGTAGGACCAAATGCATATCAAACTTTACAGGCAGCAGGAGTTAAGATAATTGTAGGAGCAACTGGTACGGTTAGAGAAGCGATAGAACAATACAAAAAAGGAGGGTTTACTTCCTCTACTGGTGGACCCAATGTAAGTGCTCATTTTGGTATGCAGCCTCAGCCAAGCGCATCTGGAGATCAAATTACTCCTGGAGCAACCCAAGGACCGACACCTGATATGGGAACGGGTATGGGTATGGGACGAGGAGGAGGTAAAGGAATGGGAATGGGAAGAGGTATGGATTTTCAACAGCCTTCTTATCAACAACCTGTTTCTAAGGAGCAGGAACTGAAAATACTTAAAAATCAAGCTAACGCTTTACAGGAACAGCTTAACCAATTATTGGGGAAGATAAAAGAGATTGAAGACTAATAAATGAAATTTTAGAGATCAAAAATGGAAAAGAAAAAAATGAATATCGAAAGAAAAGCGTTGCCTTCAATACATGTTCAGGCGGTAATAGCATTAATGCTGATACAATTTGTTCATAAGATTGTCCGTGAAATACCAGGGGCCCTGAATATGGGAGGTCCAGGAGCTGTAGGTGTTCCTATTTTTGCATGTTTGCTTGCTATTGGAATATCTCTGCTTTTCTTGAAGATCAGATGGGGACTTATCATAGGAATAATTGATGGTGCATGGATGATTTTTCAGCCTATTTTAGTTCATATCATTATGGCAAAACCTGACATAAATGGGATTTGGTGGTATCCCTTATTTCCATGGACACAAGCTTTATTGATTATCTATTTCTGCCGTCTTGCATGGAAGAACTTGTAGAGGTGCAAAATCGCTGATTTTAGAATTCTCAAATAGATATTTAACAATGGGATAAACTCGGACTGGGAAAAGCTGGTGCTTTTCCCAGTCGGTTGTCCCAATCAATATATGGTAAAAAGGAATAGAAGAGAATATATGAGAATGGAAAGTTTATTCGGAAAAGGTAAACATGGAAGAAGAGGAAAACACCATTTTAGAGCTGGAAGAATTAAAAGTATGAACTCTTCAAATTTTTTACCACAATTTCCAGAAGTACCTATAGAACAAAGCAATCTGGATTTTCACCCAATTAATGATGCCAATTATTATCCTGAGAAGAGAAAGGATGCTATTGAGAAAATGAGAAAGCCTGTTGCTGTTATTGATGAACAAAGATGCGCTGGATGTGGAGCGTGTGAAGAAGTATGTCCTCGCAATGCAATAATTGTTGATACTTTTGCATCGGTAAATAGTCTTCTTTGTACGGGTTGTGGAATTTGTTCTTCTGTTTGTCCTGTGGATGCAATTACTATATCGTGATTTTGCCAGAATAGGTTAATTGGTCATCAGTAATAATTTTATGTTTTAAAAGGTTTAGAGATGTTTGCATACGGTCCAGTACCATCGAGGCGTCTTGGAAGGTCGATTGGAGTAAGTCCCATTCCAGCCAAGACATGTACGTACTCGTGCGTTTATTGTCAGTTGGGAAGAACAAATCATCTTCAAGTAAAAAGATGTAGTTTTTTCCCAAAAGAGGATATTCTTACCGATTTATCAATAGTCGTAGAGAAATCCGAAGCTGATTATATAACATTTGTTGGTGATGGCGAGCCAACATTAAATAAAGACCTCGGCTGGCTTATTAGTAAAACAAAGGAGAAGTGGGGAATCCCTGTAGCGGTTATTACAAACGGAGCGCTCCTTTTTATGGAGGAAGTTCGGAATGAATTGAGCAAAGCAGATATGGTATTGCCGACGCTTGATGCAGGCGATGAAGAGACATTCAGAAAGATCAACAGACCACACCATAATATTAAATTTGAAAAAATGATAGAAGGTCTTGTTGACTTTAGGAAAGATTTTTTTGGTCAGCTGTGGCTGGATGTAATGCTGGTAAAAGGATTGAATGATGGTTTAAATGCTTTGAAAAATATTAGAAAAGCTATCGACCATATTAATCCGGACCAAGTGTATGTGGCTGTCCCGATACGGCCTCCAGCAGAAAAATGGGTTGAACCACCGGGAGCGGATGTTATTCTTGCTGCACAGCAGATTCTTGGTAAAATAGAATATATTACTGAGAAAGAAGTTGGTGATTTTGGAATCAACGAGTTCAAAGGGACACGTGAAGCAATTATAGAAATATCCTCTCGACATCCTTTGAGACAAGAACAGGCAATAACAATTGAAGAGCATTTTGCCCAAAAAGGAACTTTACAGAGAATGATTGAAGAATCGGAAGTGGTAAAATATGAGTATCAAAACGACACGTATATTTTGCCCAAGAAATTACTAAAAAGGTCGAACTAAATTTTTGGTAACAGTTCACCACGGAAAAACACGGAAAATTGTAAACAATAAGTAAATTACTAAATATATGTGGTTTAGTCTCTTATACGAAGAATTCCTCTATCGGAAAAAGTTAAATCTCTATTTTAGCCATGTGAAGAGTGGTTTTGATTTATTTAAGTTGGGTTCCGAGTTTATTTCCTGTCTAATAATTCTGCGTAACTCCCTGCCTGACTGCGTCGGCAGGCAGGCGTGAAAATCAGTGGTGAACCATTGCAATTTTTGGAGTTATTTTTAACGTATTGCTAAAATGATAGAAGTTAAACTAATGGGATATTGTAATTTTTTTGTTACGGTAAGCGATAAGCACTCCAAATCGGAACATATAGTTAGGCTTACCGATGTGTACTATAACCATTTGACCAGAGGTAAAATTTCGAAAGAGGAATTGATAAAAAGGTCTTTTGAATTTTTACTAAAAAAAGAACCGAATGACTCAACTCTTCCGAAGTTTGATCTAAAAAATATTAAAAAAAAATTTCCGGATTATGAAGATATTGTTAGGATTAGTTATAACAGCTGATATTTCAAGAATGCCTTATGAGTAATTCAGTTTGTCTAAAAATGTTTGGAGGTGTATTATGAATAAAAATATTTTCATTTCTTTTTTCACAATTTATCTAGCTATTGCAGGCACATTGACAGGAATTTATTGTAAATCCTCAGAAGAACAGGGTGAGCCTAAGAAACCTGCTACAGTTGAAGGGAAAACTACAATCACAGTTGTATATGACAATTATCAAGTTAATCCTGATTTGATCACGAGTTGGGGTTTTGGCTGTGTAATAAAAACTCCCACAAATAATATTCTTTTTGATACAGGAGGAAATAGTTCCATTTTACTTTCCAATATGGAAAAAATGGAAATAGCCGTTGAGGATATTGATATAGTTGTTATCTCCCATATTCATGGAGATCATCTGGGTGGACTAAATGGATTTTTAAAGAGAAATGGAGATGTAAAAGTGTATATTCCCTATTCCTTTACGAATTCTGTAAGAGAAGAGATAAAATCCTGTGGAGCAGAGTATCATGATGTAAAAAGTTCAATGAAAATCTGCAAAGATGTTTACACTACTGGTGAGATGGGAATATGGATAAAAGAACAATCTTTAATTTTGGATACAAAAAAAGGGCTGGTGATAATCACTGGTTGTGCTCATCCGGGAATAGTGAATATTGTAAAAGAGGCCAAGCAAATTTTGCCAGATAGAAATATTTATTTAGTTATGGGTGGTTTTCATTTGTCTGGAGCTTCTAACTTGAAACTAATAAATATTGTTAGAGAGTTCAGAAATATTGGCGTTCAAAAGGTTGCTCCTTCCCACTGCTCGGGAGACCGCTGTCGAGAATTATTTAAGGATGAGTATAGAGAAAATTTTATTGATAGTGGCGTTGGTAAAACGTTTGCCTTCTAAAAGTATAATAATTGAGGAAAAGATGAGGATTACTATTATTTATGACAATACTGTTTACAAAAAAGGCCTTAGAGCTGATTGGGGATTTTCATGTCTTGTAGAGATACCCCAACCTGCAGGGAAAAGGATTCTCTTCGATGCAGGAACGAGTGGTAAAATACTTCTCTCAAACATGAAAAAGCTAAATATTGACCCAGCCTCTATTGATGAAGTTTTTATTTCCCATGCTCATTTTGACCATATCGGTGGACTTTCTGCTTTCCTCAATGTAAACAACAAGGTAACTATTTTCGTTCCTCCAACAGTGAGAGGTGTTCGAAATGCAAAAGAAGTAATTTATGTGGATAAAGCACAAGAATTGCATGAAAATATCTTTTCTACTGGCGAGCTTCTAAATGTTGAACAATCATTGATAATTAAAACTGAAAATGGGCTGGTTATTATCGTAGGCTGCTCTCATTCGGGAATAGGAAATATTCTAGAATCAGCATCTCAGTTTGGTAAGCCCTATGCCCTAATCGGTGGATTTCATGGTTTTAATAAATTTAACCTAATTGAAGATTTGGAAGTAATCTGCCCTACTCACTGCACTCAATATATAGATGAAATAAGATCCCTTTATCCTGAAAAATATACCGAGGGTGGTGCTGGAAAAATAATAGAGTTGTTGCCTGAGCAGTAATATTTTAACTAAGAAGGGATTTCTGTGCCCAAAATAAGACCGTTTGAAAAATATACGTCTCAATACGAAGCCTGGTTTGAGCGGCATTATTTTACATATCAATCCGAGCTTTCGGCGATAATACAAATGCTTCCCGCCAAAGGGAAAGGAATAGAAATCGGCATAGGCAGCGGCCGATTTGCCGCTCCCTTTGGGATCCGATATGGGATTGAGCCTTCTCAGAAGATGATCGAATTGGCTGTTCAAAAAAACATCCATGTCATGAAAGGCATCGCCGAATTCCTTCCTATCGGAGATGAGAAATTTGATTTTGCATTAATGGTGACAACGATATGTTTTTTGGATAAAATTGAAAAAGCTCTTCAAGAAATCCATAGAATCTTACGTCCGAATGGTTGCGTCATTATCGGTTTTGTGGACAAGAAAAGCCTGATCGGTAGAAAATATCAGAAAAACAAAAAGAAGAACGTATTTTATAGAGAGGCAACGTTTTACTCGGTTGATGAAGTAATCAATTATTTGAAACATGCCGGTTTTCACCAATTTATATTTTATCAAACCATTTTTAGCACTTTAAATCAAATCACTAAAATTGAGCCGGTAAAACAGGGGTATGGTAAAGGCTCATTCGTGGTTATTAGGGGCAAAAAGAATCACAAAACTTAGGAACCAATATGAATAATATTCACCGAAAATTTTCCGATCGATTAAGAAGCCAGTGGATAAAGATTAAATTCTATACCGAAAAACCAGATTGGAAGGATGCAAAAAGATTGTAAAACGTGCGGTTCTGCGAAGCAACTAATGAGGCGGTATTACATCCCATCATTTTAGATAGAGAAAGTATTAACTGTCCAGGAGCGCAATATGCTTTCGGATGGCAGGACAAATCCCACATTTTGGAGTATTGTCGGGAAAAAACCAAACTGTCTGAGAAGGTATTACAATCCATACTTCATCAAATGCCGCGTTTTAAAAATCCGCTCGAATACATCGGATTGAACACAGAAGGAGAGCCGGACTTGATTATGTCTTATATGATGCCAGAAAATGTAATGCATTTAATTAACCTCTATCATAGTAAACTGGGTAAGAATTTGGAAGTATCCTTGTGTAGTATGATGTCCATTTGCGGCGGCATTGCAGTGAGGACGTTTTTAGAAAACCGAATCACACTTTCCTTTGGTTGTATGGATTCAAGGAAATACGGACAGATTGGCAGGGATCGGCTGGTGATAGGTGTACCCAAAAATCAATTTGATCTTGTTTCATCCGAACCTGGTACATGACTGATGAGTTATTAAATCAATTGATAGATAATTTGAAATAAAGGTAAATCATAGAAAAATATAGGCTGAATACAGAATGTTCAGACAGGTGTTAAAATCAAAGATTCAGAATGCAATATTAACGAAAAAAGAACTTAACTACGAAGGCAGCATCGGAATCGATAAATTACTTCTATTGAAAAGTGATATGATTCCCGGCGAAAAAGTGCAGGTATTGAATTTCAACAATGGTCAACGATTTGAAACGTATATCATTGAAGAAGAAGCGAATTCCGGTATTATCGCTTTATACGGTCCGGCAGCCAGGTTGAGTGAAATAGGGGATAAATTGTATGTTATCTCATACTTGTTTGCCAATGATTCCGAAGTAAAAAATATAGAACCAGGAATAGTGATTGTCGATGAGAATAATAAAATTGAATCATGAAGACCTATTTAGATTGTATTCCATGTTTCTTTAAACAGGCCCTTGAGGCTGCAAGAATGGCAGGCGCGGACGAGCAGACGCAAAAAAGAATATTAATTGAATTGGCTAAAATTCTGCCTGAATTTACCTTAGCCTCTTCTCCCCCCGAAATGGGCAGAATCATTTACGGGCTGGTTAATAAGATAACCTTAAAAGATAATCCTTATCAGGACATAAAGGATAGAAGCAATAAACTTGCTCAGAATATTTATAGTAAACTGAAGAAAAAAATAAGCCGTTCCAACGACAGGTTATTGAAGGCAGTTGAATTAGCCATTGCAGGTAACATTATTGATTACGGTGCAAAGAATACGCTAAATGTTGATGTAGAATTAACGAGGATTCTGGATGAAGAGAATAAAGCTATAAAAATTGGAAATAAGGCAAATTTTGATTATGTAAAATTCATGAATGCTCTGGACGAAACAAGGAATATTCTTTATCTTGCTGATAATGCGGGTGAGGTAGTTTTTGATCGGCTTTTGATAGAAGAAATAAAAAGGCTTGATTCAACTAAGAAAATTATTTATGCGGTTAAAGAAAAACCCATTATTAATGATGCTTTAATTGATGATGCGATTTTTTTCGGCATAGATAAAATTGCAGATATTATTTCATGTGGGTCGGATGCTCCGGGAACGGTACTTCCTTTGTGCTCAAACAAATTTTTGGACATTTACAAAAAAGCAGATATGGTTATCAGCAAAGGACAGGGAAATTTTGAAGCATTATCTGACGAGAAGAGAACCATTTTTTCCCTTTTTATTGCTAAATGTTCGATAATCGCTCAAGATGCGGGATGTAGCGTTGGCGATGTGATTTTGATTTGTAATGGGGATAAAATTTAGTCAGGAGGGATGTAATATGATACCGTTAGAGATTAGAAAATATCCAGACAAGTTATTGAGAAAAAAATGTAACCCGATAAATGAAGTTAGTAAGAGAGAAAAGAAGATTTTTAAAGAAATGCTTTTTACAATGAAATACTTTAAAGGGATAGGATTAGCTGCTCCACAGATAGGTATTCTCGAAAGGTTAATTGTGGCAAATGTTGAAGAAGAAACAATAATGCTATCCAATCCTGAAGTTATTGATAAAAAAGGTTTCGATATTATGAAGGAAGGTTGCCTTAGCATTCCTGATGTTTCCGTCGAATTGAAGAGGCCTTTTGAAATTACTGCGAAAGGTTTAAATGAGAAGGGAGAACTTATAGAATTAAAAACAAATGGGCTCTTAGCCAGAGTACTACAGCATGAGATAGACCACTTAAATGGGAGGCTTATAATTGACTATACTGGATTTTTCCCAAAGAAGGAGTTTTAAGTAAAAACAAATAGGAGGCAAGATGCCTACTTATGAATATCAATGTGACAATTGTTGATATAAATTTGAGAAATTTCAGAAAATAACCGACGCGCCAATCAAAGAATGTCCAAAATGTAATGGAAGAACAAAACGTTTAATAAGTAATGGAATGGGATTTATTTTTAAAGGCTCAGGTTTTTATTCTACGGATTATAAAAGTAATGTTCCTTCCGGTAGAACTTGCTGCGGCAGGACTGAACGATGCGAGAAGCCGCCCTGTTCGGATGATGGGACATGTAAGCAATGAAACAGGAAGAAAGGATTAATCATGGAAATTTCTAAGTGGAAGAACGAAGTTCAGATAAAACGGGAAAAAAAGGATATGTTTTTTTCTGAACATTTTCAGTCACCAATATTGCCTGAAGAACGCCTGGAGTTTGAAGGGCTCGACTATCATCCTCCTAACCTAAAATACAGATTCGAGATTGAACTTCGCGAGCACACCACTAAAGAAAAAATAAAGATGCAGGACACCCAGGGAAATGAGCGAGAGTTTCTTAGATGGGGTGAATTCGAATTCAGAATCGACAATAAAGACTGTAAATTGCAGGCTTATAAGAGTTCTCCTGAGGAAGAATGGCTATTTATTCCTTTTCGGGATGCAACCAGCGGTAAAGAAACTTATGGAGCAGGCCGATACTTTGATCTTGACCCTAACCAGCACAAAACTGGGGAAGAAAAATGGACTATCGATTTTAACAAGGCGTATGATCCACGGTGCGCATATAGCGAATTCTACGCATGTCCATTTGTGCCAATAGAGAATTGGCTTAATGTACCAATCTATGCATGAGAAAAGAATTACCTTTCAAGATGAGGGAAATAAATGGGCAGTTATTATCCAGAATCAAAAGTAGAAATTAATGGATTTATGGCAAGGTATTACGATACCTTACTTAATATAGCAACATTAGGCAGATATTCTCCATTTATAAAAAAATCCATTGAATTGATGGAAATTAAACCAGAAGATAGAATCCTTGACTTGGGAACAGGCACGGGCAGGAATGCTTGTTTAATGACGAAGTATCTTTCGAAAAAAGGAGAATCAATCTGTATTGATATTTCCCGAGAGATGATTTCCCAATTCAAGAAAAGATGCATTAATTATCCCAATGTAAAAATAATCCGTGCAAGGATTGACAAATCTTTGCCTTTTAGAGAAAATTTTGAAAAGGTTTTTATTGCTTTTGGGCTCCATGGATTCCCTCAGGATGTTAGAGAAATGATTATAAAGAGTGTCTTTGAGGTGTTAAAGAGCAATGGGAGTTTTTTTATTTTAGATTACAATGAATTTTGTTACAATGAGATGCCTTTTTATTTGAAAGTTCCTTTTAGAGTTATAGAATGCCGTTATGCATTTGATTTTATCGAGCGAGATTGGAAGCAGATACTAGCAAATCATAATTTCACTGGCTTTGAACAGTTTCTCTTTTTCAAAGATTATGTAAGATTATTAAAAGCCAAAAAGCTGGATGACAATAGAGATGGATCATAAATCATTAAACTGGTTATTAGAATTATCAAAGGAGGATTGAAATGATTGAAGTCAAAAAGAAAAATGATAAGGAATTTCTAGTAACGATAGAAGAAAAAGGTAGCAGATCAGAACATGAAGTCATTTTGGATGATGAGTATTACCAAAATTTAACCTATGGAGAAATATCCAAAGAAGAACTGATCAAAAGGTCTTTTGAATTTTTGCTTGAGAGAGAGTCTAAGGAATCTATACTTTCCAAATTTAATTTAAGGGTCATCAAAAATTATTTTCCAGAGTATGAAGAGAAAATAAAGAATTTTTAATATTCCCTAGAAAAATAGGTGAGAGAAAAATGAACCGCGTATATATTAATTCATCACTCATGAAAAGGAGTCAGAATTAATGAACATGGATTCAAACAGAGCTAAACAGATAGAGGAACAGAACAAACTAATAGATGAGATTCTGAAAAAAATCAAGAAAAGGATCGTTATATTTAGTGGTAAGGGTGGAGTCGGCAAAACGACTGTGGCTGTGAATCTCTCATACACGTTATTAAAACGAGATAAGAAAGTAGTTCTCCTGGATGCAGATATTACCAGTCCGAATGTTCCTAAAATGATGTGTGAAAAACCTCCTCCTAGAAGCGATCAGAGATTGAAATAAATAATATAACAATGAAAGATAATATGACAAAATGGGAAAGCGAAGAAGGAGTTAAATTCTTGAAAAAAATCGGAATACAAATTGGTCAGCCCATTTTGGATTTCGGCGCGAGAGAGGGCCGTTACAGCATCCCAGCAGCCATTGCTGTCGGTAAAACCGGACTGATTTACGCGGTGGATAAAGAACAAAAGGTTTTGGATGAATTAAGCCGAAAAGTGAAGCGTATGAATTTGAACAATATAAAGAGCGTCCGAACAACTGGAGCCGTAACACTCGATTTCAACGCTGAATCAATATATGTGGTGTTACTTTATGATGTGCTGCATTATCTTAATAAGGATGAAAGAGGGAAATTATACTCCGAAGTTTTCCGTGTTTTAAGGCAAAATGGGATTCTTTCTGTATATCCCAAGCATGTATTGGAAGACTCTCCATTTGATGAGTTTGGAAGACCCCATTTATATGATGTTAAACGGGAAATCATGGCTTCAAATTTCAGATTTCAGAAAAAATATTGTGACACTATCAGCCACGATTATTCTCTTAATCATGGGTGTGTTCTTAATTTTACGAAATGATTATTATCAAATGCGCAAAATGCAAAAGAAAGATTTTCAAATACAGAAAGGTCGGAAAAGGTCGCACATTACGATGTTATAAAGATAGAATTGTCAAGTACTATCCGATTCGAGATCGAGAGAATATACAGTGTTTGTGCGGTCAATTAATCGGAATTAACAAAGGGAAATGGATCAAGATGAAGCAAAACGCATTTGAATATTCAGGGAGTGTATCCAAAAAGTGAAAGTCACAATTATTTATGATAATCAAGCCTTTAAGGGATTTCAGTCCGGTTGGGGCTTTTCCTGTCTGGTGGACCAGCGGATATTATTTGATACCGTCGATTATTTTGTATCCGTAGAAACTGGACGGATATTGGAGATATAATGTTGAAACAGATTGCCAAGGAGTTAAGAAATCATGCTCCGTTTACCGGTTTCGGCTCTGTGACTGGTATAGTCCTGATGATGTTTTCTCAAAAATTGCCGAGAGGAATATCTCTGAATATTTTTTACCTTTTTCACCCGTTGCATGTGGTTTTAAGTGCCCTTGTAACAGCATCCACCTTTGAGATTCATGAATGTAAACGCATAAACGTCCGATGTTTCCAGGGTAAGTGTAATTTTTGGAAATTGTTTATAGTCGGTTACTTGGGCTCGATTGGCATTGCCACTCTCAGCGATTCGCTTATTCCTTATCTTGGCGAGGTCATGCTGGAAATGCCGAACCGGGGGATCCATATAGGTTTTATCGAAAAGTGGTGGCTGGTCAATCCTTTGGCTGTTGCCGGAGTCACATTCGCTTTTTTAAAGCCAACAACCAAGTTTCCGCATGCCGGCCATGTATTGCTCAGCACATGGGCTTCATTGTTTCATATTTTGATGGCTGCGGGTGAGTCGTTAACTGGATTTTCCTATATCGTAATTTTTGTGTTTTTATTCCTTGCGTTCTGGGTCCCTTGTTGCGTGAGCGATATTGTGTTTCCGCTCTTATTTGTTAAAGAACAAAAATCAAAGGATTAGCAATGAAGACGAAAACAATTAAAGAATCAGTCGCCAAATGTTTAAAGATAGTTCCATCAGATGTGATAACTGCTTGACAAGAAAAATCCCACGATTTAAAGTTCCGTTCATTATATCTAATACAATCAGATCGTTACTTTTTTTAACTATGATCTTATTTATGTTCGGTATTATAGGTGGGAAGAAAGGTTTCGTGCTCTATCACCACATTAACCCATTTAATCTTTTCAATTTTGATTTTGATGAGCTTTCTATAGTAATAACATTAGTGTGTGTGTTTATTGTTGGATTGTTTATCTATCGTCCGTTTTGCCAGTTTATATGTCCTTTCGGTCTGATTTCGTGGTTAGCTGAACGCTTTAGTATATTCCGTGTGAATGTAGATCATAGTAAGTGTACAAAATGTGGTGTCTGTATTGATATCTGTCCTCTTGATGCAGCTAAAGGAATGGTTGAAAGAAAGAAAATGCCAGCTGATTGTTTCAGCTGTGCAAGGTGCTTGAATGTTTGTCCTGTTGATGCAATTCACTATGAGTTAAGAAAAAACCTTACGAATGTTTCATTGAAATAATCCCAATGGGGAAGTTCTTTGTAAGATTGACAGTGTTAATCCGGATTAATCATTTTATTTATTATATTTATAAAGTTACTTATAGGTTTTTATTAGAGAATATTATGAGAACAATTTGCAGTTCTGAGTATGAATAGGGGCTCTTAAAAATGCTTAAAATCATATTAGCTGTCAATTCGGGATATTTGATAGTAGATTTTTGATAATAGTGAAAATACCAGCCCATGATTTCTCCAGCGGAGTCTCTTCCTCAGAGAGGTCTCTTCGAGATGAGATAATCATGGGTATCAAAATGTATTAGGTGTGAGAAATATAGGGCTTTAAAATTAACTCATGGTAAAATTCAAACCAGAATTATTAAGAAATATCTCAGCGATTCAAAAATGGGTAATTCCAATAATTTTGATACTATTCATTATGCTGTGGACTGGTTTTTTCGCTTATCATAAATATTTACAAAATCAGGTTAATGAGAGAACCAATATTATCACACCTGACGGTATTAGTTCTCTTGAGAAAATAACTTTAGGCGGAATTGATCAATGGGTTCTAATCCGAGGGTGGGATAGGTCAAATCCTGTTTTGCTTTTTTTACACGGGGGCCCGGGGGCTCCGCTATTTACTTATGTACGAGATATCGGTGTTACAGCAAAATTAGAACAGCATTTTGTTATGGTGTATTGGGAACAGAGAGGAACCGGTAAGTCTTTTAATCCTTCTATTCCTTTGGAATCGATGACGATAGAGCAACTTATATCGGACACATTTGAACTTTCAAAGATTCTGAAAGATCGTTTTAAAGTACCCAGGATATATATTGTTGGGCGTTCCTGGGGAAGTTTGATCGGATTGCTTACTGCTAAACGTCATCCTGAATTATTTTATGCCTATGTTGGAATTGGGCAGATGGTTTATCCGTTAGAGAATGATAGTATTTCCTATCAATATACTCTTAAAATTGCCGAAAGATTTGGAAATGAAGAGGCATTGAAGAGCCTGAAAAAAATTGGCAATCCTCCTTATAATTATGAAGAACTAATTATTCAGCGAAAGTGGCTTACAGGATTTTATAAAGCGATAATGGCTGAGAAATTCAATAAAAAACGAATAAATTACCGGAAAAAATTGTTATCAACTCCTGAATATTCTTTAATAGATATCTTTAAGACGGGAATGGATCCGTTTTTCTCGATTAAATGCTTATGGAATGATGAATTTTATAAAATAAATCTATTCGAGCAAGTTCCCATGGTAGAAATACCGGTGTATTTTCTTTCAGGACGATATGACTATTTTACACCATCGGAAATAGTTGAGAATTATTATCAGAAATTGCAAGCATCTAAAGGAAAAGATTTTATTTGGTTTGAGCATTCCGGACATTATCCTGAATTAGAGGAACTGGAAAAATTTCATGATGTAATGGTCAACAAAATATTAGGAAAGGTCTATATCAATGAAAAAATTACTCATTAAACTGATATGTTTTACTGTACTAATCTTAAGTATTCAAAATGCTTATGCTCAGACAGAATTCAACTGCTTCTCAATTTTAGTCGGCAAAAAGGCTACAAAAGACGGCTCTACAATACTAGCACACAATGAGGACGATTATGGAAAATTATTGGTTGACTGGTATAAAGTCCCACGACTTACCCATAAGCCGGGAACGAAAATAGAACTTAAGAATGGAGGTCAAATAGATCAGTCAAATGAAACCTACAGTTTTATTTGGTTGGAAATGCCAGGCTTTGACTTCTCAGATAGTTATATGAATGAATGGGGAGTGACAATTACTTCGGATGGGTGTCAATCCAAAGAAACTGAAGGTGAATTGATAAATGGTGGAATTGGCTATTATTTGAGAAGGATTATGATTGAACGAGCCAAATCAGCTAAAGAAGCTGTAAAAATTGCAGGGGAGATTATTGATAGTATTGGATATTCATATTCAGGCAGAAGTTATTGTATAGCCGATCCTGAACAAGCCTGGATTATGTCGGTTGTAAAGGGAAAACATTGGGTTGCACAAAGAATACCTGATGATCAGGTTGCAATTATTCCGAATTATTACACAATTGAAGAAATAGACTTAGCGGACACTTTAGATTTTTTAGGTTCACCTGATATTGTAAACTATGCAACTCAAAAAGGATGGTACGACCCTGAATCCGGTAAAGAATTTAATTTTAGAACGGCTTACGGCAGCCCTGCCAGTTTGAACTCTATGGGGAATATTGCAAGAAAATGGCATGCCTTAAATTTGTTGTCAGAAAAACAATATGATTTTTACGCTGAATTCCCTTTTTCCTTTAAATCCCAAAATAAACTCGCAATTCAGGACGTTATGCTCATTTTGCAGAACCATTATGAGGGAACACAATTAGAAATGCATCCGGATTATAACGCCGGGAATCCTCATGAAAATGTTATAATGAGAATTTGCTCTGCCTCAAATCAATATGGATTTGTTGCTCAATTGCGTAATTGGTTACCAACAGATATAGGTTCTGTTTTATGGATCGCTCCCCGGAGATCATGCATCCAGCCTTTTATTCCATGGTATTGCGGGATAAATAGTATTCCTGATAAATACTCCGGGGGTAATTATACTGAAGCTCTTGAGCAACATTTTGCCTCTATTGAAAATATTTATGAAAGATCAAAGTCTCATGCTTTTTGGGTATTTGTTAATTACACTGAAGAAATAGATAATAACTATGGTGATTTAATAGACAAAGTCAGAGACCAAAAAACTGCATTTGAAAAAGAGATATTTGAAAAACAGGATGCTTTTGAAGAAAAAGTCCTCTCGGTTTATAAGAGAAATCCAAAGAAAGCTAAAAAAATGCTTACTAATTACACTTCCAAATTAGCGACAAAAGCTTTATCATTATCTAAGGGGGTGCGATAGAATGAAGTTTTCATTCATTATAATTTATCATTTTGTTATTTATGAAATTACAATATAAATATGTTAAGGTTATATCATCACACCCCCTAAACTTAACGACGACTCAAAATAAAGTAGCAGCATTTTGAAAAGCTGACTGCTCCAAAATAAAATGTGCCTGGTGAAAATTGCTTCAACTTGACAAATTATGGGCGGCGCTAATTTTTTGGGAATTTCTTTGTTTAATAAAGTTTGATTTGTATTATTAAAAGATGGTGGTGCTAAGTAGTCTCAAGTTATATACACCATTATGTGAATCTTTTTATTGGGCTAATTCTTGAAAGCAATGAACAACGAAAATATAATAGGTATTGTAGGTGGAGTCGGTTCTTATGCGGGGCTTGACTTAGTCAGGAAAATTTTTGATCAGACCATTGCAAGCATAGACCAGGAGCATTTGTCAGTTGCTCTTCTGTCAATTCCTAAAGAAATAGAAGATAGGACTTTATTTCTATTAGGACAAACAGGCGTAAATCCAGCTTATGCAATATTCAGAGTCATTAGAAAATTGGAAGAAATTGGAGCGAGTGTTATAGGAATCCCATGTAATACAGCCCATTCACCTCGAATATTCGATGTTATAATTGAAGAACTAAAGAAAGCAAATAGCTGCGTCAAACTAATTAATATGATTAGCGAGGTTGCGAATTTTATTCTAGAAAATTATCCGACGGTTAGAAATGTTGGTGTGTTAGGTACAATTGGGATGTATAAAACAAAAGTATATTCAAATATTTTTGAAAAAGCTGGCATTAATGTAATTTTGCCAGATGAAGTTTTACAGGAAATAGTGCATGACGCAACCTATAATCCAGTATTTGGAATCAAATCCCAATCAAATCCAGTGACCGATATTGCGAAAGAGAAATTATTGGAAGCTATTCGCTTTTTGCAAAATGGAGGAGCTGAAGCAATAATTTTGGGCTGTACTGAGATATCTCTTACAGTTACTGATAAGAAAATAGGGAAAACTGTAATAATAGACCCTACACTAATTCTTGCCAGGGCATTGATCAGGGAAGTGAATCCGGATAAACTCAAACCCTTGATGAATGTATAAAAAGAAACGAAGTTAAATAACATAGAAGATTATTTATCTGTTTGAAATTTTACATAAAAAGAGGTTCTATGTCAAATTATAATTTAAAGTTTATCATTTGTCTGTCTTTTTTCACAATAATGCTTAATAGTGCATCCTCTTTTAGCGATGATTCCAGGAGGGTGAGAGCAAGGGAAATCGGGATTGAAGTTGGCGTGATGAAAACGGGCACATTGAACGCAATTACCGATGTTCCAGGCGTAAAAGTTGGGCACAAAACAATTATACAAGGTAATAATGTACGAACTGGGGTAACCGCTATCCTATCTCATGATGGCAACATATATCAAGAAAAGGTACCCGCAGCAATATATGTGGGAAATGGTTTCGGTAAGCTTGCCGGTTACACACAGGTAGAAGAATTGGGCAATATTGAAACACCAATCATTCTTACTAATACCCTGAATGTCGGAACCGCCGTAAGAGCGGTGGTAAAATACATACTGAACCAGCCAGGGAATGAGAATGTCCGAACTGTAAATGCCATTGTCGGTGAAACAAATGACGGTTATCTTAATGATATTCGCCTGTTAAATATTAAAGAAAAGGATGTTCTGGACGCTATCATAAGAGCAAAATCAGGCTCTATCGAAGAAGGCAGCATAGGAGCAGGAACTGGCACTATTGCTTTCGGTTTTAAGGGTGGGATTGGAACAGCTTCAAGACTTGTACCTAAAAAAGATGACAGTCATTATACATTAGGTGTTCTGGTTCAATCAAATTATGGGGGAATTTTAGACATTAATGGTGCACCAGTCGGACGGGAATTTAAACAACCAAAAAAGGGTGCTAATGCTCTTGAAAAGGGCGATGGATCCTGTATGATTGTCGTTGCTACCGACGCACCTTTATCCCCAAGAAACTTGAAACGTATAGCAAAACGGGCTCTCTATGGGCTGGCTCGAACAGGTTCTTGTATGAGTAATGGTTCCGGGGATTACGTTATATCATTTTCCACAGCATACAGAATTCCTCATAATACTAAAAAGCCTATATCTATACCACCATTGATACCTAATGCCGCAATGACACCATTCTTCAATGCTGTTGTTGAAGCAACTCAAGAAGCAGTTTATAATTCAATGCTAATGGCAAAAACTGTCGAGGGTCAAAAAGGGCGAGTCGTGCCTGCGATTCCCATTAATGAGGTTGTTAGAATATGTAAAAAATACAATGTACTTCATCTTCAGAAGAAATTAATCTCGCCTTCATCAAAGTAAAACTGAAGTTCCCCCAGAATTAATGGATGAATATAACATAAGATTTTGTATTTTATAATGGTAATATTCATTTATAAGTGGAAAAGTGTTTTCAGAAGTTTCGGAATTTTTAGAACCTTATTTTATGAAGTTTTTAAATAGACTTCCCCTCTTTCCTCCGGCAGCTGCCGGAAGGGGATTAAGGGGTGGTTAAATCATTTCAGTGTAATGCCAGAATTAGCCCTAAATTTTTCGGGGAAACTTCTGCGAAGTAACAATATTGCGTTATAATTCCTGAATGTATTGCTCTGTGCTTTGTATTACCAGATAGACGCTTTTTGGTTGACGAGAATAAAATACAAGAAGTATATTTAATATTGAGAAGTTGTGAAATTATTCGGAATCTTGAAAATGAATTCAATAATGAGGTTGTCTGTGGTCTATCATAGAAATAAAATGATAAAAGTATTGGTTTGTTTAATATGCTTAGCAGCAGCTGTAAAATTAAATATGGCTCAGGTTCTGGAAGAATATAAGGCAGAAAACAAAATAAATAACGAGATATATTTCCATTGCAGAGGAATGTTTATCGAGGAAGGTGATAATGCTTACATGAATTCAAATTTCTTCGATAAAGCCGGCAATAGTATATTAAAAGAAGAAATAGAATATAAAGCCGAGTCTTTTGAAATAGTGAAGTATGAATTGGAGGACTATCGCACCGGAAGGAAAGAAATAATCACTGGCAGAAATAATGAATATATTTTGCGGTATAAAAGGAATTCTGATAATAATTTCAGGGGAAAAGGCATAAAAAAAGATGGATTGATACTTCACGGTTCCTTTCTACCGATATTTATTATAAAGAAGCTTACTATGCTCAATAATGGTCAGGAAATATTATTTCGATTATTGGTTCCTCTCCGTCCAACAACTGAAAGATTTCAGTTAAAACAGATTGGCATGGTAAAAGTAGATGACAAAGAGTGTTATGAGATAAAAATGGAAGCATCTTCATGGATAGCAAGAAGATTAGTTAAGCCTATATTTTTCTACATTGATACGGAGAATCCTAACAGGCTGATTATGTATAAAGGCAGATTGTTACCAACAAATGAAAAGGGAAATCCTCTGGATGGGGTTATAACGTTTTCTTATAATGCTTTCTAATAGCCAGCGCCCTGAGTTCTATGTGAACTAACAAATCGTAACACGTACAAGGGCGTTTACAAAAAGAATATTAGATTTTTTTGTAACCTGATTTAACAAATACTCTTTTTTAAAATTAAAAGACCCTTGTGTCGGGTTGACGCAGTTATTAACTGCTATTTTTTTGCGATTTAAAGCAATCATTAATAATTTTAGCAAATTTTGGGGGGATATAATTCATATCAATACAATTTTTGATCTGACGGCACAACATTTTGTCTGCTTTATCTAATAAATTAATATTGTTTTTGTACATCTAAATTAATTTATAACAAACAGGTTGATTAAGCATAATCGAAGTATCACGATCAATGAAGGAGAAAGATTTAGATGCAATTATAAATTTTCGAGCTGATTTATTGCAACCATATTTATATTTATCTATACGATTCTCGGTATTCATAACGAAGCAAATAATTAAATCATCATCATAATCCGCACTAGAAAGGGCGATGTAATATTTGCCTTTAGTGCCATAAAAATTCGTAGATTCTAAATCTAAGAAGGTTTGACCAATTTCAAATTCGGCCATCAGTGAGTAATTCTTTTTGCAATTGGAATCTTTCTTTTATTGTATCTATATCAAGAATAGTATCCTCATCTAAAGCTAAAAAATAGTCAATTTCTAAGAACATACCTTTTTCTTTTGTCTTATCCCATGGTGTATTTTTTAAATGAGTAATTTCACTCATTTCTTGTGCAGTTGAATATTTATAGGTAAAAGCGACTTCTTCTAAAACTTTTAATTCATTTGGAGATAACCAATCCAGGTCTATTTTTTTATTTTTAAGCAAAAATTTAAATTGCTTATAATCATTTTCTTCTTCATGCTCCTCGATAATTCTAAAATGCTTATAAAACAATTCTGAGAGATTATCAGTAGAAATTTCATCATATAGTTTTCTAGGAACAGGCCCAAAAGGGTAAGCAAAATAATCTAAACCAGTGACGGAAGTGCCAAATCTTTTAAAATGCAAAAAATCCCAAAAGTATAATAACTTGAACAATTTTGTTCTTCCTACATTCCTTGTATTTTTTACGAAATATTTAATTCCATTGATTAATTTTAATTCTGTTGTATTCATATTTTATATTTTTTCACCATTTATCTTTTTCAATTTTTTAGTTCAACATATATTTTCAAAAAGCACTATCGGGAAAATAAATTAATTTTGCAGCATTGTCAATAGATATAAAATTTTCCATCTATGAACCTTATCTCTTAGAGGTCTCTATCTTGAAGAGGTCTCTCTTTCCCGGCGGGATCTCTACGAGACGAGATAGCATGGACTTACTTCCACCTATTTCCCGTATTTGATATAAAACACGGAAAAATGTCTTTTGATTTTCTAATTTTTCATCATATAACATCATACAATGGAATATTACAAAAGCAATGAGTGAAAAACAAGAAGAAATTTAAATCGGACCTTGAATTAAAATGGCATACTGGATTTATCGGAGTGAACCTTAATCCCGTCATGTACTTTATAACACACTTTCCCCACCGGGATTCGGAATGTGCGTTTTTACACTCACCCCGTCACTCTTTTTCCCAAACTCTTTGTACAAAGGCAGATTGTTACCGACAGATGAAGAGGGAAATCATCTGGATGGGGTTATAATGTTTTCTTATAGTGATTTCTGATAGCCAGCGACGGGTTCATGTATCTAACGGAATACGCTTCACCTACAGCGAATTTATGTTAATAAACCTCTCACTTTTTCCCAAAGGGATCTCTTGGAGACAATAATGCTTCCCAAACTCCGAAATCCCAAAATTACGCAACAGCGTTCGCTGTTAGGTGGAAGCGATGGTCAGTCCAATTTTATCAATATCATCTTTTTATAATTTCCTAATTCTGCTCTAGTAATTTTCCAGAAACATATTTATGCAAAATACTTACTACTAATGTTTGATATGGAATACCTTCTTCAATCGACTTTGACTTGAGTCTCTTTAAATCTCTTTCCGATATTCTAATATTTATTCTCTTATTCTTTAAGTAAGTATTCTTAGCATATGCTTTATATTTTTCTATTTCCCTTTCAAATTCAGGTACTGATTGCCATTCTTCTCCTTACGGCTTCGTATTGCCAGTCACGTTTCCCGTCTTTGACAGGGAAGGAACTGCGGTACAAATATGTTTAATTCCAAAAGTTTGAAGATATACCATTTTATCCAGATGTTAATATATTTGAGATACTTGTACAACAATTTTTCTAAATATTCTTCTCAACGCTCTGGAAATGCAGTGCAAAGGTTATCCAGGTTTTTCCCAACTTAACTTTGCGAAAGTTAACTCCATAAAGTATGAATATTTATATCTGTCCATTGAGAACTTCATAAGAACAGCTTTCGCAAAGTTTACGACATAAAACCGGTGATTGAGGTTATCACCACCAAAATGGGAAATCGTCTATAATTTGCAATTTGAAATCTGCAATTTGTTCCATAGGAATCCCTTCGGGAAAATTTGAAATTATTTAACCGGTTCCCACTCCGCAATAGTTTCGATATAAACTTTAGTCTGGGGATCGGTTGTCCAAGATTCATTGGAGTTATAGGTCCAGCCCATGGTTTTCGAGCCGCCGCCGCTTTCTGTTGTGATGAGATAGCGATTTGCAACATGTCCAAAATAATTTGCCTGGTCACGCGGCAATTCTCTGTCACCACCACTTGGGTCTACCGGTATCCAACCATAGCCCGGCAGATAGACTTCTGCCCATCTATGGAAAACATCATCCATACTGGCGTCGTCACCTCGAATAGCAACGGTACCGACATATCTTGCCGGCAGACCGGCTGCTCTGCACATTGCAATATAGACAAAAGAATATTCCGAGCATGAGCCATTCCCGCGCTCAAGGACTGTTGGGGCGGTATTCCATCCACCGACCATTTCGTAGTACATGTGATCAATTAAATAATTGAAAATTTTCCTTGCCACCCAATATGAATTTTTCTCATCAGCAACAGCCTCTTTGACTGCATTTTGAATCACAGGATGATTTATCTGATATTTCTCATTATTCTCCAGGTATTTGCCATTAATCTCCTCCGGAATCTCATCAAGAGTCCCGGCATTATCCGGATATAAAAAGTAGCGAACATCATAAGTTGCAACAGATGAAACCATTACAGTATTTACAGTTTTACCGGACTTCAAATTTTTATAATGAAAATGCGCTGTTTTTTGTCCCCATCGATCAGTTACAAAATCTGTAGGAGCAGGAGTATATTTTATCTCTCCTTGAAGTATTTGATTATCCCGGTTGGTTGGGATTGCCAGATGAACGTCAAGTGTCTTAATTTTTCCGGGTCCAAAATTTTTCACCTGGTGCGTATTAGTAACCTTTGCCTTGCGTTCTTCGCTTTTAGCAAATTTTTCACCATCGCGTACTTTCAGTTTATAAAGTTTATCATTCTGATAATCAACAGCCCATATATATTTACCATCATAGCACAATCCTCTTGTAAAAGGGCCCGGTGCATTAGCGATTATTATAACGCAGCCATTCCGAGGATCTACCATATAAATTTCATCCTTGATCCTGTCAGAAACCCATAGATATTTACCATCATAACATAATCCTCTCGGATCGGAAGAGGGCGACCTGAAGGCAACAATAGTTGTGCCGTCATCAGGGCTAAACTTAATTATTTCATCGGAGTGACTATCCAGGCACCATAAATATTTACCATCCCACGCTAAACCTCTCGGACTGCTGTTGGGCGATTCAACAGTTCTCAGAATCGTTCCATCTTTTGGATCAATTTTATAGATTTTCCCATCTTTAACATCGGAATTCCACAGTGCTTCACCATCCCATGCTAAGCCCATTGGCCAATAGCCAGGGGAATCAATTTTCCGGATTACCTTTCCATTTTCTTTATCAATACAGAACAACTTATCCGCTTTTCGGTCAGCCAACCAGATATTTTTCCCGTCATAAGTAAGTCCGGTAGGGCAGGAGCCGGGTGTATTGTAAGATTTGACAACTTCTCCTGTAAAGGGAAAAGATACTGAGAAGAAGAAAACAAAAAATAAGAAAAAAATAATGAACTTTTTCATAGTTTTACCCTTTGTTAGAGTTTATCCCTCTGGAGGCTCTTTCAAGCGGTCACGAAGGACTCCTTTCTTACGAATCGTATGATCGGAGAATCCCTACGGGAAAGCCCTTCGGAAGGATTTTGTTATAAAGAATATCAAGACCTTTGACATAAGCCTCTATTCCTGGTTCTATCAGCCTATCCAGAACTATATCTTTTAAAACTGATTTTTCAAAGCTCTCTTCTGCAAACGGAAACTCAGAGAGATGTATTTCTACCGCCGGTATTTTTATTATAGAAAGAAGCTCTCTTAAAGAATAGCACGTGTTTGCCAATGCACATGGGCTGATTAAAAGCCCGGCAACTTCATTCCGATTTCGGCTGACTGTTTTAACTATTCTTACTTCATCATAAAACTGAAAAATCTTCAGTTCAATATCCAGCTCTTTTGCTTTATTTCTGATTGCTTTATTCACTTTGTCTAACGTTATGCGAGTGCCTGTATAGCTGGAAATTTTTCCTAACAGTGGCATATTGGGTCCATGTATGACTAATATTTTCATAGCAATTTTAATATAATAGGGATTTTGAAAAATTGCAATAGCAAGTGAAAAAATATTAAAGAAGCGATTCTCACGATTAAAAATTAAAAAACAAATTCATTTACTTAATAAATTGATTATATTAAATTCAAGATAGATGATAGTAAACCAACATATAGAGAGATGTGGTATTATGAAAAGGTCTTATCGATTTATTATGGTTTCAATTGCTATAATTTTATTCACTGCTTTTTCCATTTCATTAATTGCAAAAGAAGATTTACCGGAAATTGTTAAAAAAATTGAACCATCAGTCGTCGTTATTCTAACTTATGAAAATGGAATAACTACTGGACAAGCAAGTGGATTTTTTATTAGCAAGGATGGAGATATTATTACCAATTATCACGTTCTACAAGACGCAGATAGTATTGAAGTAAAAACCTTTGTTGGGAAAACATATCCAGTTATAAAAATACTTGCTGAGGACAAAGAAGGTGATTTAATTCGTATATCAACAAAAATCCCTAACAGTGAAGTTAATCCAGTCTCATTAAGCAAATCTACACCCGAAGTTGGTGAAAGAATATTAGTTATTGGAAACCCTCTTGGACTTGAGAAATCTGTTTCAGATGGCATCGTATCAGCAGTAAGAGAAATTCCAGAATTTGGAAGAATAATCCAAATTACTGCTCCTGTATCCCCTGGTTCAAGTGGTAGCCCTCTGGTAAATATGAATGGAGATGTCATAGGAATTATATCATTTCAAATAGTTGAAGGACAAAACCTCAATTTTGCAATACCATCTGAAAGAATAGCAAATCTTATTCCCAGTAAAGAGGAAACGCTATATGAATGGTTAGCAAAAAGAGAAGAAGAATGGCTTACTTCTGCAGAAGGATTTTACTATTTAGGCCTTGATGCCTTTATTAATGATAATTATGAAGAAGCAATTGATTTTTTTGGACAAGCGGTTAGTAAAAACCCACAATACGCAGAGGCATATTTTCAAATTGGTTACTGCTATGGTGAAATTGGAGTCTATGAGAAGGAAATTGAAGCCTATAAACAGTCAATCCTTATAAATCCTGATAATGAAGATGCACATAACAATCTTGGTTTTTCTTATGGCAAACTTGAACGGTATAATGAAGCAATAGAATGCTTTAAAAAGGCAATACGTATAAATCCTGATTATGCAAAAGCACATTACAATCTTGGTTTTTCTTATGGCAAACTTGAACGGTATAATGAAGCAATAGAATGCTTTAAAAAGGCAATACGTATAAATCCTGATTATGCAAAAGCACATTACAATCTTGGTTTTTCTTATGGAGAACTTGGACGCTATAATGAAGCGGTAGAACACTTAAAACAGTCAATACGTATAAATCCTGATTGTGCAGAAGCACATTACGAACTTGGTACTACTTATTACAAAATTGGACGCTATAATGAAGCGGTAGAAAACTTAAAACAGGCAATCCGTATCAATCCTGATTATGCAGATGCACATTACAATCTTGGTGTTGCTTATGTCAATCTTGGACGTCATAATGAAGCAATAGAATCATACAAAAAGGCAATATGTATCAATCCTGATTATGCAGATGCACATTACAATCTTGGTGTTGCTTATGTCAATCTTGGACGTCATAATGAAGCAATAGAATCATACAAAAAGGCAATATGTATCAATCCTGATTATGCAGATGCACATTACAATCTTGGTGTTGCTTATGTCAATCTTGGACGTCATAATGAAGCAATAGAGTCCTACAAACAGGCTATACGTATCAATCCTGATTATGCAGATGCACACTTCGGTCTTGGTTTTGCTTATTGCAAACTTAGACGCTATAATGAAGCAATAAAGTCCTTTAAACAGGCTATACGTATCAATCCTGATTACGCAGAAGCACATTGCAATCTTGGTATTACTTATATACTAATTGGTGATAGAGGTTCTGCCCTTGAGGAGTATAAAATTCTAAAAAACCTTGATGAAGAAAAGGCAAACGTACTTTTTAATTTGATTTATGAGTAAATTCTTTTTTCAGTTTGTTTAATTGATATTTGACAAAAGCAGGATAGGGCAGCAATTGAACACCACTTCCCATGATAGCATCAGGTTTTTAAAATTTTAACAAAGGTTCTAAAGTACAGTGAAGCTTACTATAAAGGCAATTTCCCTTATTAACATAATAACAGTTGTAAATTTTGCACAAGACATTTACGGCATTTGGTTAATACAGGCGACAACAGTTGTGGATTTGGTAGAGGAACTGAATAAATATATTAACTGAAATTGATTTTAATTACTGTATATGAGTAGAGTATTTATTATCGGAGCCGGCTTCTCAAAAGCGCTGGCGAATGCACTATTAGCAAATGAATTCATCGGTCCAATATATCAATTTGTTCAGAAAGATGGATATTCAGGTCACCTGGATTATGAAAATGGAAAACAATCATTTTTGAGACTAATTCAAGTTTTATCAGAGTCGCTCGAAGAAGGGTTAAATTTTATCCAAAAGAATAATACTCAAGTTGCGAATAAAAGTGGACTTGATATGATTTCCTCGTTCAACATTGAAAACCTCATGACATTGTTGGATATAAATATCAATCATCCATTTATTCCAAAAGGAATTGGAGTTGACTTACAAGGATGTCCAATTCCATATATGAAAAATTTCAACATATTTAATCTTGAAAATACTCGCAAATTGATCGAACATTTTATTGTCAAATTCCTTTTGCCTGATGCATTGGAACCCAATCCAAAACTTTTATCTAGGTTTGCTGGTTTTGTTCTGCCGGACGATGTTATCATCACATTTAATTATGATCTACTTCTTGAACAGGCTCTGTGGAAAGCCGGATTATGGAGTCCTCAAGACGGCTATCTACTGGGTACATTTGAAAGTAATCTGAAATTTGATAACTCACGGTTATTCAAAAGCAAGGTTCCAATATTAAAACTTCATGGATCAATTAATTGGCATGAAGCGGGTATATTTCAGGATAACATTATACTGGATCTCAGTCATCCATCGAATTATAAACCTTATTTTGATGGACTGGATATTGATTTTCAGGTCAGACAGATTCCACGTAAGCTATATTATGGGCGCTTTTTAATTGCACCATCATTCATGAAAACTTATAGATCCAAATATGAAGTACACTTGGTCCGAACAGCTTGCGATGCGATTTCAGGATGTGATGAAATTTATGCTATTGGTTACAGTTTTCCGGAAGCGGATGCCTTAACCAGTTTCTTGCTGGCACAAATCCCTTTAAAATCCAAGATAGTAATCATCAATAGAAATGCAAACGATATAGTCACTTCGTTATCGGATAATTTTGGTTTCAATCGTGATAATATTATTAACGAACAAAGAAATATTGAAGACTGGATTGTAAGTGGCTTTCAGTATTCGGCATATGAGAAATACCAGGAAGGACAGAGATTTATAAATGAAATACTGCAAGAGAGTTAGGATAATTATTGACATTGTTTAAGTATATGGTATATTTAAGGAAACGATGAAACAAGAAATATAGTGAAATCATGGAATCCCAAATGAATTTTCATTAGCTCAGAACTTCCCGAATACTTTTAATCCTATGACGATGATTTCTTACCAGTTTCCCAAATCAACTTTTATTAATCTATCAATATATAATGTAAGTGGTCAACTGATACAACCCCTGGTTAATAAGCAACAACAAGCTGGATATTATTTAGTTAATTAAAATGCAAGCAGTTTTGGTTCAGGTATATATTTATATAAAATTGAAGCAGAAAATTTTAGCGATTCTAAAAAATGTTTAATTGTGAAATAGTTGATAGAAATATGTAAGAAAATAGTACCATGAAATTTATTATCAAAATATCGTTTATTACAATTTTAACTACCGTAATCGCTTTTGCACAGGATATTCACGTCAATTGTCTAATCTAGAAACAGTACTCAAATGTTATCTTGATTATCGACAAACCTTGCATGAAATATTAGTTTACCTATGACGGAAATTGGAATGTAAAAGTTAAACAAGGATATAATAAAGACGCTTTCTACTATCTATGGCGTGGAACTTTTGGGATTGGAGTTCATGTTTGAATTACGTTAGTCGGGCATGTTCAACAGGTATCTCAGTGAGAGAAACGTCGACGTAACGATCTTCCAGAATACTGTAGAGCCACCCGCCGGGGTCGAACCGGCGACCTGCTATTTACGAAACAGCTGCTCTACCAGCTGAGCTAGGGTGGCGTAATTATAAAAAGCGGCAGAAATTTAATTATTTACTGTTCATAATGCAATGTAGTTCAAAGAAGTTATCATCTCTCTGTGTTCTCTGTGGCTGAGAAATTTAAATGACAAGTTTCAAAAAGCGAGGAAGCAATGAATATCGGCAGGGTGGAAAACCGGCAATCTCTCCATCCGTTTCTATGCTGACTTTTTCTCCGACAATATCAAAGTTCAAATTTTTTACCTTATAATAATTTGCCTGCCTCTTTTTCAAAATATTCCCAGTGTACAACGAAGGTATTAAGCAAAATGTTTTCAGTCGGCTTACAGCATCAATGGCGGCAATATGCAATTTCCCATCATCATAAGTGGTATCAACGCCATAATTCATTCCACCGCCAAAATATGGACACTTGAACACTGTAATATTTTTTATTTCTTGTTCAGTTATAACTCCATTATCCAGGGCGATTTTGCACTCCATATTACCAAATCCGATGATATTTTTTACACCTGCATACAAAGCTGCGATGTCAATATTTACACGTTTCAAAAAATCCATAAATGTAGTTTTTCTATTAAAAAGAGTAACTGATTGGCTGATTATTCCAATGCTTGAATTCGCAAGAAAGTAACGAACTACCTGTTTTCCACCTTTGTCAAAATATTCCAAACGGCACACATCAACTAAATAACTTTTTCTACTGTTCAGGCGTTTAAGTAGCGGTTGTTTTTCAGGAAATATTTTTTCAACATCACAACTGCTTCCCGCACTGAGATAGACCAACTCAATATCCGGATTGAGCAAAGTATCATTTTCTATGATTCCATTTAGAGCTTCATTTAATGTACCATCTCCTCCAAAGACACATATTCTCTTTATTCCCTTTTGAGCTTTCTCTCTGGCTATTTCCGTAGCATGACCAATTCGCTCTGTTATACAATAATTTACATTATAGCCTGATTGTCCTGCTTCTGCCAGGAACTTAGTCCAGAGTTCTTTAGCCTTTCCGCCACATGCTAGTAAATTGCAGATAACAAATACATTCTTTTCAGAATTACTTATCAGTGTAGAGATAAATCCTCCCAGATTTTTGATTGCGAAAGTCTGTAAATTATATCGTTTGTATCAGCATTATCCTCCCTAAAAGCGGCATAAAGATTCAGACCGATTTTCAGTTTTGGAAAACCTTTGATTGAGTTCATGAGAAAGTCTCTATCTTGAAAACCTGCCCTGAAAAATCTATACTCTTTCCGATACTTTTTAATCGCAGTTCGGACTAATTCTGTAACTGCAGATTCATGTCCCTTTGCACAAACAATATGTCGAAAGCACATTTCTGACATGGGTTCACCTACCGGTGGTAAAATATGAAGGGGTGTTGTTAAAAACCGCAGTACTTTATACCAACTACTATATCTTTCCACCACAGTTCGTTTAAATGATGATTGATTCCATAAGGAAAGGGCTGCAACAATATTTTCGTTTTTCAATGCAACGAGAATATTGCTATAATCATAATTAGGAGATTGTTCCAATAATGTTGTAAAAAATTCAGGAGTCCATCTCGGACTTAATTCGGTATCCTTATAAAATTTGGAAAATAGATTGACAATTTCTTGTAAGTCTGATGACTTACTTTCTCTAATGGTGTAATTTTCTGTACTTTTTAGAGAGTATAAGGGAATGATGTAAGTAATGTGATATTTTGCAAGGAGATGAAATGCGGGAATTCCTGCACGTCCGGATAGTAAACCTGTCATAGCTTTGTTATCACTTAGTACCAGAATTACAGCAAACTTTATTTTGGATTCGAGGAGGTAATCTTTCACTTTCTTCATTAGGCGAAAAGATGTAAGCCCGGTTTTTGCAGACTCCCGAATTTTTACTCCTCCAATATATGCGATAGTGGTCAACTTGCCGAAAAGTATGATATCTCTAAATGAGCAACCAACCATACCCAATATTTCGTTGTTTTTCTCGGCAACGAAAATTTTGCTATTTTTGCCCTGAAGCCGAGCAAGACAGAAATAGTTCGTGGATCTATCAATATTTATTACCAATGCTCCTCTCATTGGGGTTTCACGAGATAGATCTAAAAGTTTTTCGTTGTCTTTGGGTGTTGCCTGTCTGATGTTCATTTTTTCGGACTAATTAAAGTCTGTCCATAAAGTATTTTTTATCACCATAATCCCGACTTTTCGGGATGGTGTTGTCTCAACCGCAATATTATAAAGATATTAAGATAACACCTGCCTGTCCATCCGGGGAATTTATTCAGGAGAATTTAACCCTCAATAATAAACTGATTCATCAGTTTTTCAAGTTTATCTCAAAGAGATGTCTTTGACATGGACAAACACTAATTAGATTTCTCCTGCTTTTTGTTTTCCTATAATAAAGATGACATTTTATTTGAACATAAAGTTAATATAAACACTAAAAAGTTTTTACAATAGTAAAAATCCGAAATTTTTTCATAGTTGCTAAGTTCACATATTGTATATAATTTCTCGCACAATCCCATAATGATTTGTGGGGAGGAATTACATGGGAATACCAATCAGGTTTTTTAGAGTTGGAAATAGAGATGAAGAATTTACAGAAGCCTTTCGTGAACCAGGATAAGTTAAAAGAAGCTGAAAATTTCATTAGATCTAAGGTAGGGAATTTCCCTTATACCGCAATTATCCTTGGATCGGGGCTTGGCTATTTTGCTGATAAGATTGTACCTTCGTTCTCAATTTTCAGCAATGAAATTCCCTGGTATCCTGAGCCCACAGTAGAAGGTCACAAAGGTAAATTAATTTTTGGTAAAGTAGATAATATCCCAATTCTTGTGGTTCAAGGACGTTCTCATTATTATGAGGGAAAAAGCCTCTCCGAAATTACGTTTTATGTTCAGCTTCTCGCTAAATTGGGGATAAAGAACCTGGTTTTAACCAATGCTGCTGGCGGCATAAATCCGGAATTGAAACCTGGAGATTTTGTTATCCTTACAGATTATATTAATTTCACGCAAATAGAGGTATTCCCCGGCTCAAAGAAGAAGTCTCCGTTTTCTGTCTCATTAATTAATCTTGCGAAGCGAGTAGCTTTGGGAACAGGAATAAAAATACATCAGGGAATATACTGCTGGACAATTGGTCCGAGCTATGAAACGCCATCTGAAATAAGAATTATGTACAAATTAGGTGCGGATGTGGTGGGAATGTCAACTGTTCCCGAAGCAATAATGGCAGCCTATCTTGGTATGAATGTACTTGGAATCAGCTTAGTTACTAATCTTGCAGCCGGAATTACCAAAATTCCTCTTTCGCATAAAGAGGTTCAGGAAGTTGCTGAAAGGATAAAAAAACCTTACTCAGTTTTTACTAAAGCAATTATCAGAGAAATTGCTGGTAATATCTCAGATAATAAATGAATAACAGGTAAATGTATTTCATTTTTGAAACCAAAACAATTTGGTTTAGAGAAATAAAAACATTAAAATTTGTGATTAATGGGACGCGCGGATCGACATATAAAAATACTTAGCTGGTCAAGGGCACTATTCAGGGTCCTGATTTTGTATATCATCGTCATAATTTTGTTGGTGGTGGTGTATATACATTATTCAAAAGATTTGCCCTCAATTGAGCAGCTGCAGAAATTTGATCCGGAACTAATCACGAGAATTTATTCGAGCGATGGTGTTGTACTTGATGAATTTTATACTCAACGCAGAATACTTGTTCCATTAAAAAAGATACCTCCTGCGATGATTCAGGCTGTCATTTCTATTGAGGATTCTCGATTCCTATCACACTGGGGAGTTAGTGTAAGGGATAATTTTAGAGCACTTGTTAAGGATGTATTGACGCTAAGTAAGCAGCAGGGCGCCAGTACATTAACCCAACAATTAGCGAGAATACTTTATGAAAAAATAGGATTTGAGAAAACCTTTTCTAGGAAAATTAAGGAATTCCTTACTGCCCTTCAGATTGAAAGGATGTATGCAAAAAGTGAAATTTTAGAAATGTATATAAACTCAAGCTATATGGGGCACGGCAGGTACGGTATTCAATCCGCAGCAAAGCGATATTTTAATAAATCTTCGGAAGAGCTTACTCCGGACGAGTGTGCTTTACTTGCCGGTGTAATAAAACATTCTCGGCGATTCTCACCCCTTGAAAGACCCGTAAGCGCTTTCCAGAGAAGAAATCTTGTTCTGAGAAGAATGATGGAGCATCACTATCTGACAGAGGAGGAATTTGCTCTGTACAAAAATACACCCTTGCAGCTTATGGAGTCTGATCCTCCTGCAAAAATTGCTCCCTACTTTGTCGAATATGTAAGGCAATGGCTTCAGAAAGAGGATGATAGATTAGGTTTAGACATCTTAAAAGACGGACTTTCAATATATACAACTTTAGATACAAGAATCCAGGCATGTGCCGATTCTGCACTATTGAAGCACTTAGCTCATCAGCAAACGGTACTTAATAAACGCTTGATTAATAACAGAAAAGAAATTGAGTCAATCCTAAAAGATTCTACCATAACTTTAGATCAGGTTCAGGCAATGATTAGAGGAGAAATGCCTTTGAATGAGCAGTTGAGGAAATCACTTATTGTCCAGGGAGCATTGATTGCAATAGAACCTACAGCCGGTAGAATTCTCGCAATGGTCGGCGGAAGAGATTTTAATGAATCTGAATTTAACAGAGCTGTACAGGCAAAACGCCAGCCTGGCTCTGTATTTAAACCTATTGTGTATTCTACAGCAATTGATAACGGTTTTCCTGTGACAACTCAATTATTGAACCAGCCAGTGGTTATTAACATGCCCGACGGAACTCGATGGGCTCCTAAAAATTACGATCTTTCTACTGGCGGTAATACCACTATAAGAGAAGGGCTAAGGAGATCTCTAAACCTGATCTCTGTGAGAATTGTACAAAAGCTTTTATCCCCTGCTTCAGTTGTAGAAACGGCAAAGAGAATGCATATAACCACAAGAGTTCCAGCTGTTGATGCCATTGCACTTGGAGCAGCAGAGGTAATTCCTATCGAAATAACATCGGCTTATGGAATATTTGCCAATCATGGTGTTTGGGTTGAACCTATCGCAGTCACACGTATAGAGGATAGATATGGGAATGTTATATCAGAGTATACACCAAAACAGGATCTGGTTTTTAGTGAAGAAACAGCATATTTAGCAACGAATCTCCTTGAAACTGTTATAAATGAAGGCACCGGCAGAAACGCTAGACTGAGATTTGGCTTCAGGATAACAGCTGCCGGAAAGACAGGGACAACAAATGATTTTACAGATGCCTGGTTTCTTGGATTCACACCTCGTATCGTTGCCGGAGTATGGGTAGGGGTTGATAATCCGGCAGTTTCACTGGGTGATAATGAATCCGGAGCAAGGGCAGCTCTTCCTGCATGGGCAATGTTTATGTGTGAAACTTATAAAGTCATGAAATGGAAAGATAAAAAATTTATCCGACCACCGGGAGTGATTGAGGTAGAAATCTGCAAAGAAACGAAACTTTTACCTTCAAAATACTGCCCTGTTGCAACAGAACTGTTTATAAAAGGGACAGAACCGACGGAACATTGTCCTATGCATAAAGATATTCATGAAAACAAAACAATAGATAGAGTTATATTTTAGTAAATCATGGCAGAGAAGGTAATTGAAATTTCTCATACATCTTTTGGATTTGTCTGAACCATAAAAACTAAAGGAGAGATTAATGGCACAACCTCAAATTTCCCAGATCAGGCTTCCAGAAAATGCTTACCGTAAATTGAAGCCGGGTGAAGAGTATGTTCCTGTTATACCTGACAAAAAAATTGTCCCTGAAGCGACAGGTTATTCATTAGCATGGGGACTATTTTATTCGGTTTTATTCTCGATGGCTGCTGCGTACTTAGGACTTAAAATAGGTCAGGTTTTTGAAGCTGCAATCCCTATTGCTATCCTTGCAGTTGGACTTTCGGCATTATTAAAACGTAAAAATGCACTTCAGGAAAATGTAATTATTCAGTCCATTGGCGCTTCGTCGGGTGTTGTAGTAGCAGGAGCTATTTTCACAATTCCAGGGCTTTATATTCTTGGGCTGGACGCAAGTTTCTACCAGATTTTCTTAGCTTCACTTTTTGGTGGATTCTTAGGAATTTTGTTTTTAATCCCATTTAGGAAGTATTTTGTTAAGGATATGCACGGCGAATTCCCATTTCCGGAAGCAACTGCAACGACAGAGGTGTTAATCGCTGGCGAATCCGGCGGTGAGCAAGCGAAAATCCTTGTCGGAGCTGCGGCTATTGGGGGAATTTACGATTTCTTTGTTTCCGGGTTCGGATTCTGGAAAGAAGTTGTTTCTACGCAGGTATTTGGTTGGGGACAGGCTCTTGCGGATAAGGTGAAATTGGTACTCAAAATTAATATCGGCGCAGCAGTAATGGGGTTGGGCTATATCGTCGGATTACGTTATGCAACGATTATAGCTGCAGGGTCTTTTCTTGCGTGGTGGGTTCTTATTCCTGTTGTATATTTTATAGGTCAGTATATTCCAATGCCAATTTTACAGTCCGTTAAACCAATTGCAGATATGTGCCCACAGGAAATTTTCAGCGATTATGTAAGACATATTGGTATTGGTGGAATTGCATGTGCAGGAATTATCGGGATATTGAAGTCATCTAAAATCATCGGCGGCGCATTTAAACTGGCGGTTGGTGAAATCATTGGAAGTAAACACGGAAGCAGTACGAACTCAATCAGGCGTACACAATTGGATATAAAAATGAAGTGGGTGATTGTTCTTCTTATTCTTTCGTTAATTGGAACATTTATATTCTTCTATTATGGTGTTGTTGAATTAAATTTTGTACATGCAATTATCGGTATTTTGATTGTTCTAATTATTGCATTTCTTTTTACAACAGTGGCAGCACGTGCAATTGCTATTGTTGGGACGAACCCTGTTTCGGGGATGACTTTAATGACATTAATTTTATCTTCAGTTATTTTAGTAAGAGTTGGGTTGTCTGGCTCAAAAGGTATGCTTGCCGCATTGATTATCGGCAGCGTAGTTTGTACAGCTCTTTCTATGGCTGGTGGTTTTATTACAGATTTGAAGATAGGCTATTGGCTTGGAACAACTCCGAGGAAGCAGGAACGTTTTAAGTTTCTTGGAACGCTTTTTTCCGCTGCTTCAGTTGGTGTTGTAATTCTTATTCTATATAAAACCTATGGTTTCGGACCAGGCGGTTTAGAAGCACCCCAGGCTTCTGCTATGGCAGCTGTTTTAAAACCTTTAATGACAGGTGCTCAAGCGCCATGGTTGATGTATCTCGCTGGTGTCTTTCTTGCAATAATTTTAGAATTGGTAGGTATCCCGCCACTTGCATTTGCTCTTGGGATGTACTTACCGATTTACCTTAATACTCCGATACTCGCAGGAGGTTTGGTCGCACATTTCGTTGCCAAAAGCACAAAAGACGAGGAATTATCTAAGAAGAGAAAAGAGAAAGGTACACTAATTGCTTCCGGTTTCATTGCCGGTGGTGCGATTATGGGCGTGGTATCAGCATTTATTGTATTTATCGGAAAACAATTCAGATCTGATTGGACATTAATGAAGGCTATTGGAACAGAACACTGGGTTGAATCATCCCCTTCTGAAATTCTCGGATTTGTTATGTTTATTTTACTTTGTGTCTATATGTATTGGAGTTCATGTCGTCTAAAGAAATAAAAAAAGGAAATATTAAGTGATCTAGTTTAGAAGTATACCTGTCAGGTTTATTCAAATAATCATATCCGGAGTAGAAGTATTTTTTAAACCTGACAGGTATATAGACATTTATTTAAAAGAGAATAGAGAGCTCTGTGGCTGAAGATTTTATATTAAAGGATATAGTACAGATAGCGGGTATAACTGATAAGAAAGAAGCCCAGATGCTTGCTGAGTGCGGAGTTGACTATCTCGGTTTTCCACTGCGTCTTCATATAAATAAGGAAGATCTTTCGGAATCGGATGCTACCGAAATTATTAAATCTATGAAACCGCCGATAAAGAGCGTTTTGATTACGTATCTTAATAATCCGGAGGAAATTATTGCTCTTTGTAATTTTCTTAATGTGTCTATAGTTCAGCTTCATGGTGAAATTTCTGTCAACGATATATCTCAACTAAAATCCATTGCTCCAGACCTTCATTTAATAAAAAGTCTCATTGTCCGTGATAATAATATTTCTGAGCTGAAAACTATTGTATATGATTTTAGTCCATATATCGATGCCTTTATTACTGATACCTACGATCTGGCAACTGGAGCTTGTGGAGCAACCGGTAAAACACATGATTGGAGCATAAGCCGCAAAATTGTTGAACTATCGCCGTTACCTGTAACCCTTGCAGGAGGTCTTAATCCTTATAACGTTAGAAAAGCGATTCAAGAAGTCAGACCTGCTGGAGTAGATTCTCACACTGGAGTAGAGGATAAAAATGGACGAAAAAGCCGCAAACTGGTAAAGGAATTTGTGTCTGAAGCAAGGGATGCCTTTGTAAAAATTTTCTCAATATAATATGAGTTTGCTTAAGAAAGGTTGAAACTTGAATCGTATTTTTCATAATACCAAAAATTTAGAAACTGTTTGCCAAAGGTATCTCTATCCCAACGGGATCTCTTTGAGATGAGAGAAACAGTTATTATAACTGGTAACTTATTATTAACCCCCGACTTTCCCGTTGAGGGATGCCTATGGCAAAGTCAGGGGCTAATCTTAAACAATATTACTTCTTCAACCGTTTCTCTCATAGAGATCCCCACGGGAAACGGTTTCTTTTTCTAATAGATTATCTTTTTTAAGTGGACTCTAATATTAAAGAAATAGAACTATGAAAAGGCAAATAGAAGAACCTGAAACTATTGAATTGCCGATAAATGGAGTACTGGATTTGCATACTTTTCAGCCTCGTGAAGTCAAAAAACTTGTGCCTGATTACTTAGCAGCTTGCAGGCAAAGAGGAATCATTGAAGTTCGTATTATTCATGGTAAAGGTACGGGCACCTTACGTAGGGTAGTTCATTCTGTCCTTAGTCGCTTGCCGGAAGTTACTTCTTTCAAATTAGCAGAAGGAAATGCAGGAGGCTGGGGTGCAACTATTGTAATTTTGAAACCTTTAAAAATAGATGCTACTTAACTTTACAAGTACCTGCTTTATCTGGTTGCAGGGTTGTTCCATAGGAAGTCCTTCGGACTACTCTGCAACCTTCAATCTGTCCCGTAGCACCTGCCCGCCATTATTGCCGATAGGCAGGCGGGGAGCCACGGAACCAGAAAACCTGGAGAAATACAATTGACTATGGATTTATTTAATAAAGAACAAAAAAAGCAGACTCTTCCTCCGCCTTTAGCTGAGCGAATGCGACCAACAAAAATTAAGGATTTTATCGGTCAGAACAGTCTTATAGGAAGGGGCAAAATCCTCCGTAAAGTACTTGAAAACAAGAAAATATTTTCAATGATTTTATGGGGTCCGCCGGGCTCTGGGAAAACAACACTCGCCAAACTGATATCCACACAGATAAGTGCAAAATTTTACCAGCTTAGTGCCGTTTCGTCAGGTGTTAGAGAGGTGCGCAAAATAATTGACCAATCACGCATTAACAGTCATGCTGGAGTTACAACAATACTTTTCATAGATGAAATTCACAGGTTTAATAAGGCTCAGCAGGATGCTCTTCTTCATGCTGTCGAGGATGGTTCTCTAACACTGATTGGAGCAACAACTGAGAATCCTTCCTTTGAAGTGATATCGCCACTTCTTTCAAGATGTAAAACTCTTAAACTTTCCACATTAAGCGAGAAAGAGCTGAACATCATTTTAGATCGTGCTCTAAAAGATGATGTTATTCTGCAAAAATATTCTGCCGTTATTGATAGTAATGCCAGATCGTTCCTTTTAAAGAATGTTAATGGCGATGCCCGCAAATTACTTAATGCGATAGAAATATCATATCAGATATCTTCACCAAAGAAAAACAGGTCTTTTCATATTACTCTGCCTCTAATCAAAGAAGCTCTCCAACAGCGTCATTTGCTTTACGATAAAAAAGGTGACTACCATTATGATGTAATCTCAGCTTTTATTAAAAGCGTACGGGGTAGTGATCCCGATGCAGCTGTCTACTGGCTGACAGTCATGCTTGAAGGCGGAGAAGATCCACTATTTATTGCTCGACGTTTGATTATCTTAGCCAGTGAAGACGTCGGGAATGCAGACCCCACGGCACTTACACTTGCTAACTCAGCCTTTCAGGCTGTTAATTCAATTGGTATGCCTGAAGCAGCAATTGTTCTATCTCAAGTTACGACATATTTAGCATCCGCTCCAAAAAGCAATGCTTCGTATCTGGCATTATCTGCTGCTAAGAGGGAAATTAAGAATGGAGAAATGCCTGATGTTCCGCTTCATCTTAGAAATGCACCTACATGTCTTATGCGAGCTCTCAATTATGGGAAAGATTATAAATATGCTCACAATCATCCCGGACATTTTATAAAAGAAAACTATTTCCCAAAGGGTGTAAAACCCAGGGCGTACTATAAACCTTCGTCTCAGGGTCGGGAAGCACATATTAAAGAGAGATTGAGGAAATTATGGCCTAAAAGATATGACTCAGGGGGAAAAAAGTAATGTGAATATGACAATTTTTAAATTGGCCATAAAATTCTGAACTCAAAACATAAGATTATATGCACTGTTTTTGTATATTGTAATACTTATTATTTTTTTAAGTAGACTTTATTTTAAGCAATACTTGATTTTTAAAATTATTTACTTTATTTTGTGTTGTATTTGTTAACCTTATAAGGGGCAACCAGATGAAAAGGAAAATTGTAAGAGTTGGAGCAAGCCTTTGTATTTTATTACCTAAAGATGTTATTAAAGAAATGGAATGGGATTTCGGAGATAAGATAGACTTGATTCTTGATGAAGAAGATGAAAAAGTTATATTACGACAACCCAGAAAGAAAGAAGTAAACAAACAAACTTATCTTGAATATTTCGACCAGTTCCGTAGAGAATATAAAGAAGTCCTTGCAAATATAGAAAAAAGTGAAGATGACGATTAAAATTATTTATTGAGGTAAAATATGAAGAGAAAAATCATTCGGGTGGGTTCAAGCAGGGGTGTACTTCTTCCAAGAGAAGTTACCCGCGCAATGAGCTGGGACTTTGGCTCTGAGATTGATTTAACCGTTAATGAACCAAGAAAAGAAGTTACTCTTAAAACCATTAAAGTCCGTATTCCAGATGATTATAACCCTGACCATTTGAGACAGATTGAAGACACAATGAATGAGTACATAGATGTGCTGGGAGGCATTGATGACTAAAGATCAGAAAAAACAGCTAAAACTCCTGTGTTATGTTAATTGGTTAATCACACAGAAGCTTGGTGGTGATCCAGGGGTTAGGAACTTAGACGCTTTAAAAACAGTAGTAGCTCTTCCTGGTGGTGGTTCATTGACATGCTTTCTTGCGGAGAGGTTGCCAAATAGAAAAGACCTGTATACTCAATTAGGATGGTTTGTATACTATCTTATTGATGGAGAACCCTTCAATAGTAAGAATAGAACTCTGGTGCTCTTAATGCTTGTATGGTGTTTAAAATACTATCAATTGGAGTTCGAGGTAGATACTCTTGCTGAATTCATTAATAGTTTAGATCCAACAAAACAGGGAAATTCAGATATTTCCCTCTTGCTTTCAAACAACTGCAGTTAATCCAGTTAGTAATTATTTAACCCTACAACATAACATGCATAATTTAGCCCTATATGTTGTATTGAAATTAATAAAACCATATAATATGTTATATAGAAAACCTCTAAGTGACGCAGTAGGGTCAATTATTTTATATCCATTATAAAAGGTTATATTTTTTTACCTGTATGTTATTTTTTACTGTCAGGATTTAAAATTTTTTATTCGAATGTTTTAAGGAAAGAGATTCTTAAATGTCTGTAGAGGATTTTATAAAAGCGTCACACGGTGAGGTTCCCATTGATCTTCTTCTACAAAATGCAAAATTGGTTAATCTTTTTTCCTGTGAAGTTGTTGATACAAGTGTTGCTATTCATGGAAGTAAAGTTGTCGGTTTTGGAGAGTATGATGCTTTAAAAACTGAAGACCTGCACGGAAGTTATCTGGCACCTGGACTTATTGATGGACATGTGCATATGGAAAGTTCAATGCTCTCTCCTGCTGAATTCATGCACGCTGTTTTGCCAATGGGCACCACAGCAGTAGTTGCCGATCCGCACGAAATTGTCAATATCATGGGACTTGAAGGTCTCCAATTCATGATAGATAGTACTGAGGATCTTCCCCTTGATGTTTTTTTTATGATACCTTCCTGTGTCCCCGCAACGCATCTTGAAACATCGGGTGCTACTATAACAGCAGAAAATATGAAGAAATGGATAAACCACCCACGAGTTTTGGGAGTTGGAGAGATGATGAATTTCCACGGGGTAATTAATCAAGACCCGCAAGTATTAAAAAAGATCGCAGTCGCCGGTGAAAAGCAAGTTGACGGGCATGCTCCACTTGTCAGAGGAAAAGACCTTTCCGCCTACATAACAGCTGGCATAAAATCCGACCATGAGAGCACTAAGTTGGATGAAGCAATAGAAAAATTGCGTAAAGGTATGTTTGTTATGATTAGAGAAGGCTCAGCTGCGAGGAATATGGAGTCTCTGTTACCTCTTGTTAATAAGCAGAATTCGAGGTTTTGTGGATTTGTAACTGATGACAGACATCTGGACTTTTTAATGGATTACGGGCACATTAACTCAATGGTTAAAAAGGCAATAAAGTTGGGATTGGATCCGATTACTGCAATTCAAATGGCTTCATTAAATACTGCTTTGCATTTTAGAATAAAAAATATTGGTGCAATAGCTCCTGGATATTCTGCAGATATGATAGTATTTGATGATTTTGATAATTTTGATATTAAGAAGGTATATAAATCAGGCAAATTAGTTGCAGAGAATGGTAAATTAATAAAAGAACTAAAATATGAGACGGTATCACTGCCTGAGTCTGTTAATATTAAACCGGTGAATGGAAGAGATTTGAAGGTTGATGTAAAAGGAAACAGGATAAACGTTATAGAGATAGTGTCCGATCAGATAATAACAAAAAAGAAAGTATATAAAGCGACTATTGAAAACGGCGAATTGGTAAGTAATCCAGACGAGGATATATTAAAGATTGTTGTCATTGAACGCCATAAAGCAACAGGAAACATTGGAATCGGGTTTGTTAAAGGAGTAGGACTAAAAGAGGGTGCAATTGCTTCGACTGTTGCGCATGATTCTCATAACATAATCATTGTTGGAGTGAATGATACGGATATTCTTAAAGCGGTAAATGCTATTAAAAAAATGGATGGTGGAGAGGTTGTGGTTAAAAACGGGAAAGTTACTGCTTCTCTACCCCTTCCAATTGCCGGTCTATTGAGTGACAAACCTTTAAAAGAGGTAAGGGATATTTGCGACGAGTTAAAGTTGGAAGCACATAAAATAGGGTGTATCTTAGAGAATCCTTTCATGACGTTATCATTTTTAGCTTTACCGGTTATTCCTGAACTTAAGATAACAGATAAAGGTCTTGTGGATGTTGGTAAATTCGACTTTGTTCCTCTTTTTGCATAAAAAACCCGTTTTTCTCAACAGGGTAAACGGTTCTCACAACTATTTTTCCTCATTTTTACAGTGGAATCACTACATTTAATTTATAAAATATATTATCCAGTTTATAGGGACTAAATAGGCGAAAACGCACATAGTGTTGTGTTATATTGAAATTTTACTTTAATTATAAATTTGTGCTTATTTGTAATTTATACTTTACGCCAGAAGTTTGGGACAAATATAAGGAATATGGAATAGAATTCCAGTCTCCCAAAAAGCATGCAGGCAATTAGAATAGATTTATTAAAAGCTGGTAGTAATGCATAGCTTTCCATGGGACCAGTTATACCCAATCCAGGTCCGACTCCTCCGAGAGTTGTAGCAACTGAAAATATTGAGGTCTCAATATCAATGTTTGTAAAAAGCATTAATAGTATCGCAATAAAGAAGAAAGAAAGATACATGCTGATAAACACAAGAACATTTCGTACAGTTTTTTCATCAATGGTTTTGGAATTTAATTGAAGTGTTGTTACAACCCTTGGATGAATAAGCTGGATAAGCTCTCTATAAATACTTTTTGCAAGAAGTACGATTCGGGAATTTTTTATGGCACCAGTTGTCGAGCCTGGACAAGCTCCTATAAACATAAGAATAAGTAACACAATTTGAGTGAATGGTCGCCACTTTTCATAATCGGCGGTAACAAATCCCGATGTGGTATTAATTGATACTACCTGAAAAATTCCATATCTGAATGCTTCACCCCAACTCTTATAAGTATATAACCTCAGGTTTATTACAACAATCAAGATTGCACAACCCATTAGTATCAGATAAAATTTTACCACTTCAAAAAATTTGGCAACATTTTTTTTCTTTCTAAATAGCATGAAATATAAAGAGAAATTTATCCCGGATAATATCATAAATATAGCAACAATTATCTCAACATATAGGCTATTATAAGCTGCTATACTGGCATTTCTTGGGGAAAATCCACCGGTGGGAATTGTACCCATAGCGGTAAGTGAAGCATCGAAGAACGATAAGCCCCCCAAAAGTAAAAGAACAGTCAGGGAGACAGTTAAAAGTAAATAGACTGTCCATAATAATCGGGCTGTATCCTTAATTTTCGGAGTAATTTGTTCCTGGGCTATTGATGAGGATTCAAAATTGTAAAGATTTCTACTGCCGACATTTATTACGGGTAAAACTACAAGTGCCAGAATTATGATTCCCATTCCACCTATCCAGTGCGTCAGGCTACGCCACACTAAAATACTTACAGGAAGTGCTTCAATGTCCTCGAGGATTGATGCTCCAGTTGTCGTAAATCCGGAAACTGATTCAAAGAAGGCATCAAGAAAGCTGTTGAAATATCCTGATAAATAAAAAGGCAAAGCTCCAATAAGTGAAACGGTAATCCAACCGAAAACAATTATTCCTACAGATTCACGTTTCTCAATGATGAGTTTTTCAGGTTTCCTGATCTGAAGTAAAATGCCTGTAACTACAGAAATTAAAATAGTTATTAAAAAAGATGTTGAAGTCTGATCTGTATTAATTATACTTATGATAAAAGGTACAATAAGCATAGCACCCAGACTAATGTATAGAGAACCTAAAATAGAAAGAACATTACGTATTCTCATACAATACCTGATTTCTTCATAAAAATTTATTATCTCTAAAATTCATGCTATCTCTTAACACTACCTGTATTTTAATCTTTTTATTATTTCTATGCAAATATAAGTAAGTGTGAAAGATGTATTGTTTATTTATTACCTGATTTCTGCAAAGAAGAATTACTCCTTTGAAGTTGAGTTAGGAGTGAGCTCCTGATGGAACCTGGAAAGACTGAATTTTAAAATTGAGTTTTTTATTTAATCGTTCGGGGTTAAGAAAACAATTTATTATATGTGCTTATATCTATATATTTGAGTTAGATTTTTAATGGAGAAATAAAAGATTGATGTCTCGTTAAGGTCTAAAAAATGAAAACAGCAGTTTATCTTTTCCGCTGGGCAATTGGATTTTTCTATTTCTGCCTTATCGCCGCTCTTGGTTTTATCGGTTTATTTTTTTTCAAGCCGCAACAGATTATTGTATTGGCAAGACCTTTATGTAGGGCGTTATTAAAAAGTGTTGGTGTAAATATAAAAATTACAGGACTTGATCTCTTCGATCACAAACGCACCTATATAATTATTTGCAATCATGAGAGCCTTTTAGATGCATTTCTTTTTCTTGGAAATATTCCTCTTTACTTTGTTGCTATAGAGTTACAGGAACACTTCTCATGGCCTGTTTGGAGCACGCTGATTAAGAAATGGGGAAATATACCGATTGACAGGGAGAATCATCTGAAAGCTGTTAAAAGTCTTAAAAAAGCAGAGGAGGTTTTGAAAAATGGGTCTTCAATAATAATTTTTCCTGAGGGTATGAGAACTATCACCGGTGATATGCGAGAATTTAAGAAGGGAGCTTTTTATCTTGCAAAAAATGCAAAAGCTGATATTCTCCCTATTGCGATAAATGGATTATATTATGCAAAAACCAGGGGAGATTGGAGGGTTCGCTCTGCAAATGTGATGTTAAACTTCGGGAAGCCATTTATTTATAAGGATTTTAAAAGTCTTTCGGTTGAAGATCTTCGTGATTGGGTGAAGGATACTATTGAGGAATTAAAATACAAACCTCAGGAGAAGTAAAAGAATATAGATGTAGGTAAGCCTGAAAGTATTTGCTTTATATAAAACAATATAACGTTTTGATAGTCATCTACTTTTTTTGATCTCAGAACAAGCCTGCCTTACGTCAGGCAGGGATTAAGGAATAGCAATTTTAGATTTACCCCGTTAAATAATTTTGTTTTTACATTCGTAAATCAAAATTAAAATCTTTGATTTTATTTAACGGGGTTTATTTTTTGATTTTGCCAGGGGCATGCCCTCGGCAAAGATTTTATTTCTCTTAATTGATTTTCTCAAGCAAAAAAATCATTTGCGCATGAAAAAACGGTATAACTCGAAGGGATTCTACAATTTTGAATCCTTCACTTGTCACCTCTTCGCACCAAACATCTAAATCTATCATCGTCATTTTTCTCTTACGGGAAGATATCTTCTGTATGAATCTATGCAAACTGGATTTAATATAGACGGAAACGATAGCCCATTTTTTTGTGGTGAGGTGCAATTCTTTTAGAAATGTGCATCTTTCTTTACTCGTTTTAAAATGCTGGAGAAGCCGGAAATTGAAAACCACATCAAATTGATTGTTTTTGAATGGAATGTCAAGCACGTTTGCAACTACGGAATTTGCAGTTCCTAAATGCCGTTCTCTTTGGTAAAGAAGTGCAAAAAGATTTAAGTCTGCATTTGTAATATTAAAATCATATTCTAAGAAAAGATGGGTAAAACGCCCGTAGCCGGTAGGGATGTCCAGTAACATACTTCCGGGCGATTTAATTTTGTTCAGCATTTTGTTGACAATTTTCTTTTCACGCCAGGATACGAAGCGCTGGTCTAAGCCACGGTATCTTGTATTAGAGTATTTACGAACGCTTTCTATATCTTGCCAGGTTCTGTAATAAGACTTGTTTCTTTGGAGAGGAGGTTCGTCGCTCAAATTTTTCTATCTAATTATTTCATTTTGAAAATCAATCAGCTGGAATTTTACATTGTTTCTTATTGAATGTCAAATGATTTAAAATTCACAATCTAAATGTCTTTAAAAATAATCCCTTTCTTCTTCATGTGAATTAGATTTTAGGGATGCTTACCTCCCTTTTAATTATAAAAAAGATAGAAAAGGATTACTTGTTCTATCACAATATAATTTTAAATTATTAAAGGATGAAAAGAGTATTTACATTATTTGGTTTCTCTCATTTTATTGCCCTTTCTATTATAACGGCATTGATGGTTTTTATTCTTGCAAAACTCCAAACCGTTGATCCTGAAAAGCTCAAGAAGCGGTTAAATCCCTTACTGGCAGTACTTATTCTAACTCAGGCTACAATGTGGAGAGCAATTTTTATGCTCCAAAACAATTTTTCTTTAACAAATGACCTGCCATTTCATCTGTGTGGTATCAGCCAGATTTTAATGATTATATATCTCATCAAACCAAACAAAAAACTGTTCAATGTTTTGTACTATTGGATAATGTCCGGCTCAACTTTGGGTGTTATTATCCCTGATTTAAAACTGGATTTTCCTTCTGCTCGATATTTTTCAATGTTCTTGCCTCATAGTCTTCTTGTATTCATAATGTTATATCTTCTATTAGTTCAGAGAAAAAAGCCTGCAAGAGGAAGTGTTCTCCACGCATTTGTGGCTTTGAACATTTACGCAGTTTTTCTTATTCCTATTAACTTGATTACGAAAGGCAATTACTTATTCTTGCTAGAGATACCTGTAGTTGATTTCAGCCCGGTTGAATGGCTGCCTGAATGGCCCTGGTACATTCTGGTACTTGAAATCTTTTTTCTTGGATTGTATCGTTTACTATACCAGCCATTCGCTCCAACTCAACAACCTGAAACATCCAAAGACCAACAGAACAGGTTATCTCCTGCCTAACAGTATCCTCGAAGAGATGTCTATGACAAATTTTTCGTAAATTACAACTATGTAAATAGAAGGAGATGAAATGGTATTTGGTGAAAAGATAACATTGAAGACAAATGGTTTTTCTGATATACTGAATATTACGGGATTGGTTCAAAGCATTTTATCCCTGTCTAAAATAGAGAACGGAATTGTGTCAGCGTCGGCGATTGGTTCCACTGCCAGTGTTACGACTATTGAGCATGAGCCAGCGTTGGTTGAGGATATGAAAGACCTGTTAGAGAAATTTGCTTCAAAGACGATGAGAACGAGGCATGCCCAAACATGGGGAGATGATAACGGTTTTTCTCACCTCAGAGCCAGTTTGATGGGACCGGGTATTACTTTGCCATTTTCTAAGGGGCGATTAATAATTGGCACCTGGCAGCAAATCGTTATAATTGACCATGATAACCGACCACGTAATCGGGAGGTTTTTGTTCAGGTTGTGGGAGATTAGCATTAAAGTACTGAACTCACTAAAAATGCTAATTTTGCAACTTTCAATCGTCCCGTAGTGATCCCGTTGGGACAAATTAAATAACCACTTTTGAATATCGAACAAGGATTAAAGATTTTTGATTTTTTGCCAAAGGCATTCCTGCGGAAGAAGTTAAATGCTGATTTATGAATGATGGAATTGATCACCCGGCTATCATTGGTTGTTCTTTTTGGCTGTTTCTATACTTCATTATTCTAAAATCGTTAATCCTTTTACTTAAATCAATTTTCGTCACTTTTTTTTGCGATTCAATTTTCATAAACAAGTGATTTTACTGAGTTCTAAACTAATTACTTTAGTAAATATTTCTCTAAAAACAGAATAACCGAATAGTAATAAAAATCCCTATTTGATTTCTTTCTGAATCCGTGTCCTTCATCCTTAGCAAGAAGGTACCAGGCTTCCGTTCCATTATCACGTATAGCTTTTAGAATCTGTTCCGCTTCGCTTGCTGGAACTCAATGCGCTACGGATGTTCTTAATCATCTATCTCAGGCAGTTTACTTCCGAACTGAGCAAATCTGCGGCTCATAATGTATTTCAGTGCGTTCAATTTTCCCATTTCAAGAGGCTCCGGTTTATGAGCTGAAAGGATTTTTTCAACCTGTTCGTGTGCTTTTTCAAATGCACATTTTCCCCCATTGATATAAAACTGCTCATCGGTTGTTCTATCAATTACTTTTCCAGGATAATATGCTTCCTTTTTAAACCACTTGAGAGTGTGTGGATGACTTATAAATTTTCCACTTGAGATGACCTCTTTTATAATATCTTTGGCAATTATTTCATCTCTTTGAGCTATGCCTTTAATGAGCCTCAGAGCCATGCCGCAAATTTCATTATCAATTACGAGTTTCTCAAGACTTTGACAATTTTCAAAATCCATCATTCCTGCACCTGAGACCATATTGACTCCTGCAAGTGCAGCCATTATAATACCCATTCCGGACTCCAGCCCCGCCTGCATATCAACACATTTTGAATCGCTGAGTCCCATATAGGCATGTGTTGGTAATCCAAGATACTTTCCGACTTGAGCATAAGCGGAATCTATCATCAGAGTTTCAATTGCTCCCATCGGAGTGGTCCCAACACGCATATCAAACATTGCAGGTGAACCGCCGTAAATAATTGGAGATCCGGGATTTGCCAATTGGTGAATTACAATACCGGACAGGCTCTCAGCACAATGCTGTACAACTGCTCCAAGTAGCGTTACAGGAGATGTTGCCCCTGTTAAGGGCATTGAAACAAGTTCCGCCGGGATTCCTGCTCTTGCGGCGTCGATGAGATTCTGGCAGGTTAAATTACTCCATTTCAAAGGCGGTGAAGGGCAGCAGTCGAAAATTGCCAGCGGCTTTGCACATAGATTTTTTTCATTGTCTCGAATAATAGTTAGCATATTTTTCATAACATCGAAAGAGGCTATATCAAATGTCCCTGTAACAATGGGTTTTGAACATTCCTGAAGTGCTACATATAATCTGTAACTGTCAGCAACTTCTTCAGGGACATCTGAGGGTATAGCACCCGTGCTTTGGAGAGCTATGTTATCCATTTTATCTGTGAGTCTGGAGAATTTATAGCAGTCGGTAGAAACAGCATTTCTGATTTTGTTTTTTTTGTAGTCAAGAAACAATAAGGCAGCTGAACCGGGGTCGAAGTGAACATTATCTCCAGAGAGGTCAGCGATATTTTTTTCAAATCTATCATACATAATAATCTGCGGTGGTGCTGATTTAAGCGCTTTTTCAACAATATCAGGAGGTATAAACACTTTTTGTTTATCAATCTTAGTGCCTGCTCCATGTAATAATTCAAGAGCTTCGCTGTTTTCTACGGTTATACCTACTTCATCAAGAATAGAAATTGCCTCGTCTACTACATTTGAAACCTGCTTTGGATTTAGCATTCTTAGTTTTGGGCGTAAAGTGTCAAATATCGGTCGATTCCCTTGGAATAGATTATACTTATTCATTTTTTCAATTTCTAAGTTCTAAAATCATTAATCCCTGCCTGACTGCAAGTTAGAAAGGCTTGTTCATAAATTTCCCGGGATAAACGAAGTTGGGAATTTCGATTAGCGTTAAGATATTCAGTCGAGCACACCATTTTACTCCAAAGTCAAGAGTAACAATCACATAAACCAATTCCTTTTATCCCGTGTTATGCGAAGACAAGCTGATCTAATTGGAAACCGGTATATATACAGGTCTTTCCCAAAAGAAATCAGGATTGCTTGTATAATATGTAACGATTTTATATCCATATAGAGATAATAGAGCCAGTTTTAATTTCGTAATTAATCTTTCTTTAGAAATATAACCTTTCGGAATAAGTTCAATATAATTTATTTCTTTAGTTGATTCACAATTAAATTTGCTACTAATAGAACATTCTAATCTAAATAAATTTTTTGACATATATGAAATATATTCCTCTTTATCTAATTTCTCTCCATTCCAATTTATTTCATCATTTACAATCAATGGTTTTTCTCTCATAAAATTTTCTCTTACCTCCTGTATGCTCAAGTGATTTCCATTTTCATCAGTAAAATATGCTTCAAATGTAGGGTCCATATAAATCCATTTATCAAGGGTAGTAGAATACACCATATTTATAACATGACAATCCTTGAAATTCTTTTTTTCTGGCATACATGTAATAAATCTTGATTTAAAACCCATTGATAAATATACTTCATTTAATATTGTTGCCATCATTCTACAATTGACTCCTCTATTTTTTTCCTGACACACTTTTATAATATTAAAAGTGTTTTTAGGAGAAGGATTCATCGAACGCCCACTATGCCTTACAATATTATGTACCCATTTCATAAGGTTAATTATCCTTGACATCTCATCTCCATAGCCTGCCACTTCTTCAAGTTTAAAAGTTTCTCTTAGTTTCACTAGATTTCCATCTGATGAATCCATGTAAGTAAATTCAGGAAGATTCTCGATAGGTTCATATTCGTATTCATAATATGACCTTAATAATTCAAGGTAATGTGAACGATTATATGTCGTTGCACACCCAATAAAAATTATCAGCATAAGAGTTGCTATTAAGCCTATAACATACTTATTCATTCTATACCTCCATTTTTCTTAGCTTTGTTTTCGCCTAACATCTGCACATACGCAGTACTGCATTTAAGATACCAAATAGTCAGAAAAGACGCATCGTGTTTATTTGTTACTTTGGGCGAAGATTCTGTCCAAAGGACTCCAGATCTTCCCCAGTTCATTACTACTAACGGATAAGTATAAAAAATGTTTTGCATTTCAAAGTTCACAATTTTTATTTGACATCAAGAGTTTGATAAGGACGCTTACCTTACTGTTTACGAATTCGGTATTCTCACAAAGTTATTCCCCTGGGAGAAAATACTCATTCATCAAAAACCTCCTCTTTTAATAAACTTACAATTTTGCCAGGCATAAGCACCCTTATCAATGCGGTTTCATTGAACCATGTTATTCCCCGAATTCTACCTGACAGAACGAAGATTCGCCTGTGGCTGAAAGGAAGACACTACGAGACGAGTTCTCCCAACGGGACCTCTCCGAGGGAAGCCCAGAGATGCCACCTTCTCTTCTGATAATTTAAAAAAATGGAGGCTTTAATTAACTTTTTACTTTCTTTTTTCTCTTTTTTAGTTATATTCTTTTTCATTACTCTTAATATATAAGAGATGACTTTCCCAAAGGGATCCCTGCGGGATGGGACTTGACCTTTGGAAAGGACTCCTGTCGGAAAAAACCTGACAGGTTTATCTCAACCGCATGATATGAACTCCTCACAAGAGATGTCTTTCCAAAGGAATCTTCGATCGACACAGACCCCCGGCTTGGGGACACAATGATAATTATTGAAAATTGAACTCCAGTTTGTGTATATTCAACCCTGAATTGATATGAGAAATATTTTAACTCTGATTATAACCTATTCTTTACTCGCAATGCATGTATATAGCCAGAACTACCTCTGGCCTACAAATGCGAGCAAATACATAAGTTCGACTTTTGGCGAATATCGTGAAGGTCACTTCCATTCGGGGATAGACATTAAAACTAATCATAAAGTCGGTTATCCCATTTATGCAGTGGATAATGGATACGTCTGGCGAATTCGCACTTCTCCATTTGGTTATGGTAAAGCTGTTTACCTGAAACTTAATGATGGTAATATTGCGGTTTATGGACATCTTGATAGATTTAACGACAATCTTTTGCCTTATGTGAGGGCTGAGCAATTCAAACAGAATAGATATTCGACAGATATATATTTAAGTGAAAGTGATATTCGTGTTTCAAGGGGAGATATTGTAGGTTATACAGGGGACACAGGTTCCGAGCACCCGCATTTACACTTCGAATTGCGAGATACTTCAGGTAAACCATTCAACCCTCTGAATTCAAACCTGAGAGTCAAAGACTACACTATTCCTAATATAAAAGAGGTAGCGGTTATCCCAATTGGGAAAGAATCTCGCATTAATGGACGTGTGTATATTCAGGTTTTTAAAGTGAAATATTTAGGTGATAAGGAGTTTGGTCTGGATGATACAATACATATATCAGGCTCTATTGGGGTTGAACTTAAAACTTATGATACAGTTCGCGGATTACCAAATAAATATGCTCCTTATGGGATACAAATGTATATGGATGATAGTTCGCGGTTTATCACTCAATACGACAAATTTGATTTTGATGAAACCAGGTTTGTGAACATTGACCGTGATTTCCAATTGATTCAGGATGAAGTTGGTCGTTTTAACAGATTGTGGATGTATGATACATCGAAAAACATTCCATTTTATAATAATTCTCAGACAGGTACTCTGAACCTGAAAGATGGTTATCATGATATTAAGATTGAGGTATATGATCATAACCGCAATACATCTACATTAAAATTCACTATTTTTTCTGGACCTGATTATAGTCCCGTTGTTGAAAAGTATGAACATGATATTAGCGGGTATAGAGTTTTTATAAAGCGTGATTCTATTCATTCGTACGTAGATTTTTCTACCGATTGGGTTGATAAGTATGGAAATACAATAAAGAGAGCCTTAGTAAATAAAATTGAGATCAGCGATGATAGTTATATTCTGAATTTTAATAGTCATGAACCAGGAGAAGAAATAATAAAAGTCTCTGCCGTTCCGAAACAGAGCAACGAGATACGATCGGCTTTTTTGACTTTTAGCTCATCAGGATTCATGGACAATGTTTCGGTAATTCCCTCTTATGTTCACAATCCTAAAACTTTCTTATGTAATATGACTTTTAATAAAGCACCGAAACAGCCACGCTTTTTTCTCCAATCAGAGGAATCATTAAAAGAGATACCGTTAATTGCTGAATCCCCTGTACGATTTGTAACAGAACCAGTCCCATTTTCATGGTGGGAAGATGCCTTTGCTTATGAGATTCGTTTACCTACCGAACCGGTTAATATTATAAGAAAAAAAATAGATTTTAAATGCATTACACCTGATAGGGCAAACACAATTTTCTCTGAGGATAAAGTTCTTACAGCTACATTCGGTAAAAATGCCGTGTATGATTCCCTTATCACGTGGGTGGAGAAAGCAGAATCCATTCTAGTTGAAGGAGGAGAGCGTGTAACGGATTGCTATAAAATTTCTCCCGTGACTCAACCGCTGAATGCTTACATTCGCTTGATGATTATGTATTCAGTCAATCAGGATAAAATAGAACAAATTGGTCTCTATAGATGGGATGATGATGAATGGAATTTTATTGATAGTGAACCGTATGTTGAGGATGAAACGATTGCAGCGGAAACACAAAAGCTCGGAACTTTTTGCCTGATAAGAGATTTTACTCCACCGATAATAACGCATATTTTTCCAAGCAATGGTGGAAAATTCAGGCAGTCAAGTGTAAAATATTTAAAGGCCGCGGTTGAGGATAAATTGTCGGGAATCAAAGATGACACTGCCATCAGCGTGAGGATTGACGGAAAGCCGGTTATTGCAGAATATCACGGCGTTAAAAATTACATACGGTATAAACTTCCAAAACCGCTTAATCCGGGTTCACATACTTTGATAATAACAGTTGAGGATCAGGCGATGAATACAACAACAGCTGTAAGTAAATTTTTTGTTTTAAGTGATTGATAATTTTATCATATTTTTATTAGAATTGGTGAGAGAATAAAAATAGTGTCTTTAGACATATATGGAATAAATAATAAATTAAAAGAACGTATAGAAGATGTAAGAGGCTTATATTCAATCAATTGTTATACCTATTCAGTTAAAAACGATAAGTTAATATTCGATCTATTGAAGGATTAGAAAGTGCTTGACAGAAAAGTTGTAAAAGGATTTTTAAAAGAGGAATTGGAAGATCTTGAAATTCCGAAAGACATATCATTTGATGAGTTAGTAGAAACTTTCTGTAAATATACCGAAGATGACTACTACGAATGGTTAAAGGATAATTATCACAGTTTCTTTTACTCATCACCCCAAAATAATCCCGATTGGGATTGGATTGGGGAAAGGATTGAGCACTACTTAAAAGATGATTTATAATAGAAAAAATGATTCTGTTGCAAGAAGGCATTAAGATGAATCTGAAAACTATTGAAACAGTTACAACGGTTTTTAGGGAATTGAATTTTTTAGTGAAGTTATTTTAGATGTTAATACCCTTACGAGATTCCACTTTCAGGCTTAAAACCCCCTATATTACATATTTATTAATCGCGATTAATTTTTTTATCTATTTTTATCAATTGACTATACCACGTCCGGAATATAGAGAATGGTTTTATACGGCAGGCGTTGTTCCGTCGCATATTTTTCGTGGTGGAATCATCCCATCAATTCTTCCATTTATTACCTCTCTTTTTGTTCACGGTGGATTTCTTCACGTTGCTGGCAATATGCTTTATTTATGGATTTTTGGTGATAATATTGAGAGTTTGCTTGGGCACTCTAAATTTGTGGTGTTTTATATTAGTTGTGGAATATTTGCTACGTTGGTTCAGGTTTTAATAAATCTATCTTCTAGCTTACCGATAGTTGGAGCGAGCGGTGCAATATCCGGGATTCTTGGCGCCTATCTCCTTCGTTACCCGAGAGCTAAAATTCAGGTTTTGATATGGCTATTCATTTTTATTAAAAGAGTTTGGATACCGGCGGTTTATGTTTTAGGGTTCTGGTTTCTTGTACAACTGAGCAGTGGTCTTGGTGCACTCACTTTTCAACAGGAGGGCGGCGTGGCGTGGTTTGCTCATATTGGTGGATTTTTAGCCGGTATTGCATTATTATTAGCAATGGACCCTTATGAAAGGAGAAGACTGTGGAAGAAACTAAACAGGGAATATTAAAAGAGCATGCAATCGAAGCTTCGAAATTTTCTCGTTCTCCATATTCAAAATATCCCGTAGGAGCTGCATTAGAAACTGAGGATGGAGAAATATTTGTCGGCTGTAATGTAGAATCCAGTTCGTATGGATTGAGCGTTTGTGCAGAGAGAAATGCAATAGCATCGGCAATTGTAAATGGATATGAGCGATTTCGGGCTATGGCTGTATACTCAAGGAATGGTGCTACGCCCTGCGGCGCTTGCCGCCAGGTTATATGGGACATCTGTGGAGATATTCCTATTTATGTATTTGATGACGCAGGTAATGAGAAAATGTACCACGCGTCTGAATTATTACCAAATCCATTTGATTGTAGAAAATTAGAGGAATAAAGGAGAAAATGAAAAATTCAATTCTGATTGGTATTGCAGGTGGAACAGGTTCTGGCAAAACATCTATGGCTAATAATATTGTCAAAGATTTCAGTCCGGACCAGGTAGTAATCATTGAACAAGATTCTTACTATTATGATCTCGGTAAAATTCCTATGGATGCAAGAAATCACCATAATTTTGATCACCCTCACGCTTATGATTTTGATTTACTTAAAAAACAGATGAGGGAATTGTTAGAGGGGAAATCCGTAAGTGTGCCAATTTATGATTATAAAACGCATACAAGGAAAAAGGAGACGCACAATATTTCCGGTCATAAGATAATCGTTCTTGAGGGAATAATGGTTCTTGTTGATCCCGAATTAAGAGATATGATAGATATAAAGATATATATTCATACAGCCGATGATATACGTTTTATACGAAGGGTCACAAGGGATATTCATGAACGAGGTCGTTCAATAGATTCGGTAATTCAACAGTATCTGGAAACTGTTCGTCCGATGCACGAAGAATTTATTGCACCAACCATGCACTATGCGGATATAATTATCCCCGAGGGTGGGCAAAACAAAGTAGCTATTGACCTTTTTAAGACTAAGCTTCGCTCACTTTTGCGGCACTTAAGTAAAGATTAACGCATAATATTTTCATGTTTAAATATAAGAGTAAGGTAAAATGACTAGAAAACCGATAAGAAGTGCCCCAATGGGCATTGAAGAAGTTGTAATGATGTCAGAAAAACCATGTGGATGGATTGAAGTAATTTGTGGAAGCATGTTTTCTGGAAAAACCGAAGAGTTGATCAGACGTTTAAGGCGCGCAGTTATTGCAAAACAGAAAGTTGCCATTTTTAAACCGATGATTGATGTTCGTTATAGCGAAGATCATATTGTTTCGCATAATAAACAAAAGATTCTTTCACAGGCTGTCAAAAATGCAGGAGATATTCTGAAACTTGCTGGTGATGCCCATGTTTTAGGAATTGATGAGGCACAATTTTTTGATAACACTCTTGTTGAAGTATGTAAGAAGCTTGCTGACTCAGGAAAACGTGTCATTGTCGCAGGTTTAGATAAAGATTACAGGGGAGTACCATTTGAACCGATGCCACAACTTTTGTGTGAAGCGGAATATATTACCAAAACGCTTGCGATATGTATGAAATGTGGAAATCCGGCAAATTACACTCAGCGAATTACAAAATCTAGTGAGCGAGTTCTTCTCGGAGCAACAGATATATATGAAGCGCGTTGTCGAAGCTGTTATGAACCGCCGGAAGAGTAAATAAATTTTTGTTTATTGTTTTCATTATTTATAAGTTAAATATGTACAGTAATGAATAAAATCTTAAACTTATATGCACATTTATTAATTCTCTCACATAGTAGAGAGAATTATTTCCTGGGTTCACTAGAAGATATCCTCAATGCAAATATAGATTTTGCTTATATTGATAGCAGGAAAGAACATTCTCCTTTACTGCTTAAGTCGATTAAAAAAGTTTTTAAAAGTAGTTATAGTAATGAATTATTGGAAAGCATCATTTTTAATCAAAAGCCCTCATACGTAAAACAAGTAATTTCATTATTTCCTAAAGAATTCTATAAGAGCAATTGGAAAAATTTCTGTGAAAATATCAACGATTTATCTATTAGTGAAAAGAAAAAAGTGTTTTCTTTTGCTTGTAGTAAAATGGTTAATGTCATAAATAGGATTTTACAATCAAAAGAAATATCAGATGATAAAAAAGTTATTTCGTCTTTATTAAAAGTAAACAATTTCAAATCGGATTCAGGTATTTTCCCAGATTACATGCTCCCGGTGTCTTTTATTAATGGAAAGTTTTATGATGGCAGTTTATTAGAACTAAAAGATTCAAAAGGCTCAAGCATCTCATCTTTTAATTCAACAATACCAACACAATTCAAGACCCTTAACGAAATAGGATTATTGAATAAATCTAATATAGTTTCAAATATTTCAAGTGTAATTGATTATCCATATTCAAAGGTGCCAGCTTATAAGAAATTTAAAAGAAGATGTTTCTATTTTGTTAGAACAAATAACGATGATACCTCAAAAGTAAAATTATCAATTATTGAAGGGTCGTTCTTCGAAACAATTCCTAAAGAAAAATTAATCGCTGAGACTATGAAGGAAATAGCGAAAGAGCATCTTGGTAATACTTATTCATCTGATTTAGGGAAGATTTTTGAAAAAATAAATGACCAAACAAAAATCGCAAGATCACATTCTGATATTAAGACGATTATTAATGGAAATGAGAAAATTGCATCTGTCTCACCTCGATTTCGAATCATGACTGAGGTTACAAGTGATGGTAACCCACACTTATATCCTGAAATTCTTGAAAGAACATTTAACCTTATTTTTCAAGTAAGCCCAACAAGACAAAAAGACAATAGTTACCAACAAATGAGAAAAAGATTAATATCTTCATTAATAGAACAATTAAATAATAATATAAAAAATGAATTTAAATATGATCGAAAAATAAACAAAATTTCAAATAAATCTATTAATGTTTGGATAAAAGAGATTGAACACAAACGTAATGGCTTACATTTAGTTTTTCAATTTAAATTCTAAATACAGAAAAAGTAAAAAATGAGTTTAAATATTATACATAACGATTGTACTAAATCTTTAGAATTATCAGAACTACAAAAAATAAAGTTCTTTAAATCTATTGATTTAACGTTCCTTGATCCGCCCTTCAATCAAAATAAGGAATATTCTGAACATAACGATAGCCTACCTGAAAAAGTCTATTGGAATTGGATGCATGACATTTGCAAAAAAATATATTCAATAACATCTCAAGGTGGTGCTATTTATTTTATGCAAAGAGAAAAAAACACAGAATATGTATTGAACTGCTTGAGAAGCTCTGGATGGAACTTTCAAAATTTAATTATATGGAAAAAGAAAACTTCTGCCGTTCCGAGTAAAATGCGATACGGAAAACAATATCAAATTATAGCTTTCGCAACCAAAGGTATGTCTCCCAGGGTTTTTCACCGATTAAGGATAAATCCACCTTTGCCATCTGGATATAAACTTGAACGAGAAAAAGGCTTGTTTTTAACGGATGTGTGGGATGATATTAGAGAACTGACCTCTGGATATTTTGCCGGTGATGAAGCAATACGCAATGAGGAAGGCGAAAGAATTCACAAACAACAATCACCAATTCATTTGCTTCTTAGAATAATATTGTCATCATCTCTCCCTGGAGATACAGTATTAGATCCATTTGCAGGTACAGGTACTACTTCTTTTGTTTCTGAGCAATTGCATAGAAATTCTATTGCTATTGAGAAGGATTCTAAAAACATTGCAATCATTCATGAGCGAATAAATTCATTAAGAGAAAATGATGATTTAAATAAATATAAAAAATATTATAGATATACAGATGGATTAGATAAAATATGGCCATCTGCTGGTGAAAATGTTTTAAAAAATGAAGAATTTATACAGTTATCTTTTGTTTAAATATTCAATAATTGTAAAAATATTATTTTAATAACAATAATCCAAATGAGGTAATATGAGATTTATCGGTATTCTTGGAATTATTACGCTTCTTGGGATTGCTTATCTGCTTTCCAATAATCGTAAGAAGATTCGCTTACGAATAGTGGTATGGGGACTTTTACTACAGATGCTATTTGCAGCAATTATTTTGGGTGGTTCCACTTTATCTTACTTTACAATGTTTTTGTTCCTGATGTTGATAGTGGTGTATATTTTCAAGGATGACATAAATGCCGCCATAAGTACTGGAAAACAGATCGCTAAAGCATCTATTGTAATTGGATGCACGCTGATTTCTATGGTTCTGTTTTTTGGAGTTTTCAAAGTCGGTTTATTAGGATGGTTTTTTTGTCTTTTGCTTACAGCAATTATTATTAAATCTATTTTGAAGAAACCCGTGTATCAAAAAGAACTTGTAACAGGATTGTTGTCTTCTGGCTATATGTTTCTTTTAACCAATCATATTACAGGTGAAAAAATATTTGCTGTACTCAGTCAAAAGGTTGCAAAGTTCTTAAGCCTTTCTGATTATGGTGCAGAGTTTTTATTTGGGAATCTTGCTTTGAAGAAGTATTTCGGAGCCACAGATACCTGGCCTGGATTTGGATTTCAATTTGGCTTCACGGTTTTACCGGTGATTATATTCTTTGCAGCTACCATGTCAATTCTATATCACCTTGGTGTAATGCAGATAATTATCAAATGGATGGCGCGTTTTATGCAGTGGACGATGGGAACAAGCGGTGTAGAGACACTTTCTTGTACCGCTAATATATTTGTTGGTCAGACCGAAGCACCTCTTTTGATCCGCCCTTTCCTCGATACTATGACACTTTCGGAATTATTGACAATCATGGTAGGTGGTTTTGCAACTATTGCAGGCGGTGTGCTTGCTGGATATATTGCAATGGGGATAAGTGCCGGGCATTTGATTGCTGCAAGTGTTATGTCTGCTCCCGCTGCGCTTGTAGTCGCTAAGATAATATTTCCTGAAGTTGAACATTCAAAAACTGCAGGCGATGTCGTGATTCCCCAAGATATCGTAAAATCTGCTAATATGTTAGATGCTGCCTCTCGCGGCGTTACAGATGGACTCAAACTCGCGGTTAATGTTGGTGCAATGTTGATCGCCTTTATTGCACTCATCGGGCTTGTTGATTCAATCCTTTCAATACTTGATAGATTTATTGATGGAAAGTTATTTAATGGTGTTTATGGGGAATATGCAACAGCAAGTGGATTTTCCCCCATAAAAGGAGAATATGGTGGTTTTTTCCCCGGAAGTCTTAAAACTCTCTTCGGCACGTTGTTCAGACCATTAGCCTGGTTGATGGGCGTTTCGTGGAAATATTCAGGTGAAGTAGGGAATCTTTTAGGAATTAAAATCGCTTTAAACGAATTCGTTGCTTATGGGACGTTGTCAGAGCTGATAAAAGTTGGTGCTCTTAATGAAAAGGCGATTGTGATTTCAACTTATGCGCTTTGCGGCTTTGCCAATTTTGCGTCGATTGGAATACAAATCGGTGGAATCGGAGCATTAGCACCTGGACGCCGCTCGGATTTATCGAAAGTAGCACTAAAAGCGATGTTTGGTGGAGCGATTGCGTCATGGATTACAGCTTCAATTGCAGGAATTTTATTGTAACAATTACCAATTACCAATTATCAATAGACAATGATCAATAATAAATAGACCCTGTACGGTCGCTTCGCTCCCTATCCCAAAGGGATCTCTTTGAGACATGGCAAGCAATAGACAATTGAAAGTGCCTAAAGTGAACTTGCCAAAGGCATCCCTGACGGGAAAAGTGCCTAAAATGACCAATGACTAATGACCAATCGACAATTAATAGAGGAAACTTTACAATGAAAATAATTTTATTAGGGCCACCGGGAGTGGGGAAAGGAACACAAGCGCAAAAATTGAGCAGGGAGTTCGGTGTAAAGCAATTCTCTACAGGTGATATTCTAAGAATAGCAATTAAAAATAATTCTTCACTCGGTAAAAAAGCCAGTAATTATATGTCCAGAGGCGAATTGGTTCCTGATAATGTGATGCTCGGGTTGATAGAGAGGGTATTATTTATAGAGAACGAGCCGGAAGGATTTATTCTTGATGGGTTTCCGAGAACTATCTCGCAGGCTGAAGGACTAGAAAAACTTTTTAAAGAGCGCAAAATAGTATTGGATGCAGTTATACTTTTTTATGCAGATACTGAAATTATTACCATGCGTCTTTCTGCCCGCAGAACATGTAGAGATTGCAACGCTGTTTTCAATTTAATTTCCAATCCGCCAGAAAAAGAGGATAAGTGTGATAAATGTGGTGGGGTTCTGTTCCAGAGAGATGATGACCGTAAGGAAACAATAATGAGAAGACTTCTGGTCTATAAGAAGCAAACGGAACCTCTAATTGATTTTTATAAATCGTCCGGAATACTCAGGATAGTTAATGCAATTGGATCACCGGAAGATGTTTACAAACTTACAAAAAGCGTGATAGGAGGATAAAAAGAGGTGGTTACTGTTGGTGTGACAGGGGGCTTAGGTGCAGGAAAAAGTAAAGCCTGTCAGTTTTTAAAAGAAAAAGGTGCATATATTTTTAATGCAGATGAAGTTGCGAAAAATACCCTGCAACAAAACACGGATGTTCAAGACAAGATTTCAGATGCATTTGGACCAGGGATAGTAAAAGATGGGAAAGTTGATACTCAAAAGTTAGCAAAAGTAGCCTTTTCGAGTGAGGAGAACCAGACTATTCTTAATAATATTGTACATCCGATAGTAATAGAAGAATTCGAGAATAAGTGCAATGAAGTTAAGAATAAAGAAGAACTATTTGTTGTTGATGCTCCACTTATTTTTGAATCGGGATTTGACGCTCATCTTGATCATACTGTTGTCATTTATACTACATTTAAACATAGAATGGAGAGATCATTACGAGGAGGAAATATTTCGCGTGATGAGGTTTTGAGGAGAATGGAACTTCAGATGCCTGAAGAAGAAAAAAGAGAACTTGCCTCTTATGTAATTGAAAATAATGGAAGTATAGAAGAACTTAAGAAACGTATGTATGAAATCTATGATGAGTTGACGGGTACTTCTTAGAATAATAATTTAAATAATATAGGATTAGCAACTAAATTCAGATGGGTGAATCTTAATCTCTCCACGTAACTCGTATTGCAATTTTTGTCCATTACGCCAGATTTTACATCTATTTATCTTCAATTGCAGCTTGGGCAGCCGCCAATCTGGCAATTGGCACACGATATGGCGAGCAGCTGACATAATTCATACCGACTCTGTGACAAAATTTGACAGATTTTGGTTCACCACCATGCTCACCGCAGATACCGACTTTTAAATCCGAGCGTGTACTGCGACCTTTTTTCGTTCCTATTTCAACCAGTTGACCGACGCCGGTTTGGTCCAATTCCTGGAAGGGATCAACCTTTAATATTCCCTTATCAAGATAAACTGCTAAGAATTTACCTGAATCGTCACGGGAATAACCAAATGTCATCTGTGTCAAATCATTTGTACCGAATGAGAAAAACTCAGCAGATTCTGCAATTTCATCAGCGGTTAATGCAGCACGGGGGATTTCAATCATTGTTCCGACCATAAAATCTATTCTATCATTGCGTTCCTTAAAAACTTTTTCAGCAGTTGCACGAATAATTTCATCCTGCAATTCAAACTCTTCTTTTGTGCCGATTAAAGGGACCATAATTTCCGGTTTAGCAATAATACCTTTGGCTTTTACGTTTAGGGCAGCTTCAATGATAGCGCGAACCTGCATTTCTGTGATTTCGGGATAGGTAATACCAAGGCGACAGCCGCGATGACCGAGCATTGGATTGAACTCGGAAAGTGATTCCACTTTTGCTTTAACTTCTTCGACTGATATGCCCATTTCATCAGCCAACTCCTTCTGACTTTTTTCTTCATGAGGAACAAATTCATGAAGTGGCGGATCAAGAAGACGAATTGTTACCGGTAAGCCGTCCATTGCTTCATAGATACCTTCGAAATCTTTACGCTGCATTGGAAGAAGCTTTACCAGAGCCTTTCGACGTCCGGCTTCGTTTTCAGCAAGGATCATTTCACGCACCGCTTTGATTCTATCACCCTCAAAAAACATGTGCTCGGTTCTGGTAAGACCGATACCCTTTGCACCAAAATTGCGTGCAACTTTTGCATCATGTGGGGTATCAGCATTTGTACGAACGAGCATTTTTGTATGTTTTGCACAGAGGTCCATCAATTTACCGAAGTTACCACTGAGTTCAGGGTCTTTTGTTTCAACTTTACCCTCACAAACTTCACCTGTAGAGCCATTAAGGGAAATCCAATCGCCCTCTTTGTAGGTTTTTCCATTCATCGAGATTATACGGGACTTGTAATCAATTTTGATTGCTCCGGCTCCGGAGATGCAGCACTTGCCCATTCCCCTCGCAACGACAGCAGCATGAGAGGTCATACCGCCGCGAGCTGTTAGAATACCTTCCGCTGCATTCATGCCAGCAAGGTCTTCGGGAGATGTTTCTATGCGAACTAATATAACCTTTTCATTTCGACTTGCCCATTCTTCTGCCTCGTCAGCAAAAAATACGATACGTCCAGTTGCAGCACCTGGAGACGCCGGGAGCCCTTTTGCGATAACATTTGCTTTTGCCAGAGCGTCTAAATCGAATACAGGGTGAAGTAGTTCATCCAATTTATTTGGCTCAATCCGGTTAATTGCGGTTTTTTCATTGATTTTACCCTGTTCCAACATTTCCATTGCCATTCTCACCATGGCAGCGCCGGTACGTTTTCCTGTACGAGTTTGCAGTAACCAGAGCTTCCCATCCTGGATGGTGAATTCCAAATCCTGCATATCATCATAATGATCTTCTAATTTTGTTTCGATTTCGCACAGTTGTTCATATATTTTTGGCATAGTTTCTTCGAGAGAGGGATAATTAGTTTTTCTTTCTTCTTCACTTATATTTGCCAATTTCGCCCATCGCTGAGAGCCCACAAGAGATATCTCCTGAGGAGTACGAACACCTGCAACGACGTCTTCACCTTGAGCATTGATTAAATATTCACCATTGAAGCGGTCTTCACCGGTAGCGGCATCGCGAGTAAACGCAACCCCAGTAGCGGAATTGTTACCCATATTACCAAAAACCATTGCCTGCACGCTCACAGCAGTTCCCCAATCATCGGGAATTCCATTGAGTTTGCGATAAACAACAGCTCTCTCATTATTCCAGCTTCCAAATACAGCACTGATTGCTCCCCAGAGCTGATCCCACGGATTTGTCGGAAAATCATGACCTGTTACTTTTTTTACTGCTTCTTTAAAGCGTGTAACTAAAGTTTTAAGGTCGTCTGTTGTCAGTTCGGTGTCATTTTTAATACCTTTTTGCTTTTTTAGTGCTTCGATGATTTCTTCAAACGGATCGATATCCTCTTTGCTTTCCGTCTTCATTCCAAGTACGACATCGCCATACATCTGTACAAAACGGCGGTGAGAATCCCATACAAAACGTTCGTTATTGGATTTTTTCGTTAATCCTTCCACTGTTTCGTTATTTAAACCGAGATTCAAGACTGTATCCATCATACCTGGCATAGAAGCTCGGGCACCTGAACGGACCGAGACTAAAAGCGGATTTTCGCTATCGCCAAATTTAGCATTCATGATTTTTTCAATGTGTTTTATTCCAGCTTCGACTTCGCCTTTTATCATATCAATAGTTTTTTCTTTTCCAATTTTTGTGAATGCCGCACAAACTTCCGTTGTGATAGTAAAACCCGCGGGAACCGGTACACCTATTAGGCTCATTTCTGCAAGGTTTGCACCTTTACCGCCAAGCAAGTTTCTGTCGGTAGCTTTTCCTTCAGCTTTCCCGGCACCGAATAAATAAACAGATTTTGTCATAGTTACCTCATGTTCTTGTTAGATTTCAATTATTAAAAAAATAACACTAATTTTAAAGCAAATACAGTGTATTTTGCAAGTGTTAGTAACAATGTAAAATTCAAGAATAAAGAAAGATGTTTTTATATTTAGGGGGTGTAATAGAATAAAGTTGTCATTCATGCTAATTTATCATTATGTTATTTATGAACTTAAAATATTAAATATGTTCAGGGGGTGAGAAAAAACTAATTACCATTTACTGAATTATAGTCATAATGTTTTTTCGGAGACCCGTCTGGCGAATGAACTTATAATAATACAAAAATCCATTTAATTTCTTCTTCCCAGAGGGATGTCTTTCCGAAGGAATCCTAAGGATCGACACACCCCCTAAAGGTTATATTATTACACCCCCTTAATAATAATACCAGATGGTTCTGTAGTCGTGAATGTCTTCACCATGTTTTTTAAGCATTTTCAAATAATCCCATATTGCGACGTCAGTATGATTGTATGGTGGAACAGCCTTAATATTCTTTTCCCACGGATGGAATTCATAGACACGCCGCCCGTCGGGTAGAATCATAACAACACGATGGTCCTGCAATGCACGGATATGATTCTTGCCCAGTCGCGGAACATTGAAAACAGGCTCATCGGTTCTATCAAGCCCCGGTATAAGTCTAGCTTCCTCTTTCCTTTCCTGGAGCAGACGTGCAATGGGTACGCGGTAATCCCTTGTTTCTTCTTTGCCTTTTGCATTAAAAGTGTAGTATGGATCGACGCCACAAAGTCGCAGTAATTGTCTTAAAGCCACCATCTCAAATTTACGGCTGTTTTCAAAAGTATAAACTGCCTGGTTATATACATTTATTCCGCACATTTTTATTCTTTTTATTACTTCGACGAATTCCGGTGTAACTTCCCATACGTGCTGAACGTGCGTAACTATTGCAACTTCTCTCTTTCCAAAAATGTGGTAAGAACTCAGAAGGCTGATTAAATCATCTGTGAATCGGAAAGGTAGAGTAACGGGTATCCTTGTTCCAATTCTTATGCGCTTTATATGGGGAAATTCAGCTATCCGATCTAAGATTGGCTTTAGTCGTTTGTTTGAAAGAACAATCGGGTCGCCGCCTGTTATAAGAATATCTCTTATAGATGGATGATTTTCAAACCAGTTCAGTGCTTTCTCAAGACTTCTTGGGGTTGCCATAGCTCCGTGGTCAAGCACCTCATTAATTTCCCAGTTTCTCTGGCAATAGACACAGATCTGCGGGCAGGAATTATATGGTTTAAAAATGGCTATTTGTGGGTAACGCCTTGTTACAAGTGGAATTGGTGATGTATCATGCTCGCCCATAAAATCGAGCGCCTCTGAACGATTATGTCGGTGTTTTGCCATTGATTGGACATAGTGTAGTGGTGGTATTACCTGCGCTCTTACACTGTGGTCTCGGACTCGTGAAGCATCGTAATCCATCAGTGAAACGTAATAAGGTGTTATACCGAAAGGTATATCATATTTATTTGCAAGATTTATTGCTTCATTATCTTCTTCGCTGATTTCTATGAGATTTTTTAAGGTATCTGCGTTACGTATGATATTTCTATAATGCCAATGGTAATTTAGCCAGTCTTTCTCCGTTGCCTTAAAATATTTTAATATTCGCTTTTTATTCTGTTTTCTCTGCTCAATTACTTCAGGCTCGAGACCTGTTGGGTATTTTCTGGTGTATTTTTTGATAGTTTGTTCTTCAATATCAAGCTGATCTGATCGTAATTTAGCCGCATCTATGCCGTACATTTTTATAAAGGAAGGCATTTCCTTTTTAAAAATCCCGCTTTCAGAATAGATGCTTGATAAACCGGCAACACCTTTGAATAGATGTAGGAACTCAAGTATGAAACCCCTTGAAACATCGGGTGCCTCACCATTGCCATTTCCCTTTGCTAAATCATGAAGGTGTTTAATTGCGCTGGTTTTAGTTCGCTTTTCATTGATGGGTCCAATAATGCTTTTAAACATACGCACACATTCTCTAACCATCGTTTTTTCTAAAGGGTGCAGGTCGTTATCAACGTCAAAAACCCATCTTTCCTGTTCATTCAAATAGTTGTAAAGTTGTTCACGAGCTCTTTCAAGAGAGGGTGACATTTTGAGGATTGTATAGATAATAGGATTTGCAGACCAGATCTCCCCCAAATCTCCTTTGGAGATAGATTCGAACTCTCCGGGTGGAAGTTGGAATCTATCCTGGAAAGTATCCTCAGTGACTACCTCTGTACTGATTATTTCTTTGTATAATTTGTCTGATCTTTTCATAAATAGCTATGGATTTTAAGGAATTCCCATGTAAAAGTCAATCTCAATAGTGAGCAGAAAATAACCACTCAATTATAGGTTCTATTTGTCTCGTCTCGCTCCGAAGGAGTCCCTCTGGGAAAGAGATCCTTCGTAGAAGTCCTACGTGACCTTTGGGATAGAGATGTTTTCGCTCATACCCAGCCTCGAAGAGGTCCTTGTTGAGGTTAATCTCTGCCTCGTTCCAAAGGTCACGGAGGTCAGACGACTCGTAGAGACTCCTCCGGAGAGTTCCTTCGGAAAAGAGACCCCTTTGGGGCAGTAGATAACCTATAATAGATGGAGATTTAGATAATTATTCCATTTTTATGTGGACAAGATGCGATATATTTTCATGAGTTCAGCATCCAGAGGTTTTTTCTTGTCCCAGGTTTCCAACAAAGGTATGTATGTGATGGAGTTATTTTGCCACCCAACCATAATATCAGATTTTCCATCTTTTAAAGCAATAACGGCATAATACCCCAGGCGACTTGCAAGAAGGCGATCGGTTGCAGTCGGGCTTCCACCTCTTTGTGTATGACCAAGCACACAGACGTGGCAATCTATATTGTGTTTTTCTTTCATTGATTGTGCAATTGATTGTGCATTCCCTAACTCATCTCCCTCTGAAACAACAACGATACTGCTTGTTTTTCCGGCTCTTTCCCAGGTTTTTACCATTTTACTCAAATCTTCCAAAGTCACTTTCGTTTCTGGTACAAGAATCTCCTCAGCGCCTCCACAAATACCAACTTCCAGAGCTATAAATCCTGATTTGCGCCCCATAACCTCAACAATAAATAACCTGTCATGGGAAGCAGCAGTATCTCTAATTTTGTCTATTAAATCAAGTGCAGTACCTATAGCTGTATCGTATCCAATTGTTATATCAGTTCCATAAATGTCATTATCTATTGTTGCAGGAATACCTATAACATTAATCCCATATTCTACGCTGAGAGCATGTGCTCCATGAAAACTGCCGTCTCCCCCGATTACTATTAATCCATCAATATCCCATTCTTTTAACGAATCTGTAGCACATTTTCGGCCTGACTTGTGGTAAAACGATTCGCAGCGGGATGTCTTTAAAAAAGTTCCACCTTTCTGAATGATATTACTTACTGATCGGCGAGAAAGAGGAATAAGTTCATTCTCAGTCAGACCCTCGTATCCTCTGGAAATACCAAAGATGGTTAGACCTTCATTGATAGCAGTTCTTACAACGGCACGGATGCATGCATTCATTCCAGGTGCGTCACCACCACTAGTTATTACCGCTATTCTGTTTACTTTTGCCATTTTAATCCCCAAATAGATTCAAAATAAATATCGGCGAAATTTACAGTTAATTGCTTTAAGATAATAGTGTAAGGGATAATGTAGTTTTTCGAAATATTCAACCTGAAAATTGATTTACTACAAGATTTAAAAAAAATTTATGATTTACGAACGTACATTATTTAGTATTCGGAATATTTTGTGAATTATTTGGGTCTGATTAATTAGAAAAACTTTTTCTCTACTGCAATTATATTTGTAAATTTTGTTTAGAAATAGGAACAAAAGAATTGCTTGACAATAATAAGTATATATAAGAATTTTTGTATGATATTTATACTATTGATAAAAAAGATGAACATTTGAAGAGATAGATGAAAATAAGATAGTGGAGATAATTCCTGATGAGTGAAAAAAAGACTGGCAACAATAAAAATGGGAATGCACAACCATACGATAATAAAATTTCAGAGAGATGTGAAAAGTGTTCAGGCAAAATATTATATCGAAAAAGCACTTACTTTGGCAAAACAATCTACTATAAAATTTGCAGTAATTGCGGATGGTACAGGACATTAAATAGGGAAGATTGGAGAGATAAAGTAGCTGAAGCTATCGAATCCAGGGAGAAGAAAAAAAGTGATACTGAAACGTAGTTAAGTTTTAGTATTTCCTGATTTCCCGGTAATTTATAAAGACCAAAACTATCTCAAATTAATCAACTAATTTTTACAGATTCTAGAATATTATAGATTTTCTGTAGATTTCTTTAACTCCATTGAATGTTTATAGAATTCTTCAGGGCTTAATTCTTTAATAAAGACAAGACCATGTGTTGCTCTTAATCTCGGGTGTTCATTTAGAATAAAGAAATCTCTTCCCAGACAAGTCTTAATTTTTAAATACTGATCAACCAATATTTTTTTTGCAAAACCGCCGAATGGTCCATCGTATTCATAGCTTGGGAAGCTTGCAGTTCTTTGAGAGCCAAAACTTTCCATAAAGGCGTTATCCATAATTGCCATTGAATTTAAACTGACCGGCACATAAATATTTGCCACGGACGGATGAAAACGATACCAGACATTTCTATATCCCCATATTTTGAGATTTGAGATATCCGCTTCTTTTTGATACATTTTTAGAGCCTCGGTAATAGCCTGGAGAACTTTATAGTGTGTATCCGGACCGCTCCCTTCTGGGTCAAGAGCTACAGTAATAATTGTGGGTTTTATCTTTTTCATAATGTTGTATATTGGTAATACGTCTCTATTTACCTGTGGTTCTTCAGAAAATATTTCGCCTTTATAGAATCCCAAACGCAGATGATTGACGTTATTTATATTAAAACCAAAATATCCCCAAAGCAAATCAGCTTCCCATTCGCGGATAAACCCTTTTAATTGTTGAACATAGGTGATGTCCTTCTTTCCAGGGTATTGAGTTTTGCAATAATTAATCAGTTCATCAATTCTGTCATTTAAATAAACCATGTTACTTTCTTCGTAAATCTGAATTAAATTGCTGAGCAAGCGACGTGATTCAGCTTCGGTTTTCATTCTGATACTTCCGGAAGCAACACCATCAAGGTATTGGTTGACATCCCTGTTTCTTCCCTCGTCATAATGTAGATCGAAGTACCTCTCCTCCATAAGGGATTTAAATTTTTTAGAGTCAATCCACTTTTTGAGATTTTGAAGAAGTTTTAAAACGTATGAATTAGTGACAGCATTAAATCCACTTGTCATATAATTAAAGTAGTGTTTATTACGTGATGTTCTTACCAAGTGAATAACATAGGGAAGATATGCTAACATAATGTCATCGTGGTGTGGGGCTGTATGCATAAACACATGATTTTCTATCTCCTCCGTACCACGATTAATCTTTAACACAATATTGCCATGAACCTGCTTACTCAGATGATGTAGTGTCATGCCGGTTTTTTGTAAAATTGCAGTTGCAAATTGACTCGATTTGGAATCTTTTTCTGTGAGATCTAGAAGTCTTTTATCTTTTGATACGGAGAGATCGGTTAAAACGCTGTCAATATTTTCTGGACTTACATCCTTAGAATTGATCAGTTCCTCATATCGCCTCTCAATTAGTTTAATAGTAGCACCCTCAGTCAAATAGAAACGTGCATTAGGTAATTTTTGCAATACAGTAGCGGGATAAAGATTTGTAGGTTTATTTTGAATTGAATCCCTGACAATTTTTGCCTTTGCTTCACCTGCAGCAATGATGATTGCCACTGCATTTTTGTTATATGTTATAGTTTCAAGCCCAATAGTAATTACTAATCTTTTCTTAGCTACCTCGATTCCACCCAGATCCGATGAGGCGGCAGCTTGGGTCTCATAATTTGTGGCGGTTAATCTTGTTGTAGAGAAGTGATCGCTTCCTTTAACATTAAAACCTATATGCCCGTCAGGACCTATACCGCCAAGGAAGAATCCGATACCCCCTAATTTTCTTATTTTCTGCTCGTATTCAGTACAAAATTGATCAGCTTTTTCGATAGTCTCTTTTTGAAGTCTTTCCTGTCGATTCTTTGGCAATTTTGTTCGTAGTGAAAGGTTAACGTCCTCACTTGCGAATATCTCATTGATGCTAAGATTTCTCGCAGTTCCAATATTATTGATATTAATTAATAGCGCTTTTTCGGGATCTAATCCAAAATTCCTTATGTAAAATTTTTGTATATAATAGTAGAAACTGTTCTGCTGGTTCGGGTCTATTGGGTAGAATTCATCTATCTGAACGAAATGCAGACTTTTCATATCAGGCCTTTTCCCCGGATCAATTCCCACTGTTGCCATCTGTTTTTTTGCGTTTTCCAGATTCCAGTTTTTAAGGTAATATCCGACCCATTTTATAAAATGCTCAGGAGTTTTCCCCGTTGGCAAGGATATTACACCACCAGGATTATTCTGAACCCACTCTATAAATCTGAAAGCTGTAAATTTACCTAATGCTGGAAAATTATTTACCTGAATTACAGGTATTTTTTCTGTCGGGGAGTAAACGGATTTTCTGTTTGATTTCTTTAGATAATATTGTTCAACTTTCGAATTAATCGTCACAGTCTTTTTCAGCATTTTTTACCTTTCTTTTATCATATCTTTAATCTATAAGGAATGATAGAATTCCATTACCTTTAAATTTATCTCTTTTTTAATTTTAATGTGAACTAAAATGTGAACTCCCGTTGTAAATTTAGTCTGATTTATTCACCTGCCAGCCCTCCTACTGGTCGCCCGCCTATCCCACTCTTTGAGAGACGGACAGAAGAGCAGGATGGTAGCTTTTTGTCAATATTGTATCCTCCGAACAGTCGGAAAAATGATTTAATTATGCTTTCTACTAATAAAATTGCTTTTATACGAAATGATCTCTTTCCCAGAGGACTATCTTCGAAATGAGAAAAGAACTTTTATGTTACCAATAACACAGAAGTTTTTTCTCAAATATCCTTACGGAAAATTTTACCTGATTCCAGATATGTTGTTAATCCTAAGGGTGGAGCACGTCACAATCGTGGTTATGCAGTTGATGTCTTTTTGCTTGATATTGATGGAAACGCTGTTTTGATGCCAACGAAGTTTGACGATTTCTTGGAAGAGGCGCACAGTGATTATATGGACCTTCCCGAAGAAGCAATAAAACATCGCATAATATTGCGAGATGCAATGGAAAAACAGGGATTTACAGGCATTGATAATGAATGGTGGCATTTTGATTATAAAAACTATGAAGGTAAACCTGACCTTGACATATCCATTGACGATTTGTGGATATTGTTTCGCCCTTGTAAAACCTTTGATTTGATTGAGCAACTGTTTTCAAATATTAATTTTGTTGGTTTTTATGTTTTTATTAATTTAATTGATTCATGGTTGGAATTTTAGAATGTTATATAGTATCGATCCAATCGCTCAAGAATTCGGGATTAGAAAGGAAACAAAATGCCAGTATTTAAATTAGAAAAGGATAAATTAATAAATCTATCCTCTATTCCTATCTCAAAAGAGAAGGAATTGCAGACACTTGTCGAAAACAACCTTGATGAAGTATTAGGAATGCATTTTTTAGCAACCGAATACACAACAACATTCGGAGGAAGAATAGATACCCTTGCTGTTGATTACACTGGAGCGCCTGTAATCATTGAGTACAAAAGAAATAAAAATTATATTGTAATAAATCAGGGAGACTAAAATGAAGTTATTTTTTAACACAAAGCACTTTTCTTATCGGTTCTGTTTTGTTTTATTGAACATCATTTTTTTATTAGTGGCATCGGATGTTAAAGCCCTTGATAATGATCTGGCTCTCACTCCACCAATGGGTTGGAATAGCTGGAATAAATTTGGTTGTAATGTAAGCGAGGACCTGATAAAAGAAATAGCTGATGCAATGGTTGAAAGCGGGATGAGAGATGCAGGATATGAATATATTGTCATCGATGATTGCTGGCAGATTGGCAGAGATGAAAATGGCAATATCATTGCTGATCCTGAAAGATTCCCCTCAGGAATAAAGGCTCTTGCCGATTATGTGCACTCAAAAGGTCTCAAGTTCGGTTTATATTCCGATGCTGGTATCAAGACATGTCAAGGTCGTCCCGGCAGCCGTGGGTATGAGTTTCAGGATGCTCGACAGTATACAGTCTGGGGTGTGGATTATTTAAAATATGATTGGTGTCATCATGGAGATCAAAGTGCAATTGCTTCATATTCATTAATGCGGGATGCACTTCAAGCTGCAGGGAAGCCAATTGTCTTCAGTATTTGCGAGTGGGGAAGCAACAAACCCTGGCTCTGGGCTGAGGATATTGGGAATCTTTGGCGTACGACCGGCGATATTCTGGATTGCTGGGATTGTAGGAAAGAATGGGGTGGAATGGGCTGGACACATATTTTGGACAAGCAAGTTGGTCTGGAAATATATGCTGGACCTGGTCACTGGAACGACCCCGATATGCTCGAAGTTGGTAACAGCGGGATGACAATTACTGAATATCGTGCTCATTTCAGTCTTTGGTGTATTTTGGCAGCACCATTGATGGCAGGTAATGACTTAAGGAATATGACCCCCGAGATTATTGAAATTTTAACGAATCGTGAAGTTATAGCCGTTGATCAAGATTCTTTCGGACGACAGGGCAGTAAGGTGAAAGATGATGGTAATTTTGAAGTTTGGTCAAAAGAACTTAAAGATGGTTCACGTGCAGTAGTTCTTTTTAATCGTAGTAAATCAGATGAAAAAATATCTGTTACCTGGAATGAAATTGGATATCCGAACCATTTATATGCTAAAGTGCGCGATTTATGGTTGAAAAAAGATTTGGGGAAATTTACTGGTAAATTTTCAGCTAAAGTACCATCTCACGGTGTTGTGATGGTTAAGATAGCTCCTTAGCAATTTAATGAAGAAAATAGTGTATAGAAAAATTCGCACTTAGCGGATTGGCAAATGAAAGATCGTATCTATTTTATAATTTAATATTGAGTCCACTTATCCCATAGGGATCTCTTATGAGAAAAAAGGTGAGCTATAGGAAAAGAAACCGTTTCCCGTGGGGATCTCTATGAGAGAAACGGTTGAAAAGGTAATATTGTTTAAGATTAGCCCCCGACTTTCCCGATAAGGGATGCCTATGGCAAAGCCGGGGGTTAATAAGAAGTTACCAGTTATAATAACTGTTTCTCTCATCTCAAAGAGATGCCTTTGGCAAACAGTTTCTGAATTTTTGGTATTATGCATAATATAATTCAAATTTCAACCTTTCTTAAGCAAACTCATAAACGTTTTAATGCTCTGGCAAACTTAATCATTGCATCGATTAAAATCTTGTGTATATCATCCCATTTATCGCTATCTTTATATCCGCCAATTTTAAATTTTTTACTAATTCTGCAAGCACAATGATTTCCTAATGTTTACCAAAATAATTTATCCTCAGACAGGATAAATTTCCAAACCTGCGAGCATCGCTCCCTTGATTGTACCATCAACTTCTTCTGCTCCCGGCATAAAAAAAATATCATCAGTATAAGTTTCCGATGAATATTTGAAAATCTCGAAATCCCAGTTTGTCAGCTTGCCATTGTATTTTAATCGGCACATAGGACCGGTATCCCCGAATCTGTTTATAAATAAATAAAAATAATTTTTTTGAATTGCGGGAAATAAAAAAATCCTTACTTGCAAATTTTTCTTTATTGAATTTTTCAATAATCTCTTTTACTTCTTTTTTTACTGATTCTTTGATAATCATTTTTTCCCTCTTACTAATTTCGGTTCTCTAAAATTATTCTCTCCATATTTTTTTCGCTTCTTTAGATGCTCTATTTCTTTAATCAAATCATCTTTTGTCCAATCTTGGTAATTATTTTTGTTCATCTCTTACTCTCTCAATCTTTTTCCCATTTCAATCATTTCTCTTTTTTCCATACACAAATATTCATTCTACAATTTCCCAATACCCGCCTTTTGCCGGTCCGATTCTTTTAAGAAGCCCTTTTTGTTTTAGTTTATTTATATGTTTTTGGATAACAGAAGGATTTATCCCAACTTCTTCTGATAACATTTTCCTCGTTATTTTAGGATTCTTTTCAATTATTTGCAATATTTGCACTTGTCGTTGAGATAACTCTGACCACTTTTTCTGACCACTTTTTCTGACCACCTTTTCTGACCACTTTTTCTGACCACCTTTTCTGACCACCTTTTCACCGACTTTCTCTCTGACCTTATCTACAACCCTCTCTCTGACTTCTTTATCTGTTGTCTTCTTACTGAATATTACCTTAAAATTTAGCAGTTCTTCTATAAATTCTGGAACTATGTTTTCGTATTGCTTACAAGATTCAATGATATTTGTAAATCCCCGTCCCCACTGCTCAATTATATTTAATTCCGAAAAAATCCTACCAATTGTAACATTACGTAATTTGGAGAAATCTATTTTTCCAATATCATCTACAGAATAACCAGCAGGCAACTCACCAGGATTGCTTACTTCAATCCTATTATCATAAATAGAAACTTTTATGTCCTGCCCTTTTAAAAGGTAATTTCTATGTGTTACTGCATTTACAATTGCTTCTCGTAAAGCAGGAATAGGATATTCATATTTTTCCTCTCTATAAACATCTCCAATTTTTGCAGATAGTTTCATGTTTGATTTAACAAATTTCATCGTTGATTCTATCTGTTCTATGATACTTCCACGAAATTCAGCTTTATCAATAAATATATCCGGAGTATTTCCTTTAAAATGAGCACATTTTGTCTTGGCATAATCATATTCAATGTATTCTTTCTCGGGAAACAATAATAAACCAGCCACAGTAGGATAAATTTTCTCATCACTCCTTGCTAAAATATTAAACATAAAGAGGTGATTTTCTTTTATTTCTATACCCTTTTTATCTTTAAAAATCCTTTTCATTTTAGGAAAATCAATATCATCTTTTGAAAATCTATAATCAATTTGAGAATCATAACTGATATTTTCACCTCTCAATTGTAGGGATTTTATTATTTCTTTGCTGGCAAGTCTGGTAGTAGAACCAACTCTAAAATAAGTCCCTTGCTCCATTCCTTTGTTTTTTAGAAAATATGGGGTTTCTATGCCTAATGGAACTTTTATTACTACCAATGTTTTATTCTCTTCTGTAACAAATATCGCGTCAATGCGAATATTTGGACTTATACTGTCAAATACCATATTTGAAATCTGTTCTTCCAATTCAAAAGGGTGTTCTACTCCAATTACCTTTCTATTATCATCAATACCAAACACCAAATTCCCACCACTTCCATTAGCAAAAGCAATAATTGTTTGTAATACTTTTTCTTTGTTAGAAGCATTTAACTCTCTTTTAAATTCTAATATCTTATTCTCTTGCTTTAATAATAATTCTTTCATAATTATAATAACCTCTTATCTTTAAAACTAAAGTAGTTATCTTTTGATATAATAATATGGTCGACCACATCAATTCCCAGAATCTTACCTGATTCCGCTAATCTTTTTGTAATTTCCAAATCATCTTCTGAAGGTTGCGGGTCACCTGAAGGATGATTATGAACAATGATTACAGTTGATGCAGAATTTTTAATAACGGGCAGAAATACTTCTCTTGGGTGGGCTAAACTTGCGCTTAATGTGCCAGTTGAGATTTTATCCACGCTTATTAAATTATTTCGGGTAGTTAAAGAAAGGATGTAAAAACTCTCTTTCTTTTTATCACCGATTTTCTTTTTCAATAAATTAAAGACGCTTTCAGGACCTTCAATTTTTTCTCCGTAATTTGTTATTTGCATTTCCGCTTTTTCACCCAATTTAAAAGCAGCCTGCAGTTTACAGGCAGTCGCAAAGCCAATACCTTTAACTTTTTTCAATTCTTCAATACTTGCATTTTTCATCTTATTAAGATTTCCAAAATTAGCAAGTAAATTTTGTGCAACAGTTAAAACAGATTGTCCTTTTCCACCTTTTTCGATTATCAGAGCGAGAAGCTCTTGAGTAGAAAGATTATCAACACCAATCCTTTGCAATCTTTCTCTAGGACGCTCCTCTATTGGCAAATCTCTCACGGTATATGTTCTGTTTTTCATAATATTCCAAACAATTTAATTAATCCTTTACGATATCGGTAAATACTTTCTATCTTTAAAGTTACTCAAAAATTTTAAGATACAAATTATCATCTTCAATTTTGAAATATCTAAAGTATATATTTGTAATCTTTATAAACTACCCAAATAAATTTTGCAACTTTAAAAAACTCGTTCTGGTCTTCTAACCTTAATTTGGATAAAACCTTACCACTTCTATCATACTTAACATTAAAAATTTTAGAGTTCAATCTCAACCTAAATTCAGGTTCCTCTGAGTTGTTTTCTAAAATGAACCCATTATTTTCACTATTATTGAAATCTTCTTCATTCCAGAATAGTGTGAGCTTATCTCTATAAGGTTTTCCATTGTACGGGCAAAAAGTCTCACAATTTCCACACTCGTTACACATCCAATCTATATGTAATATTTGATATAAATCATTAAAAATCCCATTAGTAACTTTTATAGCAATATTTGCCCTGTTCGGACAGACTTCAACACAGTGATTACAGAAAAAATTACATTCGAGGCAGCGATTTGCCTCACGTTCTATTTCCTGCAATCGTAATATTTGCCTTTCGACTGGTTGAATAACTCCTTTCTTCATTACGACTCTGGCAATTATTCCTTCTTTATTCTCCTGATCTGAAAGTGACAATTTTTTTTCTAACCAGATATTCTCTCTTGAAATTATTACATTTGCTACCTTGCTGCCATCCGCTATAGATTCAATAACAGTCGAAGGTCCTCTAAGAGCATCGCCGCCGATAAATACATTTCTTACACTCGTTTCATTGGTATCTGGCATAACTTCTATTTTCCCGCTGCTATTCAAAAGCACACTATTTTTTAACAGGATATCTGAATCAACATGCTCTCCAATCGCAGAAATCAACGAATCAACCTTAATTTCTTCAAATTCATTTTCAACCGGGACAGGTCTTCTTCGACCACTTGAATCTATCTCACCAAGCCGCATCTTCTGGCACTTTAAAATACCGCTTTGAAAAAACTCGACAGGCGAAAGAAGTTCTCTGAAAATTACACCATCGGCTAAAGCATTTTCGAATTCTTCTCTATCTGCCGGCATAAATTCTTCAGTTCTTCGATAAATTATATAAACTTTATCAACGCCCTTGACCCTTACAGCAGCTCTGGCACTATCCATAGCGGAATTGCCGCCGCCAATAACAGCGACATTTCTGCCTAAGTTAAAACCGTCTATATCTTTATTGAACTGTGAAAGAAACTCGATAGAGTCATAGACGTTATCATTGTCACCACCTATTTTCAGAATATTGGATTTCCCGGCTCCGATTGCCAGATAAATATACTTATATCCCTCTTCTTTAAGACTTCCAATAGAAATATTCTCATTAACACCCAATTCGAATTTTACACCCATTTCTTTAACGAGATGGATATCATTCTCAATCGCCCGGCGTGGTATTCTAAAATTCGGAATTACATATCGGACAGTTCCCCCGGGTTTATCGTTTTTATCAAAAATGGTTACGTCAAACCCAGCTTTTACGAGAAAATATCCTGCTGAAAGTCCCGATGGACCAGCGCCAATAATTGCAACTTTTATCCCTTTTCTGATATCGTCCTTATGAAATTTCTTTATATAGGATTGATAACCATTTTCGGCTGCTACCCTTTTCAAATCCCTGATTAAAAGAGGATCGTCATAATGCCAGCGAGTACACTTCAGCATACATTTATGATCGCAGATATAACCTGTGATATGCGGCAGAGGATTCCTGGAAATAATTAGTTTAAAAGCGTCTTCAAACTTCATTTCTTGGATCAATCTTATATATTCCGGGATATTTTGCTTAATAGGACAATTTTCCATGCAGGGAGCCGTAGCACAATCCAAAAGTGGTAATGTCCTACCGATTTTGAGATCGTCAGAGATTTTTCCCCTTTTAAAATAATGTGCTTCAGTCAGAGTACTTTGTGCAATTTGCTGAAGTTTAGCAACATCAATTTTCCCAGTATTACATTCACTTAGTCGTGATTCCAATTTCTCTGCGAGTTGCTTCAATCTTAAATACCCACCGGGTTTCAATAATTCGGTCACCAGCGTAATGGGTTGGATACCTGTCTCATAAATTCTTTCAATATTGAAAAATGAAGCCCCACCGGAATACGAGATTTGTATATCGCCATCAAACTCAGATGCTAATCTTGAGGCGAGATTAATTGTAAGTGGAAATAAAGACCTCCCGGACATGTACATTTCCTCGCCCGGTAGTATTCCCTTTTGATTTATTACTGGAAGTGTATTTGAGAGCTTGATACCAAATTCTCTATTGTGGTCTTTGGCGAATTTCTTAAGCCGCTCTATCATTCTTACAGCATCATTAAATTGCAAGTCATGTGTGAAGGATTCCTCTTTTAATTGAATATACCCAAATCCCATTTTATCAAAGATTTCTTTCACATACTCATAACCCAAAAGGGTTGGATTCAATTTGACAAAAGTATGCAAATGCTTTTCCCGAATAAAATATTTGCAAATGGCTTCTATTTCATCTGGTGGACAACCATGCATTGTAGAGAGAGTAATGGAACCGGAAACATGCGGCGAAATGTCTTCGATATAATTTCTAAGTTCGCTTTCAGATAAGCTTTTCCGAACATGATTGGAATTTTTAATTTCATCTTTTAGGATAGATTTATATTCATTAAAAAATTTGAATTTCGACGCATCTTTCAACCCTTCGATAAACCCATCAATTTTTTGTGTTTGAATTCCAGCAAGGTCGTAGCCAACACTCATATTAAAAATAAATCCACGTTCTTCGGAATTTGATAGATTGAAAAACTTTGGAACTAAATTCAGTATCATCCAGGCTTTCAGATATTCATCATACGCTTGTATTACACTAAGTTCAGTAGACCATTCTATATTATAGCCTTCATCCAGCGCTTCGATACATGGTTTCTCGATTTCCAGCTCATCTAACTTCTGCACAGTTTTCAATTCAAAAAAACGTCCACCGCAAAGATAAGCGGAGATGATGTTCTGCGTCAATTGTGTATGCGGACCTGCGGCAGGACCAATAGGGGTTTCACAAGTCTCACCAAATAATTTGAGATAATTCTTGCCAGTTTTTCTGAAAAATTTCGATTCAGGTATACCGAATATTGATCCATTATTTCTATATTCTTCAAATATCCAGTTGATAAGCTTTTTAAAAGAGATTGGTCGCATTATATCGCTCATTCTATCTTTCCTATTAAATAACCATCATGATTAAAGATCACAACGAAGCACGTCTCATCTCAAGAGATCCCTATCCCAACGGGATCTCTTTGAGATGGGAAAGAGATGTCTTTCCAAAGGAATCTTCGATCGATAAAAGTTGATATTTTTAAAATACATATGATTGTATATTCTTGATTGATAATTGTTTATTGTTCATTGGTCGCATCTATCAAAGACATCTCTTTCCCAGAGGGACTCCTTCGGAGCAAGACAACTTTAGTCACTTTTCCGTCAGTAGCCGGATGCCTTTTGGCAAGTTCACTTTAGACACTTTAGGCACTTTCATATAAATTATCTCTCACTCGTATAATGAATCGTACTTTGATCATATCTCTTGATATATGTTCTTAAGTTTCCTGAAATCTTCACTCGAAGCGAACCGACTGCATACTTTAAAATCTTCAAATGAATTGATTGAAAATTCAACTTTAATTTCTTTCCTCTCAAAAGTTTTATCCCAAGTGACTTTCACCTGAGGAGGTATCCTAATTCTAGATATAGATTCTTTAATGTTAGCTTTATGTCTGTAGATCACCGGATATCTTGATTTAAAAACAATCTCACGTATCTCTGACAATTTTCTTTGAGGAAAATCGCCAACATTTTTTAACTGCTCATCCAACCTCAGTTCTTTAATAATATCAATTATACTTTTATTGTCTCGCAAAGCCGTTTCCTTAGTATTTGTCACAATCTCCTCAAAAACGCTTAAAGAGGGCTTTGTTTTTGAGATAAGCTCACCGAATATTATTTGAGCTTCTGATTGGATATTATTAAAAACTAACCATGTCTTTAAAGAAGCATTTTTGTGAATCAGATAGTTGATTATCGTCGGGCTAATATTTCCAAGTGATAAATATTGTCCCAATAATTTATCATTTGCGGCAATACCCAAAGCAGGCATGGCGGTTTTAATTATTCCTTCCCTAAAAACATCATTATCTGCCAAAATCCGTAAAAACCGCATTATCTCAATAGGGTAAAATTCTCTGCGTTGCCTGTGATATTCAGCTGCAAGTAATAATAAGTTCATTATTGAAGTTGATTTGGGAAGGACATAAGCAGTCATTACTTCGATCTTATTCTGCCTGCAATATTCAGCAATTTTAAAACCGTAGATAATACGAAAGAGCCGTTCTGTTTCCTGTGTAATGACCGGATAAATTATATAAGACTGATCATCCTTTCGTAAACGCCGAAAAGGCTGAAATTCATCAAAATAAATATCAAAAGTTCGATCAGCTAAATCACACTTATTGACTTTGAGATTGGTAAGTTTCAATGAATTCATAAAGTTTCTTCTTGTAATCTTTTAATTTATTTTCGTAGATATTCGGCAATCCTTTGTGTTTTTCGCGTCCTTTACTGAGTATTGTCAATTTTTTAACAATCTGCTCAAGGACTAATTTTCTATGTTCAATTGTTAAATCCTCATTTAGAACCTTTTCAAGAGCACGAACACGGAAGCGGTCCATCCCCCAGTATTTCCTGGAGAGTTGGTCTGCATGTCCACCGGTTTTTACAATTAATTTCTCCGGAATCAATCCTATCTGATATTTAGTAGCAATTCTCAGCCATAAGTCATAATCTTCACAAACGGGAAAGCTCTCATCAAATACTCCAACGTCGTTAAAAACTTTTTGGTGAATCAGCACGGCTGAGGAACTGACTATGCATAACGGCAAGCAGTACCTGAATATCCAACCGGAGCGTTTTTTGTGTTTTTTCATCGGATTGACAGGAACGCCATTTCTTATCCACTGTTCTTCTGTTTGCAGTATCATCATTCCCGGATGGTTTGTTAAATATTCTATCTGTCTTTCCAATTTTCCTGGCAGCCAATAGTCATCTGAGTCTAGAAAAGAAACCCAGGTCCCCTCCGATTTCTCCAGCCCGAGATTACGAGCTGAAGACACACCGGCATGCAGTTTTGAGAAATATCTGATTTTTCCGCTGTACTTATCTATAATTTGACTGGTGTTATCTGTTGAACCATCGTCAATTACAATTAATTCAAAATTCTTATATGTTTGATCCAGTACGGACTTAATAGCTCTTTCCAGAGTCACTTCCCGATTGTAGGTAGGTATTATTACAGATATTTTAGTTGGGTCATCCATATTAAACAGTTACTAAAAAATTATTGAAAATGTAATTGTTCACCACTGATTTTCACCCCGTTAGATATCTTTGTTAAATAAAAAAATAAATTCATAAATAAAACCTATCTAATGGGGTGAACGGAATTACCCCAAAGGGATCCCGATGGGACACTGAATTATTAAAATATTCTTCTCATCATCTCATCCCGACGAGTCGGGACTGCACCAAAATTAAACAATAGCCCCACTCTTAATCGCGTTGTTTTTCCCATAGGGATTCTCCGAAGGAGTCCTACGTGACCTATGGAATAGATAATTGATTAATTGGGCTTCATCCTGATTTGTTATCTTTTTCATAGCCTTATTTTCTACGAGAACTCTCTTTTTTACAAGGAGATTAGCTCGATCCCGACACGTCGGGACAAATACAGCATCTTTATAATAAACATTTAATTCTAGTCGTCTTTGGTAAGCTATACCCATTAAATCAAGTTCGTAGCATAAGGCATCTTCATTCACCCCGTGTAATATTTTGCAAATCCAATAACACATCATTTTTATCTTCTTGTTATTAAACGGGGTGAATATAGCAACTTGCTCATTTTTTACCCTTTTCTGTGATATTCCCTGCCTGACTGCGTCAGCAGGCAGGCGTGTTTTTCCGTGGTTCACCCCGTGTAATAGATCATTTATTCATCTTCTTATTATCTTCATTTTTACTTATTACACAGGGTGAACTTTTACTTGAAAACACATTCTATAAGCTGCTTTACAGATTTTTTTAGAACAATAATTGACTGATTCAAGTTATCTGGAAAAGTTGTAATTGCTGTGTTATCTGCAATATCGGTGATTACTTTTAATGAAATAAAAGGTATAGAATATTTATGGCATATTTCTGCAAGTGCATAGGCTTCCATATCCACTGCTACGGCATCACTCATTTTGGAAATGTTATTTTTTTGATTTGAGGAACTAACTGGGGTATTCGATGTATAGAGTGAACCCCGTTTCCATGATAAGGGTAATTCATGAATTAACGCTGAAATTGAATCACTTAACTCTATTATTCTTAGCGTTTCTTTTTGAAAAGCATGAAATTGTGTAGGGAGTAATATTTCTTTTAGATTTAGAGCAGAATTAATAGTCCCGGCAGTTCCCACGTTAATTATAATATCACATGAATTTGTCTTTAGAAATTCATTTAACCGACTATGGGCTTTTTTCATTCCAACGCCAGTTTTTAAAAATGAAAACCATGAACCCTTTTCCACCGAAAAATTAGAAATAAGGTAACTTCGCACAGGCTCTAATTCTTTAGAAAGCGCAGCTGTAAAAAGTATATTCATAAATTAATCTATTCCACTTTCAAATTGTATAGTAAGTTATATTGAAGAAGGAAAACAAGCAATATCTGCTTCTTTGAGAATTCTACCTATTTATGGCAGATAATCACATTTCATTTAAAGTTATATGATACAAGTTTTGTTTTTAAAAATTTTCCAGGTATTAGTACATTCCATCGTTTTTTAATATCGGTTTAATGGAATTCTACTTCAAAGAAAAACAGAGGATAATTTAGATATGGAAGAGAAAAAAGACACTCAGGTTAAGAATCCACTTCGAGAAATTGTTGATCCTTTTATTAATCTTATAAAGGCACCAAGAGCTTTATGGGGTATTAATGTATCCTACTTTCTTGAAGGTTTAGTTTACTTCGGTATTCTAACTATTTTAGGTAAATACCTTTCAGAAAATGTAGAACTTAAGGATTTACATGCAGGATGGGTTTACAGTGGCTTTACCGGCGGTATCACATTCGCGATGCTTTTCCTCGGAGGAGTATCTGACAGGATTGGGGTACGTGTTGCACTTATATTCTCACTTGCTCTGATGGTATTTGGTCGATTCTTTATAGCAGCTTCGGGTTCATTTGGACTGAGCAGCGGAATGGGCTCTCCCATGTTTTTCTTTGTCGTTTTCGGACTCTTCATGGTTGTTATTGGATACGGAATGTATCAACCGGCTGCTTATGCTGGAATTAAAAAATTTACAGATAAAAAAACAGCTACAATGGGTTATGCTATGATATATGCTCTGATGAATCTCGGTGCTTTCTTTTCAGGCATTATCTCACCTCGAATTCGTCCGAATTTTGTAACAAAATTCCCACCAAACGGACTTACAGCTGTCTTCTGGTTTTACGTCGGAATAACATTTTTAGCAATGCTCTCAGTAGTTCTTATTCTTACTAAAAAAACAGAGAGAAATGCTATTATAAAAAATAAAAGATATGAAAACGAAAATAAAGAAATAGACACAGAAAAAAAAGCCGTAGATAAAGAAAAAATCAACAATACAAATCTGATCGTTTTTGCCGTATTAGCAGTTATAAGTTTAATATTAGCTATCACAGTATGGAAAGATTTAAATAGGAAAATAATGCTTCAACTGCGCTGGTTGCCCGTTATTTTATTTACTATTTTAGCTGTTTATGACTTCATAAAGAGGCGGCCCAAACATCCTTTCAGAAACAGCAGGTTTTCATTTTTCATTTTCATACTAATCCCGGTTCAAACACTATTTGCCCATAACTGGCTGACACTTCCTTATTATATTGACAGAGCATTTCATGGTACAGTCGTCAGTGCAAATTTTGAATTTTTCTCCAATCTAAATCCTCTGCTCATATTTTTTCTTGCTCCTATGGTTGCAGCATTGACTGAAAAAACTAATACTTACAAAATGATGATCCTTGGAACTTTCACTATGGCGCTGCCCACATTCTTACTATCAATAGGCCCAAATCCTGCTTTATTATTAACATATATTTTACTTATGTCCGTTGGAGAAGCTATGTGGCAGCCTAGATTTTTACAGTGGGTAGCAGAAATCGCACCTGAGGGTCAAACGGGAGCATACATGGGTATTGCACAATTCCCATGGTTTCTCACAAAAGTTATTACCGGATTATATTCAGGATGGTTACTTTCAATATACTGTCCCAAACCGGGTGAAGGTGTACAAAATACGGGAACACTGTGGTTAATCTATTCATTTATTGCAGTTATTAGTCCGGTGGTTTTACTGTTGGCAAAAGGCTGGATGGGCAAAGGTATGGAGAAAAAAGAGAGGTAAAAACTTCTACTATGTTTTATAGATTTTAAAGGGAAAAATATAAATGCCTCTTACAGCATTTCTATTTGAAGCAGTTTTAATTTCTTTATCAGGAGTTATTTCACCTGGTCCACTTACCGCTGTAACTATTGGGAAGGGAACTGAATCTCCACATTCAGGCGCATTAATTGCCATTGGTCATGGAATTGTAGAGTTTCCGCTAATGGCATTAATCTATTTTGGTTTGGGAAATCTACTAAAAAATGATAATGTAAAAATGCTCACCTTTTTGCTCGGTGGTTTATTTCTTCTGATAATGGGTATAGGAATGTTGAAAAATATTAATAACGTTGAAATAACCTCAAGTAGATACGCAAGGTCTTCTATATTATCAGGGATACTTTTGAGCGCTGGAAATCCATATTTTCTTATCTGGTGGGCTACTGTTGGCGCAGCACTTATTTCGCAATCTATCGAATTTGGAATATTAGGATTCCTAATTTTTACCATACTGCACTGGCTATGCGATTTTATATGGCTCTATTTTCTTTCAGTATTATCATTTAATGGCGGGAAATTCTTTGGGAAGGTATTCCAAAAAATTGCTTTCGCAATATGCGGCATCTTTCTTTTATTTTTTAGTTGCAAATTTATATACGAAGGGGCAAATTTATTTAGAATTTTATAAAGAGGAATTAAAAATATGAAACATAAAATTGCAATAGTTGACGACGAGAAGTTGGTTTTAGATCTATATAGTGATTTTTTTAAACAACATGATTTCGAGGTTTTTACTGCCACTTCTGTAGATGCAGCTTTAAAGATTATCAGTCAAGAAACACCTGATATTATTCTATCAGACATAGTTATGCCAATTAAAAATGGCTTTGATCTTTATGAGGAGATTAAGCTATTTTATCCTGATATTCCTTTTATTTTTATGACTGGTTATGAACATATTAAAAAAGTTTCCGAAAATTTAAATAAATTAAATGTTAAATGGATATCTAAACCAATACAGCTGGAAGAACTTCTGTCTCTTGTTCAGTCTCAGTTAAAAACTTGAAAAATTTTTCTGAGAAGATAGAAATCTAAGTATTACTCTTCATCTTCTCTAAAAGCTCAATAGGTTTGGGGTATTTCTTAGATATCTTTTTTAAATATTCACCAATAACATCAACATTTTCTCGGTCTATTTTTCTAGCCAAATTTCTCAATCCACCCTTAAAATACCGGGAGTAAAGAAATAAATATTTAACTAACGCAACGAGATAAGCTTTCTGGTAAATATTCCCAACCACTGAAGCCGTAATTGATCCAACCAGTAAAAAAGAATATAAAGCGTTTTCATAATCTCCTGCATAAAGTTGTCCGGAACCCGGGATAATATTAGATAAGATTATAGCAGCTCTTTTAGATCTTTGTGGCACTGAAGTTACCTTCTTTACATCCTGAATTAGGGCATCACACTCAGCACAATCAAGTGATCGTAATTCTTCAATACCTTTTTCCCAATTTGCCTGATATATGTAAGTCCATGCTTTAATATATTGAATCTGTTCCCTCTTATTATCTTCTAAAATATTACTAAGATAATCCAGAACATTACGCATAGAACGGTAATCATATAATTCCCAATAAATCTTTGCCAGAAGAATTAAGCCATTTCTATCAGAGTCCGAATTTTCATTATCTGATATTAATTCCACCAAAGTATTAGCTGCAGTTTCCTTCTGCCCACCTGAATAATATGCTTTAGCAATTTTGTATAAGATTTCGTCTTTACTATAGTAATGTTTGAAGAAAAGTAAGCGTTTATATTCTGTTACCGCTTCAAAGTAATGTTGCTTTGAATAAAAATAATCACCAAGATCATCTGCCGATGAGAAGGAGAATGAAACCAGTAATAAACAAAATATTACTCGGATACCCACTGCCGCCAATATGGTCCCTTATTTACAGGATTCAACTTCTCCAGTCGTTCTCTCCAACCATGATATATTTGTTGATTATGCAATTTTGCTCCAATATAGCTTCCGTAAACTGTGCCGAGATAAAAGGAAACTGTTATTCCTGAAGTTATAACTCCTGATACATACAGTGCTGATTCAAATGCTTTATATGAAACTAAAGCAGCTAAATTTATCATTGAAAAAGAATAGAGAGCATCACCAGCCCGATTTATGTAAACCTTGCCAAGTCCTGGAATTAATGCAGATAGTGTACTTGCTAATAAAGGTGATTTTTGCTTAAGCTTTTGCCTATAATTCTCCAATTCGAGCAACTCAGCTTCAATTGAATCTTCATGCACTGGATAAAAGTAGGCTTTATTTTTTGGTGCTTCATCTAACATCACATCTGCAAGATAATAAAAAACGAATTCATTATCATTTTCATAACCTATAGACTTTATCTCTTTCCACTTTTCGAGTTTCGACAAATTGTAAAAAACAGCAAGTCTGGAAATAGAGTCAAGACCAGAAGAACCTTTATTTAAAATTTTATTGAATGCATCAACAGCAAAATCGTATCTGCCTCTAAGTTGATGGCATAGTCCAACTTTGAAGAGAGTAGAATCATCATCTTCATCAACCATGTAAAGATATCGCTCCAATTCCATTGCTGCCCTTAAATAATCCTTCTGCTCAAATAAATAATCTCCAAAATCCTTTATAGCTTTTGTGGTAAATAAACTATCAGAAGATTGAGCAAAAATCTGTATCGTAATGATTATGTAAATGAAGATTTGTAATTTTTTCATACTCTTTTAAAAATACAAACACCCTATTTTAAATCATATCTACTTACGGGATCCACAAATTTCTCACCATCAAAATCATAGTAGCGATAAGCAAAAGGATTGCACCTCATAAGCCTGTCGCTAGCAAGAAGAACTCCTTTTGCTACTCCACACCGCTCGATGCACCCAAAAGCAAAACGTGAACATGAGGGATGAAATACACAAGAGGGCAAATCCTGACTCGACATACCCTTCTGATATATCCTGATCCAAACCAATGCAGATGATTTAAGAAGACCCTGCGTGTTCAAATGGATTTTTTGCTTTGGAACATCAATAGGCTTCTCCCAGTATCCTTCCCACTTATCAGGAGTTTCAGCCATGAGGATTGAAAATAGGGAAACGCTAATTATAAATATGTACTTGATTCTGATCTTCATTTTCGCAATTAAAATTTATAAAAATTTATAATAGAGTGTTACTGAGAAAAGCAAAAAACAAAACTGGAACTTGAGATACTAATTTCACCCAGATTCCAGTTAAATTTTGTAAAAATCTAGTTCGCTCGCTACTTTCTTAATCCCTCTGCGACTTCAATCTCTGTCATGGTCTTACCTTGATATGCTTCAAGTGGTATTGTTATCATCGGATAAATACAGACACATGGGACGAGGCGCAGCCATTCTTTTATCCTAATTTTCCGATAATCGATCTCATTTCCTATTCTTGGACCGAGACAAAAACTCGCTAGTCCGCCTTCAAATCCATTCTTTTTAACTCCCATATCATAAGCCATATACATCTTACTGCCAACGGCAACAGCAGTTCCAATATATGGAATAAAATTTCCTAAATAGCCGCCTGCAAATCCTATCCACTCGCTTGTTTGAACGTCTTTACCTTCATTCATTTCAAGTCCAACTCTCGGTCCAACCAAACATGAAGCCAAACACGGAACTACACCACCACTCTTCTCGGTTTTCTCCCCTTGCTGGGCAAAAATCAAACCGTCAAAAACAAACACTAAAATGACTAAAAGCAACAACTTCTTCATAACACTCCTCCATCATTTCATTTATCTCTACAACATTACTTCTTTAATATGTACAAATTTGAAAAATAAATTGCAACATAAAAATTCGGAGCTCACTCGTAACGGTATATACTTCTGCTATGCCTCTCCTCCTCCAGACAGGAGTAAGCTCACAGTAGAACTTTGAAATGGGTTAGTTCCTTGCATAACAAAATATTTTTTATTAACGTCCAAATGGAGGTATTTAAATGAAAGGATATATTCAAGTTTATACAGGTAATGGCAAAGGAAAAACAACTGCGGCTCTTGGACTTGCTCTAAGAGCTTGCGGAGCTGGGCTAAATGTATTCATCGCTCAATTTGTAAAAGGGCAAATCTGCAGCGAAATCAAAGCCATAAATAAAAATCTGGACAAAATTACAATAAAACAATACGGGCGAAAATATTTCATAAAATCCAAACCCGAAAAAGAAGATATAGAAATGGCTAAAAAAGGTCTATTGGAAGTCAGCAATGCCATCAAGTCCGGGAAATATGATGTTGTTATTCTGGACGAAGCTAATATAGCAACTCACTTCAAATTATTTAGCGTGGAGGAACTGCTTAAAGTTATAAAGGAAAAACCGGATGATGTGGAACTGGTTATCACTGGACGAAAAGCTGACCCAAAAATCATTGAAGCAGCTGACCTCGTTACAGAAATGAAAGAAATCAAGCACTATTATAAAAAAGGGGTGAGGGCAAGACCGGGAATAGAAAATTAACATTCCGAAGGCTCACAGCCCTCGGAATGTTAATGCGATAATTTTAAAAGAGGGGGCAAATACCCCCTCTTTTATTAATACTCTTCCACTAGATCAATGTCTGCGTCTCACCCGATATGGAAAAGCCCATCACTTTTCGCTATTATCCTTCCGACAGTATGAAGTGCATAGGGCGATATACTTTCAGTGGTTAAATCACCGTGTCCAACTTCAATTTCCTGCATCCAATAGAGAATCTTATTGATTCTTGAATTAATCATCGATTACTTCCATTTCGACATCTTCTTCCACATCAAATCCGGGGAAAAATCCTTGTCCGAACATACCACGTACGCCAGGTCTTTCAGGCAATTTTTTGAATCGCTTGAACTGATGATGGAATTTACTATCCTTTAGCATAGATTTCTGTTCCTTAGTTAAAACTTTCGCCATATCTATACGGTGCTTGATTCGTTGGCTGAATAGTTTACTTTTGATACCATTAATTTCCTTCACTGCTTCATCGATTTTCTTCTGAGATGCGTCACTTTGAATAAGTTCTTCCAGCTCAATCCGGGCAAGTTTGAGACTTGCTGTGAGAGGAATGCATTTCTTTTGATTCTCTACTCTGAGTTTATGCATCTGGTCCTTTTGTGCATCCGTCAGTTTCAGCTGTTCCTCCAAACCGGCCGAGTGTATACATTTCATTTCTTTTTTCATCGTCTTTTGAGGACCGGCAAGCAGCAAACCCGGAATTACAACCACTCCCAAAAAAATTATTAAATACTTTTTCATTTTTTTCTCCCTTCTTGATTAAGCCTCTTTTGTCTGGCTTGTTGATTTAAAGTTTTCATTAAATTCCTCCGAAAACGGTTTTCGAAAATAATATATTTCAATTGCTGTTCAGGAGTAAGTACTGTCGAAAGATTATTGATAAATTCTTCTTTCTGAGTAATTATATCCTTTTCAATTTCAGCCAATTGATGTGTCAATTTCTTTACATCTGATTTATTAGGGCTATAATCAGATTTATTAATCTTTTCCGTAATCTCCTGCATTAATTCCCCCTGTTTTTTCTGTTTCGACCGGATATACTTCTCAAAATCTTTCAATTTCGGGAAAAACGCAGCAGATTGTTCGGAACTCAAATCCAGAAATTCTGTCATCTTCCATATTCTTAAAGTCTCTAACCGCTCTCTACGCTCCGGATTATGATCCATCCAGAAATCCTCCTGCGCCAAAAGCCCTGTCATTGAATTCACAATGACTATTATTAAAATACACTGAAATATTCGCTTCATAATTCCTCCTACTAATTGTCTATTTACGATTGTTTAGTTTCACGTTTCACGTTTTACGTTTTAGGTTTCAATAGTTATAAAACTTCATTTTTTTATTTCTTGAATTAAATTCTCAAACTCATCATCATCTAAATTAACTGTTGCCAATAAATATTTATCAACTGGAAGAGTATGTTCATCTTCCAATACTAACTGAGCAGCATCTAAATTCAAATCTTTAGTAGATTCATCGAGACCAGGGATTTCTGTTAAATCATCTATTGATTCTAATTCACAAAAGTAACCCGAATGTGTCAAATCGAAGTAAATATTCGTGTCTTCCGAATCAGCATAGAATTCATTGTTTAACGAATTTCTATTCGATATTGAAAAAAGAGTAACCATGAATATTAAAACAATAATACTAAAAGCTGGAACAGCCCACATGAGACGTTTTTGAATCCTTTTTCTTTTTGCAAATCGATCGTTTATTTTTACAATCAGTTCACTACCGTAATATGGAGAAACTTTAACCTTATCTGCAGATATTGCTGAACTAATTAATCCGAGTTCGTGAGCAAATTCTCTGCAATTATCACATCTTTCAAGATGGTTCTTAACACGGAATTTCTCTTCGTTTGATAAATCTCCCATAATATACAATGGAATGAGATTCTGGATATCTTCACAGAGTTTCATAATTAACTCCCATATTCCTTAAAACCTCTCTTAAGCTTTTTAAAGCATGAGAAAAATTCACCTTGGCAGCATTTTCTGTGGAATTCATGATAACTGCGATTTGCTTAAAGGGCAATTCCTGGAATGAACGCAGAAGTACAACCATCTGCTGCTTTGGTGAAAGTTTAGCGACAGCCTGACGCAAAACAGCATTGCGCTCATCTGAAACTTCAGGATTATCAGATGAAGGTAGATTTTTAACTTTCTCCAAACCAAAAAATTGTTTTACCTTTTTCCCTCGTAAATAATTGATGCCTGTATTAACAGCAATTCTATAAATCCATGTATATGGTGAAGATTGAAATTTAAATTTTGAAAGATTTTTATACACTTTTATAAAAGTCTCCTGTGTCAAATCGTCTGCCTCATCGTGTGTTTTAACCATCCTACGGAAAAGACTGTATATCTTCTGGTGATTTTCAAGAACCAGTTCGTTGAATGTGATTTCATTTTCTCTTTCCTCTTTCAACTTTTCCAATCCGGGCAAATCCTTTTCACATACCTTTGACACATTAATTCCTTAAAAGGTTAAAAAATATTTTAAAAACTCGCACGAAAATTTTTTATCTTATTAAAACCTTTTATGATAAAATATATTAAATTCTGTCTTATTTAACAAAAATGAAATCAATTAAAATGGACATGAAAAATCTGATTCCTCCGATAGAAGTTGGAATTACTCCTGAGATGATTACTTGAATTCTGGCATAATAATATTATGCGAAATGATTGAAGCGAAGGAATTGGTAAAAATACGAAGTAATGCTAATTAAGCCTAATCCGAAAATAAATTTTATCTTCCTAATTTTGATTTATCATATTAACTTACTTACGTTAACAATGTAATTTGAAAGGAAAGTTTGCAATATGAATAGTAAATATCTTAAAAGAAAATTGCAAAAGGAGTTAATAGATTGCTTAAATAATTTCCCAGCAGTAGCAATACTCGGTCCTCGTCAAGCAGGAAAATCTACTCTGGCAAAAATGATTTCTCAAAATTTTAATAACTATCTTTACCTCGACTTAGAAAAGCCATCTGATCTAAGGAAATTATCTGAGCCGGAGTTATTTTTTGACATAAATAAAAATAAACTCATCTGTCTGGATGAAATTCAGCGTAAACCTGATTTATTTCCTCTACTTCGAAGTATAATTGATGAAAATAGACGTAATGGTCAATTTTTAATTCTTGGTTCCGCATCGCGAGATTTAATCAGGCAAAGTTCCGAATCTTTAGCCGGGAGAATTATATATTTGGAACTTACTCCTTTTCTTTTTTCAGAAATTATTCAAACAGAACAGGATAAGAAAAATTTAATAAGAAAATATTGGTTAAGAGGTGGTTTCCCGAGAAGTTTTCTTGCAAAAAACGATAAACTGTCAAATAAATGGCGCAGTAATTTTGAACGTACTTTTTTAGAAAGGGATATACCTCAGCTCGGCATACATATTCCTGCCGAGACATTAAGGAGATTATGGAAAATGTGCGCTCATAATCACGGACAGATATTAAATTATTCCAGTTTAGGAAAATCACTCGGTCTTAGTCATACTACAATTCATTATTATCTGGATTTATTATCACAGACATTTATGTTGAGAATTTTACCACCATTGGAAGCAAATCTAAAAAAACGGTTAGTCAAATCTCCCAAGATTTTTATCCGTGATTCAGGTATTCTTCATTCTTTGTTGGAAATAGAGTCTTTCGACGATTTATTAGGACATCCAAATTACGGTGCATCCTGGGAGGGAATGGCAATGGGAAATATTATATCAGAATTTTCAGACTGGAATGAGGCATTTTTTCGTACATCGGGTGGTGCAGAACTCGATCTCGTTATATCAAGAGGGAGGAAGCGTGTAGGAATCGAATTTAAAGCCTCTCCTGCACCTAAAGTTTCAAGAGGTTTCTGGAATGCTATTTCTGATCTTCAACTGCAAGAAGCCTGGATTATCGCACAAGTTGATGAGGCATATCCAATAAAAAAGAATGTAATTGTCTCTCCTTTGGAAAATTTCCTAAATAATTTTGCTAGGATCTGAAATATAACTTATCATAAATATTTTTAGATTGAGATTTTCTGTAAAAATGATAGATTTACATAGATGGATTAATCAGGAAAGGGTTAATTGAGCGGTAATCTTAAATAAGAATTTCCTAATCAATTGTAGGAATATTTTGGAGATTTAAATATTTGCTGTTTACAGATTTAGTTTTAAGGAGGTTTCAGTTGACTATAAGGATATTTGTCTTAAGCATGATTTTATCGTTTTTAATAAACAATATTTTCGCGCAAGGATTAATAATTGACTCATCCTCAAAAAATAAACCTTCATGGTTAATAGAGCCTCCGGAAGGAAAATACTTTAAGTACTATTCCGGAATGGGTTCAAGTCAGAATTCATTGGCTGACGCCAGGGAATAGGCAATAGCAAGTGTACTTTCGGAAATCATTATTGAAGGTGAAATTGTTGTTAGCAGTGTGATCAGAGACTTTTATCAAGAAAAGAACTCAGAAATAATAAGCGACGTTTCAAGAGAGATTCTACAAAAAGGGAATTCAACTATTATAAAAGGACTATCTAAAGAGGAAGAATACTGGCAAACTAAAAAAATAACAAACGGTTTGTCGTATGAGTGCTGGATTTTAATGAAAGCGCCTAAACCCGAATATGTAGATTTTGATGTTCCTGCACAGAAAGGGTACGGCTTTTCTCCAGTCTGGCGTTCTGCATTAATCCCGGGCTGGGGACAATTTCGCAAAGGCGAGCCTCAAAAAGGGTGGCGGTTTTTGATTTCAGAAACGGTCTGTGTTTCATCTTTTTTTATTTCAAATTATTTTAGTAATAATTACAATCGTAAGGCTGAAAATGAACGAGATTACGATAGAAGAAAGTTCTACAATAACTGGTCGAATCGTTCTTATACTATCGGAACAGTCAGCGGCATTGTCGCCGGAGCAATCTATATTTACAATGTTTTTGATTCGGTAACATCAAAAGGGGCAAAGAGATATGCATTCCAAAACGGAGAACCAGTCTATTCATTGGTTTTTACAAAAAAAGACATATTAACATTTAATTTATACTTAAGTTTTTAGGAGGTTCAAATGCCTACTGAAGTTGTACTGTCAAAAAAACAATACAATACTCTGGTAAAGGGAATAAATACTAATCTCTTACGGAGCAGGGTTGTAGCGTTAAATTCTTTAAGAAATGATAAATACTTTCTTAAGTCGCCAATATACATTTCTGTTGAATATTCTGATGGTAAAGTAATTGCCAGTTTTGATGATATTGAAGCTTTTGCTTACGGAGATACTGAATATGAAGCAATTAATCTGCTATGCATAGAGATAGTGCAGGTCTTTGAAGATTTAAAAGAAGATTCGAAAAATTTAGGTAAATTGCCAAAAACATGGTTTTCAATTCTAAAGGACATTATCAAATGCAGATAAAAAAGAAAGATATCAAAAAGGTTTTTTCCAAACTAAATCTCAAAGTCCGTTCGACAAAACATAATTACGGGTGGTTATTAGTAAATAGTCAAAAAATATTAAGAGTTCACTATTCACATGGTAGAGGAGACATTCCAACTCGAATAGCTCAGAAAATCCGCTCTCAATTGAAATTAAACGAAACTGATTTTTTTGATTTGATTAACTGTCCTTTAAATTTGGATGGGTATTTAGAGATTTTACATAAAAAAGGCTATATCTAAAATATAGAGGATATTTTCAAAATGATGAACAATCAAAGTTCTATCGTTCCGTTATGTCCTCAGACCTGGCGGAGCAGTGAAAAGATTAAAGTACACCTGTCAGGTTTATTCAAATAATCGTATGCGAAGTGGAAGAATCTTTTAAACCTGACAGGAGTATCGCAATTCATGATGAAGAGTTGCGATAAATGCATCAGGAGTGAGCTCCCGACGCAACTGAAATCGACAATTTAGTTTGACTTTTTACCAAGATAGTACTTACTTTTAATTGCATAAGAAATAGTGAGGATTGAATGTTTAAAAAAGCAATTCCAACAAAAATCTTGCTGGTTCTGATTTTGTACGTCTTTCCGCTCGCTGCACAAACGCAAATCGCTGTCCTGGAATTTATTGGGAAAAATGTTAGCACAGAAGAAGCCAGCGCCCTTGCAGATCGGCTCCGAATCGAATTGTTCCGGACCGGGCAATTCAAGGTCATGGAACGTGAGATCATGGACCAAATTTTGAAAGAACAGGGCTTTCAACTCTCCGAATGTACCTCTAATGAATGTATCGTAGAGATGGGGCAATTGATGGGCGTCGAAAGAGTGGTAGCCGGAAGTGTAAGCCGGGTTGGTGATGTATTCTCCATTGCCGCGCGATTGGTAAGCGCCCAAACCGGCGAAATCATCGGCATCGCCACTTATGACTACGAAGGCAACATCGGACAGCTGCTCAAGATCGGTATGGCGAATGTTTCCAGGCAACTGGCCGGAACGATTCAGTCCACATCCATACCGGAACCTATTTCGAAACCTGCCACCCAATCTCAGCCACAGGTAACCCGGCAACCCGATACCGGTTCCCAGAGAAGTCAAACACAACCGCAGTATAAGCCGGGCCAGATTCAAGCTAAGAAAAGCCGTTTCGGAATTATGGGAAGTATTACCAGCGCTACAATTATCGGAGATTATGTTGACGATACCGTCGCTCCCAAACCGGGATTCACAACATCGGTGTACATGCTCTTCAAACTTTCAAAAGGATTGGCACTTCGCCCCGAAATCGCATTTACCCAAAAAGGCTGGACCAATGAAGGTCAATTGAGCGACTACATAAACTACGTATATACTGCGGATTTAAGCTATCTGCAGATACCATTGCTTATCCATTTGGGTTCAACCGGCAGTAGAGGCATTGGCATTTACGCTCTCGGTGGCGCGTCAGCCGGAATTTTACTGAGTTCTACATATTCTATCGAGGTTGCCGATGAGGAATGGGAATCAGGAGATATTTAGGAAATGAAAAGCGGAGAATCGGTTCTGGTCCTGGGCGGCGGGCTATTCTTTGGGAATAATCTTCACACAGAAATGAGATTTAATATCGGAATAACACCGCTGTTTGAAGACTTTAATTCGCAAAACCTGTCAGTTGATCTAACCTTGGGACTTGCCCTCTAGATCTTTTCAATTCCAAACCGACAGGAATGATTCTTGTAACTCTTTATCGTTCCATCAGGTCCTCAGACGTGACGGAGCAATGAGAGATTAAATTACACCTGTCAGGTTTATTCAAATAATCGTATCCAAAGTAGAAGAATCTTTTAAACCTGACAGGTGTATCGCACTTTACGATGAAGAGTTGTGATAAAAGCATCAGGAGTGAGATCCTGACACAACTGAAATGAAACCAAACCACCAGCAGGTGATAACCGTTGCGTTAAATTACACCTGCCAGGTTTATTCAAATAATCGTATCTGAAGTAAAAGAATCTTTTAAACCTGACAGGTGTATCGCGGTTCATGGATCAACGAAAGTGCCGGGAGTGAGCTCCTTACGCAACCGAAAAAGTAGAAACGAACATCCCCAGTTCGCTATCGGACAGGACTGTCCGATACTACGATATAAAAATTTATGTCTGCTAACTATTCATCATTGCGGATTTAAATTCCCTCAACTGACATTCAACTTGCTCGATACTATCTTCGCTGATCGGAGTAGAAATCATTAGTCCATTCCTGACAAAATAGATACAGTGCTGAACCACAGACAATTTAGACCATCTTTTCAGAATAAGTGCATAAAGGCTCAGCTGCGCACGATATTTTTCCAGCAATACTTCATCTGGAAAGTCATCTATTTTATCTGATTTAAAATCAATAATCGTATAATTTCCTTCATTATTTTTTATCAGAAGGTCTATCTTTCCCTCTACTATAACATCATCCAATCTGCCGATTACTTCAACTTCTCTTTTCATCTCGACTGAATCTAAAATCAGTTTATTTAAAGGATTTTCCGGAGTTAGTATCGTATTAGCCCATGATTCTAACTGTGCCAGTATCAAGCCTTTCTCATTTTCATCCAGATAAAATGGTGCTAACAATTCAACAATTTTCTCCTTAAACAGATCAATGCTCTTAAAATCCCACCAGCTAAAAGCCTTATGAATTATAGAACCTAATTCCAATGGAGTGAGCAAATCCTCATTCTTGTTTTGATTTGCTCCGGAAGTTTGCTTTCTTCTATAAGTCCTTCTCTCAATAGCGAATTTATCCCCTACCCATTCTGCGAAAGCCGTTGGTGTTACTTTTTCGAGTGCGGGTTTAATTTTAACAGGAGCTACCATTTTTAATATATTTTCTTTCTGTCCATTAGTAAGTTTTTCGACTACCTTATTTTCATCACCTTTCATTTTGCTAAAAACCTTATACAATTCCGATCTTGTTTTTTCCTTATTTTTATAAAGAGGGTTTTCTTCTAAGTTCGATAGAAAAGATGAGATCTGAGACCATAATGAACCATATTTGGAGCCCTTTTTCCCCTTAGTATCATCAACAGAAAATACAAGATAAGATTGCGCTCGCGTTGCAGCAACGTATAACAGTCTTTTCTCTTCAGCAAAAGTTCTGAGTTTATCCTGACGTCTCAGGTAGTTATACATAAAAGATTCTTCCTGTTGAAAAGGTGTTTTCATGCTTAAAGCAATTCCCTCTCCTGGATGAAAAAGCATACGGCTTTTATTGTAATTTATTTTTGCTGAAAGGCGCGGAACAAAAACTATTGGGAAATCCAGCCCTTTTGATCCATGAACTGTCATAATAGTTACACAATTTCCCTTTTCAGAGGACAGATTTGCTTCTCCTTCTCTTACTTCCATCGATCTGTATATTTGAATACGTCTTATAAAATCTATCGGAGAAATATCATTTAAACTGCTCCATTCAACCGCCAGATCAATTAGTTTTAAGACATTCGCAACTCTTTGAGAGCCATCTCCAAATGATGCTAATACAGGAAGGTAGTTAGTTTCTGCTAATATTTCTTGAATAAGTTCAGCGGTTGATAAATGCAGCATTGTTTTATCTAACTTTTGATAAACTTTATAAAAGTGATCAAGCTGCTTTGTCTCGGCTTCACTAACTTTATTCTTAATACTCTTTTCACCACTAAAATATTTCCTGAGTTCATCAAAAAGCCCATTGTCCGTAGTCAGTTTTAAAAGAGTAATATCACTCACTCCAAACATTGGAGAGCGAAGTGTTCCGACAAGAGCTACCTCATCGTGAAAATTCAGAAGTAGTCGCAAGAAATTAATTACATCCTGCACTTCACGCCTGTTATAAAATCCAATTCCCGTAGTTGCATAAAATGGTATTCCTGCTTTCTGAAGAACCGACTCAAATAGAGGTTGATGAGTCCTCGACCTTAATAGTATAGACATATCTTTCCATTCTGCTTCTCTAAGTTCCTTGTCCTTAATTTTGACTATAAGTTCACCATGAAGTTCAGCAATTCGCGACACTGCAAAAGTAACTTCCGCCATTATTGAAGAAAAGTCCTGAATGCTATTAGGTTGTTCCTCATTATCTTCTTCTTTCACAATTAGAAACTCTACCGAAATATAAGGAAGATTACCTCTAAAAAATGGCTCTATAGGAACAGGATAATTTACATCAAAATTAAACTCAGGCTCGGCTTCTCTTAAAAAATTGCGAAAGAACTCATTATAAAAGTACATCAAAGGCTCAACGCTGCGAAAGTTTTGATTCAGCCTGAGCGGCTTAGTCTGTTTTCTCAAGTCGTTGAATATCTCGACTTCGGCACCTCGAAAACGATAAATTGATTGTTTTTCATCACCTACAAAAAATGTGACAATCTCTGGATTTAACCCAACTATTAATTCAATAATTCTATTCTGAATAGGATTAATATCCTGAAACTCATCTACAAGCAAATGCTTGAATTTGGAGAGATATTTACGTACTTCATCTGACCTACTTGCAAGAAATTTTTCTGCCTCAATTTCCAAGCCTCCAAAATCAATCAGACCAGAAATGTAAAGTTCTTTGCGATACAACTCTATAAACTCACTGACAAGTGCATAATAACTTTTCAGCAATTTAATATGTGATATTTCAATCTCAGCATTGAAAGGAGTAAAATCATCTCTTATTTCTTTCCAGAGAATATACAACTCCGAATGATAATTTCGTGCTTCATATATAATACCTCCCCAAAAATTTTTACTCCCCTTCTTTCTTCCGCTTAATGCATCTCTTAAAGACCCATCCCAGAGCGAATCGGGAATCGCACCAGATTGCACAATGCTATCAGCTTTAATTATAACATCAAATGCTTTTTGCAATGCATCAGTGCTATTAACTTGAGGTAACATCTTTATTTTACTAATACTATCTCTAATGACAGGATGGTCAAAAAATTCCTTCAACTGTTTGAGGGTCAGTTTCTTATGTTTATCTTTGAACGAATCAACTAATACACTTACAGGCTTATCTGATATCTCATTAAAACAGACCAAACACTCTGACTGCTTAGACCAGGCAGTATTTAGAAGACTTTTTATAATTGATAAATCTGCAAATTCCAAAAAATAGAGTAAATCAGTATCATTTGACTTTAACCTCTCATTAAGAAATTTTTCACTAAAATCATTGCGTAAAACTGATTCCTCAACTTCATCCACAATTCTGAAGAGCGGATCAATATCTAACAATGATAAATTTTCATGCAAGAGGCGACCACAGAAACTGTGAACTGTAGAAATAGGAGCAGTATTTATTTTATCAACCAATTTTGTTATTTCATCATATTTAAACCCCAGAGCGTTTTTATTTAAGTCATCTCTGATTCTGCTTTTCATCTCGTTAGCAGCTTTTTCTGTAAAAGTAATTGCGATTATTTGTTCTATTCCCGCTTCCTTTGATTTTAAAATCTCCAGATAGCGATCGACTAATACTTTAGTTTTTCCCGTACCCGCTGCAGCGCACACAAGTTGAGACTCTTGTATATTCTTTGAGGCTTTTAAATAATCATTCATTTTTCCCTATCCATAATCGATTGGTGGTGCCGAACAGTCTTGTTCGGCATAGCGAACATCAATATTAAATCGTTTTCTACGCTTATTCAAAGTGCTTATCGTCATATAAAATAGAAATCTGCAAATTTCAATTAATTTTTCTAAAAATTTCGGTAGAAACCTTAAGTCAAGTCAGCTAAAGCAAACTTAACTCAAGGTTTCGTAGTTTATCTCGTCTCGAAGAGATCCCTTTGGGATAGAGATATCTTCGATTCGTACCCCAATTCGTACCCCGTCTCGAAGAGGTCCCCATGGGAAAGCTCCGCATCGGAAATCTTTTTTTAAATGTCTCCTTATATTTGCGAAGCAGTCCGCCAGCTGGCGGATTCGCGGTACAGATATCCGTTTTAATCGGAAGACACGTCTGTGACTGAAACTGAGGAATTACATTGTTTAGGTAAAACATCTTGGAAAAAATAATTAGGTGTAATAAAATAAACCCAGTAAAAAATGAGGGAAAATTGCCTATATACCAGCCTTTTAGTTCAGAATGGATAACTTTTTTTATCTTTTTATTTATAATCCTCGGCTTTGTTGCCTTAAGCGATGTATTTCGAAAGAAACTGAAAATCTCCGGTGAAAACACCCGGCAGATGGTGCATGTTGGAGTTGGGCTTCTTGTAATCACCAGTCCATTCCTTTTCATATCTCTTGTTCCCCCAGCTGTATTAGCCTCAATCTTCATTGTTTTAAATACCATCGCTTTAAAAAAAGACCGCATGAAGGGAATGCATACAACAGAACGGCAATCGTATGGCACTGTTTTCTTCCCTATCACATTTTTAATTCTCATTCTTCTTTACTGGAAATCAGACCCTGTTATTTTGATTACCGGAATGTTAATAATGACAATATCCGATCCACTGGCATCAATTATCGGTAGCACCGCAAAAAACAGACACTCCTTCCGATTCTGGAAAGATACTAAAACTCTTCGCGGCTCATTAACAGTATTTGTGAGTGTCTTTATTATTTCAACTTTAGTATTATACCCTTTTCGTTTAATCAGTTCCTCCCCGATGCCAAATATTGCAAGTTTGCTTATTACAGGGATGGTAATCGCTACTGTAGCATCTTTAAGCGAGGCAATTTCACATGCCGGTTCAGATAATTTGACCTTACCGCTTTTTAGTGCTCTTATGCTTAACATAATGCAAAAATTGCCTTTTACAGAACAGATAACGGTATTGGGATGGGTCATTTTTTCATTTCTACTTGCATTTGCCGCGTACAGACTAAAAGCTCTAACACCTGGGGGCGCTGCAGGTGCAATGCTGTTAGGTTCGATAGTATTTTCAATAGGCGGCATGTTCTGGGTTGTACCAATGGTTACGTTTTTCGTCATTTCATCAATCCTTTCCAAAATCGGCAAACTACGCAAAACAATCTTAAAGGGACTTGTTGAAAAAGGCAGCAACCGTGATATTCTCCAGGTTTTCGCCAATGGCGGCATATCTTTGATTACGGCAATTCTCTACTTCTATACGCATAATGAAACTTTCTACTTGATGTTTCTCGGATCATTAGCAGCTGCAACAGCAGATACCTGGGGAACGGAAATCGGCATTTTGTCACGAAGCAAACCGAGAGACATTATAACATTTGAAAAAGTACCGGTTGGTAAATCAGGGGGAGTAACTGCTCTCGGAACCTCCGGTTTCTTCATGGGAGCAGGAATTTTAACTTTAAGCGGTCTATTTCCACTTACTGAACCGTTATTGAGTTTGTTCATAATTATAGTTATCAGCGGAATACTCGGTGCTTTAATAGATTCCGTCATTGGCGCTACTATACAGGCACAATACAAATGTCCTAATTGCAACAAAATCACTGAAAAAACTATACATTGCGTAAAATATCCCACCAAATTAATATCAGGTGTAAAGTGGATTAATAATGATGTAGTCAATTTAGCCTGTACAAGTTCCGGAGCGCTCATCGTTCTTTTATTCTACAGTTTGTTCTTGTAAACAATTCGTAACTATTTACACTATTAATTTAACCTCAGAGAACGCTGAGTTCGCCGAGGAATTTTGGAGTTATGGTTTATCTTACAAATAATCTTTAAACCTTTTCGCGAACATTTAAATATAAAATTGAAGACTCCTCAACGAGCTGCGAGAAATCTTAGGGAATAGGTTATTAATATTCGCTTGCTGACCTTATTCATTAACTATTTCAGATTTTATCTCCGCGTACTCTGCGATCTCTGCGGTGAACGGTTAAAAAAATTCTTCACCCGCCCTGAAAATCACCAGAAAACCTAAAACTTTTAGGGTCTATTCGACATAAATCGAAGAATTCACAACTATTTGGGCTACATCTTTTAAAATCGAACGGATTTAGAAAAAAATATCCGTGAGCAATACCATTGAGTTTTTCCTGAATCTTGATTATTGTCATCTCTAATAGGTCTTCCATTTCTCCATTAGTTATTAAGGAATTCCTACCCAGAATTTGCTTGGTCAAAACTCCTTTCCTCCTCTTACCTTCTCTAAATACATAAGAAAATGCACCACAAATGTCCTTATTCTTTAAAAGATTCTTAGCGGCAATCAGATACAAAGGAAGTTGAAAATGAATACCGTCAGCAACCCCTTTCCTTGGGTCCTGAACTGAAGCAGAAGAACGCTTGTATTCAATAATAATCACTTCCTGCCTTGATGAATCTAAATCAATTCTATCTATCTTCCCTCTAAATTCTACAGGTACTTGCTTATCTCCGATATTTACGGTAAAAACACTATTTTTAATTGAGAAATCAGTTTCCAAATATGCCGGTTGGAATCCTTTATCAGAAAATTTCTTCTCAATATCAACAAAAGCCTCAAGCCCTTTTTTAATATCTCCAATCCGTTTTGCCCAAACTCCATTTGAAAGAAATTTAAACTGCGGGCGATACCTCTGATTTAACTCAGATATATTGGTATCAATCTTTTCTTCTATCTCAGTTTCTAAATAATCTTTCCAGCTCACTTCGCTCATTCTCAAAAATTGCGCAATAAAATTCTCCAATACTTTATGAATCAGCAAGCCATCCGCAATTGGAGCTAAATCCATTGTAGGCTCTTCAGGCGTGAAAATTTTAAATATATGCCTGCATAAATACAGAAATGGACACCATGCGTAATCATGAATTCGTGTTACAGAAAAAGGTCCCTTCACGAAGTTAGATAAAGGGCTTTTTTCATTAATCATACCATTCCACTTACAAGGCTCATTCTCAAAACGGGTTTTCTCAATATCCACTGCCGCTTCAATCTCATTAAAAATCTCTGGATTAATAGCTGACCTGAAAAAGCTCCTATCATCTTTTGCCCAATTTGAAGCAAATGCTCGTTGTTTAATATCTTCTTCTGATGCAATCTCATCAATTTTCGGTATTACATTTGAAGCTGGAATAACTTCATAGGAAATTTCTTTGTTCCTCTCTTCAATCTCATCTGACATCTCAAAACATTTGAAGACCTCTTCAATAAAAGGTGAAACAGGAAATTGCTGACCATTTATACTCAGTTCAGGATAAGTTATCAAAAGCCGCTCTTTAACCTTTGATAACGTCAAATAGAAAAGAAGCTTTTCCTCATCCAAATCGGTTCCGGTTTCGGGTAAAATCCTTTCACCCGCATATTCATTAAGTTCTCTCCTTAATTCATTATTAAGTAACGGGTTTTCCATTCTAACAGCGGGAAATTCGCCATCTACCAGCCCAGGCAGAATAACACCATCAAATATCTTCCCTCTGGCATCCATTACATTTGAGATATATACTGCTCTATTTTTTATATTTCTCGAACTATTTAAAACTTCTGACCCAAGAAATTTGCTCAGCACTAAAGAATATTGACTTAATGAAATCTTGTCATTTGAATTGGCAAACTTTGACATTTTTCTGCAGATTCTTAGTATCTTGTAAATAGCTTCACGAATATATTGTTCCTGTATGCTATTGAAATACCTTTTAAGAATTTCGATTACCAACGATTCAAACTCCGACCATTTTGCATTGGTCGGTAAAGAAAAATCATCAAAAAGCCTCCATAAAATTGGAGATATTTCTTTCATTTTCTCAATCCGGGATTCTACCGTCTTAGAATATAATTCTGAATCTTCCGAATAAGATGACTTGACCCATTGTAGAAAATTCAGCTTATAATCGAACTGCTCCAGCCAGGCCTGCTTGCCAAAGGGAATACCCCACTCCGATGATATATATTCAAAATCCTGTAATACATCATCACCATAATAGAAGCGAATTGCTTTATGGCGTATCAAATCAAGAACATTTTGCCTTGCAAAGTTCTTAGAATTTGCACTAAATACTCTGAGCAGCAATTGGGCAGGTTCAGAATTGACGAGTTTTATATCCGAATCTGAAATGGGAATTCCAAACTGAGGAAATACCAACGATATCAACTTGCTGTAATCATAAGAACCTCGATAGAGAACACCTATATTAATCAAATCAAGACCATCAAGTACCCACTTTTTAATAACTCTTGCTGCTGTTTCTACTTCTCTTCGCCTGGTTGGACATTGCAGAATTTTTACTGAAGATTTATCCCATTGGTTATCCCATTCATCCGGTTTATATATATCCTTCCACAGAGTATTAAATAAGAGTGTATTAAACAAATTGCTCTGAATCTTCTCAAAACAAACCTTTTTCGCTTTTTGTCGTTCTTTCCGAATAATTTCGCCTTCACCTACAATACCTGTCAAATCCGGGCAGTATTTGTACGCAGAATGTTCTTTGTCATTTGTCAGGCTCACTATTACTTCATCAAAACGGTGCGTGAGAATTCTAAGGATTTTCTTTTGAATGGGAGTAAATTCGTAAAAACCGTCAACTATAAGTAAATTCCCACTCAGAAGCCCCAAATTACTTTGCAACAATTCAAATGCTTTCAGCATCAATTCCGATGTAGTCCCAATGCAATATTTATTGTTTTGATTTCTTAGGTTTTCATAAATTCTAAACCACTCAGCATGTTGAAAAAGATTTGCCTTCAGGAATAGGTCTCTAAGGTCATCGCCATCCCACCCACTATCTCTAAAATCAACAAATAAATCCGTGAGTATTGAAACCATTCCAGGACGATTCACAGAAACAACTTTAGCTTTTTGCTGAAGAAGAAAGATATTGAACCATTCTTCACCACTTGTTATTAATTGCATATTCTTCCGAGCAGCATCCAAAACCCGATTTGCCCATGCTATGTATGTTCCGAAAAATATCTGACCGGGATAAGTTTTGTCAAGAGACTTTAAAACAGCATGTTTTATGTGGTCAATGTGATTAATAGATGGTAGGAGGAAATTTACTGTTTTCCCTGACTTAATTGCCTCTGCAGCCTTTCCAATTACAAATTGTGTTTTAAATGAATTGATAGGTCCAGTGATGTATAATATCTCAGCCATACTTCATTAATCTAAAAGAAATCAAATTAAGTACCAAGTTTTAAAAAATATTCATTAAATAAATATTTTTTTATTTGAAACATAAATTTTTTCCTTTAAACTTATACGTTATTTGAAATGGCTGGAGATTACCAAGGGGAATATTAAAAAAATAATTAATCACATCCCGTAAAAATGTTTTATGGGATTCTCTTGCCGGTAACAATGTTACAATTAATGGGGTTAAAGTTGCTATTCTGCTTCTACCTCCCAAAAAGTACATTATTACGCAAGGAAATGAAAAAGGAGAAAGAATGCAAGGTAGTAAACTTTATGTAGGGAATTTAAAATATTCCACCACTAACGAGCAGTTAAAAGAATTGTTCGGGAAACACGGTGAAGTAGTAAATGTAAATATTATCGAAGGTAAAGGTTTTGGTTTTGTCGAAATGGGAAGCCCAGAGGATGCTGAAAAGGCAAAAGAAGCTTTAAATGGTCAGGATTACGATGGACGCACATTAAGAATTGACGAAGCCCGCCCGCCAAGAGATAAGCAAAGAAGAGGATACAGTAGAAGATATTAAACTAATTAAATATTAATTTCAACCCGTATTAATATTCCCCCAGCCATTTCATTCTAACAAATAATAATTCCACTCTAAAATGAGAAATTAATAGAGATAGGAACTATTTCCATTAGTGCAAAATATACTGTGGAAGGAGTTGCAATTGAGGGAGAAAGTTAATTCAGCCTTCTCCTTTTGAAACTGCTATTAACTCTATTAATAGCAGTAAGAGAAAAAATTGTAAACTCTTGCAGGGATTCTTTTATCTATGAGTCCACTATAAAAACCATTAAAATGGTTAAAATGGGCTTATTGAGTTCTACTACCAACAACTGAAGTTGTGGACTAAATCACTATCTCTCATAGGGATTAACCCACAGTTTTAACTGCGGGTAAAATTTAGCGAAATACAATGGCTTAAATTCACCCAATAATCAAAGAATTTAAACAGGTATTTAACCATCATAGATCTATCTCAAGGAACTCTCCTCCAGATGCCTTTTGGATCTAATAGAGCCGTTTTCAATTTTCAACAATAAGTGTATTTACTTGCTGTATCTTCCCATCAATTGACCTTCTGCCAGAATGTGTCCTTTCATAGCTGTAATAATCTCATTTTTTGATGCCCCTGCCTTTAAGTCGAGATTCGTATCAATTGCATAGATTTTGAAGAAGTATCTATGCACAGGACCTCTTGGTGGACAGGGACCGCCATAACCTATTTTGCGAGAGCTGGTTGTCCCTTGAATAATATTATTCAACACAGTCTTTTTCATTGGTATTGCTTCAGGTAGAGAAGTAATGGTCGCAGGAATATTATAAACAACCCAATGAACCCATGTTCCCATAGGTGCATCCGGATCATCACATATCAAAGCAAAACTTTTTGTGTTTGCAGGGGTTCCTGACCAATTCAAAGCGGGTGAAACATTTTTGCCATCACAGGTATATTTCACAGGAATTGTTTCACCTTCTTTGAATGCTGGGCAAGTTATTTGAATACTCATATTTCCTCCAATATTGATATTCGCAGTTGTTTTAGATTTTTTCGTGTTACAACTGAAGATAAAAAGAATTGCAAAAAGGATAATAAATTTGTTTCTTAACATACTACCTCCTCTTTTCATATTTTTGAAAGTCTATAAAAAAGTCTCACTTAACGTTTCAAGCATATACGACGTTGCGACCGAGGTGAGAAATGTCCCCTGTCTGCGTGCGGCACACACAGGCAGGCAAAGGGCAAGGGCGTGTAAGTTTGCAGCGTATATGCTGTGTTAGGCGACGCGGTGGCATCATTTTTCATTCAATCTCTCAATTTCATTTCTGATTTCTTCGATAACCTCGGAGTTATGGATAATCTTCTTTTGCCACTATACTCTCCCCCTATAAATTAAGAACTTAGATTTGTATTTATAATCCCTTGTAACATCCACATAAGACAAACCATTTTTAATCAAATGAGCATTTAAGAAAGTCTTGTTCCACAAATAAAGATAGCAAAGCAGATTATTCTTTTCATCGTATTTTTTTTCATCAAATTTCAAAAATACCTTTTGTCCAAGGGTTTTTTCTCTTAAAAATTGAATAGCCTCTCCTTTCTTTTCAGGATTCTCTTCCACGCCTAATAACCTGATTTTTAACCCATTATTTAAGATCAAGATTTCTGGTGAGATTATTTGTTTCACAGTGTAGTGTGTTTCTCTTTCAGAATGAGAGTTACCTGCCTGCGCAGGCAGGCCTATTTTTGACCCAAATCTCAATTTTCTCGGGTCAACCTTTTTATCAAACTTTATAGGGTCTTTAAAAATGTAAGGTAGTTTTTTGATCCTTTCCTCGAAATCTATACCTAACTCCTCTTGCTTGATGACCTCAACAATTGTCTCTTTAAACAAAGTTTTTTGTTTTATTCCAAGTTTTTCTTTAATAACCGGCAGAAAATCTTCGCTTATTTCATACCCGATTGAGTTCCTATCCAAATTTATCGCTGCCAGAGATGTTGTCCCGCTGCCTAAGAAAGGATCAAGCACAGTATCCCCAACAAAACTGAACATCTTTATAAGTCGCCTTGGTAACTCTTCAGGGAACATTGCCAAATGTTTATTCTGTTTTTCTCCGGGGAAATTCCAGTGTCCAGTGAAATATTGATTCCATTCCTCTTGCGTTAGTTTTGATTGCTCTTTGATTTCTTTGCTCACTTTTGGAGAGTTTTCATATTTTTTAAAAATTAGAATAAATTCATAGTCTAATTTAATAATCCCATTTCTAGGATATGGAAAGGATCCCATCACAGTTGCCCCGCCGGTTGTGTTACAAGTAGTAACTTTCTGCCAAATGATAGCACCCATGTAATCAAAACCAGCATTTTCACAAAATTTAATTATCTCTGTTCTTATAGGAATGACTTTATATCTTCCATAATATACAGACCGAGCAAACTGGTCGCCAATGTTAATGCACAAACGACAACCCTTATGTAAAATCCTGTAGCATTCATTACACACTAAATTAAGGTTGTTTATGTATTCTTCATAAGTATCATTGAACCCAATCTGCTTACCGTTTCCATAATCCTTCAGCTGCCAATAGGGTGGAGAGGTAATAATAAGATGGACAGATTCATCAGCAACCTCTTTCATTATTCTTGAATCGCCAATGATTATCTTATGTAGTATTTTCATCTTACATACTCATATGATTGTGTTTTATTTAAAGCCACCGTTCCGTCTAACAGTTGTATATACGAACCTTTGATGCATTATTTTTATTATGTGAGAAAATCCTGTCATCTGGACCGTGAATTTTTCTAATGTTTTTACTACTTACATGAGTATCCCAACGGAATCTCCTTGAGATAGATCTCTGTTGTTTTTGAACTACTGTGTCCCAACAACTCCTGAATATAATGAATATCAACACCACTTTTTAATAAATGTGTAGTCCCAGAGGGACTTCTTCGGAGAATCCTGTCGATCGAAGATTCCTTCGGAAAGACATCTCTTTGAGATAAGGATCGACACAAAAGAATATTGATTTTATTGTCAAAAACAGTCACAACCCAAATTTACAAATTTAAATTCCTTATCCTTATTACACTCTAATAATAGATGCTTAAGACATTTCCTCATTTGCAAATCAACACAGATCAATTTAAATTAAAACAGGTTTTGATTCAAGATAAAAGAGAGGAAAAGTAGATGGACATATTTGAGAAGTGTTATGAATTTCAGGATGCAAAGATTGCAAAAGAACAGGGATATTACCCTTATTTTATACCGTTTTCTGGTGGTGATGACAATGTGATGATATTTAACGGTTCCAAAAAAATAATGATAGGTTCTAACAATTACCTTGGTTTAACACATCATCCAAAAGTTGTAGAAGCAGCAAAAAATGCGCTAAAAGAATATGGAACAGGGAGAACCGGAAGCAGATTTCTAAACGGTACTCTCGATATACATGAGGAATTTGAACAAGAACTGGCAGAATTTGTAGGAAAAGAATCCGCTCTGATCTTTTCTGCAGGATACTTAGTGAATCTTGGTGTTATTTCCACTATTCTGGGGAAAAATGATTTTGCTGTTATTGATAAGTTGGACCATGCAAGCATCGTTGACGGATGTTTACTTTCACATTCAAAAGTCCTTCGCTACAAACATAATGATATGAGTGATTTGGAAAAAGTCCTGAGTAAAATTCCGGATACATCTGGAGCATTGGTTATCGTAGATGGAGTTTTTTCGATGGAAGGTGACATTGCAAAACTCCCCGAAATTTGCAAGATCGTGAAGGACAAAGATGCCAGATTTATGGTTGACGATGCCCATTCCATAGGAGTTCTTGGACCAAATGGTAACGGAACCGCAGCACATTTTGGATTGACAGATAGGGTAGATTTCATTATGGGGACATTTTCAAAATCTTTCGGCGCTGCCGGTGGATTTATTGCCGGTGAGGCAGACGTCATAGATTATCTTAAACATCATACAAGATGTTTTATTTTCACAGCGAGTCTGCCACCCAGTGTGGTAGCTTCTACCAGAGCGGCTTTGCAGATAATTAAGGAAGAACCGGAACGAAGGGAAAGGTTGCTAAAAATTGGCAAGTATATGAGAACAGAATTTAAAAAAATGGGGTTTGATACTTCAACAAGTGAAACCGCGATTATTCCAATAGTCATCGGTGATAATCTTAAGACATTCGCCTTTTGGAAAATGTTGTTTGAGGAAGGAGTTTACACGAACGCCATTGTTAGCCCGGCTGTTCCAGGTAATTCTGCTCGACTAAGAACCAGCTATATAGCGACCCATACTCAAGAGCAATTAGATTTTGTACTCGAAAAGTTTCATAAAATAGGTAAAAATTTATCTGTTATTTGAGTTACAATTGTATAATTTTTGAAAGTGTATTTTATTTGTAATAAACAGGTAAATAATTCTTGAACTTCCTAAAAACACAATTTATTCATTTAATAAAGCATCCATTATTATATAATTTGTCAGTAGCTATTTGTTTTTCTATTTTTTTAATGGGATGTGCAGCTCAGGGACCGCCTGGGGGTGGGCCTGTTGATAAAACGGGACCGTTTTTAATATCAACTTTTCCTAAAAATGGGTCTATAAATGTCAATAGAAATTGTAAGGCAGAATTCATTTTTTCCGAATCTATTGATCCACGTTCGGCAGAAGGATCACTTGTTGTAACTCCAAAGCCGGGTAATCCCCCTAATATTAAAGTATCCAGACATAAAATAACCTTAGATTTCTATGAACCGCTGCTGGATAATACGACTTATATTTTGAGTTTTGGCAGAAATATTAAAGATTACAGGAAGAATCAAACGGCAGGAGATATTAAACTTGCATTTGCAACAGGGGATTCCTTAGACGATGGAATTATTTCAGGAAAAGTATATCAGATTCCTGAAAATTTAAATGCTGCTATATGGGTATATAAAAAGAGAGGGGCTTTCCCAGATTCACTTTTAGGTTCTGAGCTGGATTATATTGCAGTAGTGGATGAATTCGGTTATTATAATGTAACAAACCTTCCTCAAGGCGAATATCGTCTTATTTCTGTTGCGTCTAAATCAGTAAATACATTTTTTCTCACAGAGGACGATTTTATAGGTCTGCCTCAGAAAGCCACTATAATTATAAAAAACAGACAGGATAAAATAAAATATATTGATTTTCGACTTGGGAAATTATATCTGAAGCCTTTTCGATTACTTGCCGCTAATACTCTAGATGGATGTCTTGAATTAAATTTTTCCTACCCGATCCTGGAAAATTCCTTACAAACAGCCAACTATATCTGGAGCGAAAATGCTGACATAGGAATACTCTCTTCCTGGATTTACGAAGACGAGCCTAATAGCATTTATTTGAAAATTCGAGGGCTAAATGATAGCGAAGCCTATGAGGTTTCAGTAGAAAATATCCTGGATTCTAACGAAGATGAAATTCTAACCTTTGTTAATCCTGTAAAATTTATTTGGTATGAACAGGTTGACACAACAGGAGCCAAATTACTAAAGTCATATCCTGCAAATAGAACAAGAGATGTTTCACTCGATTCGGGAATTCGGTTGAATTTTTCTGAACCCATTAAAACTGACAGCATAGAAAATAGTATTTCTCTCTGGAAAAAGGATTCTTTAGAAATCCCTTATGATTTGAAATGGATTGACGGAAATTCACTATTATTAAAACCTCAAAAGCCTTTGGAATCCGCTGCTTTTTATCGCCTTGATGCTGTAACATATTCATGGAAAGATTACGATGATAATTTTTTTGTAGATTCAATGCTCACTATCAGGTTTTCAACAATCAATGTTGACACATTTGGTAATATTACCGGGAGAGTTATTTCTAGTAAAAATATTGATTTCAGAAAAATAGTTGTAGAGTGTGCTTTAACGACTAATCGGGAATTCAGTAAGGAAACCCATCCGGACAGTCTCGGATTCTATGGACTTCCAGACCTTTTGCCAGGTAAATATACTTTCAATATCTGGGAAGATAAAAATAGCAATAATCGCTACGACTGTGGGAAATTAATTCCATTCCAGGTTGCCGAGCCATTCAAAGCTTATCCTGATATTATAAATGTTCGTTCAAGGTGGGAAACTGCAGAAGTGGAGCTGGTATATTGAGAAATAGTGTCCATTTTTGGAAAATAGAGTTCGTGCCGCAATTCCTTACGTTAACGAAAGTGGAATATGTACTCAAAAAAGATATAAATTTTATGCCGCGGATGGCATTCATCTCGGCATAGTAGAAAACGGGAAAGTGATTTTAACAATTCGACAACCAGAGAATTTTCATAAGATCAATCTGGAAAATGGAAAAGAATACCTTGTAGATACCGGTGTGCCTCACCTTGTGAAAGTCCAGAAGAATCTCAATAGTATGGATATATATTCAAAACCGCCCGAAATGAGGAAAAAATTCGACGCCAATATAGATTATATTGAAAAGGTTTCACATCCGAAAGGATCCCTTTGGGATGGAAATTGGGCAATTCATACTTATGAAAGAGGTGTAGAGGACGAAACTTTATCCTGCACAGACGTGTCTTCTGACGGTACGGGAGCTGTTGTATCTGCTTTTATTATTTCGGAAGTATTTAATGAGAAAATGCCTGTCACTTTAAAGGCGCTGGGCGGTGATTTGCGAATTGAGAAAATATCAAGTAAATTATATTTGAAATGTTCTACAATAAAGGTGTTTGAAGGAACTATCAAAGTGAAAAATTTAATTAATGAGGTATAAAAATGTACTCAGTAATAATGGCAGGTGGTATTGGAAAACGTTTTTGGCCGAGAAGCCATCGAGATAAACCTAAACAACTTATTGACATAGTATCAAAGCAGTCAATGTTAAGGCTGACATACAACCGTCTGCAGGAGGTTAGTGACAAGAATAAAATATATATAGTTGCTGGACAGGACCTTTATGAACCTATTCTAAATGAATTGAGCGATTTCTCCGAGAATAATTTTATTGCAGAACCCTCTGGTAAAAACACAGCGCCATGCATTGGATTGGCTGCAACAGTTATTGAGGCTAAGGATCCCGATGCGGTCATTGGCGTTTTTCCTGCAGACCATCTTATTAATGACCATTACAGTTTCGCCAAAGCAGTAGAAAGTGGTGTAAAATACGCCAGAGACCATGTTGCACTAATTACCTTTGGGGTTACACCAACACGACCGGCAACAGGCTATGGATATATTCAGTTCGATAAAAAAAGTTTGGTAAAAAATGGCATGATACATAAAGTAAAGACTTTTGCGGAAAAGCCTAATTTGAATACTGCTAAAAGGTTTCTTGAAAGCGGCGAATTTTTGTGGAATAGTGGTATATTTATCTGGAAAGCTACTAACATTTTGAACTCTATTAAACTTTTCCTGCCTGAACTTTATGAAAGTCTTCAGGCTGTTTCTAAAGCAATTGACACTCTTGATTACAATTCTGTATTAAAACGCCAATGGGCAACAATTCACAGCAATTCTATTGATTATGGAGTTATGGAAAAAGCCAAAAACGTATACGTCGTCAGGGGGAATTTTGATTGGAGCGATGTAGGCTCGTGGGATGTAGTCTATGACATAAAAGAAAAAGACGAAAATGGCAATGTATTGATAGGAGATACGGAAACAATTGATACAAGCGGTTGCTATATATATTCGCAAAAAAACCTGATATCTACGATAGGCGTTAAAGACCTTATTATAATTCAATCAAAAGATTCTCTACTTATTGTCAATCGTAATGAGTCAGAAAAAGTTAAAGACCTTGTTGAAATGATGGAACGTAAAAACCGGAATGAATACTTATAATTAAATTATGCTTCCGAAGAACACATCGAAGACCAAATTGCTGTCCATCAGAGAAGAACTTGAATTGTTGTTTGAACGTCTTGGATGTACGGTAATTTATGGGAAGGGCGATTTCAAAGACGGCACCTGTTTGGTACAAAAAGATAATACAGTTGTAATAAATAAATATACTCCACTTGACCTGCAAATTGAATTTCTGATTAAAGTACTTAGTAAAATGGATTTGTCTAATGTTTTTATTCTACCAGCTATACGTGAGATAATCGAGAAGCATCGGGGTTTGTTTGAGTAATTTACAAGGAGAAATAATTCTTGACTCCAATCGTTCCGAAATCTTATTTCATGATGTGAACTAAATAGGAAACTGTGTTCTCTACATCGATAATATGCACTCACAACTGAAGAAAAAAAGTTTCTGAAACAATTGCGTCATCACATGGAGATGTCTACAACACAAAACTCAGTTTTGTAAAGAGATTCGAAGCAATTTAGATAGTTGAGATAATCCCCGAATTTACCTGTCCGGATTTTTGACGGATTCGGGGGATATAAAACTACTTAACCAAATAAACACTTCTCTGGTGGGATTGCGGAGCAGAGCTCCGCGGTACATTAAAGATTGTTTCAAAACATGGATCAGCATATCTCAAACTCTCTTAAATTTCACAATTTCACTTTTCATCTCATCTCTATATAGAAAGAAATAACAAATAATCACATCTTCACGTTTCACTTATAAACTTTCCACCTTATTTTTCTTAATGACGATACAATTCCCATCACTATAGCCCATATCCCTTGCGATTACGGGACATTTGATTTTCAATATAAAAAATATTGCCCTATCAACATCGCTCAGGGTCTCGTAATTTGCCTGTCCTTTTCCGATAACTACATCTGCCTCATTAAATTGCTCTATAAATTCACGTGAACATCTATCCAGAATTGTCCCTGGAGAATCCGAGCCATTACCTATAACATTTACTATTTTTGTTAAACCGGTTTCTACTGCATCTTCCATCGTCGCATCATTTAATATCGGAGCGCTTTTTACGACGTATGTTACAATTTCCTTTGGCATCTGGTCAATCAATAGCTGATCAAAAACTATTTCACCTGCATTATCTCCCAAAATCAGAATACTTTTGGCACTTCTTATCTCTTCATGAAGAGTAATGATACATTCATCGGTATAAAGATTTGCAGTCATACACTCTTCGATGGTATCAAGAACATCTCTTTCATTAACATTTGTGTTAACGCCGGAATCAATAATATTACCGGCTATTGACATTCGAATTGTCGTGTCAAATGGATTTTTTGATCTAACAACTCTTTCTCTCAGCTGTGGTAAAAGAGTCAAACAGAACCTGTTAAATCGCTTTTTGTCTTCAAGATAGGGATCAACATCTCCGAAATATTCCTTTATATAATGGAAAACTATATGGCTGATTTCCGGCGGCGAAAGGCTAAAGTCAATCCGCGAAAGCTCATACAATACCTCTCGCATGATCTTTTCCTGAATTTCTTCACTATATGTCACTTTTCGAATTGCACTTAAAGCAAATTTTACAACACACGGCACACAATCGAGATATGTCTTCATAGTTTCAAACCTTATTTCCCTCTACATTTGTATTTGTAATCTGTTTTAAATTCCCAAATTGAAATTTACAGTTCAGCCATCAAGTTACCAAGAACACAGATGCAATAAACAAACCTGCTTTTCACAAAGACATCTTCGACGCGCGAACAGAATGTCCGGCTAGTAACGAAGCCAAATTTTAAGATGCAAGGCGATAAATCACATCCCTTGTTAACAAAAACCCACATAAATGTGTCTGCCTTAAAATAGGCTGATTTATCCGTCTTTTTTCGATTTAGGGGGTGTGATAAAATAACCTTTAGGGGATGTGTCGAAGACATCCCTCTGGGAAGAAGAAATAAAATGGATTTTTGTATTATTCTAAGTTCAATCGCCAGACGGGTCTCCGAAAAAATATTATGAATATAATTCTGTAAATAGTAATTAGTTTTTTCTCACCCCCTGAAAATTATTAATATTGTAAATTCATCCCGAAGTTTCGGGACACAATGATAATTCACCATCGCCAGACGGGTCTCCGAGAATGACAACTTTATTCTATCACACCCCCTTAACGAAGGCATTGATGTCTTCGCAATTAGAACAAAACCCGTTTAGTTACGATAAATCGGGGCGGAAACGGGTTTGTGGACAGATTCTAATTACTCAATTGAATTTCATTAGCCCAACCCAAACTCGAAAAATTAACTTGACTTTCTCAAAATTATATCCAAATTATAAAAAGATAAGAAATTGAAAACTGAGCTCTTTTGAGTCTTGAAGTTTTAATATTTTAGAAATCTAAGTGGAGAAACCGGAAAGGAGGCTGTTATGAAAAGGCTGAGCGCTGTGCTGATGGTTGGGGTGATGGTATTAGTATTGGTTCCCGCTGCATTTGCGGCACTTGGGGTAACACTTAACACAGGAGATTATCCCTTAAACATCTCTCAAGATGGAACACCCTGTGCAGTATATGTAACTTTCATTGGGTTGACACAAGATACGGTCTATGCCTATAAGGTCAGGTTTTACACAGATTCAAAATATTCTGGTTATATTTGGGATAATAACAGTAAGCAATGGAATAAAAGCACGGCACAGTGGAAGAACCAGCCTTCTTTTACTGCAACTTCTGCGTCAGAGGAAATGTGGGTGTTCGTAAAAAACGACACACTATCTGCTGGCGACGTAAAATTTTCTATTAATCTCAGAAAACTGAGCGGAGACCCTGTCACTACTAACTTGGATAGTTCAATTACTTTACTTGATATGACTTCTGAAACAGGCAATGGCTCCTGGGTTTATGCCACTGCTACGTCATCTACAGCGGGTAAAGCTGTCTTAGCTTTTAATGCGAGTAATGAAATAATTGGAACATATGCTATTGAGGATAATGGAGTAACTGAAGGATACACAACGACATCAGGCTACTTCAAGATAGCTGTTCCAGCAAATACATCTATCCCAAAACTCCAGGCGAGAAATGCTGATAATTCTATCTTCAATACCCAGGAAAGCACTAAATGGACTTCTGGTGACCCAGGCGTCGAAACAGACTTAGACGAGATAGAAGATGTCTCCCTACCCGTCACCCTCACCTCCTTCACCGCCACTCCCGGCAACGCTAAAGTCACTTTAAACTGGGTAACCGAAAGCGAAGTAGAAAATCTTGGATTTAATATTTATAGAAACCTTTATTCAGATGAACAATTATCAATTATCAATTATCAATTGATTCCCGGTCACGGCAATACTTCATCCAGACATGAATACCAATATGTTGATAGAAATGTGATTAATGGCATCGAATACTGGTATCAACTGGAAGATGTGAGTCGAGCCGGTGAGACAGAGAAGCACAATATAGTTTCTGCGATACCTAAAGGCAGAGAAGAATTGGGAATGGTTCCCGACGACTTCCAGCTTTTTCCCTGCTATCCGAATCCATTCAATCCAACTACAAATATCAGTTTTTACATCCCTGAAAACGCTCACGTTACACTGAGGATTATTGACCTGCGTGGAAATTTAGTAAAAACGCTTATTAACGGAGAACTTCAGCAAAATCAATATGAAGTTACCTGGAGTGGTAAAGATGCTAATGACCGTATAGTAGGAAATGGCGTCTATTTCTATCAATTGACCACTGATAAAGGCTTTATCAGGACGGAAAAGATGATCTTTCTAAGGTAAGTTATTACGTAACCGTTCACAGCTTTAAATTTTATAACTGTCTATATAAAGTTTGTCTATAAACTCAGTAAACCACTAAAGTGGTTTTATAATATTGGACATCGCTTATCCACCACAATAAATTGTGGTGTTATCTCAATTATCACATTATTAAGATGTTAAGACAACACCCTGATTTATCAGGGTGGGCATGAATACATTAAAAAACTCTAACCGATTCATCTTACAGATCCGTATGGATCGGTTTATTCGACTTTATAGACAGACACTAATTAAAATAAAATAGTGTGTAAACAGTTACGTTATTACATACCCTTTTTAAAAAATCTTTGCGTCATACAAAACCTTTCAGGTATCTGAACCCTGAAAGATTGATGGTAAAAATATCTGTAATAATATTGTTATAAATGACGTATATTTTTGTCAGTCGAAAGCTGATAAAGATTTTTCTAAAACGAAAAAAGTGGTTCTATTAAAATAACGATCCGAACCTCTAAATTTACGGCATTGATATAAATTTCTATTGGTTTGAATACATTGAATTTTTCACATTTTATCGAAAGGGGAAAATATGAGCAGAGAGTTACTCCTTAATCAGATCGGTGATGCTGTTTTTAAGGGTGAACGTGAAGAGACGAATTCGCTTGTCAAAAGAGCTATTAGTGAAGGCTTAAAATCTAATGAAATTCTAGATAGCGGTCTCGTCCCGGGTATCAGAAAAGCAGGTGATTTGTTTGAAGCCGGTGAGTACTTTTTGCCCGAATTAATTATCAGTTCAGAAGCTATGAAAAGTGCGATTGAGATACTAACTCCAATCATGAAATCGGAAGGCGTATCAAGAAAAATTCTTGGTAAGGTTGTTATCGGTACTGTAGAGGGAGATATACATGATATTGGTAAAACTCTTGTCGGTACGATTTTATCAACTGCCGGTTTTGAAATAAAAGACCTCGGTGCAAGTGTGCCTGTTTCAAAATTTATCGAGGAAGCTATTGCTTTTGAGTCGGATTTTATCTGTGTTTCTGCTCTGCTAACAACTACTATGATAGGACAGCGGAAAATCATTGAAACACTTAAGGAGAGAGGTTTGCGAGACCAATTTAAGGTGCTGGTTGGAGGCGCTCCTGTTTCACATAGATGGGCAGATGAAATTGGAGCGGATGGATATGGACAAAATGCCATGGCTGCTGTGAAAGTTGCAAAAAAATTGATGGGGGTAGTTTAATTATGGATATTATCGAAAAAGCAATAAAAGACGGTTTACTATTTGATGGTGCAATGGGAACAATGCTTATTCGCGAGGGACTTAAGGGAGGAAAAGCATCTGAATTATGGATTCTTGAAAAGCCCGATGTAGTGAGAAATATTCACAAGTCCTACTTCGAGGCTGGCTCTAATGTCGTAACAACAAATACATTTGGTGGCTCTCCTATTAAACTGTCGAAAGTTGGATTGGGAAAAGAGGTCGAAGAAATAAACAAAATCGCCGTTCAACTCGCTAAAGAGGCAGCGGGTGATAATAAATTTGTGGCAGGTGATATTGGTCCAACCGGAGAGATGTTAAAACCATTCGGCACTATCAGCTCTGAAGAAGCTGTTGACTGCTTTGCAGAGCAGGCAGAGTATTTGTACAAAGCAGGTGCCGACCTTTTTATAATTGAAACAATGTTCGATATCAAGGAATCCCTTGCTGCTATTAATGGAGTTCAATCTGTTTCGTCTTTGCCGATATTTGCAACTCTCACTTTCGAGCAAAAACCGACGGGTTTTGTTACTCTGATGGGAAATAGAGTCGAAGACAGCATGAAAAGATTGGTTGATGCCGGAGCTGAAGCTGTTGGAGCTAATTGTTCCATAGGAAGCGATAAGATGGTTTTACTCGCTGGAGAGATCCGGGATTGCATTGATAGCCCTGTAATTATTCAGCCAAATGCTGGAATCCCAGAGGTTAAAGGGTTAAGTATTATCTATCCTGAAGATGAAGATTTCTTCTCAGATAATATACTATCTATAAAAAAAATCGGTGTAGAAATTGTAGGCGGTTGCTGTGGTACTACACCGGAGTATATTCAGAGAATTGTTAGTAAGATTCTTTAATAGATAATTGCAAATTTCAAATAGCAATTTTAAATTTAAATTTCTTGATATTTAACTCAAGTTTGACACTTTAAAAAAGGATTTTCTTTAAAAACAATAATTTACATA